>NZ_LROM01000079.1 GCF_001758785.1 Duganella phyllosphaerae
CGGAAGCCGGCAGCCAGCGCAGCGGGCGTGTGCAGCGGCGGGTAGCGGCCGAACAGCGCAGTGAGGGTGGCATCCTCCACGTGCGAGACCAGCGCCTTGCGCTCGTCCCCGTAGCGCCGCGCCAGCGCAGCCAGCACCTGCGCCATGCCCAGATGCAGTACCGGCAGTTGCCAGGTACGCGACGATGATGCGGCCGCGGTGGGCATGGTGGCTGCGTGCAGCAGGTTGTCCACGCAGCATGGCAGTGACATCCACCACGCGGTAGCGTCAACCGGTACCGGGCACACATATGGTTCGCCGGCAGCGATCCGGTGCATGACCAGGCTCATGAACGCCGAGCCGTGGCCCGATTCGGTGGCCGGGCGGGCGACGATGCCAGGCAGGCGCAGGCTGACGGCATCGAGTTCGCCGCGCCGGCTGGCGTCGGCCAGCGCGATTTCGGTCATCAGCTTGTGGGCGCCGTAGGTCAGTGCCGGTTGCGCCGGCTGGTCTTCGTGGACGGCACCGCTCCCCAGCGGCCCGTACACCGCCACCGAACTGGCAAACACCAGCCGCGCCACGGGGCCGCCCTGGCGTGCCTGCTGCACCAGCCGGTCGGCCAGGGCCAGCGTGGCCAGCAGGTTTACCTCGTGGCCTAGCGCCGGTTCGCGCTCGGCCAGGGCGCCGGGCACGCTGGCGAGGTGGAATACGCGGTCGGCCGGCACGGCCAGCACCTGGTCCAGCAGCGCTGTACCGCCAAACGAGCCGCATACCCGGCGAACATTGGCTGCGGCGGGTGTGGCGTCGAAGCGCTGGTCGATCAACGTCAGCTGCTGCGATGGCGATGCCCCGTCACCGAGCAGGCGCCGCACCAGCGCGCGGCCGACAAAGCCATTGGCGCCGGTGACCACCGTATGCAATACCTTGTCACTCATGCTGGTGCCTGCGCGCACACCACGGTCTGCTCGATGATCCCGAACGGACCGGCACCGGCGCCTGGCCAGCGTGCCTCCATGCGTACCCGGTCACCGAAGCGCATGAAGCCGGTGCGCGGCGCGCCATGGTCGATCACCTCGATCACGCGCCGCTCGGCAATGCAGGCCGAACCGGCCGCGCGGCTGGCATTGGAGACGGTGCCGGTGCCGATGATGGCGCCAGCGCGCAGGCGCCGCGTGCGCGCCGCGTGGGCGATCAGGTCGCCGAAACCGAAGCTCATTTCGCCGCCGTTGGGCTGGCCGAACGGCGCCTCGTTCCAGGTCACCTCCAATTGCAGGTGTACGCGGCCATCGGACCAGCCGCTGCCCAGTTCATCGGGCGTGACGGCCACAGGTGCAAAGCTGGTCGAAGGCTTGGCTTGCAGGAAGCCGAAGCCGGTGCGCATTTCACGCGGGCCCATGGCACGCAGGCTCCAATCGTTCAGCTGCACCACCAGGCGCACGCAATCGAGCGCGCGGTCCGCGTCCACGCCCATCGGCACGTTGGCGACGATCACGCCGAATTCGCCCTCGAAGTCGATGCCGTCCGCCTCGCTGGGCAGGGGCACGTCGTCGTGGGGGCCGAGGAAGTCGTCGCTGGCGCCCTGGTACATCAACGGGATGGTGGCCAGGTCGGGAATGGGCGCCGTGCCAAACGCCTTTTCCATCAGGTTGGCGTGGTTGAGGAAGGCCGAGCCGTCGCACCACTGCGGGCTGCGTGGCAGCGGCGCGGCGCAGCGGCGCGGATCGAACGGTTGGCTGGCAAGCTGGCCGGCGTTCAGGGCGTCGTAGCAGCGGCGCAGGCCCGCTTCCAGCTCTTCCCAATGCTGCACGGCGTAGAGCAGGGTAGGGGCCAGCACGCCGGCTTCCACGCAGCAGGTCAGGTCACGCGAGACGATCAGTAGCCGGCCGTCGAGGGTATGATCTTGCAGGGTGGCGAATTTCATGGTTTCTCTCGAATAGGGTTCAGCGCTGCGCCAGCGCGGTGGCAAGCGCCGGGTCGTAGGCGGCGTCGATCAGCACGAACAGCATGCGGCACGGGCGCTGCGAGCGATTGGCCCAGGCGTGGTTGGTGCCGCGCTGGATCACCACGCTGCCGGGCAGCAGCCGTACTTCGGAATCGTCGAGCACCAGCGTCATCTCGCCGTCGATCACCACGCCGTAGTCGACCGACTCGGTGCGGTGCATCAGCGGATGCGGCGAGTGGGCGGCAACCGTGGAGGCGCCAGCGTCTCCGGCCTGGGTAAAGGCGCCGTGCATGCGTGCGGCGCCGTGGGCCAGGAAGTCGGCGGTGTCGGGCGGGATATCGACAAAGCGCATCCGGGTGCCGTTGGCCGGCGGCGGCAGCACCAGCGGGCCGAGGGTAGGATCGGCGCCGTTGTCGGCCGGCGCCGGCGTCACGCTGGTATTCCACACTTCGTGGAAGACGGTGCCGGGGATGGCGGTCAGTTCGACCACGGTGGGCAGCGCACCGGCGCTCGTGACGACGGCTTTGCCGTCGGCGTCGTGGCCGGTGACCACGCGGTGGATGGGAGGCAGGGACATGATCATTCCTCCTTGGTCAGGACAGCACGGCCGCAGGGCGGCGGCCGGCACGGGCAAAGCAGAACACGGCCACGCAGCCGATGGCCACGGCGGCCGCGCCCAGCGCACCGTAGCCGGCGCTCTTGACCAGCGTGCCGCCCAGTACCGGGCCGATGGCCGCGCCCATCATCAGCATGGCCGGCGTGGCCGACAGCGCCCGCCCGCCCGTATCGAGTTGCGCCACCAGGCCGAAGGCAAAGGTATGCGTAAAAATCATCACCGCCGCGAACAGGGCGCCGGCAAACGCATAGGCCGCGTAGCCGCTGCTGGTGGCAATCGTCAGCGCCAGGGCAGCCTGCACCACCGGGCCGCCCAGCACCACCAGGTGGGCTGGCCAGCGCCGTTCCAGCAGGGCCGCCAGCGGCGCCGGCAACAGGTTGACGAAGCCCAGCGCGATCAGCACGCCGGTCACCGCGCCCGGCGCAAAGCCGCGGTCGGCGCCGATGCGTTCGAGGAAACTGAACATCATCGCCTGCACCAGTCCCATGCAGCCGATGCCGAAACCCGCGAACCACACGGCCGGCGCAATCGGCGCCGCTGCCAGCGCGCGCACGGTTTTTTCCACCAGCGCCGACGGGAAGGCCAGCGCCGCCACCACTGCTGCCACCAGCATCACGCCGGCAAATACGCGGAACAGTACCGGGCCACCCAGGCTGGCGATCAGGCCCGGCATCAGGCCCAGGAACACGATGGCGAACACGCCCAGCGCCATGCCCGCCATGGCGAACATGCGGTGCGGGCTGCGGCAGCGGCCGATGGTGCCGTGGGTCATACTGAGCGCGGCGCCGGCAGCCGCCCCGGCCACCGCGTGCAGCACGGCCATCACGGCGTAGTCGGTGGTGAGCGACACGCCGAAAAATGCCAGCGCCGCCACGGTGAAGCCGGCTACGGCAACCATGCCGGTGCGCAGCCGGGGAAAGCGCGGTGCGCAGACCATGCTGCTGATCACGGCACCCAGGAGAAACAGCGTGGCCAGTGCACCGGCACGCTGCGGATCGAGGCCGTAGCCGGCTATCAGGGCGCCAACCCAGACCGGCAGCGCCACCAGGTCGACCATGCCGGCGCAGTGCGCCACCATCAGCGCGATGCGGCCAGGCCAGCGCTCGGCGCGTTCATTGTGAGTATTCATGACCGCTCCTGTCAGATCGGCGCTGCAAGGGCCATGTGGGTGGCGTGCATGATGCTCGAATGCTCGGCCTTGTCGCCACCGGTGATCTCGATCTCTCCCAGGCGGCGGGAGTTTTCCACCACCATGCGGCAGCGCTCCCAGCGCCGCGCCTCGAATCCCGCCAGCGCCTCTTCGATGGTGGCCGCGCCATCGAGTTCGTCGGCCAGCACGATGGCGTCCTCGATGCCGATGCAGGCGCCAGAGGCCATGTGCGGCGTGGTGGCGTGCACGGTGTCGCCGATCAGCACCACGCGGCCGCGATGCCACGGCTGCGGGATCAAGAGCGCTTCGAGCGGACGATAGACGATCTGCACGTCGGCGCCCGGTTCCAGCAGCTGTGCGCGGCATTGCTGCATCAGCGGTGCGGCGAAAGGGGCCAGCAGGTCGGCCAGCATGGCGGGAAAGCGCGCCGGATCGATCTGCACGTTGTCGGCGCGGTCTTCGGTGACGAACAAATACATCAGGTCGCGCGAGACCGGGTTGACGCCGGTCTTGACCTTCGGTCCCACCCACATGGTGGCGCGCGCCAGTTCGGGCGGGCGTGGCAACACCGCGCGCCACACGCACTGGCCGCTGTAGCGCGGCCTGGGCGCCTCCGGCATCAGCATCTCGCGCACCTTGGAATACAGGCCGTCGGCGCCGATCACCAGGTCGTAGTCGCCCGCCGTGCCGTCGGTAAAGCTCACTGCCACGCCCTCGGCGTGCTCGCGCAGGCTGCTGAAGGTGCAGCCGAGGCGCACCTTGGCACCGCTGGCAACCGTCGCTTCGGCCAGGATTTTCGCCAGCACCGGGCGCATGATGGCGCCACCACCGGGCACGTCTTCGCCAGCGATGCGCGGCGTGGGCAACGTGGCAAGCAGCTGGCCGTGCGGCAGGTGCATGTCCACGCCGTCCGCTGCCGAGCCCTGTTCGAGGAACTGGTCGAGGATGCCGAGCGTTCTGAATGCGCGCAGCGTGGCGCCGCCCAGGCTGATGCCGGCGCCGTACGAGCGCCAGCCCGGATCGATCTCGGCCACTTCCACTTCCACGTCCAGCTTGCGCAGCTGGATGGCAGCGGACATGCCGGAAAAGCCGCCGCCGATAATCAGGATTTTTTTTGCTGGTGATGTCATGTGTGTCTCCGTTGAGTGCTTAGTCTTGTTTTGGGTGGTGCTGTTCAGCGGTCAGATGCACTGCGCCGCTGGCGTCTACCGCCAGCTTGACCGGCGTCAGTGCCTGACCCAGGCAGGGACCTCGCACGCAGGCGCCGCCATCGATCTCGAACAGCGCGCCATGCGCCGCGCAGACGATGTAGGTGCCCTCGGCGTTCAGGTATGCGTGGCGGCGCCACGCCATCGGCGTGTCGCCGTAGTGCGGGCACAGGTCGCGGTAGCCGTGCAGGCGCGCGCCCTGGCGCACCACCAGGATGCTGTCCTGGCCCGACCCTTCCGGGTCGAAGCCGCGCGCCTCGCCATCGGGCAGGTCGTCCAGGTGGCACAGCACGATGTCGGTCGCCTGCATTGCGCCTCCTAGCCTGGTTTGCCGGCGCCGGGCGGCGGGCCACCGGCGGGCGCCCACTTGTCGCGCTGCTGGAACAGGAACAGCTGCGAAGCGTCAGCGCTCATCGGCACGTCGCGCGCGCGCCAGGTGGTGTCGTGCAGGTCCATGTCGGCGTCGTACTCGACGTGGCAGCCCAATGGGCTGTTGAAATACCAGAACCAGTTGGACCCCATCTTGTGGCGGCCGGGGCCCCAGAACGACTGGTAGCCCTTGTTGACGAAACGGGTACCTGCCTGCATCAACTCGGTCGGGCCGCCCAGGTGGAAGGTGAAGTGCTCCACGCCCTGCATGAACGGCGGGGTCTGGATCATGAACAGGGTGTGGTGGTCGAGCGTGCCGGCCGGTTGCAGGAACGGCCCGGCGCCCCCGAGGCGGTCGGTGCAGCGGAAGCCCAGCCGCTCGACATAGAACGCCTCGGCCCTGGCGATGTCGGGCACGAAGTACACCACGTGCGACAGGGTGCGCGGCACGATCACCGCGTCTTCATTCACCGCCACCACGTTCGGTGCGCGCTGGGCCGGCGCACCGGGCGCGTTGACTGCTTCTGCTGCCAGTTCAAACGGGCGACGCACGGTCATCTGGAAGCCGAGCACGAAACCCAGGTCGTCGCGCGCTTCTAGCGAGCCGTCGGCCAGCCGACGTACTTCGCGGTCCTTGCCCAGTTCCGCAGCGATGGCGTCGAGCGTGGCTGCATCGCCCACGCCGTAGACGGTCTTGCGCAGCATGGTGCGGGTGGGCAGGGGCGCCGGCAGCGCCGGGTCGTCCTGGTGGGCGATAACGACGGCGGTGCCGTCGAGTGCCTCGAAGCGGCCGCCGGCGGCGGTTACGTCCAACGGTGTCAGGCCGTAGTCGGTCAGGTACTGGGCGCAGGCGTTGACGTCGTCCACGCCGAAGATAAGAGCATCGGGTCCGATGATATTCATGATTGCTTCCTGGTTGGTTGAATGGCGACATGGCCGCCGAGGGCTTCTGCTACCCAGTCGGCGATGTAGGCACCGGCGTTGGCGGAGTTGTCAAAGCTCGAGTGTTGGACGCCGCCTTCGCGTTCGGTGAAAATTTTCAGTTCCCGCCGGGGGCTGTTGACCAGCTGGTCGTAGGTGCGCTGGGCCCAGTGCACCGGAATCTGGCTGTCCTTGCTGCCGTGCGTGACCAGGAACGGCACGCGGATGCGGCCGAGCACGCCGTCCAGGTGGACGTGTTCGGCGATGCGCATGAAGTCGTCCATGTCTTTGGCGCCCCATACCCAACGCACGTGTTCCCAGTAGTGCGGTACCGGGAAGCTGCCTTCCTTTTGCAGGCGCTTCTTTTGCACGTCGCGCCAGTCGTGGTTGGCGCCCCACACCACGCCGCAGGCAAAGCGCGGCTCGAAGGCCACTGCGCGCGGGCAGTAGTAGCCACCCAGCGAAACGCCTTCCATGCCGATGCGCTTTGGATCGACATCGGCACGGGTCTCGAGCCAGTCCACCACCTTGCTGGCCCAGCGCTCGCTGTCGTAGACGGCGGTCAGGCCGTGCAGGCGCAGTGCTTCGCCGGTGCCCGGCTGGTCGACGATCAGCGACGATACGCCGCGCTGCGCCAGCCAGCGCGGCAGGCCAACGCGGTATTTCATCTCCTTGGTCGAATCGAGGCCGTTGACCTGCACCAGCAACGGCGCCGGCCCCGCCACGTTATCGGCGCGCACGTACAATGCCGACAGCACGCCGCCTTGATACGGAATTTCCACCCGCTCGCAGTTCTCGCCGGTCAGCGCAATGCCCCTGGCGAAAACATCGAGGAAGCGCTGGTAGAGGGCCATGCGGCCTTCGGAACCATGCGCCTGCAGGCGTTCAGCGGTGAGGTAATAGGTGGCGGCGCGACCGTACTTGTCGCCGGCCGAGATCAGGCGGCCGCGCGCCTCGTCTTCGCGCGCCAGGTCGCACAGCTTGTCGGCCATGCGCACCCAGGTGGCGCGAAATGCCTGCGAACCGGCGGCGTCGGGCTGGCTGGCGGCCTCGCGCAGCGGTGCGCACATCTCCTCGATTTCGCCCATGCGGGCGCCCATTTCAATGGCGAGGTTGATCGAAAGGTCCCAGACATAATTGGTGGGGAAGTAGCGAAACATTGAAGCTCCTCAGGTTGAAATTGGTTGAACGTTTGGCACTGCGGCCGGCTTGAGCAGGAAGTGCGCCAGGGCCGGCACCAGGATCAGGGCGCCGAGCATATTCCAGAGGAACATGAAGCCCAGCAGCAGGCCCATGTCGGCCTGGAACTTGATCGGACTGGCCACCCACGTGATGACGCCGATGGCCAGTGTGACGCCGGTGAGCATCACCACCTTGCCGGTGAAGAGCAGGGCGCGGTAATAGGCGGTGGACAGGCTGGCGCCCTGGCGCAGCTGCGCCAGCGTGATGCTCAGGATGTAGAGCGCGTAATCGACACCGATGCCTACACCGAGCGCGATCACCGGCAGCGTGGCCACCTTGACGCCCATGCCGAAGACCACCATCAATGCCTCGGCCAGGACCGACGTGAGCATCAGCGGCAGTACTGCGACCAGCACCGCGCGCCACGAGCGGAAAGTGACGAAGCACAGCACGATTACGGCCGCATACACCAGCAGCAGCATGCGACGCCACGCGTCCTGCACCACGATGTTGGTGGCCGCCTCGATGCCCGCCGAGCCGGCCGCCAGCAGGAACTGCACGTCCCTGTTGTTGTTGGCAGCGGCAAAGGCTTCGATGTGCGTGACCACGCGGGAGAGCGTGTCGGCCTTGTGGTCGCGCAGGTAGGCGTACACGGTGAGCAGGCCGCAACTGTCGTTGTACAGGCCGCGCGGAGCGCCGGCGGTGACGGTATTGAGCATGTCCTGGTTGGGCAGGAACTCGTACCATTTCGGATTGCCCTCGTTCAGCCCCGCCAGCACGCGGCGGTTGAGCAGCGCCAGGCTGTTGGTGCTGTCCACGCCGTCGATCTGGCGCAGCTGCCATTCCAGCGCGTCGATCTTGTTGAGGGTGTCGTACTGGGCGCACTGGCCGTCCGGTGTCTTGACCATCACCGCCAGCACGTCGCTCGAGGCGCCGTAAGCTGCCGAGAGAGCGGCCACGTCACGGTTATAGCGGCTGTCGGCGCGCAGTTCGGGGGCGCCGGGATCGAGGTCGCCGATCTTGAGCTGGCTGCTCAGCGCATAGCCGGCAGCGGCCAGCGCCAGCGCCACCACGATCGCGCCGATGGCCCAGGGCCGGTACGTAAAGCGGTCGAGCAGGGCCCACAGCGGGTGGCGCACCTGGCCGGAGGCGTCGGCCGCTTCGGTGCGCAGGCTGCGTTCGGCCGCGTTGGCGCTCACGCCGGTATAGCTGAGCAGGATGGGCAGCAGGATCAGGTTGGTCACGATCAGCATGCCCACGCCCAGCGAGGCGGCCACCGCCAGTTCGCGGATGACGGCGATGTCGATGGTCGAGAGCACGGCAAAGCCCACGGCGTCGGCCAGCAGCGCGGTCAGCCCGGCCAGGAACAGGCGCCGGAACGTAAAGCGCGCCGCCACTAGCTTGTGCATGCCGCGTCCGACGTCCTGCATGATGCCGTTCATCTTCTGGGCACCGTGGCTCATGCCGATGGCGAATACCAAAAATGGCACCAGGATCGAGTACGGATCGAGCGCATAGCCGAGCATGGGCAGCATGCCCAGTTGCCACAGCACCGCCACCAGCGACGCTAGCACCACCAGCGCCGTGGAGCGCGCGCAGCGGGTGTACCAGTACACCATTGCCGTGGCAATCGCCACCGCGATGGCAAAGAACAGCAGCACCGCGCGCACGCCGGCGATCAGGTCGCCCACCAGCTTGGCGAAACCGGTGATGTGCAGGCGCACGCCTTGCTGTTCGTACTTGGTGCGCAGCGCTTCCAGGCGCTGGGCAAAGGCGCCGTAGTCGAGCGCCTTGCCGTCGCTATCCCTGACCAGCAGCGGCACGTAGATTACGCTGGAGCTGCCGTTGAAGGCGACCAGCTGGCCGATCTCGCCGGAGCGGGCGATGTTGGCGCGCAGCTGCGCCAGGCTGGTGGCGCTGCCGTCGTAGCCGTCCGGGATCACCGGGCCGCCTTCGAGGCCGTCTTCGGTGACGCCCACCCAGCGGGTGGACGGCGTCCACAGGGACTTCATCTGGTTGCGGGCCACGCCCGGCAGCAGGAATACTTCCTCGCTCAGCTTGCGCAGTGTTTCCAGGTAGGCGGGGTCGTAAATGCTGCCGCGCGGGTTGTCCACGCCGATGCGCACGGCATTGCCGAGGCCCGTCAATTCGGCCTGGTGGGCCAGGTAGTTCTGGATGAACGGATGGTTGGTCGGGATGGTTTTTTCGAAGCTGGCATTGATCTCCAGCCGGCTGGTTTGCCAGCCCAGGAATACCGTCACCAGGGCGCAGACCAGCATCACCAGCAGCCGGTGGTTGAACAGCAAGCGCTCGACGGCGGAACCGGAGGCGCGGTCGAATTGTTCGAGGTTTTCCACCATGTTCATGGTGCGCTCCTTGCTGCCACGGCCAGCGCCGGCACCATGGCCACGCCCTGCACGCCGAGCGTGAGCAGCGTGCCATTATTCAGATCGAGCACGCCGTTCAGTGGCGGCAGCGGCGCGTGTGATGCCGCCAGCGGCACCAGGGCGTTGTCGCGCGCGGTGAGCAGCATGCCGGCCTGGTTGGCGAACAGCAGCGAGCCGTCGGCGCGGGTGGCGGACGCGGTGATCGTCACCGGCAGCGGCGCGGCCAGTTGTGCCCAGGTCGTGCCGTTATCTGTCGAGCGCCAGACATTGCCGCGCAGGCCAGCCAGCACCAGCGTGTCGGCCGCCGGCAGTTCGGCGCTGAAGAAGCTGCCCTGGTAGGGCATCGGCAGGCGCTTGAATGTGGCGCCGCCATCGCGCGAGAACAGCGCCAGCCCGCGTTCGCCGCCAACCAGTATGGTGTCGCCACGCTGGCGCACGGTATTGAGGTGCATGCCCTTGGGGTTGTCGAGGCGGTCCATCCACGACGACCAGGTGCGCCCGCGGTCGGCGCTGGCCAGGGCCAAGCCGTAGGCGCCCACGGCCAGCATGCGCCCACCGCCGAGCAGGCAGACATCGAGCAGCGGCTTGTCGGCGCCATCGGCCACCAACCGCTCGGCGTCGCGGATGGCGGCTTCGTTGCCGTTGCTGCGGGCGGCAGCCAGCGCCAGGGTGGCGATGCGTTCGCCATCGAGCACGCGCTGCCACGTGGCGCCGCCATCGGCGGTGACGAGGATCACGCCGGCATGGCCGACCGCCACGCCATGCTGGTCGTCGGTAAAGCGCACGGCGGTGAGCGTGACGCTTGTCGGCACCGCAGCCTGGTTCCAGGTCTTGCCCTGGTCGTCACTGAGCAGCACCACGCCGCGCTCGCCCACGGCGACCAGGCGCTTGCCGGCCGTGGCGGCGCCGAGCATCACCGACTGCGCGGCCCGCGCTGCCGCGCAGTCGGTGATGCTCGGCGCCGCCACGGCCGGCAGCACCGCCGCCAATGCAACTGCCATCACCGCAGCGCGCAACGCCCGCACGCCCGGTCGCAGGGAAGAATGCAGCAACATCAGCGCGCACCCTCGCCAGCCATGGCATCCGGCGTGAACACGCTGTCCTGGTAGCGTGGCTTCAGCGCGTATTGCGACGGCTTGGAGTTGAACAGGTCACCCACGAACGCGGTACCGGAGATCAGGTCGGTGAAGCCGAACGCGCCGATCACGGTGCCCGGCAGGTCGGGCGCCACAAAGGTCTGCGACCACAGGGTTTTCCACAGCTGGCCGTTGGCGTCCCAACGGTCGCCCAGCACGCAGTTCCAGGTGTCTTCGTCGCAGTAGTAGCGGCTCTTCGGCGCCTGGTGGCGCTGGCCGGCGCGCAGAGCGGCTTCCACTACCCACACGCGGTGCTTCTCCCAGCGCACGAAGTCGGGATTGAGGTAGGCCTTGCCCAGCACCTCGGTGTCGGACTTCGGTTGCAGCAGCTTGTTGCCGTTGTAGGGGATCAGCATTTCCTGCTTGCCGATGATCTTCCAGTCGAAGCGGTCGGTGCGGCCGGTCCAGGTGGAGAGTTCGTCAAAGCTCATCACGCCGGCGGTGGCCGGGGTAGGGGTGTCGCAGCACGGGTTGGGCAGCTTGCGCACGCGGCGCTGGCCGGTCAGGTACACCCACGCCTGGTCTTTGCTGGCGTCGATACTGTTGCGCCCCACGATGGCTTCGCCGGCGCGGATCGGCGGCCCGGTGTTGATCAGGCGGATCAGCCACTGCTCGTTGGATTTGGCGAACTGCTCGAGCGTGCCGTCCTGGAAGTAGTAGGGCATCTGCTGGTCGGCGATGCCGGACGTGGTCAGCACCGCCTTGCCGTCGGCGGTAAGCTGGTATTGGCTCAGTGGCACTTGCCACGAGCTGCCGCGCCAGCGCAGCACGTGGTTCCACATCACTTCCGCGCCGGACTTCGGGATAGGGAACGGGATGCCGCCGTAGGCGCCGCTGGTGACGTCGGCCGTCAGCTTGGCCCGGGTGGCGTTCTTGAATGTGTTGTCATACACCCACTGCGGCGCAGCGGCGGTACGGTGGGTGGTGTACACGTCGAGCCGGTAGTCGGGGTATTTTCTGAGCAGGGCCTTGGTGCCGTCGGTGAGCATGGCCGCGTACTGGTCGGCGTTTTTACCGGTCACCACGTATAGCGGCTTTTCGTCCTTGAACGGATCGCCACGGCGGCCACCGGCCTTGTCGCCGGCGATCGGCGTGGTGTAGCCGCCGGTCCAGGCAGGAATCGAGCCATCCTTGTTGCCGGCTTTTTCGGCGCCCAGCGGCGTCAGTTCGGTCTTCAGCTTGGCCGCCTCCTCGGCGGTGGCGGCGTAGGCCGGGGTGCCCAGCATGGCGGCCAGTACGGCCAGGGTTGTCGTCGTGGTTTTCATGGTGTCTCCTTGATGTTTTTAGAAGGTGCGGCGCAGCGACAGCGCAAGGTAGTCGCGGTCGGCCAGGGCGTTGCCGCTGGTGTAGACCGGCGCGCCGTTGGTCTGCAATGGGCGGTAGTTGACGAACGGTTCGGCCTTGCCCAGGTATTGGTTGTAGCTGACCGAGAACTGCCATACACCCTGGTACGTGCCGTCGACGCCCAACGTGGCGGTGCCGGTGTGCTTGGCGCCCCAACCGAGGCCGGTCACCGACGAATAGCCATCTAGCGCATAGCGCACGCCGATTGGCACGCTCAGGTCCAGGCCCGGCAAGGCTTGCCGATAGGTGGGCGTGTAGATCATTTGCAGGGCGCTGGCGTCGCGCGTGCGCAGACCATCAAGGGTGTGATTCGGATCGTTCTGCGACAGTGCGCGGTTCCATGCCAGTTCGCCGATGAACGACGATTCGCGCGCCAGCCAGTTCGGCCCCAGGGAGCTGAGCCACGACAGGTTGACGTGGGCGGTGCGGCCGGTGGCAAACCCCGGCTGCGGCTGCACATTCGGGTACACCACGTTCTGGTTCGTCAGTGGCATGTTGTTGCGCACCGAAGCCTCCAGCGCAAAGCTGGTATTGCCGATGGCGTGGGTGGCGCTGGCACCCCAGGTAGTGATCGCGTCGGGGAAGATGTAGTACCAGCTGCCTGGGGCCGCGCTGGTGACGTTGAGCTGCGAGTAGAACTGCCCCGACTTGTCGTGGTAGCGCGCGGCGTAGAAACCGATGTCGGTTTCGTCGAGCCGCCATTTGAGCTGGGCGCCGAACTGGCCGTGGTCTGACGGCTTCTGGTCGGCACCCGGCACCAGCATGCTGCCGCTGACGATTTCCGGCAGCGTGGAGCCGCCCCAGATATTGTTGGACGTGTTGAAGTAGCTGCCGGCCGGCGCCATGCGGTCGGCCTCCCAGCGGAACTGGTAGTAAGCACCCAAGGTCAATGCGGGGCTCAGGCGCAGCTGGCCGGAGACCTGCGGCACCGGGCGGATGATTTCCTTGAACTGGGCGTTGGGCGACGATTGCAGCTTCATCACGTCGGTCGGACCCTGGGCGCGGGCGATGCCGTTATCGCCGAAGAACAGCGTTTCGCCGTACACCAGCGCGTGCTGGCCCAGGCGCAGATTCAACTGGTGACCGTCCAGCGGTTCCCAGCTGCCGAAGACGAATGCGTCGAGCAGTTCGGCCTTGCGGCCGGCAAGCTTGCGCGTGGCGTCCGGAACAGCGTTGTAGGGCGACTGGCCGTTGGCGGTGTCGGTGGCGTCGGTTCTGCCGTCATAGGCCTGGTCGTACCAGCCGGCGGCGCTGATGCGCATGCCGAAGTCCTTGCGGTACACGGCGTCGAATTCGCTCAGCAGGTCGATGCGCTTCGAGACCCAGCCCTTGTTGCGGAAGTTGTCGTCGCCGGCGTTGAAGTTGAGCGCCTGTGGAAACGCCGACGCCGGCACGCCCGGCACCAGTTGCCGGGTGCTGTCGGCCAGCAGCGGATTGGCGTCGCGCAGGCGGTACATGGCGCCGATTTTGACGGTGTTGTCGAAGCGGACGGACCAGTCGGGGTTGGCGATTTCGAGGTCGGCAGCGCGGCCTTCGAGCGCGCCCAGGGTGGCTGCAGCGAGCAGGCCAAGGCGCAGGAATGCCGGCCGCGCGGCGGCTGCCAGTGGTTGGTTCATGGTGTCTCCGTTGATGTTTTTATGTGGTGGATTCAGTTTGCCTCCGGAGTGCATATGTGTAAAATTGATTGTATGCATTCAGCATATCGACGCCGTCGATACATAGGTGCGAAGGAGACGCGGTGCGCTACAACAAGCTCGACCTCAACCTGCTGGTGGCGCTCGACGCCATGTTCACGCTGCGCAGCGTGAGCCGCGCGGCGGAGCAGTTGCACATGAGCCAATCGGCGCTCAGCAGCTCGCTGGCGCGATTGCGCGAATACTTCGACGATGATTTACTGGTGCAGGTGGGGCGGCAGATGGAGCTCACACCGCGCGCCGAGGTGCTGCGCGAAGCGGTGCGCGATGTGCTGGTGCGGGTGAATACGACGATTACCGCCACGCCGCATTTCGATCCCGCGCAATCGGACCGCGAGTTCCGTATTTTCGTCTCCGACTTTTCGATGGCAGTACTGATCCCGCACCTGCTGGTGCTGGCGCGCGAGCAGTCGGACAGCGTGCGCTTTCACCTGCTGCCGCAAACCCGCCAGCCGCAACGCACGCTCGAACACGGCGACGCCGACCTGCTGGTGATCCCGCAGGACTTCTGCTCGTCCGAGCATCCGACCGAGCACCTGTTCGATGAAGAGTTCTGCACCGTGGTGTGGAATGGCAGCCGCTATGCGCAGGCAGGGGAGATGACACTGGCCGATTACGAGGGCGCAGGCCACGTGGTAATGCAGCCGCCAGGCATGGACCGCACCATCGAATACCTGTTCATGGAGAGCACCGGCATCAAGCGCCGCGTGGAAGTGACCACGTTCAGCTTCCTGGCGGCGCCTTACCTGGTGGTGGGTACCGACCGCATCGCCACCGTGCACCGCCGGCTGGCGAACGAAGTCAAACGCGGCCTGCCGGTGACCACGCTGCCGATGCCGCTGCCGATGAAGCACTTGGCGCAGTCGATGCAGTGGCATAAATATCGCACACAGGACCCGGGTCTGCTATGGCTGCGCGGCCTGCTGCAGCAGGCGGTGCTGCGCATGGATTCCGGTATCGATACCGTCGATGGTGAGCATTGAACGAAGTGATTGGTCAGCCGGCGCAGCGGCGCTTAGCATGGCGGCACGAGACCCTGAAAGGACCTGCCATGTCACGCCGATTTGTCGATTTGTCGATCTACCTGGAAAACGAAGTTCTGTCCGACCCGCCCATGCTGGCGCCAAAGATCGAGTACCAGAAACACGCCGAAACGGTCGGCGAATTCATGCACCTGCTGCCGGGCACCAAGCCGTCCGACTTTCCCGATGGTGAAGCCGCCGCCGCCGAGTGGGTGCGTCTGACCACCCACAGCGGCACCCACCTCGATGCGCCCTACCATTTTCATTCGACCATGAACCGCAAGCTGGGCGAGGCGGAGCGCTCGATCACGATCGACGAAGTGCCGCTGGAATGGTGCTTCCAGCCCGGCGTGAAACTCGATTTTCGCCACCTGCCCGATGGCCACGTGGTCACTGCTGCCGAAGTGGATGCGGAGTTGAAGCGCATCGGCCACATCTTGCAGCCGCTGGAGATCGTGGTGATCAACACCCGCGCCGGCGAGCGTTATGGCCAGAGCGACTACGTCAACTGCGGCTGCGGCATGGGCTATGAAGCGACCATGTACCTGCTCGAGCGCGGCGTGCGCCTGACCGGCACCGACGCCTGGAGCTGGGATGCCCCGTTCAGCTACACGGCGAAAAAAATCGCCGAAACCGGCAACGTCGACTTGATCTGGGAGGGGCACAAGGCCGGGCGTGACATCGGCTACTGTCACCTGGAGAAGTTGCACAACCTCGAGGCGCTGCCGCCGACCGGATTTACCATCAGCTGCTTTCCGCACAAGATACGGGCCGCGTCGGCAGGGTGGACGCGCGCCGTCGCGATTTTCGAAGAGTGACAGCGCCTGAAAAACCTCCATAGCGGCGTTGCAGCGCCTCGCCGTACTTGCGTACTCTCTTCGGCGCTGCGCCTTGCTCTGGAAGTTTTGTCAGGCGCTCTCGGTTTTCTGCTGCGCCTGGTGCCGCTCGTGCACCTGGCGCAGCCGCTCACGGCTGTTACTGAGGTGCGTGCGCATCGCCGCGCGCGCCGTTTCCGGCTCGCCGCGCGCAATCGCGTGATAGATGTCTTCATGCTCGTTGGCCATGCGCGCCAGGTAGCGTACCGGGTCGTCCTCGGTCAGACGCACCGGGTCGATGCGCGCGCGCGGTATCAGGTTCGTGCCCAGGTGGTCGAGGATGTCGTGGAAATAGCGGTTGCCCGAGTACTGGGCGATCAGCATGTGGAAGCGGATGTCGGCTGCCACCGTTTCCTGTCCCGCGCGGGCGGTGGCAATAAAAGTATCGAGCGCCGCGCGCAGTTCGGCCAGTTGCTCCGGCGTGCGTCGGCTGCTGGCCAGGCCGGCCGCCTCGGTCTCGATGCTGATGCGCAGTTCGAGTATGGCCAGCAGGTCGTGCACCGTGACCACGGTCGCCGGATCGAGGCCCAGCACCACGCCGGTACGCGGCGGCGCGCACACGAAGGTGCCGATGCCGTGCCGGGTTTCCACCAGCCCCGCTGCCTGCAGGTGCGAAATCGCCTCGCGGACCACGGTACGGCTCACGCCCAGCAATTCCATGAACGCCGATTCGGTCGGCAGCTTGTCGCCGACCTTGAGCGTGCCTTGCCGGGTTTGTTCGTTCACGTATGCGACCACGCCTTGCGCGAGGTTGCGGTGTTTTTTGGCGGGCGGCGGGGTGATGGCAGAGTTCATGGCTGAGGATCGTGAAAGAGTGAAGCTGGGGCGCAGGATAACATTTATCGATCCGCTTGCAGCGACTCGAACGCCACCACCTGCGCCCCCACGGCCTGGGCAAACGCCTGGTCGTGGCTCGACACGAATACCACCGCATTGGCGCTCTTTTCACGCAGCAGGTCGACCAGTACCGCGTGCGCATCGAGATCGAGCCCGTTCGACGGCTCGTCGAGCAGCAGTACCGACGGATCGCCGATCCACGCTGCCGCCAGCATCAGCTTCTTTTGCGTGCCCAGCGACATGTCGCCGCAGCGCGTGGCCAGGTGGCCGTCCAGGCCGAAGCGCTCGACCACCGCGCGCACCTGCGGCGTCAGCTGGCAACGCTTGGCGTGGGCGACAAACGCCAGTAGCTCACTGCCGGTGATGAACGGGTAGATCGGACATTCGTCGGGCGCGTACGCCAGCCGCAATTTGGCCTCGACCGGTTGCTCATGCAGCGCATGGTTGTCGATCCAGACTGCGCCGCTGTCCGGCGGCGTCACGCCGGCCAGCACCCGCAGCAGCGTCGATTTGCCGATGCCGTTGGGGCCGCGCAGCATGTAGGCGCCCGGTGCGCAGGCCAGGTTGATCGAGCGCAGTATCTGCCGCGATCCATACGATTTACATACTTGTTCAACACGCAGCATGGCAGTCCTCAAGTCAGGCAGGCAAAGGTGGCGGCAGTCCACAGGCCGGTAACGACGGTGCCGATCACCACGGCGTGGCGGTCGGTATGCAGGTGCGGGAGCGATAATGCCGCCAGCAGCACGAGATACGACGCCACCGACGCCGCGCCGTGCCGAGGCGTGGTCGCGCCCATGTGCCAGGCAGCGATGGAGAGCGTGGCCAGCATCGGCAGGCAGCACGCGCCCACCACCGCCAGGTCGAACGGCCGCCACCAGCGCGGCGCCAGCGGCAGTGCGCCGAAATAGTCCACGCTGGCCACGTGCGTCAGGTGCAGGAAGCGCAGCATACCGCTCATGATCAGAACCACCACGCCTTGCGCAATCACGATCATCGGGAAACTGCGGGCATCGCCCTCGAAGACGCGCGCCAGGCTCCAGGCGCCGGCCGTAATCAACAGCGCGGTCAGCGCTTTGCCGGTCAATTCATTGCGGCGCGCGCGCCAGAGCATTGCCAGCGACAGGCGCCACGGTCCGAAGCGGGTGACTGCGCCGTTGCCGGCATGGCTGATACGCGGCAGCGTAAAGCGCCTGCGCACGGCCGGATCGGGAGCAGGGGAGCCGCGCCACGCCGCTACCACTGCGCAGGCCCCCACTAGCAGCTCGACGGCTGTCGCCGCCCGCGTGCCGAAACAGGCAGCCAGCAGCACGCACGCCGCCGCCAGCGCCAGGGTTTGCACGCTGGCCAGCCGCTGCTTCAGCACGGCCAGCTGTACTACGAGGGCCAGCACGATCACGTCGCCGAGCAGCAGCGTGTGCGCTAGCGGGCGCTGGTGGGCGATGGTCACCGCCATGGCGCCTATCGCCAGCAGCAGCAAGGGGCCGTTGGCCAGCACCAGCACCAGCACATCGACGTGGCGCAACTGGCGCGCGGTGTATGGCAGCGACTTGAGGAAGCCCATGAACGGCCCACCCTCGATCTGCGCGCGCTGCATGCCGGCCCAGAGGCCCGCGAACGCCAGCAGCGCGCCCAGGTGCACGCTGCGCTGGACCACGTCGTGGTGCGGCGCCAGCAGCGAAAGCATGGGATAGGCCAGCGTGGCGATATTGCTGAGCAGCGAACTGCCCAGGGCAGCGCTCAAGCCGAAGAACAGCACGGCCGCCTGCCAGCGCCGCAGCAGCAGGCGCGCCGTGGTGACCGTGTACCAGCGCAGGCGGTGGGTAAGCAACGAGTTGGCGAAGATGGTGCGCTCCAGGTGATGGCGATGTCGCGCCGTCAGTTCAAGTTTGTTCCGGCGCTGCTGCCAACGGCAGGGCTGCAGCAAGCGTGGCACGCTCGCCGACCGCGCGCAGTTCCGGTCGCACCGGCAAGTCGGCCGGCAGCTTGACATCCCACGCCAGCCCGGCGCACTGCATGCCGCGCAGCACCCACCATCCCGGATCCCATTCGCCTTCGGCAAGGCCAAGGCGGGCCGACCCCGGGTAAGCGTGGTGATTGTTGTGCCAGCACTCGCCCATTGTCAAGAGCGACGTGAGCTGGATGTTACGGCCCTGCACCGCGGCGCCTGTCACTTCGTAACGCATGCCGCCGTGGTTGTGGGCGAAGTAGCCGATCAGCCAGTGCCCGATCACGCCGGCCGTCACCCGCGCGCACACGCCCCAGAACACGAAGCCCCAGCCGCCCCACCAGTACAGCAGCAGCGCCGGCGGCAGCTGTTGCAGCATCCAGGTGCGCTCGAGGAAGCGGTAGAAGCGATCGCCGGCCACGCGCGCTTCGAGCTCGATGTGCGGGGGTGACGCCAGGTGCAGGTCGCAGTGCAACTGCCACCAGGCGTCAGTCCACAGGCTGCGGCCATGGCGCAGGTAGTCGTGGCACACGGGCAGGCGCTGGGCGTAGTCGCGCAGTTCGTGCTGGCGCAGCAGGCCGAGGGGACCGGCCAGGCCCACCTGCACGCCGAGATACACCAGCAGGTATTCGAGCCACTTCGGACACTGGTAGCTGTTGTGTATCAGCTTGCGGTGGCTGCCGAGCGAGTGCCCGAACAGCAGCACCACGCCGGTGGCGACCATGAAGACGACAAACGCGGCCACGCTGAAATACACGGTGCCGCCGATGATCGCGGCGCCGGCCATTCCGATCAGCCACAGCGATTTGACGGGCGCGTAACGCACCTCGCCATCGATCACGCACGCGTCGTCCGCGCAGCGCACCCGGTGTTGCAGCAGACTTGCCGCCCGTTCGGTCATGGTCATCCCCTGGTGAGTGTTCTACTGCTGGTCAGTTACCGGATTTTTTCAGTGCGCGCGACTCGCGCTTGAGCGGCCCGGCGACTGGGCACACTTCGAACGCATAGCCGGTAAGGGTGTTGACCAGGCGGTCGCGATTGAGCTGGTAGTAGACGAACTGCCCCTCGCGCTCGCGCGTGACCAGGCCGGCGTTTTCCAGGATGGACAGGTGGCGCGAGATGGCTGGCGCGCTCATGGAAAAGCGCTGCGCCAGGTCGGACGTGGACAGCCGCGCCTCCGACAGGTAGGCGAGGATTTGCCGGCGCGGGCTGGACGCCAGCGCTTCAAAAACAAGATCGAGGGCCATGAGAGGATTAAACTATTAACGAATTTGTTAATAGGTTAATCGTTGTTTTGAGCGATGTCAACGAAGTTATGCCGTTACCGGATTTCCAGTGCCGCGATCTTCGCCCCAGCGAGTTGAAAATCAAAACCCAGCACCACCGGGCTGCCGGGGAAATTACCCGACACTTCACCCTTGACCACGCAACCGCGCGCCGTCGGCGTGCAATCGAGCGGTGCGACGGTGGCGGCATACTTGGCGCCGGTCGCGCGCTTCCAGGCGCGGATGGCGTCGTGGCCCTGGTGGCGTTCGTGCTCGTCGCGTACCTCGCCGTCTTCGCCAAAGCACGCTGCGACACCGTCGGCGTCATGGGCGTTGTCCGCATTGAAATAATCCGCCACCACGGCTGGCAGTTCGATCATCATGTTGTTCTCCTGTGTGAGTTGTGCGAGTGATCATGGTATGCGGAAGGATTCGGGCACGATACGCGGGTTTTCGGTATAAACTGTCAACTTAAAGTTAATAGTCAAACGCATGAAACCGTATTCGATGGAAGCGATCCGCATCTTCCTGGCCGTGGCCGAGGCGCGCAGCTTCACGGCTGCCGCGATCCGCCTGGGCGTCACGCCCGCCGCCGCCAGCAAGGCCGTCAAGCTGCTCGAGGCGCAGCATGGCGTGATGGTTTTTGTCCGCAATACGCGGCGGGTGGCGCTCACCGAAGCCGGCAGCGCGCTGTATGCCAGCCTGCTGGCGGCCACCGCCCAGATCGACGACGCCTTCCTGGCGCTCACGCGCTACCGCGACCGGCCTGCGGGCACCTTGCGGCTCACGGTGCCGCGCGCATTGGGCGCGTTGGTCCTGAAAGACCTGGCGCCGCGCTTTCGGCACGCCTATCCCGACGTGGCGCTCGATATCTCGCTCGACGATGGCGAAGTCGATCTGCTGGAACACGGTTTCGATGCCGGCATCCGGCTCGGGCACCAGGTGGCGCAGGACATGGTGGCGGTGAGGCTGACCGAGGATCTGCACTGGTCGGTGGTCGCTGCGCCGGCGTACCTGGCGCGCGTCGGCCGTCCGAACATCCCCGAAGACCTGGTACGCCATGCCACCGTGCGCTATCGCTTTCACCGCTCGAAGGTGCTGGCGCCGTGGGGTTTCGTGCGCGATGGCGACAGCTTCCAGGTGGAGACCGGCCAGCAGCTGGTCGTCAACGACACCGGCCTGATCGCCGATTTTGCGCGCTCCGGGCTGGGACTGGCCTATTTGCCCGACATCGAAATCGCCGACGACCTGGCGGCGCGGCGACTCGAGCGCGTGCTGCAGCCGTTCGTGTCGCGCACTCCGGGGTTGTTCCTGTACTTTGCCGCCAAAACCCAGAGCCAGCCCAAGCTGCGCGCCTTCATCGACATGGCGACAGCCGGCGCTATTCCTTAGTGCCGCGGCCGGGCGAGCGCTATTTCGCCACGCGCCGGTCAAATGAAAATGGCCGCAATGCCGTCAGTTGCACCTGCGGGTAGTCCGGGTGCAGCGGATTGATGACGAAGTTGGCTTCTTCCGGCACGATCACGGACGGAATTTTCATGGCCAGGGTGTCGCCGCGCCGCAGCCATTCGCCGCCGAACGATTGCGCGGCAGTGGACAGGGGCAGCGCATCCCACCCATCTGGCAACGTGTTGTCGCCGGGCTCGTACACTGCGCTGGCATCGGGCAGGTCCACGGCCACCAGCACCAGCGGCGGGCAGGGCGTCGTTCCCAGGCGCACCAGTTTTTCAAGCGAGGTGATGGCGATCGTGCCGCCGCAATACAGCGCCGGCAGGCCGATCGGATTCCAGCGCCCGCCATACAAGGCCGCGCCGGCGCAGTGCCTGTCGAGCGCGTATTTGCGGTGGGCAATGCGCCAGAGCCTCATAGTGCGCCGCCGGTGGCGATGGCGTTGAGCACCTGGCGTACCGCGATGGCGCCGGGTTCGGTATCGAGATAGTCCATGGGCGCGGTATCGTGGAAGGTCAGGTTGGGCGTGCGCAGCCAAGCTTTGGCGGCCTCTTCGTCGTCGAAGATTTCTTGTGCCAGGCTCATCAGGTCCGCCAGCCGCCACATCCGCTCCGAGGCGGCTGCATCCATCAACGCGCCGCGCTTGACCAGGGTGTGGGCAGTGGTTTCCGGCAAGCGTGCAATGCTGCGGATACGCTGGGCCGGAACGCCGAAATAAATGCCGGCGTCCTTGATCATGCCAGCGGGAAAACCTATGCGGATCGCATCGACTGCATCGCTGCCACCCGACAGGCGCATCAGTTCGGCAAAACTGGCCGGCTTGGCCTGGCTGGCCGGATCAGGGGGCGCGGTGCGTGGGGAGCGGGGAGCGCCAGTCCCGGTCCGGGATTTGTCTGTCATGATTACCTCCGTATGGAAGTTTAGGTTATACCTTCTGGAGGTGAATTGCAAACCTCGTTGCTTGATGCTTGCTCATACGCAAACCACGCAGCCGCGCCGATTTGACCGATAATGCTGTCACTCTCATTTTTAGCACCAGGATTGGAAGTCTCCCATGGAAATCAAGGTCAACTTTCTCGACAAGCTGCGGCTCGAAGCCAAGTTCGATGATTTTACGGTCATCGCTGACCAACCCATCCGATACAAAGGCGACGGCTCGGCCCCCGGCCCGTTCGACTATTTTTTGGCGTCGTCAGCCCTGTGCGCAGCGTATTTCGTCAAGTTGTATTGCAACACGCGCAATATCCCGACCGAGAATATCCGCCTCTCGCAAAACAATATCGTCGATCCTGAAAATCGATATAAACAGATCTTCAAGATCCAGGTCGAGCTACCAGCCGACATCTCCGACAAGGACCGCCAGGGCATCCTGCGCTCGATCGACCGCTGCACGGTCAAAAAAGTGGTGCAGGAAGGCCCCGACTTCGTGATCGAAGAAGTGGCCAACCTCGACGCCGATGCGCAGGCCCTGCTCACCCTCAATCCCGACGCCGCCGTGCGCACCTTCATTCCCGGCAAGGACCTGCCGCTCGAGCAGACCATTGCCAACATGTCGGGCGTGCTGGCCAACCTCGGCATCAAGATCGAAATCGCCTCGTGGCGCAACATCGTGCCCAACGTGTGGTCGCTGCATATTCGCGACGCCCATTCGCCGATGTGCTTCACCAACGGCAAGGGCGCCACCAAGGAAAGCGCGCTGGCCTCTGCCCTGGGCGAGTACATCGAACGCCTGAACAACAACCACTTCTACGCCGGCAGCTACTGGGGCGAAGACATCGCCAACGCCGACTTCGTCCACTACCCGAACGAGCGCTGGTTCAAGCCGGCCCGCCGCGACAAGCTGCCCGCCGAAATCCTCGACGACTACACGCGCGACATCTACGATGCCGACGGCGAACTGCGCGGCTCGCACCTGATCGATACCAACTCCGGCAACGCGGAACGCGGCATCTGCGCGCTGCCGTACACGCGGCTGTCCGATGGCGCGACCGTGTACTTCCCGTCCAACCTGGTGGAGAACCTGTACGTGAGCAACGGCATGAGCGCCGGTAACACGCTGGTCGAAGCGCAGGTGCAGTGCCTGTCCGAGATCTTCGAGCGCGCCGTCAAGCGCGAAATCATCGAAGGCGAAATGGCCTTGCCCGACGTGCCGCACGAAGTGCTGGCCAGGTACCCCGGCATCGTGGCCGGCATCAAGGGGCTGGAAGAGCAGGGCTTCCCGGTGCTGGTCAAGGATGCGTCGCTGGGCGGCGTGTACCCGGTCATGTGCGTGACGCTGATGAACCCGCGCACCGGCGGCGTGTTCGCCTCGTTCGGCGCCCATCCGAGCCTGGAAGTGGCGCTCGAGCGCAGCCTCACCGAATTGCTGCAGGGCCGCAGCTTCGAAGGCCTGAACGACCTGCCGCAACCGACGTTCGCCAGCGAAGCGGTGACGGAGCCGAACAATTTTGTCGAACACTTCATCGATTCGAGCGGCATCGTCTCGTGGCGCTTCTTCAGCGCCAAGGCCGATTACGATTTCGTCGATTGGGACTTCTCGGGCAAGGGCGAAAACTCCAACGCCGAGGAAGCGGCCACCCTGTTCGGCATCCTCAAGGACATGGGCAAGGAAGTTTATACCGCCGTGTACGACGACCTCGGCGCGGTCGCCTGCCGCATCCTGGTGCCCGGCTATTCGGAAGTCTACCCGGTGGAAGACCTGGTCTGGGATAACACCAACAAGGCGCTGCTGTTCCGCGCAGATGTGCTCAATCTGCACCGGCTGGACGATGACGCGCTCGAAGCGCTGCTCGAACGCCTGGACGACAACGAGCTCGATGAATACGGCGATATCGCCACCCTGATCGGCATCGAGTTCGACGAGAACACCGAGTGGGGCCAGCTCACCACGCTGGAGCTGAAACTGCTGATCAACCTGGCGCTGAAAAACTTCGACGAGGCCAAGGAGCTGGTCGAGTCCTTCCTGCAGTACAACGACAACACGGTCGAGCGCCGCCTGTTCTACCAGGCGCTCAACGTGGTGCTGGAAGTGGAAATTGACGACGACATGGCGCTGGCAGACTACGAAGTCAACTTCCGCCGCATGTTCGGCGACGCGCGCATGGACGCGGTGCTCGGCTCCGTGGCTGGCACGGTACGCTTCCATGGTCTCACGCCAACGAGCATGAAGCTCGAAGGCCTGGACCGCCACGCGCGCCTGATCGACAGCTACAAGAAGCTGCACGCGGCGCGCGCCAGGGCGGCGGCGCGCTAGGCCACGTGGCCGGCGCTGCCCCGCCGGCTGAACTGGCAACTCAACTGGCTTCCTTTTGTGGCCTAGCTCCCGCCCACCTGCCGGTTCACCCGGCGGTTCATGGCGACGATATCGGCATGAGTGGGGGCGGGCCCCAGTTCTGCAAACAGCGCCGGCAAGCGATCGCGTTTGGCGGCCGCTTCGCCCTTGACGGCGGCCGCCAGCGCTGCGCGCATGATGTCCGCATTGTCGTCGCAGCAGTAGGCCGGGGTTGACGGCTGCTGGCGCCACGATTCTTCCAATGATCCCGCATCGACCGCATCGAAACCGATATCGTCGACCAGCGTCATGGTCGTCTGCTTGGCCTGCTCGCCGTCGCCTGCCACCGCAATCGCCAGGCGGTCGGTCGCACCGGCTGGGCGACCCAGTTCGGCCAGGCTGTAGGCCAGGATGTTGTTGAAGCTTTTGACCACCGGGCGGGCGATCTGCCGCACCACCCAAATGCTTTCCGCCGTTCCCTCGTCGATCTCCGCGATGGATTCATCGCGCATGCCGGGATAGTAATTGCTGGTGTCGATCACGGCGACCGTGGGCGCCACCGTGTCGAACAGGCCGGCGGGAAGCGCGCGCATGGCCGGCAGCGGTATCGCCAGGATCACCACTTCCACGTCTCGGACCACATCTTGCACACTCGCTGCCGTGGCCTTGGCCGCGTTGGCCAGTTCGCGCGCGCCGTTCACGCCGCGCGTGTTGGCGACGCGGACGTCGTGACCTGCCGCAACCAGTTTGCGGGCGAGCGTGCCGCCGATATTGCCGGTGCCGATAATTCCGATGCGCATAATTGCTCCTGTGGGATTTTTCAAGCAGCCAGTTTAGGGAGTCCGTGTGATAATGGGAAGTACCGACTAAAAAGTAAGTAACTAACCGAAATGAGCCAGCAAGAACGCGTATGGAACTGCAGCGATCCCGAAAAACGCCGCGAATGGGCGGCCAGCACCACCGAAACGCTGCGCGTGCTGGAAGGGAAATGGAAGATCATCATCCTGTGCCAGCTGTTCGCGGCCAAGGCGCCGCTGCGGTTCTCGGACCTGGAGCGGCTGATCGACGGCGTCAATCAGAAGATGCTGATCCAGCAGCTCAAACAGCTGGAGCAGGACGGCATCGTGCTGCGCACGGTGTACGCGCAGGTGCCGCCCCGGGTGGAATACGCGCTCACCGACATGGGCTTTGCACTGGGACCGTCGATGCAGGCGCTGATCGAGTGGGCCGAAATGCGTCGCTCCCGGCCCATGCCTGAACCCGTCGCCTGATCAGGCAGGCTTTGGCACTGCCGGCGGCGCGATCTTGAACCAGATCGCATACATCGCCGGCAGGAACACCAGCGTGAGCACGGTGCCGGCGATGGTGCCGCCGATCAGCGTGTAGGCCAGTGTTCCCCAGAATACCGAGTGGGTGAGCGGGATGAACGCCAGCACGGCGGCCAGCGCGGTGAGGATCACGGGCCGTGAGCGCTGCACCGTCGCTTCCACTACCGCGTGGAACGGATCGAGTCCCGCGTTCTGGTTGTCGTCGATCTGGCCGATCAGGATCAGCGTGTTGCGCATCAGGATGCCCGACAGCGCGATCAAGCCCACCAGCGCATTGATGCCGAACGGCTGCCCGAACGCGATCAAGGTCGGCACCACGCCGATCAGGCCCAAGGGACTGGTCAGGAACACCATCACCATCGCCGCGATCGAGCGTACCTGGAAGATGATGATCAACAGGGTGATCGCCAGCATGATCGGGAACAGCGGCAGCATCGCCTTGGTGGCCTTGCCCGATTCCTCGATCGATCCAGCTTCAACGATGTGGTAGCCGCTTGGCAGTTTGGCGATGATCGTTTGCAGCTGGGCAGTGAGGGCGCCCGAAACGTCGGGCGGCTGCAGGCCGTCGGCGATGTCACCACGGACGGTCATCGTCGGTACACGGTCGCGGCGGCGCACCAGCGGTTCCTCGAACCGCACGTCCACCGTGCCCACCTGCGAGAGCGGAATGCGCTGGCCGTCGGCACCCGACAGCGTGAAGTCGGCGATGCGGGCCGGGTCCAGTCGGTTGCCGCCGGCGGAGCGCGCCATCACCTGCACGGTACGGATATCCTCGCGCACCGCAGTCAGCGGCACGCCGCTGAGCAAAAACTGCAGTTGCTGCGCCACCGAGGTGGACGTCAGGCCCACTGCCTGCAATCGGTCCTGCTGCAAGGTGAAGTGCAGCGAAGGCGTGCGCACGCCCCAGTCGTTGTTCACGGTGCGCATCATCGGGCTCGCTTGGAGCACATGCTGCACCTCGGCCGCAATGTCGCGCAGCTTGGCCGGATCGGGGCCGCTCACGCGGTAGGCCACCGGGTACGGCGAGTACGGACCGAACACCAGTTGCGTCACGCGTACCTGCGCTTCCGGCGCGAGGCCGCCGGCAATGACCGTGCGCAGCCGCGTTTTCAGCGCGTCACGTTCGTCCTGGCTGTCGGTGCGGATGACGATCTTGGCGAACGACGGATCGGGCATCTCCGGTCCCATCGCCAGGTAGAAGCGCGGCGCGCCCTGGCCGATGTAGGCGGTGACGATTTTCGCTTCCGGCTGTTGGGCCAGCCATGCTTCCACCTTGGCGGTGGCGGCGCTGGTCTGGCCGATTGCGGTACCGAACGGCATCTGCACTTCGACCAGCACTTCCGGCCGGTCGGACACGGGGAAGAACTGCTTCTTGACCACCGCCATGCCGCCGACGGACAGCGCGAACAGTCCCACCACTGCGCCGGCAACGACCCACTTGCGGGCGATCGCGCGGCCCAGCAGGTCGCGGAAACGCTGGTAGCGCGGCGTGTCGTACATCGCTTCGTGGCCGCCTTCGACCTTTTTCAACTGCGGCAGCATTTTTACGCCCAGGTAGGGAGTGAACACCACCGCCACCACCCACGACGCGATCAGCGCGATGCCGACGATCCAGAACATATTGCTGGTGTATTCGCCTGCGGACGATCGCGCAAAACCGTTGGGCATGAAGCCCACTGCCGTGACCAGGGTGCCGGCCAGCATCGGCGCGGCCGTGTGGCTCCAGGCGTAGGCCGACGCGGCGATGCGGTCGTAGCCTTCCTCCATTTTGACCACCATCATCTCGATGGCGATGATGGCGTCGTCCACCAGCAGGCCCAGTCCCAGGATCAGCGAACCGAGCGTGATGCGATCGAAGTTCTTGCCGGTTGCTGCCATCACGATGAATACCACCGCCAGTGTCAGCGGCACGGCGGCGGCGACCACGATGCCCACGCGCCAGCCCATGCTGACGAAGCACACCACCATCACCACCAGCAGCGCCACGAAGAACTTGACCATGAATTCATCGACCGACGCCCCGATATTGACCGCCTGGTCGGTGACCTTGGTCAGGCCCATGCCCAGCGGCAGTTCGGCATTGATGGCGCCCACTTCCGTGTCCAGCGACTTGCCCAGGTCCAGGCCATTCCAGCCGTCGCGCATCACGACGCCCAGCAACAGCGCCGGTTCGCCGCCGTTGCGCAGGATGAATCTCGACGGATCTTCGACGCCACGCTTGACGGTGGCGATGTCCGACAGCTTCAGGGTGCGGCCCTGCACCACGATCGGCGTGTCGCGGATTTTTTGCAGCTGGTCGAACGCACCGTCGAGGCGGATGAATACCTGCGGTCCCCTGGTATCGATCGAGCCGGCAGGCGTCAACACGTTCTGGTTGTTCAGTGCAGCGAACACCTGCTGCGGCGCCACGCCCAAGGTGGCCAGGCGCTCGTGCGAGAATTCGACGTCAATGCGTTCCGGCTGCTCGCCGATGATGTTGACTTTTTTGACGCCCGGTACATGCAGCAGCCGCTGGCGCAGGGTTTCGGCGTCGCGCACCAGCAGGCGCTGCGGCTCGCCCTTGGCCTTCAAGGCGAACAGCGCAAACGTCACGTCCGCGTATTCGTCGTTGACCATCGGGCCGATCACGCCCTGCGGCAGGTTACCCGCCTCGTCGCCCACCTTTTTACGGGCCTGGTAGAACTGCTCTTGCACCTCGGCGGGGGGCGTGCTGTCCTGCAGCGTCAGCGTGGTGAAGGCGAGGCCGGGGCGGGTGTAGGTTTCGCTGCGCTCGTACCAGCGCAGTTCCTGCAGGCGCTTTTCAAGCTTTTCAGCCACCTGGTCCTGCATTTCCTGCGCGGTGGCCCCGGGCCAGGCGGTGATCACGGTCATCACCTTGATCGTGAAGGCCGGGTCTTCGGCGCGTCCGAGCTTGAAGAACGAGACCACGCCGGCGACCGAGATCAGCAGGATCAGGAACAGGGTAATCGCGCGCTCGCGCACGGCCAGTGCGGAGAGGTTGAAGCGACCCGCACTCATTGTTTGGCTCCGGTGGTGGTCGCTGGTGAGGCTGCTGCCAGCCTTACCGCTTCTCCTTCGCGCAGCAGGTGTGCGCCCAGCGCCACGATACGCTCGCCCGATTTAAAAGGTCCGGTGACAAAAGCGACGTCCTCGCCCAGGCGCTGCACGGCCACCGGTCGCCAGGTCACCTTGGCCGGTTGCCCGTGGATCAGCCACAGGCCCGGTCCCTTGCCGGCATCGTGCAGGGCGCCCATCGGTACCGACCATGCGCCAACGTTTGCTTGCGTGTCGGCGCCGGTTCCGGCTTTCGCACCGGATGCCACATCGGGCAGCGCGATCGTCACGGTCGCACCCAGTGGCGCTGCAGCCAGCGGGCCTTCCAGCACATAGCGCGCCTCGTAGGTACGGGTGGCGCGATCGGCAGTGTCGGACAGCTGGCGCAGGCGCGTGGGAACGGCTTGCCCGCTTTGGCCGAACAGCGTGGCCAGCCCGGTCGATCCCAACTGCGGTCGCAAGGTTTCGGGCAACGCGATCACGGCTTCGCGGCTGCCGGCGCGCGCCAGGCGCAGCAC
>NZ_LROM01000080.1 GCF_001758785.1 Duganella phyllosphaerae
GGCCGGGGCTGGGGCTGGAGCCGGACCGGGCGCCTGCTCCGCCGAGGCGTCGGCTTTGGCATCGGCCGCCAGTTCGGCCGAGCGGGCCGCGTCGTCGGCCTGCGCCGCTTCGCTCAGGCACGCGGCCAAAATATCGACCGCGCCCTGCTCGCCCAGCATTCGCGCCACTTGCGCGCCCAGTACGGCGGCGTCCACCGCCGGGCCGCGCGCTTCGGCGCTGATCATGCGGGCGCCGTCGGGCGTGGCCACCATGGCGCGCAGGTGCATCTGGTCGCCGTCGATGGTGGCGTACGACGCCAGCGGCACCTGGCAGCTGCCGCCGAACACGCGCGAGACGGTGCGCTCGGCGATCGACACCAGCGCGCTGTCTTCGTGGTGCAGGGGCGCCAGCAGCGCCACCAGGTCGACACCGTCGCTGCGTTCGGGGATTTCGATGGCCAGCGTGCCCTGGCCCGGCGCCGGCAGGCTGGTCTCGGGATCGAGCACCGAGCGGATGCGGTCGGCCAGGCCCAGGCGCTTGAGGCCGGCGGCAGCGAGGATGATGGCGGCGTATTCACCGCGATCGAGCTTGCCCAGCCGGGTATCGAGGTTGCCGCGCAGCGGCTTGACGACCAGGTGGGGGAAACTGGCGGCGATCAGCGACTGGCGGCGCAGGCTGCTGGTGCCGACGACCGCGCCGTCGGGCAGGTCGGCCAGGGTGGCGTAGTCGTTGGAGACAAAGGCGTCGCGCGCGTCTTCGCGCTCGAGCACCGCGCCCATCACGAACCCTTCGGGCAGCTCCATCGGCATGTCCTTGAGGCAGTGCACGGCCAGGTCGGCGCGACCTTCGGCCATCGCCACTTCGAGTTCTTTGACGAACAAACCCTTGCCGCCGACCTTGGACAGGGTACGGTCGAGGATTTGATCGCCGCGCGTCGTCATTCCGACAATTTTGACATCGCACTGCGGATATAATAATGCCAAGCGTTCGCGCACATGCTCGGCCTGCCACATGGCGAGCCGGCTTTCGCGCGAGGCGATCACCAATCTGGATGGCGTAATCTGAACCACTTCGGATGTTTTCAAAACCTGTTCTTTCACTGTCGCTGCCGCCCACCGGCGCAGACCAGTCAAGCGTGCATGTCTAAGATCACAAATTTTAACATGCTCACCCTCTTGCAGACCCGGGCCACCCGCCTTTGCACCGACATTTTATTTCTTTGCGGCATAACTCATGGCAAACCAATTTAGTGCAACTGACGACTTCCAAGCTGAAAATATTCCCGAACAAACCGGCGCCGATAAAGACGCGCCGTTGAAAGAAGATATCCGTCTGCTCGGCCGCCTGCTCGGCGACGTGCTGCGCGACCAGGAAGGCGAAGAAGTGTTCGCCGTGGTCGAAACCATCCGCCAGACCGCCGTGCGCTTCCGCCGCGAGGACGACACGGCCGCCGCCAATGAACTCGACGGCATGCTGAAAATCCTCACGCGCGAGCAGACCATTACCGTCGTCCGCGCGTTCTCGTATTTCTCGCACCTGGCCAATATCGCCGAGGACCAGCACCACATCCGCCGCCGCCGCGCCCACCAGCTGGCCGGTTCCGACGCCCAGAAGGGCAGCGTCAGCTACGCGCTGGCCAAGCTGAAAGACGCCGGCGTTGAACGCGACACCGTCGAGACCTTCTTCCAGGACGCCCTGATCGCGCCAGTGCTCACCGCCCACCCGACCGAGGTGCAGCGCAAATCGATCCTCGACGCCGAGCACGATATCGCGCGCCTGCTGGCCCAGCGCGACCAGCCGCTGACGCCGAAGGAAGACGCGGCCAACCTGCACCTGCTGCGCGCGCGCGTGGCCACGCTGTGGCAAACCCGCATGCTGCGCTACACCAAGCTGACCGTGGCCGACGAAATCGAAAACGCCCTGTCCTACTACCGCATCACCTTCCTGCGCGAGCTGCCGGGCCTGTACGACGACATCGAAGGCGACATCGCCAGCCACTACGGTGAAGCCGATACCAGGACTATCGACGCGCCTTATGTGCAGATGGGCAGCTGGATCGGCGGCGACCGCGATGGCAACCCGAACGTCAACGGCGGCACCATGCAGCACGCGCTCACGCGCCAGGCCACCACCATCCTCGATTTCTATCTGGAAGAAGCACACACGCTGGGCGCCGAGCTGTCGCTTTCCACGTTGATGATCGGCTGCTCGCCGGCGCTGCAGGCGCTGGCCGACCAGTCGCCCGATACCTCCGACCACCGCGCCGACGAACCGTACCGGCGCGCCCTGATCGGCGTGTACGCGCGCCTGGCCAGTACCGCCCGTGCGCTGGGCGCGACCAATATCCTGCGCAAGGAAGTGGGCCATGCCGAGCCGTACGCGAATGCCGCCGAATTCTCGGCCGACCTGCAGGTGATGGTCGAGTCGCTCGAAGCCCACCACGGCGCAGTACTGGTGCGCCCGCGCCTGTCCACGCTCAAGCGCGCGGCCGACATCTTCGGCTTCCACCTCGCTTCGCTCGACATGCGCCAGTCGTCGGACGTGCATGAGCGCGTGCTGTCCGAACTGTTCGCCAAGGCCGGCGCCGAAGCCGATTACTCGGCCCTGGACGAAGACGCCAAGGTCGCGCTGATCCTGGCCGAACTGTCCCAGGCGCGCCTGCTGTCGTCGCCGTATATCGCCTATTCGGACGAAACGCAATCGGAGCTGGGCGTGCTGCGCGCCGCGCGCGAGATCCGCAGCCGCTACGGCGCCCGGGCGATCCGCAACTACATCATCTCGCACACCGAGACCGTCTCCGACCTGCTGGAAGTGCTGCTGCTGCAAAAGGAAATGGGCCTGCTGCGCGTGACCGAACAGGAACTGGACCTGATGGTCATTCCGCTGTTCGAAACCATCCCCGACCTGCAACGCGCGGCCGGCATCATGGAAGCGGTAATGGCGATCCCGCTGGTGAAAGCGCTGATCGCCAAGCAGGGCCAGATCCAGGAAGTCATGCTCGGCTACTCGGACTCCAACAAGGACGGCGGCTTCCTCACGTCCACCTGGGAGCTGTACAAGGCAGAAACCCACCTGGTGACCGTGTTCGCCAACGCCGGCGTCAAGCTGCGCCTGTTCCATGGCCGGGGCGGCACCGTCGGCCGCGGCGGCGGTCCGTCGTACGAGGCCATCCTGGCGCAGCCGCATGGCACCGTCAACGGCCAGATTCGCCTGACCGAACAGGGCGAGATCATCGCGTCGAAATTCTCGAACAAGGACATCGGCCGCCGCAACCTGGAGCTGCTGGTAGCCGCCACGCTGGAAGCGAGCCTGCTGCCGCAACCGGCAGATGCGGCCCACGTGGCGCAGTTGCAGCAGTTCGAGACCGTGATGGCGGAGATTTCCGACCGCGCCTACAAGGCCTACCGCAACCTGGTCTATGAAACCCCGGGCTTTACCGACTATTTCTTCAGCGCCACGCCGATCGCCGAGATCGCGGAGCTGAACCTCGGTTCGCGTCCGGCCTCGCGCAAGTCGACCAAGCGCATCGAGGACCTGCGGGCCATCCCGTGGGGCTTCTCGTGGGGCCAGTGCCGCCTGCTGCTACCGGGCTGGTACGGCTTTGGCAGCGCCATCGGCGCGTGGGTGGCCGACGGCGGCGCTGAACAGGAACAGCGCCTGGTGCAGCTGCAGGTCATGGCGCGCGAATGGCCGTTCTTCGCCACCCTGCTGTCGAACATGGACATGGTGCTGGCCAAGACCGACCTGGCGATTGCCTCGCGCTACGCCGAACTGGTAGCGGACAAGGAGCTGCGTGACCGTATCTTCAAGCGCATCACCGAAGAGCATGCGAACACGCTGACCATCCTGCAGCGCATCACCGGGGCCGAGGAAAGGCTGATCAACAACCCGCTCTTGGCGCGGTCTATCCAGAACCGCATCGCCTACATCGATCCGCTCAACCACTTGCAGGTGGAACTGATCAAGCGCCACCGCGCGCTGACCACCGAGACCAAGACCGACGAGCGCGTGCATCGCGGCATCCACCTGTCGATCAACGGTGTGGCGGCGGGCTTGCGCAACACCGGCTGAGCCAGGTAAGCAAGGTAAACCAGGTAAGCCCTTCCCGTTCGGGAGGGGCTGTGTGTATTGAGGCAAGTTTACGTAAAAACCGGTATCCTTGCGCCCATGAAATTCTTCTCGTGCTGGATCGCTGCTGTAACCTGCCTGCTGATGCTGGCGGCATCCCCGCCGGCATTTTCTTCCACTCCTTCCACACTTTCCACCGCCACCACCTCGGCCGCCCTGGCGGACCTGTACGCGCACCGCGCCTGGACCGCCGCCCAGGGCGCACCCACGCAAATCCAGGCCATCACCCAGACCCTTGACGGCTGGCTGTGGATCTCCACGCCCACCGGCCTGTATCGCTTCGACGGCGTGCGCTTCGAGCGGCACGACGCCATCAACGGCAATGCACTGCGCTCGTCCATCGTGCTGCCGCTGCACACCGCGCCCGACGGCACCTTGTGGGTGGGCTACCGCTTCGGCGGCTCCAGCGCCTTCCTCGGCAACCGCGTGCGCCACTACGGCGCCGAACAGGGTTTTCCACCGGGCGCCACCCACAGTTTTACGGTATCGCCGGACGGCGTGACGTGGGTGACCACGGCCGGCGGCCTGGCCTGGCTCGACAGCCGCCAGGACCGCTGGGTGCGGGTGGGGATTGAAGCCGGCTTCGCGCCCGCTGCGACCATTTACCAGGTGCTGTTCGACCGCGCCGGCACCCAGTGGATATCGAGCGCGCGCAAGGTGTACTACCGGCGCAAGGGCGAGGCGCGCTTCCAGGTGGCCAGTCCGGCCGATATCGAATTGACGTCGCTGGCCGCCGCGCCCGATGGCACGGTGTGGGTGTCGAACGGCAGCGATGCCCACTACCGCCTGTCCACAGCCAAGGCGACCACCACCCGACCACCGAAGCCGGAACTGCCCGGCAGCGGCATGTGGTTCGACCGCCAGGGCGCCATGTGGCTGATGAGCGAGACCCATGTCGAGCGCGTGGCGCCCGGTGACCTGGGCCAGGTCGGCGACCCGCGCCAGCAGTTGGCCTACGATCGCGGCCTGTCCGGCATGAACCCGCAAACCTTTTACGAAGACCGTGACGGCACCATCTGGGTCGGCACCGTTGCAGGCCTCGACCAGTTCCGCCCCAACCGCGTGGCGCCGCTGCCGCCGGCTGCGCGCAACCTGCCTGCCATCGTCACGCCGGCGCTGGCGGCGGCCGACCAGGGCCAGGGTCAAGGTTTAGTCTGGGTGAGCGATGACGCCCGCTCCTGGCTGACCGGCCGCGATGGCGTGCGCCACGGCCCTGCAGGTCCAGCCTTCTGGAGTTCCGCGCGCGGACGCGACGGTCGCTTGTGGCTCGGTGGCTGGGGCGGCATCTGGCGCGCCGGCGATGCGCAGCGCACCATGATCGCCGCGCCGATGTTCGAGGGCCGCGCCGACGCCCGGGTGAACGCCTTGACCGAAGACGCCGACGGGGTGCTGTGGGCCGCTTTTCTGAACCAGCCCTTGCAGCGCCGCGACCCGGCCAGCGGCCGCTGGGACGCGCCCTACCCCGGCTTGCCGCCGGCGCGCATCATGGCGCTGCTGGCCGACAGCAAGAACCGGCTGTGGGTCGGCTACCAGGGCGGACGCCTGGCGCTGATCGACAACGGCGCCGTGCGCCTGGTCGAAACGGGCAACGGCGAGGGCATCGGCAACGTGCTGGCCATCGTCGAGCGGTCGGGCCAGCTGTGGGTGGCAGGCGAACGGGGCGTGGCGCGCCTGGTCGAGACTGCGCGCGGCACGCAGGCGGCAGCATTGCGGCTGGCGGCATTGCGGCTGGCGGACGGACTCGAACTGCGCGGCGTGAGCGGCCTGACCACTAGCGCCAACGGCGACCTGTGGCTGCGCACGCACGCCGGCGTGGTGCGCATTGGCGCCGACCAGGTGCAAGCCTTCGTACGCAACGGCGCAGCGGCGCCGGTCCATGCCGAACTGCTGGGCAGCGAGGACGGGGTGGGCGGCAACGTCCAGCCGACCGGCCCCTTCCCCGCCATCGTGGCGGCCAGCGACGGCGTGCTGTGGGTGTCGGGCACCGGCGGCGCCATGCTGGTCAACCCGGACGCCATCGGCCGCGACACCATGCCGCCGGCGGTCGATATCCGCTCCGTGAGCAGCGACGGTAAAGCCCGCGCACTTGGATCGCCGTTGACATTGCCCAGCGGGACCAACAACGTGCACATTGCGTTCACCGCGCAAAGCCTGGCGGCGCCGCAGCGGGCGCGCTTTCGCTACCGGCTGCAAGGCTTCGACGACAGCTGGCAGGATGCGGGCGACCGCCGCGAAGCGTTTTACACCAACCTGCCACCGGGCGCGTACCGCTTCCAGGTGATCGCCGCCAACCGCGACGGCGTGTGGAACACGGCAGGCGCCACCATCGAGCTGGTGATCCCGCCCACCTTCGTGCAAAGCCTGCTGTTCAAGGCGCTGTGCGCGCTGGTGCTGCTGGCGGTGGTGGTGCTGGCCTGGCGCTGGCGCCTGGCGCAGGTGGCGCGCCTGATCGAAGCGCGCCACATGGAGCGGCTGCACGAGCGCGAGCGCATCGCCCGCGCCCTGCACGACACCTTCCTGCAAGAGGCGCAAGGCACGGTGCTGATGATGCACACGGCGATGGCGCAGATACCGCCGTCGCTGCCGGCGCGCGCGGCCATGGAGCGCGGCATCGGCTACATCGAACAGGCGATGATTGAAGGCCGCGACGAGGTGATGGGCTTGCGCTCGTCGGCCCGCGCCGACGAACCGCTGGAAGCGGCGCTGCACCGCTACGGCGAACGGCTGGCGGCCGGCCTGCCGCCGGGCTTCCGCATGCAGGTGCGCGGCACGCCGCGTCAACTGGCGCCGCTGGTCAAGGACGAGGTATTTGCCATCGGCCGCGAAGCCATCTGCAATGCCTTCCGCCACGCGGAAGCGACCGAGATCGAACTGGACCTGGAATACACGTCCGGCGGCCTGACCATGCTGGTGAGCGATAACGGCAAGGGGATGCCAGCGGACGCCATGCAGCGCGGGGAAAGCGGCCACTGGGGCCTGGTGGGCATGCGCGAGCGCGCCGACAGTATCGGCGCCACGCTCGACGTGGGCAACCGCGAAGGCGGCGGCGCCAGCCTGCGGCTCACATTACCCCGTCAGCACGGCGCCCATTAGCCGCCGGGCAGCACTTACCTGCGCTCGTCCGGGCGCAACGTGAGCACCTGGAAGCCGGTGCGGGTGACCGCCACCGTGTGCTCGAACTGCGCCGACAGCTTGCCATCGCTGGTCACGACGGTCCAGCCATCGTCTTCGGTGTGGACGTCGCGCCGGCCCTGGTTGATCATCGGCTCGATGGTGAAGACCATGCCTTCGCGCAGGACCAGTCCTGTCTGCGGTTTACCGTAATGCAGCACCTGCGACTCCTCGTGCATCTCGCGGCCGATACCATGGCCGCAGTACTCGCGCACCACCGTGTAGTGATGGCGCCGCGCGTGCCGTTCGATGGCGTGGCCGACGTCGCCCAGCCGCGCACCCGGGCGCACCGCGTGAATCCCATGCCACAGCGCCTCGTACGTCACCTGCACCAATTTTTTTGCGGCGCTCGACACCTGGCCGACCAGGTACGTCTTGCTGGAGTCCGCAATAAAACCGTTCTTTTCCAGCGTAATGTCGAAGTTGACGATGTCGCCATCCAGCAGGAACTCGGTGGCGGACGGCACGCCGTGGCACACCACGCTGTTGCGCGAGGCATTGAGCGCATAGGCGTAGTCGTACTGGCCCTTGCTGGCCGGCCGCGCCTGCAATTGTTCGACGATGAAGTCCTCGACCAGGTCGTTGGCGGCCATGGTAGACATGCCAATCAGATCGACCCGGTCCAGGTGGGTAAAGACGCTAGCCAGCAGGCGGCCCGATTCCGCCATCAGGGCGACTTCCTCCGGGCGCTTGATCATGTGGCAGTCTCCCTGAACACCTGCGCCTCCACGCCGGCGGCGCGAAATTCGCGCGCCAGCAACTCGTTGAAGGTCAGCGTGGGGTTCATTTCGCTCAGCATGCCCATCTTGATCCAGAAGGTAGCCTGGGCGTTGATGGAGCGGCACCCGACCGCGCTGGCCTTGCGCAGCTGGTCGTGCAGTTCTTCGTCGATGTTGACGATACCCATGGGCGATCCTCGTATGCTTTCAATATACGAATTATATACGATTCATATATTCCGGCGAGTGTCCGGTACCGCTATTCATGCACAGCGAATGGAACACCTGGTCGACCACCACGGTCTTTTCGCTCTGACTCCCAAAGTCCGACAGGCTGCCAGGCTACCGAGGCCAGCCTTTTCTCGAAACACATGGCCTCGGGGCGGCCCACGTATTTGCCGAAATTGGCGATGCGGACGTAACCGAGCCGCTCGTAGAACGCCACCGCACGGGCGTTGACGGCCCGCGTTTCCAGGCGCAGCGCGGCGTAGCCCAGTTGCCGCGCCTGCGCTTCCAGGTGCGCCAGTACCGCCGCGCCGATACCGGGCGCCGTGCGACGCGAGTACATGCGCTTGAGTTCGGCCACGTCGTGCTCCAGCGGGCGCAGGGCGCCGCAGCCGACCGGCTGGCCGTCACCGTCGCGGGCGACCACGAACCGGGCGCGCACGCCACGCACGTCGTTGACATCGAACGAGGCCTGGCCGCTGCTGCCGGTGATCATGCGCAGTTGATCCGACAGTTCGGCAAGCAGCAGCGCCGCGTCCGCCGTTTCCGGATCCTCGGCCGCCACGCTGATGCCCGGACGACCACTCACGGCGCGTCGTATTGCAAGCGCACCACGCGGCCCGTGCGGTCTTCCACCAGGTAGATATTGCCGTCCGGCCCTTGCTTGACATCGACCGGGGCGCCCATGCCCTGCCCCGGCTTGCTGTTCCAGCCGCCGATCAGCTCGACCGACTTGCCCAGCGGTGCGCCTTTGCTGTCGGGCATCAGCGCCACCAGCCGGTGGCCGTGGTCGCGGTAACCGTGGTAGCCGATGATCAGGCTGTTGCGATAGTCGGCCGGGAAACGGCTGCCGGTATAAAACGTCATGCCCAGCGGCGCCGCGTGGGCCGGCAGCAGCCGCGCCGGCGCGCGAAAGGCGCTGCAATCCCTGGCCGGATACTCGGGACTGGCGAGATTGTTGTCGTAGCAGTAGGGCCAGCCGTAGTTGGCGCCGCGCTCGACCAGGTTCAGCTCGTCGTGCGGCAAGTCGTTGTCGTTGGCGAGCTTCGGCATCGCAGCCTGGATGGCGTCGCGGCCGTTTTCGCCCTGCCACAGCGCGCCGTTGACGGGATGCAAAGCCAGCGCCATCGAGTTGCGCAGGCCGGTCGCATAGTTTTCCCAGGACTTGACCATGGCCATCGGCCACAGCAGCTTGTACTTGCGGATCACGCCCAGCGCCTGCGGCCCCTCGGCCTCGGCACAGGGCTTGTCGGCCGCCGGCGCCGTGCCGTTCTCGCCCTCGCAATGATCGGTGGCGGAGCCCACATTGACGTATAAATCGCCGCGCGCGTCGAAGCGCATATTGGTGAGCAAGTGGCGCCCCTTGCCCGGCAGCGGCGCCACGTCCGACTTGCCGCCGATGACATCCATCAGCGTGGCCTCCGGGTTCTTCGGATCGAAGCGCACGATGCGCCCCACCAGGCCCAGGTACAGCAAGCCATCGGGGCCGAGCACGATGCCGTTGGGCCGGTCCAGGCCCTTGAGCAGCAGCACCTGCTGGTAGTGGCCCGCGCCATCGGGCTTGAGCAGCCACACGCGGCCCTGCTTCGGTTCCCAGTTACGCATGTCGACTACGACCAGTTCGCCATTGCTCAGCGGCTGTATGCCGCGCGGGAATTTAAAGCCGTCGGCCAGCACGGCGGCGCAAAAGCCGTCGGGCGTGGTGACGTCGAGGCGCTTGAAGTCGCCGCAGGTGTCGGCGGCATGGGCAGCATGGGCGCCGGCCATCAAAAGAGTTGACACTGCCAGCGCAGACCAGCTGGACTTGGAGAGGAAATTGAGTGTTTTCATTCAAGCAATTGTAGCTTGAAATCAAGATAAAAAAATGCCGTCCAGCTAGCGTGCGGGACGGCATTCCAGGGCGGCAGGCCGCAGCCTCCGACCTTAGTTCTGGGTCAGGAAGGTTTTCAGCTTGTCCGAACGCGACGGCTGACGCAGCTTGCTCATGGCCTTCGCTTCGATCTGGCGAATCCGTTCGCGGGTGACGTCGAACTGCTTGCCCACTTCTTCCAGCGTGTGGTCGTTCGACATTTCCACGCCATAACGCATGCGCAGCACCTTGGCTTCGCGCGGGGTCAGCGAATCGAGCACTTCCTTGATGACGTTGCGCATCGACGCGTGCAGCGCGGCGTCCAGCGGCGCCAAGGTCGTGTTGTCTTCGATGAAGTCGCCCAGCTGCGAATCGCCGTCCTCGCCCATCGGGGTTTCCATCGAGATCGGCTCTTTGGCGATCTTCATGATTTCGCGCACCTTGTTTTCCGGCATTTCCATCTTCAGCGCCAAGGTGGCCAGGTCCGGCTCGCTGCCGGTTTCCTGCATGATCTGGCGCGAGATGCGGTTCATCTTGTTGATGGTCTCGATCATGTGCACCGGCACGCGGATGGTGCGGGCCATGTCGGCGATCGAACGCGTAATGGCCTGACGGATCCACCAGGTGGCGTAGGTCGAGAACTTGTAGCCGCGACGGTATTCGAACTTGTCCACCGCCTTCAGCAGGCCGATATTGCCTTCCTGGATCAGGTCGAGGAACTGCAAGCCACGATTGATGTATTTCTTGGCGATCGAAATTACCAGGCGCAAGTTGGCCACCGTCATTTCGCGCTTGGCCTGGCGCGCGCGTTTTTCGCCGGCGGCCATCTGCTTGTTAATCTTGCGCAGGTCGGCCAGCGGCAAGGCCACGCGGACTTGCAGGTCGATCATTTTCTTTTGCAGCTCTTTTACGGCCGGCACGTTACGGCCCAGCACGGTGCTGTACGGGTAGCCGGCATCGACTTCGCCATCGACCCAGTCCAGGTCCGTCTCGTTGCCCGGGAAGACCTTGATGAAGTGGGCGCGCGGCATGCCGCAGCGATTGACGCACAGGTCGAGCACGGCGCGTTCGATCGAGCGCACTTCTTCCATCTGGCCGCGCAGGGTGTCGCACAGCTTTTCAACGACTTTGGCGGTAAAGCGGATGCCCAGCAATTCGGCCGAAATGGTTTCCTGCGCAGTGACATAGGCCTTGGAGCCGTAGCCGCCAGCGGCCTTGCGCATTTTTTCGAACTGGCTTTCGATGTGGGCGAACTTTTCCAGCGCCGATTTTTTCAGCTGCGCCAGTTGCTCGGTGGAGAAGCCGGCAGCACCGCCGCCGGCAGCGCCGTCGGTTTCTTCCTCTTCTTCCACTTCCAGTTCTTCTTCCTCGTCGTCGTCCGAAGCGGCAGGCGCGGCCACCACCGGCGCCGGGGCCGACTCGTTGGCGTCGACAAAGCCATCCACCACGTCATCGACCTTCATTTCGTCGGCGTCGATCTTGGCAGCCAGGGCCAGGATTTCGGCGATGGTGGTCGGGCAGGCCGAGATGGCCTGGATCATATCCTTCAGGCCGCCTTCGATACGCTTGGCGATTTCGATCTCGCCTTCGCGGGTGAGCAGCGCTACTGCGCCCATTTCGCGCATGTACATGCGGACCGGGTCGGTGGTGCGGCCGAAGTCGGAATCGACCGTGGACAGGGCGGTGGCGGCAGCCGCCTCCACCTCGTCGTCGGACGTGACGGTGGCGACACTGTCGCTTAACAACAACGATTCAGCATCCGGCGCGCGCTCGTAGATGGCGATGCCCATGTCGTTGAACGTGGCAATGATGCCCTCGATCGCTTCAGGATCGATGATGTTTTCCGGCAGTTGGTCGTTGATCTCGGCGTAGGTGAGGAAGCCGCGCTCCTTGCCCATGTTGATCAGGTTCTTGATCTGGGCGCGGCGACGCTCGAGTTCTTCGGCGGTGCTCTTGGTGTCCAGGCCCAGCAGCTCGGCGCCGCCCTTGGCCTTGCGCTCGCGCGCCTTCGACACGGCCTTCAGTTCGGCACGTTCGACCGCGTTCAGCGCCGCCACTTCGTCGTTCTCGGGGGTGAATTCCGATGGCTTGCGGCCACGGCGGCCCGGCACCTTCACGCTCGGCAGCAAGTAGCCCGAGGTGTCGATCGAAGCGAGCGTGGCAGCGTCGGTGACCTGGCTGACGGTGGTGCCGCCGGTGGCAATGACGACCGGCGCCGGTTCCTTGGCGGCCTTGACCAGCTTCGATTTCGGCGCGGTGCGCACCACTGGCGCTGCGGTTTCGGCGGCATCGCCGGCGTCGCCGGGCTTGCGCGCCAGCTTGACGGTACGCGCTGGCGCATCGGTGTCGGCAGCGGCGGACATGGTCGCCACCGGCTCGACCGTTGCGGAACTCAGACGCGTTTTCTTTTTGACTACCGTTACTTTGCTCGCTGCCTCTTGCGCATTATCGATGACATAAGATAGAGTCGTCTTCGGCACAACCAGCGGGGCGGAGCCGGCGCGGGCGGTCTTGACGGACAACGTTAAAGTTTTCGGCGTTTTTGTCATTAAAAATCTCTCGATGCGAAGCCGCCTGCGGATTACAAAAGCCATAGCACGCACCAGCCGCACTGAGCGGGGCGCATCGATGAAATGTTGTAATTTAGCTGACGATAATCCTGCGGAATAAAAAAAGCCCGCTTGCAACTACGGGCTTGTTTTTAGCGTGTTTCTAACCTGCTTCCAACTCTGTGTAGCTTTACCAACTGTGTCATTGCACGCTGGTGAGTCGGACATTATACACATTTTTGCCGTCGAACGCACCTGGCCGCAGTAATACGCCCTGGCGCTTACCACTCTTTAACCAACAGAACCCACTGAGCAAATTGTCACGCTGGTCGAAAAGGCACTGCATTCCGCAGGGCCGCATGATACGATGACGATTGTTGCTTAACCTATGATGTCGATGAACACTAGCCTTACCACTCCACCTGCAGCCACCGAAGCGGACACCACCACTCCGGCCGCCGCCGCTGTCGTCGCTGATGCCATGACGCCGCGCAGCTTGCTCAAGCAACTGCAAACCCAATTCCCCGCTTTCCGCGACTTCATGCCGCTGTCGATCGGTATCGACAAGCAGATCCTGGCGGTGATGCCCGACCTGAACCGCAAGATCATGCGGACCGCGCTGGGCATCCACACCGGCTCGCTGCGCTACCTGAAGGTCATGGAAAAAGCCAAGGTGCGTCACGACCTCGACGGCACGCCCGGCGCCGAAGTCACCGACACCCACCGCGCCCACGCCACCCAGGTCTTGCAGGAACGCTTCAAGAAAGAAGCCGACCGCAAGAAGGCCGAGCGCGAAGCTGCCGCTGCCGAAGAAGCCGCCCGTGTCCGCGTTGACAAGCTCAACCAGCTGACCGCGAAATTCTCGCGCAAATAAGGTTCATTCCTTGGACGTGTCGCCCCGTGCACCGCGTGTGCCCTCTGCTGCTGCTGCGGTGGAGGAACAGTTGCCGCCGTACGGCGGCTTGTTGCTGGAGGACGTGCTGCTGGTGAAAACCCCGGAGCAGGCGCTGGCAGCGCGCGACGCCCTGCTGGCCTGCGATGCGATCGGCTTCGATACCGAATCGAAACCGACATTTACCAAGGGCGAAGTGTCCACCGGCCCGCACCTGATCCAGTTCGCCACCGATAGCAAGGCTTACCTGTTCCAGGTCGGCAGCCGCACCGACGACGCCACGCTGGCGGTCCTGCAGGCGATACTGGAACCGGCTGCGCCGCTCAAGGTCGGCTTTGGTTTATCGGATGACGTCAAGCGCCTGCACGCCAAGCTGGCGATCCGCTGCGGCGGCGTGGTGGACCTGTCGGTGGCGCTGCGCACCCCGGGCCAGCGCAACGACCTCGGCGCCAAGACCGCAGTGGCCAAGTTCTTTGGCCAGAAGCTGCAAAAATCGAAAAAAATCTCCACCACCAACTGGTCCCTGCCGCGCCTTTCCAGCAGCCAGTTGCTGTACGCTGCCGACGACGCCCAGGTGGCGCTGCGCGTGTATCGGCAATGGCTGGCTACTGGCGGCCAGCTCAAGCCGCTGAAAGCCGTCAAGCTGCCGCGTCCACTCAAGCCTGCCGCGAACCCCGGCACCTGATCGCGCTTCCTGCCAACGGCGCAGCCGGCAATACCCGACGGATGCGCCGCTGGGACGTTCTGTCCACTATATCTTTTGGCAACATCGGTATATCCTGAACCGACAGCCTCGTTCGAAGGCGATCCACCAGGAGGAGACCGGTGACTGAATTGCGATCACTTGCACGCTTGATGCTTGCCAGCGCCAGCCTGAGCCTGGCCGCGCCCACATGGGCTGCCCCGCCCGACACCTTGCAACAGCGCGTGGCGGCCTGCATCGCCTGCCATGCCGTCGAAGAACGGCGCGACGCCTATTTTCCGCGCATCGCCGGCAAGCCGGCCGGCTACCTGTATAACCAGCTGCTGAACTTTCGCGATGGCCGCCGCAATTACCCGATGATGAGCTACATGGTCGCCCAGCTGTCCGACGAGTACCTGCGCGAGATCGCCGAATTCTTCGCCGCGCAACACCCGGTCTATCCGCCGGCCGCGCCGGGCAGCGGCGCCAACGCCGGTGCGGGAGCGCTGGCACGCGGCCGGCAACTGGTGCTGCACGGCGACGCCAGCCGCAAGATTCCGGCCTGCGTCAGCTGCCACGGCGCGGCACTCGGTGGCGTGGCGCCGGCCATCCCCGGCCTGCTGGGCCTGCCCAGCGATTACATCAACGCCCAGTTCGGCGCCTGGCGCAGCGGCACCCGCCGCGCCGCCGCGCCCGACTGCATGGCCGACATCGCCGGCCGCCTGGCGGCAGACGATGTGGCAGCGCTATCGGGCTGGCTCAGCCAGCAAGCACCCGATGCGGCCGCGCGCCCTGCCGCTGCGCAGTCATTGCCGGCGCCGCTGCCATTGCGCTGCGGCGGCCTGGACCAGCAGGTGACGCCATGAGCAAGACTTTAGCTGCGTTGATGTCGTTGCTGCCGGCAGGCGCGCCCGTGCCGCTGCCTGGTGGCGGGCTCGCTTCGAGGACGGCGCCATGAAAAAAATACTGTACGCCTTGGCAGCCTTGATCATTGCAGCGGCCCTGCTGATGCTTGGTGCCTGGCTGTGGACGCCAGGTGACGATGCCGGGCCGCCACCTGCCAGCACCGCCGTCCCTGCCCCGGCGCAGCGCGTTTCCCGAGGCGCCTACCTGGCGCAGGCTGGCGACTGCATGGCCTGCCACACGGTGCGCGGCGGCGCGCCGTATGCGGGCGGCCGGATCATCCGCACCGGCTTCGGCGAAATTGTCACGCCCAATATCACGCCCGACGTGGCCACCGGCATCGGCAGCTGGAACGCCGACGATTTCTGGCGCGCGCTGCATCACGGCATGGGCAAGGACGGTCGCCTGTTGTATCCGGCCTTCCCGTACACCAGCTACACCCACCTCGCGCGCGACGACGCCGATGCGCTGTACGCCTGGCTGCGTTCGCTGCCTGCCGTGCGCCAGCAAAGCGCGCCGCACAACTTGCGCTTTCCGTACAACCAGCAATGGGCGCTGGCGGCCTGGCGCGCGCTGTACTTCCGGCCCGGCGTGTACCGCGTCGATACCGCGCAAGCGCTGGACTGGAACCGGGGCGCCTACCTGGTGCAGGGCCTGGGGCATTGCAGCGCCTGCCATAGCCCGCGCAACGCACTGGGGGCCGAAGGGGCGAATTTGTCGGGCGGCATGCTCGATGGCCCGGGCTGGTATGCGCCGGCGCTCACCTTCGGACCAGGCGCGGGCAAGCCGGCCTGGTCGCAGGACGACCTGGCGGCCTTTCTGAAAACCGGCGTGTCGCCGCATGCCACCGCCTCCGGGCCGATGGCCGAGGTGGTGCGCGCCAGCCTGCAACACCTGGACGACGCCGATATCAATGCCATGGCGCAGTACCTGCGCAGTCTGCCTGCGGCCGCGCCGGCGCCACCCTACCAGCGTGACGTCAATGCGCAGGCAGATGCCTTCCTGGCCGCCGGGGCCCGGTTGTATCGGCAACAGTGCGTAGAATGTCATGGCGAGAACGGCGCCGGGCAGGCGCCGCATTATCCTGCGCTGGCGGGCAACCGCGCGCTGAGCCAGGACCCGGCGGTCAATGCCATCCGTATCGTGCTCAACGGTGGCTTCGCGCCGGCAACGGCCGGCAATCGGCGTCCTTACGGCATGCCGCCGTTCGGCCACGTGCTCAGCGACGCGGAGGTGGCGCAACTGGTGTCGTACTTGCGCAGCGCCTGGGGCAACAACGCCGCGCCGGTCACGGCCAGCGAGGTCAACAGGTACCGGGCGGTGCCGCTCGACCAGTGAACAGAACCGTCACTTAACTGCGCAGCTTGGGGTAGCGGAAGCCGGTGCGCAGGTCCATGCTGTAACGTTCCTTGCCATCGACCACCAGCACGTGGTCTGGTGGCGCTTCGCCGGCCAGCTCGCGCTGGATCAGCGGCAAGCCTTCGCCTTTGCGGATCAGCTCGTCGCAGCGCTCGTACACATTCGGGCAGCCGGTTTCGGCCAGCAGGGCCTGGACGATTGGCACCTTCCAGGCATCGACACCGCCCGACTGGAACTGGCAGACCAGGTAACCCTGCACACCGCCCCAGCTGTGGACGATCAGGCCTGACAGGCCGTCTTCCTCGCCCAGCACCACCGGCACCAGCGCCTGCGGATGGGCGGCGCGCACGCTGTCGGCCCGCTTGGCGATGGCAGCCTTGACGCGGCGCTTCATCATCGCGTGATCGACCGGCTCGTCCTCCTTGTAGCTCCACATGCGGGCGCGGATTTGCGACTTGGAGTTATAGGCCGCGCGGCCGATGAACTGACGCGATGAACTCTGTACGATGGCGGTGGAGCCGGGTTTCATTTTTTCCTGCGGCTTGCCGTCGACCTTGTCGATCGCGGTGGGATAAATCCAGGGGTCGCCGGCCAGCAAGGATTTTTCCTTGCCTTGTTTGATAGTGATGATGAGCATGGTAGTGGTGCGGCGTGGTCGGGCGTAAAAGCCGCATGATACCTCATGGCGCAGCAACGGTGCCCGCCTCCGGTCGCGGCAAGCTGCATTCCAGGCCGCCGGGAATGCGTCCTGTCGCAAGGCGCTGTCGTCCACCACGCCATATCGGTACTATCCGATCCATACCATCCCCCCACCGGAGAACACCATGTCCTACCCTAGCTTGCGCAGCACCCTGCCCGCGTTCCGCGCCATCTTCATCGCCGCCAGCCTGCTGGTCCTGGCCGCGCCGGCCGGCGTGGCCCATGCCGGCCTGATGGACGGCTGGAGCAGCGAACGGGTCCAGGGCAGCGGCAAGATCACCACCCAAAGCCGCGAGCTCGGCCATTTCAACGCGCTGGCCAGCAGCGTCAGCGGCGATGTCGAAGTGCGCATCGGCAACACCGAAAGCGTGACCGTGGAAACCGACGACAATCTGCAGGCGCTGCTGGAAACCGTGGTGGAGAAAGGTACGCTGCGCATCCGCCCGGTACGCAAGGGCCTGTCGCTGTCGAGCAAGCACATGAAAATTATCGTGCAGGCACGCTCGCTCGACCGGGTAGCGGTGGCCGGCTCGGGCGCGGTACGGGCCGATAACCTGCGCGGCGAAACCCTGCGGTTCGACATCGGTGGTTCCGGTTCGCTGATCACGCGCCAGCTGGCAGCGGAAGCGGTGACGGTATCGCTGGGCGGCAGCGGCAGCGTGGAAGCGAGCGGCAAGGTCGAGCGCCTGCAGGTGTCGATCGGCGGCTCGGGCGATGTGCAAGCCCATAACCTCGCCGCGCGCACGGCCAGCGTCAGCATCGGCGGCTCGGGCGAAGCCACGGTCTGGGCCACGCACACGCTGTCGGTAAACCTGGCGGGTTCCGGTGATGTCGGCTACTACGGTGATCCCAAGCTGAGCAAAAGCGTGGTGGGTTCGGGCGAAGTGAAGCGCCTGGGCGCCGCACCGCGCTGAAACCAAAGCGCGTCAGCCCTGGCCGAACAGCTGGTTCGGGTTGACGCCGCGCGCCAGGGATTTGATCCACTCGCGCAATTGATCGGGATTGGCGGCGTTGATCTTCGCAGCGATGGTATCGGGCAAATGACCTTGGCTGCAGGGTTCACCGAGCTCGATGATGTCTTGCAAGACCTGTCGCAAGCCTTGTCGCAAACCCTCATCCAGTCCTTCCTGCAACCCCTTCTTGCGCCCTTTCTCGATTGCCTCGTACTCCAGCAGATCTTCGTAGCGCTTGAATCTCTGATTGAACAAGATATCCATTTTTTCCTCCGTATCAACGTCGAGTTCACTGAACTCGAGCCGCAAGGTCGTTTGCAGCCAGCGCAACAGGCTTTCACGGGCCGGTTGCAGGTCTGGCGCCTTTACCCGCTCGGCAAACAGCCTCAGCGCTGCACGCATCTCGGCGTCGCTTTGTGAGCACAGCAGCTGAAATATGATCGCCAGCACGTTAGAGTTTACATCGGCCACCTGGTTCCAGCGCTGCTCGACCAGCAGATATTTTTGGCGTGGCTGGTACGCTTCCAGCCCTTGCGGCGGCGGCAACGACAGCTCGGCCAGCTCGGTGGGGGCGCGCCACGGCTGGCGGCCGCTGTAGAGAACCACCGGCAACACCGGCGGCAGCTTGCGCCCCCAGCTCAAGCGCCGCTGCCGCACCAGGTCCTGGTACAGCAAGCCGATATACACTTGCATGCGCAGCGCCATCCAGCGCTCGGAGCGCGACTGGAACTCGAGCAGGATGTACACATACAGCCACTCGCCGCCGACGTTGACGCGCCAGACCATGTCGTCGTGGCGCGCCTTGCCGCGCTCGCTGGCATAGCTGGCGTTGACGCGCTCGAACGCGCCCACGTCCAGCGATGCCGCCCAGTCCACTGCCAGAAAACCGGTCAGCAGCTCGCGCAGGATCTCGGGATGCGAGAACAGTTGTTTGTAGAGGGTATCGGCCTGTCTGGTCATGGGCAAACGGTAGCACTCCCTTAACCGGCCCAGAACGCTGGTGACATGCACGCGGTTTGCGATGGATCAAACAGCGTGACAGCAGGAGACTAGCGCGCTTCCTTCAGCGTTTCGCGCGGGAACTCGATGGTGGTGACGCCGTCGGTCAACCAGATCTGGCCGTCCTGGATCGTGCATTGCAACTGCATGGTGCGCTGGGCCATCAGCGCCAGTTGCTCGGTCGCCTCCGACGGCAGGTCGATCACGGTCAGGTTCTTGCAGCGTTCCACCTTGTTGGCGATGCCCTTCCACCAGATGTTGCTGGTAGCAGCGTAGCTGTACACCACCACCTGGTTCGAGCGGCCGCTGGCCTTGAGCATGATTTTTTCGTCGGGCTGACCGACGTTGATCCATAGCTCGATGGCGCCGGTCAGGTCCTTTTGCCACAGGTCCGGTTCATCGACATCGAACAGGCCCTTGGTGAAGGTGAGCGATTCGCTGGCGTGGATGGCAAACGCCAGCAGGCGCACCATCACGCGCTCGTCGGTTTCGGACGGGTGCTTGGCCAGGGTGAGCGTGTGGGTGCCGTAGTAATTGCGGTCCATGTCCGCAATCGAGAGTTCTGCTTTGTAGATTGTTGCCTTGAGTGCCATCGGTATTTCTCGGTAAATTTCTCGGTAAATTATTTGAAGACGACAGTCTTGTCGCCGTTCTGCAAGATGCGGTGTTCGACAAACCATTTCACGGCGCGCGCCAGCACCACGCATTCGACGTCGCGGCCGATCGCCGACAGGGTTTCGGCATCCATCGAATGATCGACCCGTTCCACGTCCTGCTCGATGATCGGGCCTTCGTCGAGGTCGCCGGTCACGAAGTGCGCAGTGGCGCCGATCAGCTTGACGCCGCGGTGGTGCGCCTGCGCATACGGCTTGGCGCCCTTGAAGCTGGGCAGGAAAGAATGGTGGATATTGATGGCCTTGCCCTTGAGCGCGGCGCACATGCCGGGCGACAGGATTTGCATGTAGCGCGCCAGCACCACCAGGTCGACCTGGTGATGCTGCATCAGTTCCTGCACCCGCGCTTCCTGCGCCAGTTTGGCCGACTCCGGCGCACCGGTGGCCAGCGGCAGGTGGTGGAACGGAATATTGTAGCTGGCCGCCAGCTGGTAGAAATCCATGTGGTTCGAGACGATGGCCGGAATTTCCACCGGCAGCAGGCCGCTCTTGTAGCGGAACAGCAAGTCGTTCAGGCAATGGCCGATCTTCGACACCATCAGCATCACGCGCGGCTTGTAGCGCGCGTCGCGCAGTTCCCAGTCCAGCTGCATGCTGGCCGCCAGCAGCGCGAAGTCGGCGCGCAGCAATTCATCGTTGATCCCCCCATCCTCCAGCGCGAAATGCACGCGCATGAAGAACAGCTTCGATTCGCTGTCGCCAAACTGGGCCGAATCGATGATGTTGCAACCGTGATCGGCCAAGAATCCGGACACGCGGTGCACGATGCCGCGCTGATCGAGGCAGGAAAGAGTGAGGATGTATTCAGGGTTGGTCATGGCCGCCGCAGTCGATTTCAATAACAACAAGAGAATCACGAGGCCGGTATTGTCGCACGGCGCGGCCCCCGCCGTAAAACTGCGGCCCCGCCCCTCCTGCGCGCACCGTCCGACACGTTGTTGATGTCATCGCAAATGACGTGGAACTTTCATCAACCTTGCACCTCTAACATGCAGAGCAGCGGCTTTGGCTGTTCGCAACCCGACCACAACCCAGGAGGCAGCAATGGCAAGCAGCAATCAACGTAATGCATCAAGCAAGGATGGCGAGGACCAGGCCCAGCCCAAAACCCCGGCCAAGCGTGGCTTCGCCGCCATGGACCAGGCTACCCAGCGCAGCATCGCCAGCAAGGGCGGACAGGCGGCGCACCAAAAAGGCACGGCGCATGAATTCGACTCGGAGGAAGCCCGGCGCGCCGGCCAAAAAGGCGGCGAGGCGGTCAGCCGCAATCGCGAACACATGGCAGCCATCGGTCGCAAAGGCGGCGAAAGCCGGCAGTCGGCCGCCCGCGCAGCAGCAGCCGAAAGAAACGGCCGCGGCTCGGAGCAGGCGTCCGCCGGCGGCAACCGTCAAAGCAGCAAGGGCTAGGCTGGCGTTGCTACGGCGTCCCTATAATTACACTCGACGCCTTGAACACCGCCAGCGCCGCGCCGCCCTCGGCCAGGCCGAGCGCCTCGCCGCTGTCGCGCGTGACGATGGCGGCGATCACGCCGCCGCCCGGCAGGTCGATACTCACTTCCGTATTGACCGCGCCGGGCACCACGCGGCTGATGGTCCCGGCCAGCTGGTTACGGGCCGACAAGCGCGCGCCGCCCAGGTCCGTCACCACGATCACCGACGACGCCTTGACCAGCGCAAACGCTTCCACGCCCAACGCCAGGCCCAGGCTCGCGCGGCTGTCGCGGGTGATGGTGGCCACGATGTGCACGCCGCCCACCACTTCCAGGGTCACCTCGTCGTTGACGGCGCCTTCTTTCAACGCCACCACCGTGCCGCTGAACTGGTTACGGGCGCTGGTCTTCATCTTCATTCTCCGTATCATCAACAAGTCATCGGCCAGTGCGTGCGATTGCGCGCTCAGGTGCGCCACGAACTGGCGGTGCGCCGCCTCGATCTTGCGAAAATTGTCCACCAGTTGCGTACCGCGGCTGGTCAGCCGGGTGCCGCCGCCGCCCTTGCCGCCGGCCGCGCGTTCGAGCAACGGCTCGCCGGCCAGGTTGTTCATCGCCTCGATGGCATCCCAGGCGCCCTTGTAGCTCATGCCCACCGCCTTGGCAGCCGCCGTGATCGAGCCGTGCGCGGCGATAGCTGCCAGCAATGCCACCCGGTCCTGGCCACCGAGCTTCTGGCCGCCGATGGTCATCCAGACATTGCCCTGCAATTCCATCGCTGTCTTGTCGTCGTTCATCCTGCGTGTTCCTCCAGCCGTCCCTGGTCCATGCGCAACACGTGCTCGCCAAACGCGCGCACGTCCTCGGGATCGTGGGTGATCAGTATCATCGGGATCGCCAGGCGCCGTTGCAGCGCATCGAGTTCGGCGCGCATGCGCTCACGCAGGCCGGGATCGAGCGCGGCGAACGGTTCGTCGAGCAGCAATGCGCCCGGTCGCGGCGCCAGCGCCCGCGCCAGGGCCACGCGCTGGCGCTGGCCACCGGACAGCTGGTGCGGCAACTGTTGCGCCACGTGGTCGAGTTCGAACGCCGCCAGCCAGTAGCGCACCGCCTCCACGTCGACGCCCGCGAGCGGGTTGCGCCAGCCACGCTGCAGGCCGAAGGCGATATTCTGCCGCACATTCAAATGCGGAAACAGCGCGTAGTCCTGGAACAAATAGGCCACGCGGCGCTGCTGCGGCGAGATGTCCACGCCGGCGCCAGCGTCGAACAGGCAACGCCCGGCCAGGTCGATGCGGCCCTGGTCCGGCGTCGTCAATCCTGCCACCGCTTTCAGGAGCTGGCTCTTGCCGGCGCCCGACGGGCCATAAATCACCACGCGGTTGCTGGCCGACGCGAAACGGGCCTCGAGCTCGAACACGCGCTCGCCCGAGCGCAGGGTCTTGCGGATATCGACGTTGATTACCATGGTCATCGCTGCGGGTTGCGGTTGGGGGTGAGCTTGTTGGCGGCCACCAGCACGGTCACGCACACCACCGACGTGATGATCACCAGCAGGTTGGCGGTGTCGTCCTGGCCCGCCTGCACTGCCTCGTACACGGCAATCGACAGGGTCTGGGTTTTGCCGGGAATGCTGCCGGCCACCATCAGGGTGGCGCCGAATTCGCCCATCGAGCGGGCAAACGCCAGCAAGGTGCCACCGAGCACGCCGCGCCACGCCAGCGGCAAGGTCACGCGCAAAAACACTGCGAACGGCGCCACGCCCAGCACCATGGCTGCTTGCTCCAGCTGCGTATCGACCGTCTCGAACGCGGCGCGGGCGCCCTTGAGCACCAGCGGAAACGCCACTACCGCCGCCGCGATCACCGCCGCCTGCCAGGTGAAAATCAGGTTGATGCCAAAATGGTGCTGCAGCCAGGCGCCGATCACGCCCTCGCGGCCGATCAGCACCAGCAGGTAATAGCCGAGCACGGTGGGCGGCATCACCATCGGCAACGTCAAGATGGCGTCGAGCAGTTCGCGGCCCATAAAACGCTTGCGCGCCAGCAGGTAACCGAACCCGGTGCCGGCCACCAGCGCCAGAACGGTGGCCCAGCAGGCTACCTTGAGCGACAGGGCCAGCGCAATCCAGGCCGGCTGCTCGAAAAAACTGTCCACTACGCTTATGGCCGGCTGAAGCCGTACTTGGCCAGCACCGCCTGCGCAGCTGGCGCCATGACGTAGGCGATAAAGCGGCGGCCGGCCTCCCCCTGCGGCCCCTTGGCGATCAGTGCGATCGGGTACGTGACCGGCGTGGTGGTGGGGATGGTGGCCACGACCGCAACCTTGTCCTTCTGCACGGCGGCGTCGGTGGCGTAGACAAAACCGGCATCGACTTCGCCGCGCGCCACGTAGTCCAGGCTCTGGCGCACCGAGGTGCCGTAGATGGCTTTCGGTTCCAGCGCACGCCATAACTTGGCCTGTTCCAGCGCGCTGCGCGCATAGCGCCCTACCGGCACGCTGGCCGGGTTGCCCAGCGTGATGCGGGTGATGGCCGGCTGTTGCAGGTCTGCGAGCGCCTTGATCGCGTGCCTGCTGTTGGCCGGAGTGATCAGTACCAGCGTGTTGGCGACGAAATTCTTGCGGGTGCCGGGGGCCAGCAGCTTGAGGCCTTCGGCCTTGTCCATGGCGTCCTGGTCGGCCGAGGCGAATACATCCACCGGCGCTCCCTTGGCGATCTGCTGGACCAGCGGATCGGACGCGGCAAAGTTAAACAGTACCGTGTCACCGGGATGGTCTTTTTCGTAGGCCGTGCCGATTTCCTTGAAGGCATTGGTCAGGCTGGCAGCAGCAGACACCGTGATGTCCGCCGCCGACGCTGCCCCTCCCATCGCCGCCAACACCAGCGCCACCAGCATCTTCGTATCCCGCATTGCCGCTCCCGTTGAAAACCGTAATATACTCGATTATATAGCGGTTGGCGGACCAGTATTGTGTGATACATTGCGCGATTGCTTTTACACCGTCCCGCCATGCCTGCCCTGAAGTACCTGAGCGCCTACTCCGAACAAACCCAGCATCAAGTGTCGCAATTGCTGGCCCAGAACAAGCTGGGCGAGGTGCTGCTCAAGCGCTACGGCAAGGCGCACGACATGCGTACCGACAAGGCGCTCTACAACTACGTGCAAGATCTGCGCGAGGAACACCTGCGCAACGCCGATCCGATCAACAAGGTCGAATACGACAGCAAGATCCACGTGATCAACCACGCGCTGGGGCTGCACACGTCGATCTCGCGCGTGCAAGGCGGCAAACTCAAGGCCAAGCACGAGATCCGCGTGGCGACCATGTTCAAGGAAGTGCCGCTGGAATTTTTGCGCATGATCGCCGTGCACGAACTGGCGCACGTAAAAGAGAAGCAGCACGACAAGCCGTTCTACAAGCTGTGCACGTACATGGAACCGAACTACCACCAGTACGAGTTCGACCTGCGGCTATACCTGACCCACCTCGATACCGGCAGCGGCAAGCTCTGGACCTGACAGGGCGGGGTGATCTTTTGACTTCACCGGGCGTTGCGCCTACCGGCGCAGTGGTCCTGCGCTGACATGCCTGTACTGCAAGCCGGGCTACCATTGCGGCTCCAACCTCACTTCCGGGAGACGACAATGAGCAACGATAATCACCAGCAATCTGTCGGCGGCGAAGGCGCCATCGACGGCATCAGCGGCAGCGACAGTCCGGGCACCGAGGGCGCCGATAGCGGCCAGGGTGTCAACCAGGGCGCGAACCAGGCAGGCAACGCGAACAAGCACGGCCATAGCCACGGCCACGGCGGCCAGCATTCCGGCGGCATGGGCGGCGAACATGGCGGCGACTTGCATGATGTGGGCCTGGCGCAGAGCGGCATGACCGGCTCCAGCGGCGGAGGCGGCAACACCACCAAGGAAGATGACAAGAAAAACCAGCCCACGCCATAGCGGCCGGGTTTTGGAATACTGAACCTGCTGCGCGAGCGCGGTAGCATGGTGAAGCCCGGCTGCCGTTCCTGCTGCCTTAGCTGAGCGACACCGTACCAAGGACAAGCTCGGCGATGGTGTCGGCTGCGGCCGGCCCCGACGCCATGACGGTGGCAAACGTGGCGCAGGCCTTGGCCACCGCCGGATCTTCCAGCAACCCGCCCAGCTGTTGCTGCCACACGGCCGGCGCCGAGTCCGGCAGCACGGTGGCTGCCACGCCCAGCCGCGTGAGGCGCGCGGCGTTGTCGGGCTGGTCAAAGGCGAACGGTACGATCAGCTGCGGCTTGCCCGCCGCCAGCACGGTAGCGCTGGTGCCGATGCCGCCGTGGTGCACGAAAGCGGCCGCCTGGCGGCTCAGTACATCGAACGGCGCATACGCGGCGTAATGCACGGTCGCGGGCAAGTCCGCCGGCACCTGTTCGCGGTACGGCGTAACCACCACCGCCCGCAACTCGAGCGCCATAGCGGCGGCCAGCGCCCGCGCGATAAAGTCGCTGCCATGCGCCATCGCCGAGCCGGGCGTGATGACGATCGGCGCTTCGCCGTCATCGATAAAGCGCTGCAAGGCCGGATCGAGTTCGGCAGTGGGTGCCGGCATGCGTGGAAAGCCTGCGCATACCGCGTTGGGCGGCCAGTCGGCTTGCGGCGCGGCAAACCAGGCGGGCCATGCACACACCACCTGCTGCGGCGAGTGGAGCCATTCGCTCATCACGCGCCGCACCGGCGCCAGGCCGATATTGGCACGCAGGCCATTGAGCGCGGGCCGCACCACGGCATCGACCATCAGGCGATCAACCAGGCCCAGCGTGAGGCGCACCGCCCAGCGCGGCCAGCCACGCGGCCAGTGCAGGCCGCGCCGTACGGCCGTGTCGTCGGCGGAGAACAGGCACGACGGCGCCAGGTGGACTGTTACCAGCGGCACGCCATGCGCTTCCTGCAACAGGCGGCCGGTCAGACCCAGCGTGCTGGCGACGATCAGCGTGGGTTTTTCGCGCACCAGCGCCAGCTGCTGGCTGTAAGCCGCCGGCAGGTGGCGCGCCATGTGTTTCCAGATCGTGGCAAACCCCTTGACCGGGTCCCACAGGTCGGGATCGCGGATGCCGGCGTCGAGTTCTTGCTGGCTCAGGCCGGAGATGAACTGCAAGCCGGCGCGCTGCACCCGCTCCTCGAAATTGGCCGATGCCATCAAGGTTACCTCGAAGCCGCGCGCACGCAGCGCCTGGCCGATCACGATGAACGGATAGACATCGCCGGCGCTGCCGACCGCGAGGATCAGGATCCGGGGCTGCACGGCTGCCGGCCGCGCAAGCGGGGACTGCGCAGTGGCAGGCTGCAACGACCGGGACGGCACACTGGAGGCAGACATGGCTGCGCCTGCGCCGCTATTACTGCTTGAGCAGCTTGAGCAGCGCGTCCGGCTCATTGGCCGACATCATCAGCGCCGCGTGCTGCGGCCGGATGAAGCCCTGCTCGCGCGCATGGCCGATGAAGTCGATCAGGCCGTCGTAAAAGCCATCGACGTTAAGCAGGCCGATCGGCTTGGCGTGGATGCCCAGCTGCGACCAGGTCAGCATTTCGAACAGTTCTTCCAGCGTGCCCATGCCGCCCGGCATGGCAATAAAGCCGTCGGCCAGGGTGGCCATCATGGCCTTGCGTTCGTGCATGTCCTTGACGATGAACTGGCGCGTCAGGCCGGCGTGGCCCACTTCGCGCTCGACCAGCGCAGTCGGAATCACGCCGGTGACCTCGCCGCCCAGGCGCAGTACCTCGTCGGCGATTACGCCCATCAGGCCCACCTTGCCACCGCCGTACACCAGCGCCAGGTTTTGTTCCACCATGGCCGCGCCCAGCGCACGCGCCGCTGCCGCATAGTTGTCGCTGATGCCGGCGTTGGCGCCGCAATACACACAAATGGTCTTGGTCACTGCTTTATTCCTTGTTGGTTTGCATTGAGTTCGATGCGGGCAGCTTCGATGTCGAGCCGCTCGACGGCATCGTGGGCTTGCACTGCCACCGCCTGTTCCAGCATGGTGTGCGCTTCGGGCAGTTTGCGCTTGCCGTCGAGCAGGCGCAAGGCCCGCGCATATTCCACGCGGGCGATCGCCGACTCCGGGTTGAGCCGCAGCGCGGTCTCGAAGTGGCGGTAGCCCGCCTCCTTCCTGGCGCCATACGTCAGCCCGCCGATCACCGCGCCGGCCTTGTCGACGATCTCGGTGTGGTAGACGCCCAGCGCCACGTGCGCATCGGGCCGTTCCGGCGCCAGGCGCAGCGTGGTTTCCAGGCTGTGGCGTACCTTGGCGCCCAGGCCCTGGGCCAGCGCCTTGAGCACCGAGATGCCGGTCGAGTAATAGCCGAGTGCGTAGCCGTGCCAGTACCAGCCGGAAGGATTGTCGGGCTGCTCGCGCTGCTGGCGCTCGCAGCGCTCGGCCACGCATTCGAAGGTGGCGATTTTCTTGCGCGGACTGGTTTCCAGGTACTGGGTGTAGATGCAGATGGCCTTGTGGGCGACCGCGTAACCATTCACGCCAACGTCGAGGCCCAGCCGCGCGGCGCGCTCGAACTCGCCGGCATGAAAAGCGATCCAGGCCTGCACCAGCGCGGGATGCGTGGGAAACGGCTCGCAGTCGCCGCTATGGAGCACCGGCCAGGCCTGTTGCAGGCTCTCGGGTGTGTGGCGGTATCCGGGATCGGGATACGGGAAGGCGGTCCAGACCATGCTATCTCCGTGGCGTAAGCGTGCTGACTTATTTCAGCTTTTTCAGATATTCCTCGGACAGCTTCTGGAACAGCAAGCTGGTTTCGTTGCGCAGGTAGGGACCGATCTGCGACAACACCTGGTAACAGCCGCGCGCCAGCGCGTCGGCCATCGATTGCTGCTCGCTGTACTTGCGCGGGTTGCGCACGTATTCGTACGACAGCCAGTACGTGGCCACCACCACCATATTGGTGGCCATGGCCTCGATGGCGACGTCGGACGCTTCGAGCGACCCTTCGCTGCGCAAGTCTTCGCACAGCTGCTGGGCCACCTTGATCTTGTGATCGAGGATCTGCTTGAAGTGCAGTTCGAGCTTGCGGTTGCGCGACAGCAGGTCGTTGAGGTCGCGGTAGAAAAAGCGGTAGCGCCAGATCAGTTCGAACATCAGGTGCAGATACATCCAGACGTCGTCGATGTTCGAGCGGCGGCCCTTGGGCACCGTGAGGATGCGCTCGATCTCGGCCTCGAACTGCACGAAGATCGAATTGACGATGTCGTCCTTGTTACGGAAATGGTAGTACAGGTTGCCCGGCGAGATATTCATCTCTTCGGCGATCACCGTGGTGGTGATATTGGGTTCGCCGAACTCGTTAAACAGGCGCAGCGACAGTTCGAGGATGCGCTCACGGGTTCGGCGGGGTGCTTTTTGTTGCATGGCGGGTAGTCTCGGTGATATCTGCCGCCAGCATACCACCGATGCTCACCCTTCGGCTTCCCGCTTACGCCTGTTCAGTGTTGACGAACGGAAGCTTGCCGTGCGCCTGGGCATGCAGCCGGAAGCCCTCGCGAATATTTTCGCGCAGCGCTGCGCCCTTCCACGGCTTGGTGTAGAAGCGGTCGATGGCGCCGTGGTTGATCGCCGCCATGATCGGCGTGAGGTCGGCATAGGCCGACAGCATGATGCGGAAAGTATCCGGGCACAGGTTTTTGACCCGCTCCATGAACTCGGTGCCGCTCATCAAGGGCATGCACTGGTCGCACAGGATCACCTGCACCCGGTGCCGGGCCAGCAGGTCGAAACCTTCGGCAGCGGTCTGCGCAGTCAAAATGCGGTAACCGTCCTGCGACAGGAAATCGGTCAGCACGTCGAGCATGAAGGCGTCGTCATCGACGATGAGCAAGGTCTGCTGCCCGGTGGCCGGCTCGTCTTCCGGCGCCTGCAGGGTGCGACCGTCGCGCAGCATGGCTTCGAAGTCGGCCTCGGGCAGCGGCCGGCTGAAGTAATAGCCCTGCATTTCGTCGCAGCCGTGGCGGCGCAGGTAGGCCAGCTGCGCATCCTTCTCCACGCCCTCGGCGATCACGTCGAGCTTGAGGCTGTGCGCCATGTTGATGATCGCCAGCACGATGGCGGCGTCGTCCGGGTTGCTGGTCACTTCGCGCACGAAGGCAATATCGATCTTCAGCTTGTCGATCGGGAAGCGCTTCAAATACGCCAGCGACGAGTAGCCGGTGCCGAAGTCGTCGATCGAAATCTTGATGCCCAGCGCTTTCAGGTTTTGCAGCACCGTGATGGTCTCTTCGGCGTTCGACATCAGCGAGCTCTCGGTCAGTTCGAGTTCGAGCAGCTCGGGCGAGATGTCGTGCTCCTTGATGGCGCGCAGCACCTCTTCTTCCAGGCCGCCGACGAAGAACTGGATGCCCGAGACGTTGACCGACAAATGCACGGCGCCCGCACTGGTGCGGCGCCAGTGGGCAATCTTGCGGCAGGCCTCGTTGATCACCCAGCTGCCCACCCGCACGATCAGTCCGGTCTCTTCCAGGATCGGGATGAACAGTGCCGGCGAGACCATGCCGTGGCCGGGCCGCTGCCAGCGGATCAGCACCTCGGCGCCGCTGATACGGCCACTGGCGATATTCACCTTGGGCTGGAAGTGCAGCACGAATTCTTCGTTTTCGATCGCGCGCCGCAGCGCGTTTTCCAGTTCCAGCCGCGCCATCGACTGCGCGTTCATCTCGGCCGTGAAGAAGCGGAACGCGTCGCGCCCCGCTTCCTTGGCGCGGTACATGGCGGTGTCGGCGTACTGGATCAGGGTGTCGGGATCGGCGCCGTCGTCGGGGAACACCGAGATGCCGATGCTGGCCGTCACCGTCACCTCGTGGCCCTTGAGGTCGAACGGGCGGCGCAGCGTTTCGCGGATCTTGTCGACCACCACCACGGCGTTCTGCGCGCCCTCGGGCAACATCAGGATGGCGGCGAATTCGTCGCCGCCGAAGCGGCCGATGGTGTCGCGCACGCGCAGGCAATCGACCAGCCGGCTCGAGAACTGCCGCAGCAGCTCGTCGCCGATGGTGTGGCCCAGCGTGTCGTTGACGTTTTTAAACCGGTCGACGTCGAGGAACAGCACCGCCAGCGACCAGTGGTGCTCGGCCGCCTGGCGCATCGAGTGCATCAGCGAATCGTTGAACTGGCTGCGGTTGGGCAAGCCGGTCAGCGTATCGAAGTGGGCCAGCTTGAGCAGGCGCTGCTCGGCCTCCTTGCGCTCGGTGATGTCGCGCGCGACTGCCACCAGGATCCAGCTGGCGCCGGAGCGCAAGGTGCGTCGCTGCACTTCCACTGCCAGCGGCGTGCCGTCGCGGCACTGCAGCAGCAGTTCGGTCATGGCGCCGCTCTGGTCGCCCGACAGCAGTTTTTCGTACAGGTCTTCCAGCTTGACCAGGTCACCTTCGACCTGGTGGTTGGGGCCGACCTTGAGAAAATCCTCGCGCTCGAAACCGAGCATGCGGCAGGCGGTGGCATTGACATCGACAAAGCACATGGCGGCGCGGTCGACCAGGAAGATGGCGTCGGCGGTGGCGTCCATCGCCAGGCGGAAGCGGCGCAGGTCTTCGTCGAGGCGGATGCGGGCGTTCATGTCCAGCGTGAGCTGGGCATGGTTGCGCTTGATCTCGTCGTACAGCTGCAGGTTTTCGTAGGCGCCGGCCAGTTGCGCGGCCACGGTGGCGGCTACCCGTTCATCGACTTCCGAAAAACCGTCGGCGCCGAGTTTATCGACCAGGTACAACCAGCCGTGGATACGTTCGCGCGAGGCGATCGGCACGCCGAGGAAGGTGTGCACCGGTGGATGGCTGGCAGGCAGGCCGACGTTGAAGGGCTCGCCGTCGAGATCGTTGATGCGGCACGGCAGGCGCTGCTCGAGCAAGCCGCCCAGCACGCCGGCGCGCGGGTTCTGGGCGATTTCGTGGATCGGCACGCCGGCGCCGCAGCTGGCGTAGTAGGCCAGCGCCACGCCTTCGTCGTCGAGTACGCCAATGCAGGCGTACTTGGACACGCAAATGTTTTGCGCCACCCGGCAACCGATTTCCAGCAGCGCGCGCGGATCGCGCTCGGCGCCCAGTTCGATGCCCAGTTCGATCAGCGCGGTCAGGCGCAGGCTCACCGCCTGCAGGCTCGAGAGCGAGCGCGACAGGCGCTGGGTCATGCGCGCCAGGTCCTCGGTACCGGCATCGACCGCTGCCGGTTCCGACGCCATGCGCGTGATCAGCTGGCTGCTCGATTCGAGTTCGTCGAGATACTCGGCCACCTGGTGGTCGATGTCGAGCAGGCGTTTTCCCTGCGGCAGGTCGGGCACCGGGGCTGGTGCACCGTCGTCGGGCGGCGCCATCGGTGTGGGCTCGTGGCCCAGCGCTTCCTGCACCGTGCGCAGGATCACGTCGGGATCGGACGGCTTGGGCAGCACCCAGCGCACGCCGCACGACTCGGCCACGGCCAGCGCTTCGCGCTCGCGGTAGGTGGCGGTATAGAAAATCACCGGCACGTCCGCCGTGTCCGGATGTTTATGCATGCGCGTGACAAACTCGTAGCCGTCCATATTGGGCATGAGGATGTCGGAGATGACCAGGTCGGGCTTGTCGGCCAGCGCCATTTTCAGGCCCTCGGCGCCGTTGGCCGCCTCGATCAGCCGGTAGCCGCCGTAACCGAGCAAGGTCATCAGGAATTCGCGGTTGAGCACATGGTCGTCCACGATCAGGATCGTAGCGATGTCGGTTTTAGGCGGGGTCGACATCTCCCCGGTCAAAAAAGACTCGATTTGCTTGACGAAGGTATCGGGTTCGATCGGCTTGCCGATATAGCTGTCAAAGCCAGCCTCGAGCAGGCGCTCGCGGTCGCCCACCATGGCCAGCGCGGTCACGGCCAGCGCCGGAATCTCGCGCGTGGCCGGGTCGGCCTTGAGCGCCGCCACCACGCCATAGCCATCGAGCTTGGGCAGGTGGACGTCGCAGATGATCAGGTCGGGCTGTTCGCGCCGGGCCGCTTCCACGCCGGCCTCACCGTCGGACGCCGACAGCGGCGTGTAGCCGAAGGCGCGCAGCAGGTACACCATCAACTCCATGTTGGTGGCGTTGTCTTCGATGATCAATATTCTTGCAGACACAAAGACTCCTTATTCAGGTCTCCAGCGGCAAGGCCAGGGTCAACATGCTGCCCACGCCATACGCACTGTCGAACAATATTTCTCCTTGCAACAGCGCCGCCAGCTTCTCGCTCAGGTGCAAGCTCAACCCGGCGCCCTCGAACTGCTGCATCGCACTCGTGTCCAGGTGCGACACCGCTGGCAACGGCGCCACGCCGGCAGCCGTATCGCCGATGCTGATGGTCAGGCATCGGCGCGCACCGACGGTGGCCGTGTCCAGTCGCACTAGCAGCGGGCCCTGATCGGCAAACCGGATCGCGTTGCCCACCAGGTTCATCAGGATGTGCTGCAAGGCACGCCGGTCGGTACGCACGGTCGGCACGCCCTCCCCTGCTATCACGTCGAAAGCCAGTCCCTTGATGCGCGCCTGCGGTTCCAGCAGCACCAGCACTTCGTCGATGAGCGGCCGGCAATCGACGGCCGCCAGATCGAGTTGCACCTTGCCGGTGTCGATCCGGGTCAGGTCCAGCAAGTCGTTAATCAAGGTTAATAAATCACGCGCACTGGCCTGCACCATCCGCAACTGCTTGGTCTGTTCCGCGTTGATGGGCCCAGGCAACTTCATCAGCATAGTACCTGTAAATCCAATGATTGCGTTCAACGGCGTGCGCAGTTCGTGCGACATGCCGCCGAGGAAGCGGTCCTTGGCGGCATTGGCCTTTGCCAGTTCAATATTCTTTTCTTGCAACGCAAGTTCACCCAGTTTGCGGTCGGTGATATCGCGGATGGCGCTGATGACCAGCGTGCCCTCTTCGGTCGTGATCGGACTCAGGCTGATCTCCACCGGGAACTCAACGCCATCGCTGCGCACGCCATGCAGCGCCAGCCCCGCGCCCATCGGCCGCACCGACGGCTGCGCCGTATAGCCGCTGCGGTGGGCGCGGTGGGCGGCGCGCATGCGTGCCGGCATCAGCACCTCCAGTTCCAGCCCGCGCAGGGCGCCCGGCGCATAGCCGAACAGCCGCTCCGCATGGCCATTGGCCAGCACGATGCGGCCGGTGGTGTTGGCTACCACGATGGCGTCGGGCAGCGAATCGAGAATGCCGTGAAAGCGCGCCTCGACCAGCTTGGCGTCGCGTAACACGCGCAGCGCGGTAACGTCTTTTTTGCTCCACAAAATATACTCGGGCGCACCGTCGGCATCCCGCACCAGCTTGCTCGAACTGTCGATGTAGACCAGCACGCCATCCTTGGCGTGGCGCAGTGATTCGTAATTGGCGGCGCCCGTCGCCAGGGTCTCGCGCAAGACGGCGCCGGCGTCCTGCGCACAGGGCGGCTCGATCAGGTCGGCCAGCTTGCGCCCCAGCGCCTCGTCGCGGCTATAGCCGAACACGGCTTGGGCACCGTTATTCCAGTACACCACTTCGCCGTCAAGGTGTGTCAACACCACCGCGTCCGGTGCCTGCTCGAGTATCAATGTGCCGAAGTCTGTCACGTGCCGTTCGCCTTGTTTGCACTTCACATGAGTAACCATACAGCAACGGCCGACGACACAAAGTCACACAAAATCACCATGTTGCGTGGAAACGATTTCTGCCAGCGCGCAGCGCACGATCTCGGGATGGCGGCCCAGCGCCACGTGCCCTATGGCGCCGAACACCAGATTGCGGGCGCCGGGCAGCGCGCTCGAGTCCTGCGGGGCGACGATATTGTCGTGGACGGAATAAATGGAACAGAACAAGTTCCGTTGCAAATTAGCGTCAACCGCCGTTTCGGACGCGGCCAGCGCGCCCAGCCATGCGCTGCCGCAACGCATTTGCACCGCGTTGCGGCCCGGTCCGAGGTCGGCCAATACCGTGCCATGGTGGGGCGTGCCGAGCGTGATCACGCGGGCGACGCGCGCGGCACCATGGCGGCGCAACCAGGCGCGCGCCACCAGGCCGCCCATGCTGTGCGCGAGTATGATCACTTGCGCGCTGCCAGTGACGGCGCACAGGTGTTCGACTGCCGCCTGCACCTGCGGCGCGAAGTCGTCGATGTCGGCGCCGGGCGGCTCGAGGTCGATGCCGTAGTGGCTGATGCCGGCCGCGCGCAGGTGCGCGCTCAGCGGCCGCCAGTAACCGCTGTTGCAGCCGTACCCGTGGATCAGCAGTACCGGCAGTCCGCGCGCCTGCGGCTGCAACTGCAGGCCGATCGGGCGCAACATGTGCCAGGACGAGGTCAGCATGGTAGAAGCGAACTCGTGCAGGAACAGCCGCGCGGCTTTGATGGGATCAAGCGCATGGATCACGGCGGGCACACTGCGCGCGCGCCAGCTGATGCGGAAATTGTTGGCAGCGATGCTCATGCGCACCAGCAGCAGCACCAGTACACCGCCGGCCACGGCGGCCAGGACAGTCACCGGTGCCGGCCAGCCGGGCGGCAACAAGCTGCGCAAAGCCGCCGCCACGGCCAGCACGCCCAGCACCTCGACGACCAGCAGCAGGATGAGCAGGCGCTTGATCATGAATACAAGGGTCTGCGCGGCGCCAGGGTCACTTGCGGCCCGACGTCATCTGCCGGGCAATCCCGCGCAGGATGTTGACTTCTTCCTTTTCCAGTTGCGCCCGCGCGAACAGGCGCTTCAAGCGCGGCATCAGCTTGCGCGGATTGCCGGCGTCGAGAAAGCCGATCTCGACCAGCGCGCTTTCCAGGTGCTGGTACATGCCTTCGATTTGCGCCAGGCTGGCGGCCTCGCCGTGGTAGCCGATCTCGTTGGCGTCACCGGCCGGCTGGCGCACGCTGGCCACCGTGCCGCCGCCGGGCGCCTGGTCGAGCACGGCCATCCGGCACTCGTACGCCACCACTTGCGCCGCCTGCGACAGGTTGAGCGAGGCGTAATCGGGATTGGCGGGGATGTTGATCAGCACATTGCACTGTTCGACCACCTCGTTGGGCAAGCCGAAACGCTCGTTGCCGAAGATGACCGCCGCGTGCAGCTCGGGCTGCGCCACCAGTTGGGTGGCCAACTGGCGCGGCGTGAGCACCGGCGGCGAGTACTCGCGCAGCCGGGCGCTGACGGCTGCGGCGAAATTGATGCCGTCGAGCGCCTCGGCCATGCTGCCCACCACCCGGGCGCCGGTCAGAATATCTTGCGCGCCGCTGGCGAACGCCACCGCCTCCGGGTCTTGAACGGCGTCGGCAAAGCGCGGATTGACCAGCACCAGGTCGCTGTAACCCATGGTTTTCATGGCCCGCGCCACCGCCCCGATATTGCCCGCGCGGCTGGTTTCGACCAGGATGAAACGCAGCTGTTTGAAAAAGTTAGTAGGGGTTTGGGGCAGGTTCATTTAAAATATCGCTATTGCGCAGTTTCAATACGGTGGTTCCGCAGGGTGTTATGCCCGGGATTTTACCTTGTTGCCGCCGCCCCGCTCTTTAATTCACTCTTGTCCTCTAACGCGTCGCCGGTGGCATAGCCCCGGTGGGCGTTAGCGTTCTTTTAACGGAAAAGTTATCATGCACCCAATGCTCAACACGGCGATCAAAGCAGCTCGCCGCGCCGCCACCGTCATCAACCGCGCCTCGTTCGACCTCGACCGCGTGATCGTGACCGAGAAAAACCACAAGGATTTCGTCACCGACGTCGACCAGGCGGCCGAACAAGAGATCATTGGCGTGCTGTCCAAGGCTTATCCCGACCATGCATTCCTGGCTGAAGAGTCGGGTGCATCGAAGAACAACCACGACGAGGCTGAGTACTGCTGGATCATCGACCCGCTCGATGGCACCACCAACTTCATGCACGGCTTCCCGCAATACTGCATCTCGATCGCGCTGGCCCAGCGCGGCGTGATCACCCAGGGCGTGATCTACGATCCCGTGCGCAACGACCTGTTTACCGCCACCAAGGGCGCCGGCGCCTACCTGAACGAAAAACGCATCCGCGTCACCAAGCTCGACCGCATCGCCAACGCCCTGCTGTCCACCGGCTACCAGGCCGGCAATGCCAAGGCCCTCGACGAATACCTGAAAATGTACGGCATCATGGCCGAACGCAGCCACGGCGTACGCCGTCCGGGCAGCGCCGCGCTCGATCTCGCTTACGTCGCTTCGGGCCGCCTCGACGGTTTCTACGAAAAAGGCCTGAAGCCTTGGGATATCGCTGCAGGCGCCCTGATGGTAACCGAGGCTGGCGGCATCGTCGGCGAATTCTCGGGCGAATCGGATTACCTGTACAAGGGCGACATCATTGCCGCCAGCCCGAAAATCTTCGGCCAGATGGTTGGCTTGCTCACACCGTTTGCCTAAGTGACCATAAAACCCTTGCTGATTTCAGTAGCGTAAGGTTTGTTACAAAAAAAGGGGGCGGTTTGCCTCCTTTTTGTTTCCCTTGTGAAATTTTATTCCAGCTTAGCTGTTATAGTGCTAGCTGCGGCTTGCCATCCAGTCTTGCGCCGTACCTAGATAATCCTGATTGCCTGCGACTGGCGCTCCACGAGAGCGACAGGCCGATCTCATACAAAGCTACCCATGCCATTTTCCTCACTCGGTTTGTCCGATGCTATCGTCCGCGCTGTTGCCGACACCGGCTACACCACCCCGACGCCGATCCAGACCCAGGCCATTCCTGCCGTCCTCAACGGCGGCGACCTGCTGGCAGGCGCCCAGACCGGCACCGGCAAGACCGCCGGCTTCACCCTGCCGCTGTTGCAACTGCTGTCGTCCAGCGCTGTCGGCAAGGCCTTCACGACCAATAGCTCGCCGCGCGCCATCCGCGCCCTGATCCTGACCCCGACCCGCGAACTGGCGGCCCAGGTCGAAGAAAGCGTGCGCACCTACGGCAAGTACACCAAGCTGAACTCGGCCGTAATCTTCGGCGGCGTCGGCATCAACCCGCAAATCAAGCAACTGAAACACGGCGTCGACATCCTGGTCGCCACCCCGGGCCGCCTGCTCGACCACATGCAGCAAGGCACCGTCGATCTGAGCAAGGTCGAAGTGCTGATCCTGGACGAAGCCGACCGCATGCTCGACATGGGCTTCATCCGCGACATCAAGAAAGTGCTGGCCGTGCTGCCGCCGAAACGCCAGAACCTGCTGTTCTCGGCCACCTTCTCGGACGAGATCAAGGCCCTGGCCGATGGCCTGCTGAACAACCCGGCAACGATTGAAGTCGCCCGCCGCAACTCGACCGTGGAAGTGATCGCGCAAAAGATCCACCCGGTCGACCGCGACAAGAAGCACCCGATGCTGGCCTACCTGATCAAGACCCACAAGTGGACCCAGGTGCTGGTATTTACCCGCACCAAGCACGGCGCCAACAACCTGGTGGAAAAACTGGGTGGCGACGGCATCACCGCCATGGCCATTCACGGCAACAAGAGCCAGTCGGCCCGTACCCGCGCGCTGAGCGAGTTCAAGGACGGCACGCTGCAAGTGCTGGTCGCCACCGACATCGCCGCGCGCGGTATCGACATCGACCAGTTGCCGCACGTGGTCAACTACGACCTGCCGAACGTGCCGGAAGACTATGTGCACCGCATCGGCCGTACCGGCCGCGCGGGCGCCACCGGCGAAGCGGTGTCGCTGGTGTGTGTCGATGAACACGACATGCTCAAGGATATCGAGAAGCTGATCAAGCAAACCCTGCCGCGTGAAGTGATTGCCGGCTTCGAGCCGGACCTGAACGCGCGCGCACAACCGATCCAGCTGCGCAGTGGCGGCCCTGGCCATCGTAACGGTGGCGGCGGCGGTGGTGGTCGCGGCGGTAATGGTGGTGGCCGTGGCAAGCCGGCCGGCGGTAACGGTGGCAATGGCGGCAACGGTGGCGGCAAGCCACGCGCGCCTGGCGCCGGCGCCGGTGCTGCGGCCGGCAGTGGTAATGGCGGTGGCCGCAGCGGTGGCGGCGGTGGCAATGGC
>NZ_LROM01000081.1 GCF_001758785.1 Duganella phyllosphaerae
CGTCCCCGCCACTGTCGGGCGTACTGGCCAGTCCGGACGTGGGGGTTGATTACTATATCTGGTCATTACAGGTGGCCGGGGTGGGAACAACACTGTCCGGCGTCAACCTGATCGCCACCATCGTCAAGATGCGCGCACCAGGCATGGACCTGATGAAGATGCCGGTATTTACCTGGACTTCGCTGTGCACCAATGCACTGATCGTCGCCTCGTTCCCGATCCTGACCGTCACGCTGGCGCTGCTGTCGCTGGACCGTACCATCGGCACCAACTTCTTCACGAACGAACTCGGCGGTAACCCGATGTTGTACGTGAACCTGATCTGGATCTGGGGCCACCCGGAGGTGTACATCCTGATCCTGCCAGTGTTTGGCGTGTTCTCGGAAATCGTCTCGACCTTCTCGGGCAAGCGCCTGTTCGGCTACACCTCGATGGTATATGCCACCGTCGTCATCACCATCCTGTCGTACCTGGTATGGCTGCACCACTTCTTCACCATGGGTTCGGGCGCCAGCGTCAACTCGTTCTTCGGTATCACCACGATGATTATCTCGATCCCGACGGGCGCGAAGATCTTCAACTGGCTGTTTACCATGTACAAGGGCCGCATCCGTTTCGAAGTACCGATGCTGTGGACCATCGGCTTCATGCTGACCTTCGTCATCGGCGGTATGACCGGCGTGATGCTGGCAGTGCCACCAGCTGACTTCGTGCTGCACAACTCGCTGTTCCTGATCGCCCACTTCCACAACGTGATTATCGGCGGCGTGGTGTTCGGTGTGTTCGCGGCGATTAACTTCTGGTTCCCGAAAGCGTTCGGCTACAAGCTCGACGATTTCTGGGGCAAGGTATCGTTCTGGTGCTGGCTGGTTGGTTTCTGGGTGGCGTTCACGCCGCTGTACGTGATGGGCTTCATGGGCGTTACCCGCCGCATGAACCACTTCGACGATCCTTCGCTGCAAAAATGGTTCATCATCGCTGCCATTGGCGCCTTGATCATCGCAGCCGGTATCGGCGCCTTCCTGATCCAGCTGTTCGTCAGCTTCATGAACCGCGAAAAGCTGCGCGACGTGACCGGCGACCCATGGGGCGGCCGTACCCTGGAGTGGGCGACTTCGTCGCCACCGCCAGACTACAACTTCGCGTTCACGCCAGTGGTGCACGACAGTGACAGCTGGGCCGACATGAAGGACAACAAGTACACCCGTCCTCTGACCGGCTTCGTCGCCATCCACATGCCGAAGAACACGGAAATGGGCTTCATCATCGCGGCCATCAGCTTCGTGCTCGGTTTCGCCCTGATCTGGCACATGTGGCTCGTTGCCGCCGTGAGCTTCGTGGTGATGTTGGCTGCCATCGTCAAGCACACCTTTAACTACAAGCGCGATTACTACATCCCTGCGGAAGAAGTAACTCGTACCGAAGAAGCCCATACTCGTCTGCTGGAACGCCATGTCTGAAATTACCGCTAACGGCGCCGCGAGCGCCGACCCAAGCGCGCGTTACTGGACGCGCGACCACCACCCGGAGAACAGCACGCTGCTGGGCTTCTGGTTGTACCTGATGAGCGACTGCCTGCTGTTTGCCGGCCTGTTCGCAACCTACGCCGTGCTGGGCCGCAATTATGCTGGCGGCCCGACCGGCGCCGAGCTGTTCGAACTGGGCACGATCGCGCTCAACACCGCGTTCCTGCTGCTGTCGTCGATCACGTACGGCTTCGCCATGATCGCCGCCCAACGCCGCAACGTCGGCGCGGTGATCGGCTGGCTGGCGGTGACCGGCCTGTTCGGCGCGGCCTTCCTGTTCCTGGAAATCGAAGAGTTCATGCACCTGATCCACCTCGGTGCCGGTCCGCAGCGCAGCGCGTTCCTGAGCTCGTTCTTTGCACTGGTCGGTACCCACGGCCTGCACGTGACGTTCGGTATCATCTGGCTGATCACCCTGATCTTCCAGGTGAAAAAGCACGGCCTGACCGTTGAAAACCGTCGCCGCCTGATGTGCCTGTCGATGTTCTGGCACTTCCTGGACGTGATCTGGATCGGTGTGTTTACCTTTGTTTATCTGATGGGAGTTCTGCCTTGAGCGCGCCAATTAATCAACATGGCCACGGCCACGACGACCATGGTCACCATGAGCAGGACGATGGCAACCACGGCACGATGAAGGAATACGCGATCGGCTTCGTGCTGTCCGTTATCCTGACCGCGATTCCGTTCTGGCTGGTGATGGCCAAGGTGTTCGACAAGTCGAGCACCACCGCCTTCGTCATCCTCGGCTTTGCTGCAGTCCAGGTCGTGGTCCACATGGTCTACTTCCTGCACATGAACGGCAAGAACGAAGGCGGCTGGACCCTGCTGTCCACGCTGTTTACCCTGATCCTGTTGATCATTGTGCTGGCCGGTTCGATCTGGGTCATGTACCACATGAACATCAACATGATGCCGTCCATGGGTGACGACGTGCACAACATGCATGAGATGAAATGACGGGCGGCGCTGAACAGCGCCAGCGTTCCCGCACCCTGCGCATCAGCCTGGCCATTCTGGCCGGGTTGATGTTTGCAGGGTTTTTTGCTTTGGGAACCTGGCAAGTCTATCGCCTGCAATGGAAGCTGGCCCTGATCGAAAGGGTTGACCAGCGCGTGCACGCACCCCCCATCGCCGCACCGGCGGTGGCGCAGTGGCCGCAGGTCACCGCCGAATCGGACGAGTACCGCCACGTGCGCATCACCGGCATGGTCCTGCCGGGCTCGGACACCCTGACCCTGGCCTCGCTCGACCGTGGCATCGGCTACTGGGTGCTCACGCCCCTGTGCACGGCCGACGGCGGTATTGTCATGATCAATCGCGGTTTCGTGCCGGCCGGGGCGGGCGGCTGGCGCGCGCAACCGGCGCCGCCGAAGGCGCAAGCCGATGCCTGCGGTGCGCTGGCTGAATCGTCTTCACCAATGGTCACCGTGTCGGGCTTGTTGCGCATGAGCGAGATTGCCAGTTCGCTGCGCAAGAACGAACCGGCGCGCAACTACTGGTACACCCGCGATACCCGCGCGATTGCCGAGGCGCGTGGCCTGCCGGCCGTGGCGCCATACTTCATCGACGCCGACGCCGCATCGGCGGCAGCAGCGAACCTGCCGGTGCCCGGCGAGACTGCGAAACCGGTCGGTGGATTGACGGTGGTATCGTTCGTTAACAACCACCTGGTGTATGCGCTGACCTGGTATGGCCTGGCGTTGATGGTGATTGCCGCAGCGGTATGGGTGGTGCGTGATGCGCGCAAGAGCAAAGCAGAAGGCGTGAATGGCGAAAGCTAACAAGAACCCGTTCGACCATGGCAGCCGGCCCACGCCGGTGATCGAGCCGCTGGCAGCTGCCAACTCGATCACCCACGCGGCCGGCCACAAGAACATGCAGCAGCTGATCCAGCTGCGCTGGATTGCCGTGGTCGGGCAAATGGCGACGATTGCCGTGGCCTCGATGCTGCTCGACGTGCAGTTGCCGATGCCGGCCATGCTCAACGTGCTGGCCTGCCTGATCGCCTTCAATATCGCCAGCACCTTGCGCTGGCAGGAAAACCAGGTGGTCTCCAACAGCGAGCTGCTGCTGGCGTTGACGGTGGACGTGGCCAGCCTGACGGCGCAACTGTACCTGTCGGGTGGCGCCACCAATCCTTTCGTTTTCCTGTATCTGCTGCACGTGATTTTGGCAGCCGTGCTGCTCGAAGCGTGGTCGACCTGGACCATCGCCGGCGTGACCGGCTTCTGCATTGCCGGCCTGGCGCTGTTTTCGGAACCGCTGCGGCTGCCGCTGGACCAGGAGCGCGGCATCATGAGCCTGTACGTGCAGGGCATGCTGCTGTGCTTCATCATCGACGCCGCGCTGCTGGTGGTCTTCGTCAACCGCATCATGCGCAATATGCGCACCACCGCCAGCAAGCTGGCCGACCTGCGCCAGCGCGCGGCGGAAGAAGAACATATCGTGCGCATGGGCCTGCTGGCCAGCGGCGCCGCGCACGAGCTGGGTACGCCGCTGGCCACGCTGGCCGTGATCCTCGGCGACTGGAAGCACATGCCCGAGTTCAAGGGCAATCCGGAATTGCTGGAGGAAGTCCAGGAAATGCAGACCCAGCTGCAACGCTGCAAGTCCATCGTCAGCGGCATCCTGTTGTCAGCGGGCGAGACCCGGGGCGAATCGTCGGAAGCGACCACGCTCGACGATTTCCTGTACGACGTGGTGGCCGCATGGCGTATCGGCCGGCCGGTGCAGCTGTTCGAATTCGACAACCGGGTGGAAGTGGACTTGCCGGTGGTAGCCGACTCGACCGTCAAGCAGATGATCAGCAACCTGCTCGACAACGCACTGGAAGCATCGCCGCGCTGGCTGCGGCTCGATGCCGTCATCGAAGACAAGGCGCTGGTGCTGACCGTGACCGATTCCGGCCCCGGTTTCGCCGAAGCGATCCTGGCGCAATTTGGCAAACCGTATAATTCAAGCAAAGGACGGCCGGGCGGCGGACTCGGACTGTTCCTGGTGGTAAACGTGGCGCGCACCCTGGGCGGCACAGTGACTGCCAGCAATCGTGAAGAGGGCGGGGCGGTGGTGCGCGTCCACCTGCCGCTGTCGGCCATCGCCATACAACCGGAAGCAACCCATGACTACTGAAGCCGTGCTTGATGAAGCTGTATCGAACGAACGCGTGCTGCTCCTGGTGGAAGACGACGCCGCCTTCGCCCGCACCCTGGGCCGCTCGTTCGAGCGGCGCGGCTACCGCGTGCTGCTGGCGGAAAATGTCGACGAAGCCAGCGCGGCGCTGATCGACAACTCGCCCGGCTATGCCGTGGTGGACCTGAAACTCAAGGGCAATTCGTCGGGGCTGGCCTGTGTGCAAATGCTGCACCAGCACGACCCGGAGATGCTGATCGTCGTGCTGACGGGCTTTGCCAGCATCAACACCGCAGTGGAGGCGATCAAGCTGGGCGCCTGCCAGTACCTGGCCAAGCCGTCGAACACCGATGACATCGAAGCGGCGTTCGACCACGTGGCCGGCACCGCCGAAGTGGAAGTGACCAACCGCGCCACGTCGGTAAAAACCCTGGAATGGGAGCACATCCACACCGTGCTGGCCGAGACCGACTTCAACATCTCGGAAGCGGCCCGTCGCCTCGGCATGCACCGCCGCACCCTGGCCCGCAAACTCGAAAAACAGCGCGTCAAGTAACCGCTTCAGGTTCAGCGCTTCGGGGTCAGTGCCGACATTCGGACATTTTGGAACTACATGGTGCGGTGTTGGTCACTCTAGCGATGGGCTCGTGTCCGAATGTCGGCACTGACCCCGAAGTAGGATGTTGAGGGCGTGGTTGAATGCGTCCAGCAAGCCTTGCAGGTCTTCGTGTTGGGCGCGCAGGCGGTCTTCGAGGGCGGTGGCGGTTTCGTGCAGTTCGGTGGCGGAGAGGTTGCCGGCGGCGCCGCGTACTTTGTGGACCAGGTCGGCTGCATCGAACCAGCGGCCGGCCGCGATGGCTTCCTCGATCATCCGGGGCGCCTGTTCGAAGTCCTTGGCAAACATCGCCAGCAGGCGCTTGAGCAAGGTCGCGTTACCGCCCAGACGCTCCATTGCGGCCGGCACGTCGATGCCGGGCAGGATGATTTCGGCTGCTGCTGCGGTTGCTGCTGCTGCGGTTGCGGTTGTTGTTGCGGTTATTGCGGCTATTGCGGCTGTGCCTGCTGGCGGCGCTGGCAGGAATTGCGCGGTGAGCGCCATCTCCGCCACGCTGGACTGGTCCGGCGCCACCCAGGCTGCCAGCACCGTGTACAGCGTTTCCGGGTTGATCGGCTTGGTCACGTAATCGTTCATGTCCATGTTCAGGCACCGTTCGCGGTAGCCGGCCACCGCGTGCGCGGTCATGGCGATGATCGGCAGGCTGGCGTGGCGTTCGTCGGCGCGTATCAAGGCCGTGGCCTGGTAGCCGTCCATGTCCGGCATCTGGATGTCCATCAGCACGGCGTCGTACTTGCGCTGGTTGATCATGCGCGCCGCTTCGTCGCCGCTTGCCGCCAGGTCCGAGCGCACGCCGGCGCGTTGCAGGATTTCGCTGGCCACCTGCAGGTTGATGCTGTTGTCATCGACCACCAGCACGTGCGCACCACGAATGCGCTGCACCGCGAACGATGGCGGCGGCGCCAGCTTGGCCGTGGCCTGGCCCACTTCCAGTCCGAGCGCCGTCAGCACCGCGCTGCGCAGCAGGTACGGGTTGACCGGCTTGTCGATGAATGGCGTGGTGCGCAGCAGTTCGGCGCCCTGGAACCGGTGCTCGCGCGCGTAGGCGCTCACCATCAGCACCGGCGGCACCGCCGCCAGCTCACTGTCTTCGGCGATCCGTTGCAAGGTCTCGATGCCGTCGATGTCGGGCATCTCGGCGTCGATCAGCAGCAAGTCGTACTGGTTCAACTGCATCGCCGCCACGGCCGCCGCGCCCGACGCCACCGCCGCCGGTTTCAGGCCCCATGCCGCCAGCTGTACCTTGAGCTTGTGGCGCACCGAGTTGTTGTCGTCGACGATCAATACGCGCTTGCCCAGCGCTGCCTCGGGCACCGGCGCCTGGCGCTGGCTATGGGCGGGGCCGGTTTGCATCTGCACCGTGAAGCTGAAACTGCTGCCCACGTTCGGTTCGCTGTCGACCGTGATCACGCCGCCCATCTTGCGCACCAGCTGCTGCGAGATCGCCAGTCCCAGGCCGGTGCCGCCGTACAGGCGGGTGGTGCTGGCATCGGCCTGGGCAAAGGCCTGGAACAGGCGCGACTGCTGCTCGGGGCTGATACCGAGGCCACTGTCTTCGACCGCGAAGCGCAGCGCCACCATGCCATCGGGCACCGGCTGTTCGGGCGCCGGGACGGCCCGTTCCACCCGTACTTCGATCTGGCCGCTGGCCGTGAATTTCAGGGCGTTGCCCACCAGGTTGACCAGGATCTGGGACAGCCGCAGCGGGTCGCCCAGCAGATTGGCCGGCACCTCGGGCGTGGCCGAGATCACCAGTTCCAGTCCCTGCTCCGACGCCCGCCATGCGAACAGGTCGGCCAGCTGGTTGAGGGTGTCGAGCAGGTCGAACGGCAGCGCTTCCAGTTCCAGCTTGCCCGATTCGATCTTGGAAAAATCGAGCACGTCGTTGATGATCTCGAGCAGGCTCTGGCCCGCCCGGCCGATCTTGCGGAAGTAGTCGAGCGGCTGCGGGCCGATGTCGAGGTGCGTGCCCAGCCCCGCGAAGCCGAGGATGGCGTTCATCGGCGTGCGGATTTCGTGGCTGATATTGGCCAGGAATTCGCTCTTGGCGCGGGTGGCCGCTTCGGCGTTCAGGCGCGCGCGTTCGATCGCCCGCAGCGCCCGCGCTTTCTGATAGGCCGAGACGAACGGCTCCTTGAGCGCCTTGAGCAGCTCGATGTCACTGGCATTGAACGACACCTGGTACTGGAAGTTCTCGAAGATCAGGTAGCCCTCCACCTGGCCGTCGATCACCACCCGCACCGACAGCAGCGCATGGACGTCGCCAGGCAGCGCGTGCTGGTGGTGGATTTCAAAGATGTCGGGCGCGATTTCGCAGCCGGCCGGCGCATACAGCGCCTCGGCCTGGCGCAGGTCGATCCGGTAAGCGTCATCGACGACGTCGATGCGGCCCCAAGCCGCGCGCAGGCCGAGCATGTCGCGGCCGTCCTCGCGCACCAGCGCCAGCGCCGAATCGACACCGTGGACGGCGGTCGACTCCTGCAAGATGGTGTGCAGCAGCGCGTCGAAGTCGAGCTGCTCGTTGATCGAGCGGACGATGGCGTTGAGCTTTTCCAGGTGCTGGGTGCGCGAATACACGAGCGCCTGCAAATTCTCTCCTTTCAGGTGCAGCTGGCGCAGGCGCCAGCGCACCATGCCCCAGGCCAGCAGGCAGCACGCCACGCCGTAAGAAAGCCAAGCCCACCAGGTCTGGTGCCACGGCGGCAGCACCTTCACCTGCAGCGCCAGTTCCTCCGTGCTCCACGCGCCTTCGCGATTACTGCCGCGCATGCGCAGCACATAGTCGCCGGCCGGCAGGTGGGTGTAGCTGGCGATGCGGCGGCTGGCATCGACCTCGATCCAGCCGCGGTCGAAGCCTTCCAGCAGGTAGGCATAGCGGTTGCGCTGCGGCGCCGAATAGTCGAGCGCCGCCAGTTCCACGTCGAAGCCCTGGCTGTCGGCGCGCAGGCTGATGGCCGGGCCCTCGGCGGTATTGACTTCGGCGGCAGTCAGCTGCCGCTGGTCGATGCGCACTGCGCTCACCACCACCGGCGGGCGGTGGTTCCAGTCCGCCAGCTGGTCGGGATAGATCACCGCCATGCCGGTGGCCGCGCCGAAGATCAGGTCGCGGTCGGAAACCGTGCTGGCGCCCGGGTAAAAAGTGCGGAAGGCCAGGCCGTCGGCGCGCGTGAGAGCGCGCGCCTTGAAGGTGCTGGCGTCGATGATGACGATGCTGTCGCCGGTGGCGGCCCATACCCGGCCCGCCTGGTCGGCTTGCAGGCTCATGATGGTGCTGGTGGCCAGTCCCGGCAGACCGATCGTTGGCGCCACCCGCTGGAAGACCGGCTTGCCGTGTGCATCGCGGCCCGTCAGCACGCACACGCCGCCGCCCTGCGTGCCTACCCACAGCCGCCCGCGGCCATCGAAGACCAGCGCGCCGATCTGCGCCTCCGGCAATTCGGTCGAGATATTGGGCGCGGCCAGGATCTGTTCGACGGCGCCGGTGTCCGGTTCCAGGCGATTCAACCCGTTGCCGGTGGCTATCCATAGCGCGCCGTAGGCGTCCACCGCCATGGCGTGAATGCGGTTGTCGGTCAGTCCGCCGGTGTTGGCCGCACCCTGCACGTAGCGGCGCACGATGCCGATGGCGCTGTCGTAGCGCAGCAGTCCTTCGGAGGTGCCCAGCCACAGCTTGCCGTCGTGCGGCAGGATGGTGGTCACGCGCGGCGTCGGATTATCCTGCGGCAGCGCCACCCGGCGCACCCGGGCGCCATGGCCGCTGGTGAGGTAGAGTCCCAGTTCGGTGCCGATCCAGGCTTCGCCCGGCGTGGCCTCGGCCAGCGCCAGGATCATGCGGTTGGGCAGGGCAGTCTCGGGCTGGTGCGGGTCGGGACGCAGCAGGGCGCGGCGGTGACCGGCCGGATCCACCAGGTCGAGCCCACGGTCGCCCAGGGCGATCCAGACGTCGTTATGAACATCGTTGAGCAGCGCGGTAATGCCGGCTTCCAGCTGTCCTTCGGCGCCGAACACCGAGTCGATCGCTTCGGTGTGCGGATCGTAGCTGTCCACGCCGCGCTCGGTGGCCACCCAGATCATGCCGCTGCGGTCGCGCAGCATGGCGCCGGTACGGTCATGGGCGAGGCTGGCCTGAACCGCCGGCTGATGCACGATGAGGGTGCTGGCGCGGTGGTCGGTTCGGTATTCCACGATGCCGTTGCCGTACGTGGTGGCCCACCAGCGGCCCGGCGCGATTTCGACGATCCCCTGCACCATGTGCGCGTCGAGGTCGCGCACGCCGGTCGGCTTGACCAGCACTGCGCTCGTGCCCCGCGTCTCCACCACGCCGATCCCGCTGCGCATGGTGCCGATGGCGATTTGTCCTTGCCGGTTCTCGCCCAGCGCCAGTACGGCGTCCTGCCATACGCCCAGGCCCGCAACCGCCACCGGCACCGGTTCGATGGCGCCACCGGGACGCAGCCGGGCCAGGCCGCCGGTGGTGCCGATCCACAGCGTGCCGGCGCGGTCCAGCAGCAGCGCGCGGATGTCGCTGGCCGGCAGGCCGGGCGCGTTGTCGCGGGTGTAGCTGCGTACCGTGCCCTGGACCGCATCGTAGAACTTGAGCGCGGTGGGGGTAGCGAGCCACAGGTTACCCCGGCCATCACCGGCAATGGCATTGATGGCGCCGTGATTCAACTCGTCGGCGACGCGCACGAAGCGTTCGGTGCGCGGGTCGAACCGGGCCAGTCCGGCGCTGGCGGTGCCCACCCATAGGCGACCACCCTGGTCCACATGCAGCGCCAGGATGGTGTCGCCCGGCAGCGACCCCAGGTCGGAGGGGGCGTGGACAAAACTGCGGAAGCGATAGCCGTTCCAGCGCGCCAGGCCGCTGCGGGTGCCCACCCAGATATAGCCGTCGCCATCCTGTGCCAGCGCCGTAGCGACCGGATTGGGCAGACCCTGATCCATGCCCAGGTGCTCGAACAGCGGCGTGGCCAGCTGGTCCCAGCGCTCCTGGCCGGCCGATGCTGGCAACGGCGCCGCCATCATGGCGGACCAAGCCATCGTGACGAGGACGAGCGAGGCCAGCCGTCGGAATGCGGCCAGCGTGACTTGCAGAAAACCGAGCTGGATATTCAACTGAACAAACACTCCCGTCAGGCAAATCTATTGCTAAGAGCATACGGAATACCCCTGGGAAAGTCCACGGGTACCAGCGCAAAATGCCATTGGCCGTTACAATCGCTACCGGTCTTTACAACACATGGAATCTCGATGAAACCTGAAATCCTGGTACTTGCCGCCAGCCCGTCCGCCGCCGTGATGGAGCAACTCGACCGGCATTTCCACTGCCACCACGCGTGGCGCCAGCCGCAGGCAGAGCGCGCAGCGTTCATCGCCTCGGTGGCGCCTGGCGTGCGCGCAGTGCTCACCACGGCCGCCATCGGCGTGGACCAGGCCCTGCTCGACCAGTTGCCCGTGCTGGAAATGATTGCCATCAACGGCATCGGCCTCGATGCCATTCCGCTCGACCTGACCCGCGCCCGTCGCCTGGCCGTCAGCAATACGCCTGGCGTACTGACCGACGATGTGGCCGATCACGCACTGACCTTGCTGCTGGCGGCCGCGCGCCGCCTGCCGGCGCTGGACCGCTACGTGCGCGCAGGCTGCTGGGAAGACGGCAAGCCACTCCAGCCCACCCGCGCTCTGCGCGGCAAGACCTGCGGCATCTTTGGATTCGGCCGCATCGGCCAGGCGGTGGCGGCCCGTGCGGCAGCATTCGGCATGCGCACGCAGTACTTCCAGCCGCGTGCCATCGAGGACGTGGCCACGCCGCGCGCGGCGTCGCTGCTGGACCTGGCGCAGGCCAGCGACTACCTGGTGGTCTGCGCGCCCGGCACGCCGGCCACGCGCCATGCCATCAATGCCGAGGTGATGGCCGCGCTGGGCGCTGACGGCACCCTGGTCAATATTTCGCGCGGCGCGCTAGTGGACGAAGCGGCCCTGGTGGCGGCGCTGCGCGACGGCGCGCTGGGCATGGCGGCGCTCGACGTGTTTGCCGACGAGCCGCGCGTGCCAGCTGCGCTGCGCGAACGCGATAACGCCATTCTCACGCCGCACGTGGGCAGCCTGACGGTGGAAACCCGCCACGCCATGGGCCAGCTGGTGGTCGATAACCTGCTGGCGCATTTCGCCGGCAACCCATTGTTGACTCCAGTGAACTAATCATCGGGACGTCATCGGCAAGTCACATAGGCGCGGTATGCTCACTATCATTGGAGCAATATTGCTTGCCTATTGGAACTTATATGATGCGCGCGAGACTCCCCCAACTGACCACCGGCATGCGCGTGGTGGCGTCGTTTGCGGCGCTGTTATTGCTGATGGCCTGCATGTCGGCGGTGGCGCTCTGGCGCCTGCAATCGGCCAACGACACCACCGCCAACCTGGTGCACGACAAGCTGGCCCGCGAACAGCTCACGTCCGAGCTGCTCGGCGCGGCCGAACTCAATGGCCTGCGGGCGATCTCGGTAGCCCGCAGCGACAGCCTGGAAGTGTCCGACCTGTTCATGGCGCAGCTGGTGGCTGGCGACCGCCAGGCCGAAGCCATGCAGCGCAAACTGGCGGCGCTGCCGGCCGAAGCTGCCGAAGCCGCACTGCTGCAAGCGGTGGCGGCTAAAAAAGCGGCTTACCTGGCGCTGCGCGCCGACCTGTTCAAGTTCAAGGACATGGGCCGCATCCAGGATGTCGAGAGCCTGCTCGACACGCGCCTGGGCGCCGCCTTCAAGCAGTACACCGGCGCACTCGATCAACTGCTCGCGTGGCAGACGCGGGAGGCGACCGCGCTGGCGGCGGTCTCCGACCAGCAGTTCCGCAACAGCCGACTGCTGCTGGCCGCCCTTGGCGCGGCGGCGCTGGCGATCGGCATCGTACTGGCCTGGATGCTTACCCGCAGCGTGGTGCAGCCGCTCACGCGCGCCGTGGCGCTGGCCGAGCAGGTGGCCGCCGGCGAACTGCACGCGGCCATCGTCCACGGCCGCCGCGACGAAATCGGCCAGCTGTTCGATGCGCTCAGCCACATGACCGCGCGCCTGGCCGACACGGTGGGCCGGGTGCGCGATGGCGCCGTCGCCATCGACGCGGCCTCGCGCGAAATCGCCAACGGCAACCTCGATCTGTCGCGCCGCACCGAGCACCAGGCTGGCGCCCTGCAGGAGACCGCGTCGGCGATGGTGGAGCTGACGTCGGCGGTCAAACAAAACAGCGGCAATGCGCGCCAGGCCAACCTGCTGGCGGTATCGGCCTCCGGCGTGGCCGGCAAGGGCGGCCACGCGGTGCGCGAGATGGTCGATACCATGGCCGGCATCAACGACGACGCCGGCAAGATCTCCGACATCACCGGCGTGATCGACGGTATCGCTTTCCAGACCAATATCCTGGCGCTGAATGCCGCCGTGGAAGCGGCGCGCGCCGGCGAGCAGGGACGCGGCTTTGCGGTGGTGGCGTCCGAAGTGCGGTCGCTGGCGCAGCGCTCGGCCGATGCCGCGCGCGAAATCAAGAAGCTGATCAACGCCTCGGCCGAGCGCATCGCCAGCGGCGGTGCACAAGCGCAGGCGGCCGGCGCGACCATGGACGATATCGTCACCAGCGTGGGCCAGGTCACCGCCATCATCGGCGCCATCTCGCAGGCCAGCAGCGAGCAGGAAGCCGGCATCGAACAGGTGGGACGGGCGATCGGCGAGATGGACGGCGTCACCCAGCAAAATGCGGCGCTGGTGGAGGAAGCGGCAGCCGCCGCCGACGCCATGCCGCAGAACCGGTCCAGGCGACCGCACCGGCACGGGCGCGGCCGGCGCTCAGGCGCGTGGCGGGCTTGCTGACTGGCGCCGGTGCTGCAAGTGGTGCCGTATAACGGTCAGCATCTGTTCCACATCGATCGGCTTGGCGATGAAGTCGTTCATGCCCGAGGCGATGCACTGCTCGCGTTCCGACGCCATCACGCCGGCGGTCATGGCCAGCACCGGCAGCGTCAAACCCAGTTCGGTGCGGATCAGGCCCGTAGCGGTGAAGCCGTCCATTTCCGGCATCTGCACGTCCATCAGCACCAGGTCGATGTCACCTGCGCCAGCGCCGGCACGCAGTGCGTCGAGGGCGGCGCGGCCGTTGTCCACGGCGGTGATGCGGGCCCCCGCGTGTTCGAGCATGCTGCGGGCCACCAGCTGGTTGATCTGATTGTCCTCGACCAGCAGCAGGTGCGCGCCGTCCAGGCGCATGTGCTGCGCTGCGCCACTATCGCCCGCTGCGGCCGGCGCGGATGGCGCGGACGACGGCTGGTGCAGCGCCGTCCTCAGCGCTTCGCGCAGGCGCGCCGCAGTGACCGGTTTTAACAGCACGCCGTCTGCTTCCTGTGCGCCGTCGGCCAGCAGCAGGCGGCCCTGCTCGTAGGCGTTGACCATCACGACCACCGGCGTGCCGGCCAGCCTGGCATCGGCGCGCAACTGGCGCAGGATAGCGCGGCCGCACAGGCCCGGCATGTTCCAGTCCAGCAGCACCGCGTGGTAGCGCTGTCCCGGTTCGCCCAGCAGTTGCAGCGCGTGGTCGCCGCCGGCTGCCAGGGTGGAGGTCCAGCCGCACGATGCCACCGTTTGCCCGAGGTAACCGGCGCCGGGGCCCTGGTCGCCGATCAGCAGCAGGTGCAGCGCCTCCGTGTCGGCGACGACAGGAGCACCATCGTCCGCCGCCCCGGCCACGCGCTGCAGCGGCACGCTGAAAATGAAATCACTGCCGGCGCCAGGACTGCTGCGCACGTCGATGGCGCCGCCCATCAGCGCCGCCAGGCGCCGTGAAATGGTCAGCCCCAGGCCGGTGCCGCCGAAGCGCCGGGTCATCGAGGCATCGGCCTGGGCGAACGGTGCGAACAGCTGCGCCAGGCGATTGGGTTCGATGCCGATGCCGGTATCACGCACGGTAAAGCGCAATTGCACGCGGTCGCTGGCACGAGTGGCGGCTGGGGCCTGCTCCACCAGCAGCACCACCGACCCCGTTTCGGTAAATTTGATGGCATTGCCGGCCAGGTTGACCAGGATTTGCTGGAGCCGGTAACTGTCGCCGACCAGCTGCGCCGGCACATCCGCCTCGACCGCGATGGCCAGGTGCAGGTTCTTCTCGCCGGCGTTGACGCTCATGATGGTGGCTACCGCTTCGAGCACCTGCGCCAGCGCGAAAGGCGCCGGTTCCAGCTCCATGTGGCCGGCCTCGATCTTGGAAAAGTCCAGCACGTCGTTGAGGATGGTGAGCAGCGAGCCGCCCGACGACCGTATCATGCCCACGTACTGGCGCTGTGCGGGGGCCAGCGCGGTTTGGTCGAGCAGGTGGGCCATGCCCAGCACCGCGTTGAGCGGCGTGCGGATCTCGTGGCTCATGTTGGCGACGAATTCGGACTTGGCGCGGCTGGCCGCTTCGGCCTGGTCGCGGGCCACGATCAGCGACTGCTGCGATTCGCGCAGCGCCGCCGTCATCTGGCGCGCCAGGCCGGTGGCGTACAGGTGGCGCGCGGTGAGCGCGCGCACCACGCCGAAGAACAGCAGGCTGATGACCATCCCCGCCAGCAGTACGATGTGCGACTTCTGGCGGTCAATGGCGCGCTCGAAGGCCGGCAGCGACGTGAAGCGCAGCGTCCAGCGGTGCTGCAACAGGTCCAGCGGCAGCACGCCCTGGTACGGATTCGGATATTGCAGCTGGTCGGCTGCACTGCGGTCGGGAGCGCTGGCGTACAGGCGCTTCTCGGGTGCGGCGACATCGCCGTCGAATACTTCGAGGCGGATATCGTGGGCGCCGGTGCCCAGCAGGCCGGCCATCAGGTCGGCCGCGCGGATCGGGCTGTAGGCAAAGCCCTGCAAGGCCGCCATGCGCTGTGCCGGCGTGGCGTTCGGCGCCAGTCCGGTATGGCGCCGGTACACCGGGAAATACATCAAAAAGCCCGGCTGGCCACCGCCTTGCGCATCCTGGATCAGCACCACGGTGTCGGTGAGCGCGGGCTTGCCGTTGCGGGCGGCCTTGAGCAGCGCCACCCTGCGCACCGGCTCGGACAGCATATCGTAGCCGAAGGCGATCACGTTACGGCCGGTGAACGGTTCGAGGTAGTACACCGGCACGTGCATGCCGATGTCGCCCACGCCCTCACGCGACCAGATGCGGAAATCGGGATACCCCTCGCGCGCTACCTGGGCTTCGAGCGCGGTGCGTTGATCCTTGCTGATATAGGCGGCGTAGCCCAGTCCCATCACGCCTGGGAAATTGTGCTGCAAGTCCATCCCGGCGGCAAAGCTGCGCCACTGCTCGCGGCTCGGCTGCTGCTCGGCCTGGAACAGCGCCTGCGCCGCACGCAGTCCCGATTCGTAGAGCGAGATGCGGCGCGCGATGCGCTCGGCGATGTCGCGGCTGTCGGATTCGAAGTGTTCGCGCGCGCGCCGCTCGGTGCCCACCGTCACCAGGTGCCACACCAGCACCGTCAATCCCACGCCCAGCAGCAGCGTGGCCCACTGCACCGCGCTGTGCTGGAGCACGCCCGCCTGCAGGCGCCGGCGCTCGGCGGCGTCGGCGCTGAGCACCATGCCGATCAGGCTGCACAGCACGACAAAGGTGTCGAGCGCGATCAGGGCGTCGTTGAGGGTGCCGGCCACGAACGGTCCCTTGCCGTTGACGGTCGCGGTTACTGCGGCGCCGGCCGCCAGCAGGCATACCGCGCTGGCGCCGCGCAGGCCATAGCGGTGGGCCGCCACGGCCACGCACGGCACGAACAGGTACGGCAGCCAGCCCAGCGCGTCGCCGCCGGTGTAGCTGCGCATGAAAATCGCCGCGCCCAGCGCCGCCAGCAGCGCCAGTCCCAGCGCCACCTCCAGCGCCACCCACAGCGCGCCGCGCTCCTGCCAGCCCGGGGGCGGGCGCAGGCGCCAGATCACGATGGCCGGCGCCACCAGCAGCACGCCAGCGGTGTCGCCCACCCACCAGGTGAGCAATACCGTGCCAAAAGATCCGGGCGGCGCCATCGCGGCCGCCGCCAGTGCGCCGGCGCCGATGCCGGCCCCCACCAGGCTCATGACCATGGCCACCAGCGCGAACTTGTAGACGTTTTGCAGCTGCCCCAGCGGCTGCCTGCCGTCGGTGTAGCGGCGCATCATCCAGGCGCCAGCCAGCGCCTCGAGCGCATTGCCGCAGCCGATCACAGTCGATACCAGCACCAGCGTGGCCGACGGCGGCTGGCCGTTGATCGTGAAGGTGACCAGGTTGGCGAGGAAGGCGCCCAGCACGATGGCCGGCCAGGCGCGATAGCCTAACAATATGATAGCTGCGAGCGCGATGCCCGAAGGTGGCCACAGCGGCGTGGCGTTGGTGTGGGCAAAACCCAGTTGCAGGCTCAGGCACGCCACCACGGCGTAACCAGCGGTGAGCAGGAGCAGGACGGCCGCGCCGGGGTGGTGGTCGTGGCCCGGTGCCTGCGGTGGCAGGGGATCGAAATCGGACGTCGCGGCTGCAGCAGCGTGCGCGGTAACGGAAGGTGGCACTGCGGGCATGGCAGCTCTCGTGGTTTGTTTCTGGAGTGACTATAACTTACCGCCGCAACTGGCGCCACCACGGTGCAACTGGCGCCGCCAGGACGCCGTTCGTCGCAGCGCACCACGCAACACCTGCCGTTTCCCTACAGTGTGGTCATTCTCACCATACGGAGCACAATATGCCCTGCCAAAACCTGTTTGCCGCCTTGTTCGTCACCCTCGTTGCCGCCGTCACCCCTGTCGCCAACGCCGCCGACCTGGCGATCGTGGTCGAAGGCGTGGCCAGCGCCGATGGCCGCGTGATGGTGGCTCTGTTCGATTCGGCCGCAACCTTCCGCCGCAAGCCGGTGCGCGCACTGGTAGCGCCGGCTGCCGTCGGCACCGTGCGCCTGGACGCGAAGGACCTGGCGCCCGGCGACTATGCGTATGTCGTGTACCACGATGCCAACGCCAACAACGCGCTGGACATGAACGCGGTCGGCATGCCAGTCGAGGACTTCGCCTTCAGCAACAACGCCATGGGGCAGGGTGGCGCGCCCGGTTTCGACGCCGCGCGCTTTGCGCTGTCGGCCGCCGGCGCCATCGTCACCGTCAACCTGCGCTGACCGGGAGACTGCCATGCCATCACGCCGCCACTTTTTCGGCCGCTGCGCCGGCCTTGCCGCCCTGGGCGCCTCCGGCCAGGCGCTGGCCGATAGCGCCAGGTACCGCAGTTTTCACGCCGCCCTCGAGCGCGATGCCCGGCTCGGCGTGTACGCCGACTTCGCGGGCGAACTGACCGGCGAGGCCACCGTGCTGGGCCGCCTGCCGCGCGACCTGTCCGGGGTGTTCTACCGTAACGGACCGGGCCGCTTCGAGCTCGGCGGCGAGCGCTACCACCATGGGTTCGACGGCGACGGCTTTGCCCAGCGCTGGGCGATTGCCGACGGCAAGGTCGCCCATCGCGGCCGGTTCGTGGCCACCCACAAGTTCGAGCAGGAGAGCCGGGCCGGCCGTTTCCTCTACAGCGCGTTCGGCACCAGCATCGACCGCGCCCCGGTCCGCAGCAACGACGTCGTCAACGTCGCCAATACCAACCTGCTGCCGTTCAATGGCGCCGTGTATGCGCTGTGGGAAGGCGGCTCGGCCACCGAGCTCGATCCCGAGACCCTGGCCACGCGCGGCATCAAGACCTGGCGCCCGGACCTGAAGGCGATGCCGTTTTCCGCCCATCCCAAGGCGGATCCGGACGGCGGCCTGTGGAATTTCGGTAACCTGCCCGGCGCCGACCAGCTGATCGTGTACCGGCTCGACGCCCGCGGTGCGGTGACCCGCACGGCGCTGCTGCCGGTGCCGCATTTGAACATGGTGCACGACTTCGTGGTGAGCGCGCGGCACCTGGTGTTCCTGGTGCCGCCGTACGCGCTGGATCAGCCCGGCAAGAGCCTGGCCGAGCGGCTGCGCTGGCAGGGCGGCGAACGGCCGCTGCGCGCGGTGGTGGTGGACAAGGCCACGCTCACGGTGCGCCAGGTGTTCGAGCTGCCGGCGCGCTCGGTCTTCCACCTCGGTAACGCGTGGGACGATGGCGCCTGTATCCGGCTCGACGCCGTGCTGCACCAGGGCGATATCGTGCCGGAGCCGGCGCTACCGATGCGCGGAGAAATGCGGCCGTACCAGGCGCAGCGCAGCAGCGCGGTGCAGATCACGCTCGATTTGGCCAGCGGCCAGGCACGCGAGGCGCGGCTGTTCGGCGTCAGCGAGTTTCCGCGCGTGGCGCCGCAGGTGGTGGCGCGCCGCCATCGCAAGCTGCTGGTACTCGGCGTGAGCCCAGCCAGCGCGGCGCAGGTGCTTGACTCGGTCAACCTGGTCGACACCGACAGCGGCCAGGTCGATGGCTACCGCTTCGGCCCCGGCTGGCAGGTCGAGGAGCACGTGCTGGTGCCGCGCGCCGGCGCCGGAACCGAAACGGACGGCTACGTGGTGGGCGTGGCGCAGGACACGCGGCGCAGCCAGACTGTGCTCACGGTGTTCGATGCGCGCAACGTCAAGGACGGCCCGGTGGCGCTGGCGCGGCTCGGCTATCGCGCTCCGGTATGTTTTCATGGTAACTTTCTGGCCACATGAAGAATCACGCCACCGTCGTCTCCGCCCATCCGCTCGAGCTCATTCCCGGCTTTGACCGCTGGCCCGCCTCGCGCTCGCGCAACATCGTCTATACCGCCGTTTTCAGCTCCCTGATCGCGGTGGTGCTGACGGCCGGGCGCACGCTGTTCTCGGATGGCGGCCCGCCGGCGGGGCGCTACCTGCTGCACATGCTGCTGGTGGCCAACCTGTGCGGACTGTTCATCCACGGCGGCATGCTGCTGTTCAATTACTGCTTCAACGACTGGCCGCGCCGCCTGCGCGGCTTGCCCCGGGTAGCGCTGCACGTGGGGTTCAGCGTAGCCAGCGTGATGGCGGCCATTGCGCTGGCCAACCTGCTGCTGAGCGGCGCGCCGGCGCTGCGCGTGCTGGCGCGGCCGGCCGCGATCGTCGAGTATACGCTGATCGCGGCGGTCATCGCCGGCTTCATGCTGCTGGTGCGGCGCGGCGCCGAGCGGCGCGTGCAGGCAGCCATGGACCAGGCGCGCCAGCAGGAGGCGGCGGCAGCGACTGCGCGCCTGCTGGCCGAAGCGCGCCTGCGCGCCCTGCAGGCGCAGATCGAGCCGCACTTCCTGTACAACACGCTGGCCAACGTGGTGAGCCTGATAGGCACCCAGCCGGGCCAGGCGCGCTACATGCTCGAGCGCTTCATCGATTACCTGCGCGCCAGCCTGGACACGAGTCGCAGCGAGGCCACCACGCTCGGCGACGAGGCCCGCCTGCTGGCCGCCTACCTCGACGTGCTGGCCGTGCGCATGGGGCCGCGCCTGCGTTACCGGATCAACGTGCCGGCCGAACTGAAAGGCGTCACCATCGCCCCGATGCTGTTGCAGCCGGTGGTGGAAAACGCGATTGCCCACGGCCTCGAGCCGAAGGTGGACGGCGGCGAGGTGACGATCGCCGCCGGCATTGCCGACGGCCTGCTGTGCATCACGATCACCGACACCGGCGTGGGTCTGTCCGGCACGCAGTCGCACAAGCCCGGGGGCGGAGTGGGCCTGGGCAACCTGCGCGAACGCCTGCGCACCCTGCACGGCGCTGCTGCCAGGGTGGAGCTGCTGGAAAATCAACCGTGCGGCGTAGTGGTGCGCATTGCGCTGCCGCTGCCGTCTTGAACAACGAGGATCACATCGCTACCATGAACAATTGCCCGCGCGCGGTCATCGCCGACGACGAAGCCCACCTGCGGGACTACCTGGAGCAGCAACTGGCCGGCGCATGGCCGGAACTGCGCGTGGCCGGCCGCGCTGCCAACGGCATCGAAGCGCTGCGCCTGATCGACGAGGAGGCGCCCGACGTGGTTTTCCTCGACATCCGCATGCCCGGCATGACGGGGCTGGACGTGGCGGCGCGGCTGGTGGAAGCCGGCCGGCCGCCGCACATGGTGTTCGTGACCGCCTATGACCAGTACGCAGTGCAGGCGTTCGAGCATTCGGCGCTCGACTACCTGCTCAAGCCGGCGTCGCTCGAGCGCCTGGCAAAAACCGTGGCCAAGCTCAAGGCTGCGCTGGCGGCCCCCAGCGCAGCGGCGGCGCCGCCGGTCGATGCGCTGCGCGCCTTGCTGGCCCAGATGGGGACTGTGGTCGTACCCGCGCCGGCAGCGGCACCGGCGCCGCTGCAATGGATACGCGCCTCGCAAGGCGAACAAACCCGCCTGATCGCGGTGGACGAGGTGGTGTACTTCCAGAGTAACGACAAGTACACCAGCGTGGTGCTGGCCGAGGGCGAATGCCTGATCCGCACGCCGATCAGCAAGCTGCGCGAGCAGCTCGATGCGCAGCAGTTCTGGCAGATCCATCGCAGCGTGATCGTGGCGGCGCGCCACGTGGCGGGCACGCGCCACGATTTTCGGGGCAGGTTGATGGTGCAGCTGAAGGACCGCGCCGAGCAGCTCGTGGTGAGCCGCGCTTACGCGGACCTGTTCAGGCAGATGTGACGGTCAGGAGGCAATGACCGGCGTTACTTTCGACGCGGCCAGTTTGGCGCGTTCGCGCGCAAGGTCGGTGTCCGAAGCGGTCGCCAGCGCCACGCCCATGCGCCGCCTTGCAAACGACTCCGGCTTGCCGAACAGGCGCACGTCCGCACCGGGCACCCGCAGTGCGTCGGCCAGGCCGTCGAAAGCGATGCCTTGTGCCTCGTGCCGGCCGTAGATCACGGCGGACGCGCCGGGTGCGCGCAGCGACACATCGACCGGCAGGCCGAGGATGGCGCGGGCGTGGATCTCGAATTCGCTCTGGGTCTGGGTAGCCATGGTGACCATGCCGGTGTCGTGCGGGCGCGGGCTCACTTCCGAGAACCACACCATGTCGCCCTTGACGAACAGCTCCACGCCGAACAGGCCCAGGCCACCGAGGTCGCCAGTGACCTTGGCGGCGATGTCCTGCGCCCGTTCGAGCGCCAGCGGATGCATGGCGCACGGCTGCCACGATTCCACGTAGTCGCCTTGCACCTGCACGTGGCCGATCGGCGCGCAGAACTGCGTGGTCACCTGGCCGTGTTGATCGACCGAGCGCACCGTCAGCAGCGTGATCTCGTAGTCGAAATCGATGAAGCCTTCGACGATCACCCGGCCCGCATCGACCCGGCTGCCGGCGGCGGCATGGTCCCAGGCGGCTGCCACTTCGGCGGCGCTGTCGATTTTCGACTGGCCCTTGCCCGACGACGACATCACCGGCTTGATCACGCACGGAAAACCGATCTGCGCGGTGGCCTGTTCCAGCTCGGCCAGGCTGCTGGCAAAGCGGTACGGCGACGTGGCCAGGCCCAGCGTCTCGGCGGCCAGCACGCGGATGCCTTCGCGGTTCATGGTCAGCTGGGCGGCGCGCGCGGTGGGGATGCAGGTGATCTTGCCGGCCTGCTCGAGCGCGGCCAGTGTGTCGGTGGCGATGGCCTCGATTTCAGGCACCACCAGGTGCGGCTGCTCGCGTTCGATCAGCGCGGCCAGCGCGGCGCCGTCGGTCATGTCGATCACGTGGGAGCGGTGCGCCACCTGGTGGCCGGGCGCGTTGGGGTAGCGGTCCACCGCGATGGTCTCCACACCCAGCCGTTGCAGGGCGATGATGACTTCCTTGCCCAGCTCGCCGGAGCCGAGCAGCATGACCTTGGTGGCCGACGGCGAGAGCGGCGTGCCGATAATGCGTGCAGTGTTCATGGTTGTAAAAATATCAGAACGAATAGACCAGGGTGACCGAGGTCTGGGTATCGGTGTTTTTCTTGTCGTCCGGGACACTGGTGTCGTTGCGCACGCTGAACGCCGCCTTCATCTGCATGGTGCTGTTGATCTTGGTGGCCAGCGAGGTCTCGGCGGTGGAGTGGGTGTTCGACGTGCCGCGTTCCACCGTGACCAGCTGGCTGAACAAGGCCGATTCGCTCAGGCGCCATTTCAGGTTGGCGGCAGCGCGCACCGTCATGCCGTTTTCGGTCTCGCCAGTGGAGCGCTCGCCACGGAAATAGCCCGGACCGAGTTCACCGTCGAGTGTCAGGTTTTCCGCGCCATACAGGCGGGTACCGTAACCGACGCCAACGGTCGAATACTTGGTGTAAGCGCCGAATTTATCGTTGACGTGGGTGGCCAGCGCAAACAGCCGGTCGTTGTCTTCCAACAGCTTGTAGGCGGTCTTGCCGGATACCGCGTAGCGCTGCGCCGAGCGTTCGCGCGATTTGCTGCCGTCGTCGTTGGTGACCTGCTCATCCTTGAAGAAGCCGGACAGCACGTATTCGTTGCTAAAGTCCGGCAACTCCTGTTTGGCATCGATCTTGCCGGTCACCGAGGTACCGACGGTGTTGCCGGAAGTGGAAATGGCGCCCAGTTCGGCCGAGGTGCTCCAGCCATACGGCGGCGGCGTGTCGAATGCGGCGGCATTGCCGCACAGCAGGGTCAGGGCGAGCGGGGTAACGAGCAGGGAAGATTTCATGGGCATGGTGAGCAGGTTCATGGCGCTTGATGGCTTGATGGCCTATCGGGTTATTGGCTCAATAAGCGCGCGCCAGGCAACATTGCTAAAGGTTTACGGATGAGGTGCTATTGTACCTGACGACTCCTTGCGTGTGGTTCCGTACAGATTTCATGCGGTCCTTCGGCGAACATGGCGCATCGTTACAGAACACGCCAGGAGGCGGCCATGAACACCAACCATCCGATCACGGGCGCGACCGTCGCCGTCCTGCTTTGCGCCGCACTGGCCGCAGTTGCCGGCAGCGCGCAAGCCCAGGTGAATCGTTGCGTCGATGCCGGCGGACGGGTCACGCTTACCGACGAACCGTGCCCCGGCAATAGCCGCGCCGTCAAAGACGACGTCAGCGACAGCGGCGCGGTCGGACTGGTGGTTACCACTGGCGCCCAATCCGCGCACCTGGCCGATGCCGCTTATCCGCCGGAACCTGCCCCTGTGGTTACCGGTCTGACGCGCAGCCGCTGGGCCGACCTGCCGCGCCCGCTGACGCGCAAAACCGTCGGCACCGACGCCGCTACCCTGCAAAGCGCGCGTACCACCATGCTGATGCAGGACGAACTGCGGCGCCAGAACCGTTCCATCGCTAACCGTTAAGTTTCTCGTCGGCAGCGCTGTTGATATAGGCGCTTAACCCTTCGGCCAGGGCGCCAAAGGCGGCCATGCAGGCAGAATTGCCGCGCAGGTTTTCATGCATGGCCAACCATGTTTCCAGCGGTATCGTCAACAAGTCGGGCAAGACTCGCACCAGCGCGGGATCGCGCTGCGCCAGGCGCACCTGGCAGATGCCCACACCCAACCCGGCGCGGATCGCCGCCAGGTGCACCAGGTCGCTGTTGCTGCGCAGCGCATAGTGGGCCTCGTTCAGCGGCGCCATCTGCTCCATCAGCTTGCGGGTAAAGGCGTTGTGCGTGTCCACGCCGATCAGCGCGTGGTGCGCCAGGTCTTCGTACGTTTGCGGGGTTCCGCTTCGCTCGAGATAGTCGCGTCGCGCATGCCATCCCACCTCGATCACGCCCAGCCGGCGCGCCACCAGCGCGTCCTGGTCCGGGCGCTGCATGCGCACGGCAATGTCGGCGTCCCGGCGCAGCAGGTTTTCAATCCGGTTCGATAACGCCAGCTCCACGGTGATGCCGGGATGCCTGCGCGCCAGCGCCGCCAGGATTGGCGGCAACACTTCCACTCCGATCACCTCGCTGGCCGTCAACCTCACCGTGCCGGTAATGTCCGGACCGGCGCCCAGGTTCGAGGCGGCGCGCAACATCGCGGCCGACGTGGCCGCCAGCGTCTCCGCGTATGGGCGCAGCGCCTGCGCCGCTTCGGTGCCGGCAAACCCGGCGGGAGAACGCACGAACAGGGTCAGGCCGAGCGCCTGCTCCAGCGCGTCGATATGCCGGCCAACCGTAGGCTGTGTCAGGCCCAGCGCCCGCGCCGCGCCGGACAACGAACCTTCGCGCAACACGGCCAGCAGGGTGCGATATAAATTCCAGCCCGGATCAAATTCAGTCATACTAAATTGTATAGCAGCTATACAGTCTTGGTCGATTTTCTTTTGACGCCGTCGAGCGCACACTGGCTCCATCATTTACCGGGAGACCATGATGGAACAGCAAAAAACGGCATTGGTATTGGGCGCCACCGGCGGCATTGGCGGCGCGGTGGCACGGTTGCTGGTGGCGCGCGGTTGGCGCGTGCGGGCGCTGCACCGGGAGCCAGCGCAGGTGCAGCGCAGCGGCGACGGCTTCGAATGGCTGCACGGCGACGCCATGCAGCGCCAGGACGTAGTGGCGGCGGCACAAGGCGCCGCGCTGATTGTCCATGCGGTCAACCCGCCCGGCTACCGCGATTGGGACAAACTGGTGCTGCCGATGATTGACAACACCATTGCGGCGGCGCGGGCCGGTGGCGCGCGCATCTTGCTCCCGGGCACGGTGTACAACTTCGGTCCGGACGCCTTGCCCGGGATTGCCGAAGACGCGCCGCAGCACCCGGTTACGCGCAAGGGCGGGATCCGGGTGGCGCTCGAGACGCGGCTGCAAGCGGCGGCGGCCGATGGCGTACGCACCCTGATCGTGCGCGCCGGCGACTTCTTCGGGCCCGATGCTGGTAACAGTTGGTTCGCCCAGGGCCTGGTCAAACCGGGGCTGCCGGTGACGGCGATCAGCTATCCGGGCCGCCCTGGCGTCGGCCACCAATGGGCATACCTGCCCGACGTCGCGGAAACCATGCTGCGGTTGCTGGAGCAGGAAGCGCGGCTGGACACCTTCGCGTGCTTTCACATGGCGGGCCATTGGGACGCCGATGGCACGCAAATGATTGCCGCCATCGCCCGCGCAGCGGGGCGCCCCGGCCTGCGGACACGGTCGTTTCCGTGGTGGCTGGCCACGCTGGCGGCGCCGTTCGTGCCGCTGATGCGCGAGATGCGCGAAATGGCGTATTTATGGCGACAGCCGGTACGCATGCCCAACGCGCGCTTGCTCGAGCTGCTGGGCCACGAACCGCACACACCGCTGGACGTGGCCGTGCACGCCACGCTGGCGGGCCTGGGCTGCCTGCCGATTCCCAGCAATGCTGCCGATACTGCCGGTGCTTCCAGTCACGCAGCGGCGCAACGATAAGGGAGCGCTGCAGGCCAGCGTCAGGGTTCGACCGAGTGGGTCTTTTTCAGGCAGCGCAGCACGAACGTCGAGCGGCTATGCTTGAGTCCTGGCAATTTGTAGAGTTTGCGGCGCAGAAATTCCTCGTAGCCGGCAGTGCCGGCCACCGCCACCTTGATCAGGTAGTCGTAGTCGCCGGTGAGCAGGTACGCTTCCATCACCTCGGGCAGTTCGGCCAGGGCCTGGCCGAATTTATCGAAGATCTCGTCGTCGTGGCGGTCGAGCGTGACTTCGATGATCACCGTGTCGGGGTAGCCCAGCCCGGTCTGGTTGAGCAGGGCGGTGTAGCCCTCGATCAGGCCGGCCTGCTCGAGCGCGCGTACCCGGTTCCAGCACGGCGTGGTGGACAATCCGACCAGTTCGGCCAGCTTGGTGTTGGACAGGCGGCCGTCGCGCCGCAGCGCGCGCAGGATGCGGCGGTCGATCTCATCGATTTCCATGATCAATCCTGAAAAGAAGTTTATTCCAGGTATTTTACTAGCCACAGCAGAACCTTCCGCCAAACACCGTTCAATGCAGAAAACCAGGGAGCCTATTCCCGGGTGCAGGCGCTATTCTGAATGGCATGAAACCTACCGAAAAAAGCTACCGTTTTTGCCTCGAGCCCGACGCTCCCATCGCCACGCTGGAGCAGGTGCTGGCCATCGTGCGCCGGCTCGATCTCGACTTGCAGGCGCTGCGCACCACGGCTACGCCGGGCGGCGTGGAAGTGCTGCTGCGGTTGGCCAGCATGGAGCCGGAGCCACTGACCCTGTGCCGGATGCGGCTGCACAACCTGGTCGGCGTGCTGCCGATCCGCGAAAGTCAGGTGTAGCTATACTTGACCAGGAACACCGCGGCAATGATCCAGACTACCGGCTTGACCTGGCGCGCCTGGCCGGTGAGCAGCTTGAGGCCGGCATAGGTGATGAAGCCGAAGGCGATGCCGTGGGCGATCGAATACGTGAAGGGGATTACCAGCGCGGTAATCGCGGCCGGTACGCTTTCGGTGGTTTCGGTCCAGTCCACGTCGACCAGGTCGCGCAGCATCAGGCAGGCGACGAACAGCAGCGCCGGCGCGGTAGCGTAGGCTGGCACCACGCCGGCGATCGGCGCGAAGAACAGCGCGGCCAGGAACAGCGCGGCCACCACCACGGCGGTCAGCCCGGTACGGCCCCCTGCCTGGACGCCGGCGGCGCTTTCCAGGTAAGCCGTGGTGCTGGACGTGCCCAGCATGGAGCCGGCCAGGATGGCGCCGCTGTCGGCCATCAGCGCCTTGTTCAGGCGCGCCATCTTGCCGCCGACCAGCAGACCGGCGCGGCTGGCCACGCCCATCAGGGTGCCGGTGGCGTCGAATAGTTCCACCAGGAAAAACACCAGCACCACGTTAAACAGGCCGATCGACAGCGCGCCCGACAGGTCGAGGTGGAAGAAGGTCGGTGCGATCGACGGCGGCAGCGACATGAAGCCCTTGAAGGTATTGCCACCGAAGAAGAAGCTGAGCACCGTGACGGCAACGATGCCGATCAACAGCGCGCCCGGCACCTTCAGTCGGTCGAGCGTGACGATCAGCAGGAAACCGAACACGGCCATAATGGTGTGCGGGTTGTGCATGTCGCCCACCGTGACCAGGGTGGCTGGGCTGCCTATTACCAGGCCCGAACTCTTCATGGCGATCAGCGCCAGGAAGAGCCCCAGGCCCACGGTAATGGCCACCCGCAGCGAATGCGGGATGCCGTTGACGATGTGCTCGCGCACCTTGAAGATGCTGACCAGGAAGAACAGGCAGCCGGAGATGAACACCGCGCCCAGCGCCGATTGCCACGGCACGCCCATGCCCAGCACCACGGCGTAGGCAAAATATGCGTTCAGGCCCATGCCGGGCGCCATGCCGATCGGGTAGTTGGCATACAGGCCCATGATCAGGCTGCCAATCGCGGCTGCCACGCAGGTGGCCACGAAGACCGCGTCGCGCGGCATGCCGGCGTCGCCGAGAATGGTGGGGTTGACGAAGATGATGTAGGCCATCGTCAGGAAGGTGGTCAGGCCGGCCACCACTTCGGTGCGGACATTGCTGCCATGCTCGGGCAGCTGGAAAAATCGGGAAATCGGCGACTGATGAGAGGACACGGGGGGCTCCTGCGGTGAACGGCGTTTTTTTGCGAGGGCGAACAATAGCACGGATGGGCGCTTTGTTTCTTTACGGCGCCAGCGCATAGCCGTCGCGGCCCTGGTGCTTGGCCTGGTACAGCGCGGCGTCGGCGCGGGCCACCAGCGCGGCCGGGGTCAGGTCGTCGCCGTCGAGCAGGGCGATGCCGATGCTGGTGGTCACTTGCCGGGGTGAACCGGCCACGGTGAACGGCGCGCGGATCGCCGCGACGATCTTGTCAGCCAGCCGGGCCGCTTCGTCGGCCTGGCCCACCTGTTCGAAAATGATCACGAATTCGTCGCCGGCAATGCGCGCCACGGTGTCGGCAGCGCGCACGTTGGCGCCCAGGCGGGCAGCGAATTCGCACAGTACCTGGTCGCCGGCAGCGTGGCCCAGGCTGTCGTTGATGGCTTTGAAACGATCGATGTCGAGGTAGGCCAGCGCCAGCGGCACGCGGTTGCGGCGGGCCCGCAGCACGGCTTGCTGCAGTGTTTCCTCGAAGCACAGCCGATTGGCGATGCCGGTCAGCGGATCGATGCGCGCCAGCTGGGTGAGCTGCGCCTCGAACGCCAGCCGTTCGGTGATGTCGTGCAAAAACGCGGTGGCATAGTACTCGCCCGCATGGCGGATCGAGCCCAGCGACAATTCCACCGGCACTTCGTGGCCGTCGCGGTGCACGGCACTGATGCGTACCCGGGCGTTCATCAGGCGGCCCATATTGCCTTCGCCAAACGCGCGCATGCCCGCCTGGTGGGCGCCGCGCATGGCTGGCGGCACGATCAGCTCGGCGATGTCGCGGCCCAGCACGTCGGCGCGGCGCCAGCCGAAGGTGCGTTCGGCGGCGGCGTTCCAGTTGGTGATGGCGCCGTCGGCCGCGCAGCTGACGAAGGCGTCGGGCGCCCGTTCGAGGATGCTGCTGATCAAAGCCTCGCTGTCGCGGATGGCCTGTTGCGCCGCCTCGCGTTCGGCCATCAGCTGGTGAAAGGCGCCGCTGAGCTCGCCGATCTCGTCGGGCCGCGAGCGTTGCAGCACGGCGATCTCGGCGCTGCCGTTGCGAATTTCGCCGATATGCTGGCGCAGCAGGTTCAGTGGCCGTAACATGGCGCAGATCGCCAGCCAGGTCATGAAGCCGGCCACTGCCGCGAACACGGCCGCAGCGATCATGCCCTGGTGGCGCATGGCGATCATCGGTGCAAACGCCTCCGCCACCGGGTAGCGCGCGCCGACGATCCAGTCGGCGCCCTGCAAGCGCTTGTAAGAATAGATGGACAGCGTGCCATCCTTGCCGACCGCTTCGGTCCAGCCTTCGAAGCCGGCCAGCGCGCGCCGGGTGGCGAGGTTGGGGTTGGCGCGTTCGGTCAGGTTGCCCAGCAGCAGGGAGCGGTCAGGATGCTGGACCACCACGCCGTCCTTCGTGAAGATGAAGGAATAGCCGGTTTTTCCCGAGCGTTGTCCGGCCACTTGTTCCAGCATGCTGGAATCGGCCAGGTCGAGGCTGCCGCCGAGCAGCATGGTGGTGCGGCCATCGGCGTCGGTCACCGGTTGCATGATCACCACCGCAGCCGCCCCGGTCAGAAAACTCTTGAACGGCGGCGAGACGACTGCCTTGCCGCCAGCGCGCACCTGGTCCAGGTACGCGCGCAACCGGGCGGGGGCGTCGAGCGTGGCGATGGCGTCGCCCTGGGTGTGCAGCAGGTCGCCTTGCCGGTTATAGAGGGCCAGGTTGCGGAACTCGCGGCGGGCGATCGGATGCTGCCTGACAAACTCCAGCATACCGGCCGCGCTGGCCCCGGCCGACTGCGGCACGGCTTCGGCCAGGCTGGCCAGCAGCAGTTTCTTGGCATTGAGCTGGGCGTCAAGCTGGGCGGCCGAGGAGGAGAGCAGGGCAAACTGCTGGTCCCCGATCACGGCTTTCATGTCGCGCTCGGCCAGCAGCAACGCAACCCAGGTCACGATCATGGTGGCGACCAGCACCAGTAAAATGACCACCAGGGTCATACGGAACTTCAGGCTCCGTGGAAGTGAGACAGATACGGCCATGGTGCGCTTTTTATGGGGGGCTGTTGCCAGTATTGCATAGCAGACAGACTTAGACCAGTAAGTGTTGATGTACTGTGGCAATACGGTTCGCAGTCGTGCGACTTCCGCGCTCAGCATTCATTAGGATAAGCCATGTAATTGTTTAAGGAGTACGACATGCCCAGAGGTGCCAACCCCAAGCGCGAGCGCGAATTCAAGGAACTGCAGCAGAAATTCAAGCAGGAAGGCCGCTATCCGGGCCGCGAGGAAGAAGTCGCCGCGCGCATCGTCAACCAGCAGCGCGCGGACGCCGGTGAAACCCGGGAGCCGCAGGGCGGCCGCACCGGTACCGGCTATCGGCGCAGAAATACAGTGAGACGCGCCAAAGCCTCGTGATAAAAAAATAGCCGGTTCCCTGTGGAGTCCGGCTATTTTTTTGCTAGTATCGTGCCCCCACGATATTTCTCAAAGTACCAATGAATTTGATTCAGCGTTCGGCCGCCGCCGTGTTCATTGCCGGTGGCCTGCTGGCCGCCGGCCTGGCCGCTGCCAGCCAGTGCCCCGCCCACTATGTCGATGGCCGCGCGCCCGACATTCTCAACCCCAAGATGGAAGCCGCCACCACCGAGCTTTGCTACGGCGTGTTCGGCGTCATGCATTCCGGCGTCACCCGCACCCCGTTGTGGTCGGCAGAACATTTGACCGTCGATAACCTGGCCGACGCCAAGGACTTGTCACGCGAGAATTCTTTTCACGCTGAACAGCGGTTGCCGGCCAATGGCCGGGCCGAGCTGGCCGACTATGCACGCAGCGGCTACGACCGTGGCCACATGGCGCCCAACGCCGACATGCCCGACCGCGCCACCCAGCGCGAAAGCTTTACGCTGGCGAACATGGTGCCGCAGGACAGCGAGATCAACCGCCACCTGTGGGCCGGTATCGAAGGCGTGGTGCGCGGCATGGCGAAAAAAGAAGGCAATCTGTACGTGCTGACCGGGCCGGCCTTTATCGGCGGCAACTTGCAAAAAGTCGGCAGGGTGCTGGTGCCCACCCACTTGTACAAGCTGGTGTACAGCCCGCGCCAGCGTGCCGGCGGCGCGTACTTTGTCGAGAACAAGGCCGGCGCCACCTACGAGACCCTGACCGTGGCGCAACTGGAAAGCCGCGTTGGCATCAATCTGCTACCGTCGCTGACGCCGCGTGAAAAACAAGTCATGCTGCGCCTGCCCAATGTGCGTCAACGCAAGGAACGGAATAAATAATGAACTTCATCCCGTATGCCAACGAAGCCGATGTGCTCACCATCGGCGGCCTCACCATCGAGAACCGGCTCGACCGCATTACCGTCAGCGGCGACATCGACCTGACCGCCGACCAGGCGGGGCTGGCCCATGCCCGCGCGTTGCACCGGCTGCTGGGCGACGTGGTCAAGCAACTGGAGGCGCACAAAGATCTGCCGCAGCAGTTGCCGCCGCCGGCCGTGGAGACGGTGGACAACCCGTTCGCTTAAGCCTTCCCGGGCAGGTCGGTATTGGGCAGGCTGATGCGGTTGCGGCCCATGTGCTTGGCGCGGTACAGCGCCGAGTCGGCCGTCGCCACCAGCTGGCTGGGCTCGGTGTCGTGCGAGGGCAGGGCGGTGGCGGCGCCAATGCTCACCGTGACCACGTGCGGCTGGCTGCCCAGGTTGGGCAGGTGCAGTTGTTCGACCCGGCAGCGGATCCGTTCGGCGACGATGGCCGCGCCTTTCAATGACTGGTTGGGCAGTATCACCGCGAACTCTTCACCGCCATAGCGCGCCACCAGGTCGTTGGTGCGCATCTCGTTGGCCACGGCCGTGGCGATCCGTTGCAGGCACTCGTCGCCGCCGAGGTGGCCGTAGGCGTCGTTGTATTGCTTGAAATTGTCCACGTCGACCATCAGCAGCGACAGCGGCTGCTGCTGGCGCAGCGCGCGTTGCCACTCGGCGTGCAGGGTGTCGTCGAAGCAGCGGCGGTTGGCCAGGCCGGTCAGGCCGTCGCGCGTGGCCAGCTGTTCGAGCGCGATCTGGGCGCGCTTTTCGTCGGTGACGTCGCGCAGGGTTTCCACCACCGCCAGCAACTTGCCGCTGGCGTCTCGGATGGGGCTGGCGTCGGCGGCCAGGAAGCAGCGCCGTCCCACGCGCGGCATCTCGCACCAGTTTTGCGACTCCAGGCTGGCGTCGGCATCGACCGGCCGGCGGCTGCCTTCGATCACCAGGTCGGCCAGGGTGGGCCGGCGCTCTTCGTAAAACGCTTGCCAGTGGTTGTCGGTGCCCAGTACTTCGCGCGCCAGCACGCCGGTCAGGCGTTCGCAGGCGGCGTTCCAGAGGATGACCTTGCCGTCGATATCGATCACGAAGGTGGGGATCACCAGCGATTGCAGCATATTGAGTGCGAAACCGTGCTGCTCTTTTGCGTGGGGGAATTCGGTGGTGTGCAATATCGGTTGAAAAGTCGGGTGCGGTCGGTTCATGACGGCCTTTGCTGGTAGGCGGGTGGTGGGCATCTTCAGTGCAAGGTGGTGAGCGGGAGCGACATGGTCAGCGCCGTGCCCTGGCCGGGCGCGCTGGCCACATCGAAGCGGCCACCGGCTTCGGCAACCCGCTCGGCGATGCCGCGCAAGCCGGTGCTGGCGCCGGTCCGATCGGTGGGCTGTGGCGACTGCTGGCAGCCAACGCCGTTGTCTTGCACGGTCAGGTCGAGGCGACCGGCGGCGCGGGCGATCGCCACCGAGACCTGGGTGGCATGGGCGTGGCGGGCGATGTTGCTGAGCGACTCTTGCAAGATGCGGTACACCATCTTGTCCACGCCGGCGTCGCGGCAGTCTTGGGCAGCCGTGAACGCGTCCGGGCGGGCGTCGAGCTGGCACGGTATGCCGGACAGGCGCGAAAACTGCGCCAGTTGACCGTTGACCGCCGCCTCCAGGCCGTTTTCCAGGGCCTCGGGCTGCAGGTCGCGTACCACGCAGCGCATGGCGCGCAAGGTGTGCTGGACATGGCCGTCGATCCGGTCCACTATTTCTCCGAGGGCCGGCTGGCTGGCGCCCAGTGCGCGCAGTTCCAGGCCCAGGGTCAGCAGGTGCTGGCCCAGGTCGTCATGCAGGTCGCGGGCGATGCGGCGCCGTTCGGCGTCGCGCAGCGATTGCTGGCTGGCGCTCAGGTGGCATACCTGGCGCCGGGTGTCGGCCAGCGCCTGTTCGGCCTGCTCGCGCGTGGCGCGTTCGCGACCCAGCCGCGCTTGCAGGCGATGCAGTGCCATGTACTGGTGCCGCTGGCGCCAGTACATGAACAGGCTCAGCCCGGCCAGCAGGCACAGGCCGGCAACGAGGAGTTCTGTTTCGAACAGCAATGCTGCGGTTTCCATGCTCGGGGTCTCCTTCAAAATGTTGTTCAGGTGATAAATTGCTTGCACAAAAGCAGGACGCGTTGGAACGAAAATAACGTGCTTGTCTAAATGCATGTTTGTGTTAGGTCAACTTATGCTGCAATGCACGAAAAATGGGACAGGTCCGGACAGGTGCCGACGGGTGCGATATAATCGAGGGTTGTCCAATCAGGAACTATCGTGACTTACAGCATCAAAGAAATTTTCTACACCTTGCAGGGCGAGGGCGCGCATGCCGGGCGGCCGGCGGTGTTTTGCCGCTTTTCCGGGTGTAACCTGTGGACCGGGCGTGAGTCCGATCGCGCCAGCGCCGTCTGCCAGTTTTGCGATACCGACTTCGTCGGCACCGACGGCGAGGGCGGCGGCAAGTTCAAGTCGCCGCAGGAGCTCGCCGCCACCATCAACGCGCTATGGCCAGCCAGCCATGCTGCCAGCAAATACGTGGTGTTTACCGGCGGCGAGCCGCTGCTGCAGCTCGACGCGGCGCTGATCGACGCCATGCACGACCAGGGCTTTACGATTGCCATCGAAACCAACGGCACCTTGCCGGTCCCCGACGGCGTGGACTGGATTTGCGTCAGCCCCAAGATGGGCTCTACCCTGGTGGTGGCCAAGGGCAGCGAGCTGAAGGTGGTGATTCCGCAAACCGGCCAGGACCTGGCTGCGTACGAACACCTCGATTTCGAGCATTTCTACGTGCAGGCGATGGATGGCCCGCTGGCCGCCTTCAACACCACGCTGGCCATCGAGACCTGCAAGCGCAACCCGAAATGGAAGCTGAGCTTGCAAACCCATAAACTTTTACAGATACCATAATGCTGACCATTACCCGCAAGCTGGAGTTCGACGCCGGCCACCGTATTCCCGACCACAAGAGCCAGTGCCGCAACCTGCACGGCCACCGCTACACGCTGGAAATCACCCTGACCGGCGAGATCATCACGGCCGAAGGCAATTCCGACAACGGCATGATCATGGACTTTTCAGACGTCAAGACGCTGGCCAAGCAGCACCTGGTCGACGTGTGGGACCACGCCTTTATCGTTTATGAGAAGGACACGGCGGTGCGCGAGTTCCTGGCCAGCCTGCCCGACCATAAAACCGTGGTGATCGACCGCATTCCTACCGTGGAAAACCTGGCGTACGTGGCGTTTGGCATCCTCAAGGCGGCATTTACCGACCGTTTCGGCACCGGCCTGCGCCTGCACAAGCTGGTACTGCACGAAACCCCCAACTGCTGGGCCGAGATCACCGATGCCTGACGCCCAACCGGAAGATTTCATGCAGCGCGCGCTCGAACAGGCGCAGCACGCATGGGATCTGGGCGAGGTGCCGGTGGGCGCGGTCGTGGTCAGGGACGGCGTGGTGATCGCCACCGGCTACAACCAGCCGATCGGCCGCCACGACCCCACCGCGCACGCCGAGATCGTCGCGCTGCGCGCGGCCGCCGAGGTGCTGGGCAACTACCGGCTGCCTGGCTGCGAGCTGTATGTCACGCTCGAGCCGTGCGTGATGTGCTCGGGCGCCATGATGCACGCGCGCCTGGCGAAAATCGTCTACGGCGCGCCCGACCCCAAGACCGGCGCCTGCGGCTCGGTGGTCAACCTGTTCGAGCACGACCAGCTCAATCACCACGCGCAAGTGACCGGCGGCGTGCTGGCCGAGGCCTGCGCCGACCTGCTCAAGCGCTTCTTTGCCGACCGCCGCGCGCAAGCCGCTGCCGCGCGCCGCGCCGCCCTGGCGGCCTTACCCTAGGCTGCCTTGCCCGGCAAGCGGCTGCTTGGTAAGATGGCGGCGGATACTTCCCGCCGGCCGCGCCCTGCGGCGGCGGCCATCCCGTCACCATCCGAGGCATCTTGAAACAATCACCGACAGGCATCGCCATTGTTGCGCCGGGCGGCTTTGCGCCCGACCTCGACGCCCTGAACGCCGGCATCGCCCGCCTGGAACAGCAGGGCTTTATTGTCCACAATTACTACGATCACGACGCGCGCCACCAGCGCTTCGGCGGCACCGACGCGGCGCGCGTGGCGCAACTGCACGCCGCTGCCGCCGACCCGGCGGTGCAGGTGGTGATGGCCTTGCGCGGCTCCTACGGGATGACCCGGCTGCTGCCGCATATCGATTATCAGCTGCTGGCCGACAGCGGCAAGCTGTTCGTCGGCTACAGCGATTTCACCGCGTTCCAGATGGCTTTGATGCAGGCCACCGGCCGCATCAGCTTTGCCGGCCCGCTGTTCTGCGCCGACTTCACTCCTGCCGAGCTGGACGACTACACCATCGGCCAGTTCTTCGACTGCCTGCGCGGCCCGCAGCACCAGGTGCTGGGCGCGGTGGCCGACGGTGGGCCAGATAATCCAGAACTCGAGGTGGCGGGGCCGCTGTGGGGCGGCAACCTGGCGATGCTGGTCAGCTTGCTGGGTACGCCGTATTTCCCGACCATAGCCGACGGCATCCTGTACCTGGAAGACGTCGGCGAGCACCCGTACCGGGTGGAACGGATGCTGCTGCAACTGCTGTACGCCGGCGTGCTCGACCGCCAGCGCGCCGTGGTGTTCGGCGAATTTACCGGCTACAAGCTGGGCAACTTCGAGAACGGCTACGACTTCGCGGCCATGCTGGCGTACTTGCGCGCCACGCTGCCGCTGCCGGTGCTGACCGGGCTGCCGCTGGGCCATGTACGGCGCCACGCCACGCTGCCGTTCGGCGGCATGGCGCGCCTGGCCTCGACCGCGCGCGCCTTTACGCTGACCATCGACGGCTATCCCACCCTGTAATTACTCCAGGCGGCGCACGCGCGGCGCCTGGTTCACGCCTTCCACTTCCAGAAAATACGTGCCGAAGAAGTTGCGCTTGATGGCGACCTTGGGCGTCTCCCTGCTGTAGAGCGAGGCCGAACTGTCGTCCACCACGCGCCAGGCCTGGCCGTTGGCCAGGCGGAACGTCGTGGTCGGGCTCCAGCCGCTGAAGGTACCGACCAGCGTGCTTTCCACGCCATCCTGTTGGTCGGACTTGCGCAGCTGGCCCGCGGTGAGGCCGAACGTGGCATCCTGTGTGCGCGTGGCAGACGCCGTTGGTGGCGTGGCTGGCGTGGCTGGCATGGTTGCCATGGCCGCCTCCGGGCCGGGGTTCCTGCCAGTCGCTGGCGCCGATGCTGTTACCGCCGCTGCTGTTGCGGCCGGACCGCCTGCTGCGGCTGCACCGACCGGAATGGCGTCGTAGCAGGCCAGCTTGGCGCTGGCGGCGGCCAGTGCCCGGCAACGCAGCAGATCGGCGTCGGCGGCCATGGCGTGGGTGGCGATGGACGCGAATACGGCAGACAGGGCAAACAGGGCTTTCATGGGGCGCTTTCCAGGTTGAGTTGGCTGATTATATCGGTTCTCGCAGGAAAAAAAACAGCCCGGAGCGCTTGCGCGGCCGGGCCAAAAGACATGGAGGATGTTGCCACCCTCCGTGGAGTTGCACGTGAATTGTTTGCGTAACTTAGTTGCGTAGATTCAGGCCGATCATGATGCGGCGGCCGGCGTACGCGGAGTCGAGCAGGTTCGGCGTGCCGTCGGCAAACGGCGCATAGTGTGCCTGGCTGTTCGAGGTGGACGACAGGTTCAGGTTGCGGCCTTCGGCAAAGATCTCGAGGTTCTGGTTGATGCGGTACGAGATCTTGGCGTCCACGTAGCGGGTGGCGTCCTTGAAGGTTGGCGAGCCCGGGTTGTAGGGAATGAAGGTGGTGCGACCGCCGCCTTCGCTCGGATAGTTGTTGACCGAGTTCTGGCCGCAGGCGGCGATGCAGTTGAACTTCTGGCCCACTGCCTGCAATGCAATCCGCGCCGAGAACTTGCCGTCGTCGTACCAGAGGGCGGCGTTATAGGTGTACTTCGACTCGCCCATCGGCGGCAGTTCTTCGCCGGTCAGCAGGTCAACCACGCGCGCCGTGGTATTGCTCGATTTCAGCTTGGTGTAGTTGAAGTCGAAACCGGTGTAGCGCAGCAGCCATGGCAGGAACGTGAAGGCCGTCTTGCCGCCCACTTCCACTCCCTTGCGGGTGATAGTCGGGCCGTTTTCGTAGGTGCGATAGTCGAAGTCGAGATTGTCGACCGGACGACCGGTTTGCGGATCGACGATGCCGGTGCCGTCGAAGATGCGCACATCGCTGCGGCCAACCACGGTGTTACCACCTACAACGCCGACCTGGCGGAAGCCGGCGATCGACAGGTTAGTGTCATTGTTCGGATACCATTCGAGCGCCAGATTCTGGTTCTTGTTGGTTTGTGCACGCAGCGCCGGATTGCCGATGGTGCCACTGCAAGTCTGGTCCTGAGCCTCGGTACCATCGTCGGCCAGCTTACGCTGGTCGTAGGTGCATTCACCGACCGGGATCAGCGCGCCTACCGGTGGCCGTGCCACGGTCTTGGCGCGGTTGTAGCGCAGTACCACCTGGTCCGGCACCAGCCACATCGACAGGTTCAGCACCGGCAGGTAATCGGTGGTCTTGGCGTGGAACGTGGTGGGTTTGCGCGTGGTAGCCGACACTGTACCGCCCTGTTCGTTAGGCCGTTCCTTGTTGTAGACGCCAGGCACGATCAAGACCGAGGTCAGTCCCATGTTGCCGGTGGCGGTGATCTTGGTGCGCACCATGCGGTAGCCGAAATTGCCGTCAAGCTCCATGCCAAAAGGCAGCGACCAGTTGGTGAAAGGGATTTCGCTCATGCTAAAGTCGGTCATCAGGTAGCCGGAAGTGACTTTTTCCTTGAACTTGTTGACCGGCTGCGCATAGACCTTGCCGTCGCTGGCCATGCATTCCTTGACGCAGTCGAAATTGACATTTGGCGACCCCACCAGCTTGAACACTTTTTCCACGTCGATCTGGTTCCAGCCGTTGATAATGCCGGCAGGCCGGTCCGGCATGCCATTGAAGAACGTCGAGTTTGGCGCTTTCATCGATTGCGCGATGATGTCCTGGAACTGTTGCTGGGACATGTACGTCGTGCCGGAATTGGCCGACGCCGGGTTGGTGCTGGCCACGTAACCGGTCTGGCAAGGCCTGCCGCCCGCGCCCAGCGAGCCCGCAGTGTTGGTGCAGCCGGTGAAGAAGCTGCGCACATTGGCGCTCGGGAGTATCACCGCTGGGACATAGCCGGCCTTGCCGAATTCGCCCACCGCACTCTGCACGGTGTTGCCGCCGCCGCCCCAGGTGCTGCCCGAGGTATTGCGCAAGTTAAAGCCTGCTTTGATGCGGTTGAAGAAAGGAATCGCCTCGCCGAGGGCGTAGCTGAAGTCTGCCTTGGCGGTTTTCTCTTCGGTTTCCGCCATCTTGGGGCTGAAAGTAATTTGCGGCGATTGGGTGACGGCCGGCAATTGCCCAGCGGTGTAGGCCGGAGTGGCCACCGGATTGTTCGGTCCGGCAGGAACTGCTGCGGTGCCATTGATGGTGGGACGTGCGACTGAGTAAATACTCGGATCTGCCTGATTGAAAGTGCTGCCCGGCGCGAATTCATAAGTCCACAAACCGTTCGGCAAGACCTTCATGGTGGCTGGTCCGTAGTTGTAGCTCCAGTTGGTGCGCTTGTCGCCACGGCGCCAGTCCGACTTGGAGTCGCCGACGAAGAATTCGGCGGTGAAGCCACCGTTGCGGTAGGTACCGCCCGTTTGCAGGTAGCGCGTCGACGTTTCCATCGCATTGAAAATCTGGTCGGTATTGACATTGCCGTCGGTGATCGTCATTTGCGTGACGTGGTGGTTGGCGTCCACCACCACCGAGCGAGGATCGACGTTCGCCACCGCACCCTGGTACGGATAGGCGTTGGTGACAAAGCTGGCGTTGTCGTACAGGTAGTAGCCGGAGCCGGCGACCGGGCGGCGGATGCCGTTGACGCCGGTGACCGTATCCCGGAAGGCGATATTGTTATAGGTCGGGCTGTTGGTGAGCGTCGGATTGACATTGAGTCCGCCCAGGCCGTAGGTCATGAAGGTATCGTCCACCTCGCGCTTGGAGTAGTTGACCTTGCCATATACGCTCAACTCGTTGTTGACCTTGAAGTCGAACCGCAGGTCGATGTTCTTGCGTTCGTCTTCCTGGCGCTTTTGAATGAAACGCACCAGTGATGGCGTGTAGTCATTCCATTGGTTCAGGCACGACAGCAGCTCGTTGCCACGATGGTTGACCGCAGCGTTAACCGAGTTGGAGACGATGGAGTTGCGCTGCGCGGTCGTCAGGTTGGGGAAGGCTGCATAGCAGTCGGCCTTGGTTTTGGCGGCCGCCGATTTGGTCAGCAGTTCCATCGGCGTCGACGCGTTGAAGAAGCCGCCGCCGTTCAGGCCCGACTGCAAGGTAGGCTGGTTGACTGACACGTCGTTGCGCGACAAGGTTCCCGGCTGGTACGTGAAGGTCTTGTTCGGCGAATTGTCGAAGTCGATCGCGCGCGCATAGCCGGCATTGCCGGACGTGGCGATCTGGGAAGAGTGCGACTCGTTGACCACGCGCGAGGTCGAGGCATTGACCATCACGCCCAGGCGGTTGTCCAGGAACTTTTTGGTGGCAATCAGGTTGGCGTCGGGGGTCCATTTCTCGTTGATCGAGCTTTGCGAGCCGGCCACGCGCAGCGAGACGAACGGCTCCTTGAAATCGAGGCTGGTGCGGGTCTTGATGATGATGCCGCCACCGAGCGAACCTTCGGTCATGTCGGCAGTCGAACCCTTGACCACATCGACGCTCTTGATCAGGTCGGCCGACAGCGAACGGAACTCGGTGCCACGGCCGCTGCCGCCACCGTTCATGTCGGTACCGCCTGCCGATTGCACGCCCTGGCCGTCGATCTCGACCCGGGTCAGATCGGCCGAGTTGCCGCGAATCGCCACGCTGACGCCTTCACCGAAATCGCCGCGATCGAGCGCCACGCCGGAGATACGCGAAATCGCTTCGCCGATGTTACGGTCAGGGAAGGAACCGACGTCTTCCGCGACGATGGAATCCATTGCGGTGGCGGCGTTCTTCTTGCGTTCGATGGCGGACTGCTGCGAAGCGCGGGTGCCTTGCACCACGACTTTCTTGACTTCGCCTTCGGCGGAAGCTGGAGCTACGGCGCCCTGCGCTGGCTGGGTCGGTTGCGTCGGTTGCATATCCTGCGCAGCGGCATAACCGCTGGCAAAGAACGAAGCGAGTGCAATCGAAATGGCGTAGCTGAGCGGCTTACGGCGGGTGCCGTAATCGGTGATGATCATGTCTGTCTCCCTGAGTGGCCATATGGCCTGTTTTGATATGCGGCTGTGATCGCCCGCTGATATTTGAGTAGTAGTCTAGTGTCGAAATTTGGGCAGTGGATTGCAAGAAGAGAAAGAATCACCGGCGTGATCAGTACTGTCGCTTTAACGCAAATGCGCGAATTACCTGCGGCATTTTGATATCGCTCTGTATTGCGGCGCAAAAAAATCGCCCGGCGATCGCGCACTGCGTTGATTGTTTATTGACCTGGTGTGCTTATTTAGTTGCGGTCGTGCCTGCCGAGCATGATGCGGCGTCCCGCATAGGCGACATCGAGCGGATTCGGCATGCCGCCGTCAGTGCCGGAGTAGGGGTCCTGGAATTATCTTAATGATATTCTTTTGTTGACTGTGGCAGCGTGATCGCCGCAGCTGATTCGGCGTGATTCCAAGCTCAACTTCCACACAGAGGGATACATCATGAACATGCTCCGCGTTGCAAGGAACCTGATGATTGTTTTTGTATTGGCGCTAGCCGCCATCAATCCGGCCCGCGCCGGTTTGGCTGGCGATGCGGTCAGGATTACGTATTTCTATCCCGACCTGGATACGCCCGCTACCGATTTCGGCACATCGGTCATTTCCGGCGCCGGCACCGACTTCGTCGACCCGCGCGGTGTGTTCACCCTGCGCGTGACCGATACGCAGATAATCGCCACCGACTTCAATTTTTCCGCATTCTGGTTGCCTGCCGCATTCAATGGACTGGTCGTCGCCAACCTGAGCGACAGTTTTACGCCCGTGTTTTCGGTCGCTCCAGCAACCAATATGGCGGGCTTCGGCGCTGACAACGTCGTCATCTCGGGCAATACACTGCGCATCAACTGGCAGGGATTGAGCTTCGATCAGGGTACGCGCGTGGTGGTAAATCTTGGCGTGGTCCCCGAGCCGCATGCGTGGGCCATGATGGTGGGCGGCCTCGCACTGTTGGGCTTGGCAGCACGTCGGCGCCGACCGGGCTGAGGCCGGGGCTGCGGACATAGCGCAGGGGGCGGGTGCTGTATAATCATGGCATTCCGCCTAACGGCATGATTTCAATAGAAAAACCTCATTACAGATGCTCTCTACAGCCAATATCACGATGCAGTTCGGCGCCAAGCCGTTGTTTGAAAACATCTCCGTCAAGTTCGGCGATGGCAACCGTTATGGCCTGATCGGCGCCAACGGCTGCGGCAAATCGACGTTCATGAAAATCCTCGGCGGCGATCTCGACCCGTCCGGCGGCAACGTCATGCTCGACACCAACGAACGCCTGGGCAAGCTGCGCCAGGACCAGTTTGCCTTTGAAGACATGCGCGTGCTCGACGTAGTGATGATGGGCCACACCGAGATGTGGGCGGCAATGCAGGAGCGCGACGCCATCTACGCCAACCTGGAAGCGACCGACGACGACTACATGAAGGCCGCCGAACTGGAAGGCAAAGTGTCCGAGTACGACGGCTACACGGCCGAGTCGCGTGCCGGCGAACTGCTGCTGGGCGCCGGCGTGGCGATCGAGCTGCACCAGGGACCGATGAGCAATGTATCGCCAGGCTGGAAGCTGCGCGTGCTGCTGGCGCAGGCGCTGTTCTCGAACCCGGACATTTTGCTGCTCGACGAACCGACCAACAACCTGGACATCAACACGATTCGCTGGCTGGAAGACGTGCTCAACGAGCGCAACTCCACCATGATCATCATTTCCCACGATCGCCACTTCCTCAACCAGGTGTGCACCCACGTGGCCGACATGGATTACGGCACGCTGAAAATCTACCCGGGCAACTACGACGAGTACATGTTCGCCTCCACCCAGGCGCGCAACCAGCAACTGGCCAACAATGCCAAGGCCAAGGAAAAGGTCGCCGAGCTGCAAGACTTCGTGCGCCGCTTCGCTGCCAACAAGTCCAAGGCCCGCCAGGCCACGTCGCGCGCCAAGCAGATCGACAAGATCAAGGTCGACGACATCAAGCCATCGTCGCGCGCCTATCCGTTCGTGCGCTTCGACGGCGAGAAAAAGCTGCACCGCCTGGCAGTCGAGGTGGACAGCATCTCCAAGACCTACGACCGCACGCTGTTCAACAACTTCAGCATCATGGTCGAAGCAGGCGAACGCATCGCCATCATCGGCGCCAACGGCGCCGGTAAAACCACCATGCTGCGCTGCATTGGCGGCGACGACATCGCCCACCTGCACGCGGACCACGGCATGGTCAAGTGGGCGGAAAACGCCAACGTCGGCTACATGCCGCAAGACCCGACCGAAGAATTTGCCAAAGACATTACGCTGACCGACTGGATGGGCAACTGGACCCAAGAGGGCGACGACGACCAGGCCGTGCGCTCGATCCTGGGTCGCCTGCTGTTCGGCGGCGACGAGGTGAAAAAATCGGTAAAGGTGCTGTCCGGTGGCGAGAAGGGCCGCATGATGTACGGCAAGCTGATGCTGGGCCGCCACAACGTGCTGCTGCTCGATGAACCGACCAATCACATGGACATGGAATCGATCGAGTCGCTCAACATCGCGCTGGAAAAATATGCGGGCACGCTGATCTTCGTTTCGCACGACCGCGAATTCGTGTCGTCGCTGGCCAACCGCATCATCGAAATCAAGGAAAACGAAGTTGTCGACTTCCGTGGCAACTACGAGGAGTACCTGACCAGCCAGGGCATCGACTGATCATGCAAACCCTGGAAATCAAACCGGTCGAGTACGAGCATCCGCAAGACGGCGCCAGCTGCGTGGCCCATGCCTGGGCCCGTACGCCAGCCACTCCCACGGCCGACCAGCGCACCGCGCTCAAGGCCCGCATCAAGCAGCTGCTGGTCGAGCGCGAAGCGGTGCTGGTCGCGCATTACTATGTCGATGCCGACCTGCAGGACCTGGCCGAGGAAACCGGCGGCTGCGTGTCCGATTCGCTGGAGATGGCGCGCTTCGGCCGTGATCATGCCGCCAGGACGCTGATCGTGGCCGGCGTGCGCTTCATGGGCGAAACCGCCAAGATCCTCAGCCCTGAAAAACGCATCCTGATGCCGGACCTCGACGCCACCTGTTCGCTCGACCTGGGCTGCCCGGTGGACGAGTTCACGGCGTTCTGCGACCAGCACCCGGACCGCACGGTGGTGGTGTACGCCAACACCAGTGCGGCCGTCAAGGCGCGCGCCGACTGGATGGTGACGTCATCGATCGGCCTCGATATCGTCAAGCACCTGCATGCGCAGGGCAAGAAAATCCTGTGGGCGCCAGACAAACACCTGGGCGGCTACATTCAGAAAGAAACCGGCGCCGACATGCTGCTGTGGCAGGGCTCCTGCCTGGTGCACGATGAGTTCAAGGGCGTGGAACTGGACCTGCTCAAGGAGCAGTACCCGGACGCGAAAGTGCTGGTGCACCCGGAGTCGCCGGCCAACGTGGTAGCGCTGGCCGACGTGGTCGGTTCCACCACGCAGATCATCAACGCTGCCGTGGAGATGGACGCCGACACCTTCATCGTCGCCACCGACAACGGCATCCTGCACAAGATGCAGGCCGCCGCGCCAGGTAAAAAATTCATCGTCGCGCCCACGGCCGGCAATAGCGCCACGTGCAAGAGCTGCGCACATTGTCCGTGGATGGCGATGAACGGTCTGCAAAATCTGGCCGACCTGCTGGAGAACATGGACACCGTGACCTCGAACGAAATCTTCGTTGACGCTGAAATCGGCCAGCAGGCCGTGGTGGCGATCAACCGCATGCTGGACTTTGCGGCAGCCAAAAAAGCCAAGGTGCAGCCGGGCCCGGACCTGGGCCAGGAAGCGCAACTGTTTTCGGGAATTGGACCGGCATGATGAGCACCCTCAAGAATACCTTTGCGCCGTTCGACGACGCCCTGCGCACCGCTTTCGAGGCCAACCTGCTGGCAGCTTTGCTGGAAGACGTGGGCACCGGCGATCTGACCGGCCTGCTGGTGCCGGACGGCGGGAGCGTGACGGCCCGCGTGATCGTGCGCGAAGACGCCGTGCTGTGCGGCGCCCCGTGGTTCGAGGGCGTGATGAACTGCCTGCAGGCCGGCATCGAGATCGACTGGCAGTACGCCGAAGGCGACCTGATGACGGCCGACAGCGTGGTCTGCACCCTGACCGGGCCTGCGCGCGCGCTGCTCACGGCCGAACGTTCTGCGCTGAACTTCCTGCAACTGCTCTCAAGCGTGGCCACTGCCACCCGCAAATACGTGGACGTGATTGCCGGCACCCGCGCCGCCATCCTCGACACCCGCAAAACCTTGCCCGGCCTGCGGCTGGCGCAAAAGTACGCGGTGCGTGTGGGCGGGGGCCAGAACCAGCGCCTGGCGCTGTACGACGGCATCCTGATCAAGGAAAACCATATCGCAGCAGCCGGCGGCGTCACCAACGCGGTGCTGGCAGCCAAACGCCTCGACGCGGGCGTGACGATCCAGGTGGAAGTTGAAAATCTGGCCGAGCTGAAAGAGGCGCTGGACGCCGGCGCGGTCTCGGTCCTGCTCGACAACTTCAGCACCGACTTGATGCGCGAAGCGGTGGCGATGAATGCGGGCAGGGCGCTGCTGGAAGCGTCTGGCGGCATCAACTTCGATACCGTGCGGGCGATTGCGGAAACCGGCGTTGACCGCATCTCTATCGGCAGCCTGACCAAGGATATTCGGGCGACCGATTTCTCGTTGCGGATAATTGGTTAAATCGTTTTGCGCATCCGTACCAGCGGCACCTGCAATGGCCGGTTCGCCGGTCCGGGCAGCGTGATGTCGATATTCTCCACCTTCTCGAAGCCGCACGCAGCATAGAGCGGCACCCCTGGCAGTGTGGCTGCCAGTTCCAGCGTGGTAAAGCCGCCAGCGGCGGCAGCCTCGGTGCACCAGGTCAGCAGCAGCCTGCCGTAACCGCGCCGCGCTGCCCACGGCTCGACAAAGAAGGCGCGGATGCGCGCCGGTTCGATTGCCGGGTCGAGCAGGGGATCGGCCTGCTGCTTGATGCGGTCGGCGCCAAACAGCGTGGCGCGGCGGCTCCAACCCCCGCACGCCACCATCTTTCCTGCTTCTTCCACGATAAAGTACGTCCGGTCCGTGACCAGCTGGGTATCGACGCCGAATACGTGGTCGGTGATCGCGCGCGCCTGTTCGGGCGTGTAAAAACCTGCGCTCAGGTCGATGCCCGAGCGGCAAATCAGCGCTTCCATCGCAGCGATGTCGTCGTGAACGGCGGCGCGGACGGTTGGCATGGCCTTACTTGCGGTGCGGCGGCGTGAGGATGCTTGGCAGCGCCTTGGGCAAGGTCTCGGGATAGTCGCGGCTGAAGTGCAGGCCACGGCTCTCGCGCCGCTGCAGCGCGCTGTTGACGATCAGGCTCGCCACGTCCACCAGGTTGCGCAGCTCCAGCAGGTCGTGGGTGATACGGAAGTTGCGGTAGTACTCGTCGATTTCTTCCTTGAGGAGCGCAATGCGGTGCTGGGCGCGTTCGAGGCGCTTGGTGGTGCGCACGATGCCCACGTAGTTCCACATGAAGCGGCGCAGTTCGTCCCAGTTGTGGGCGATCACCACTTCCTCGTCGGCGTCGGTCACGCGGCTTTCGTCCCAGTCGGGCAGGTACGGGATCTCGCCCTTTTCCTTGGCGGCGATGTCGCGTGCGCAGGCGCTGCCCACCACCACGCATTCGAGCAGCGAATTGCTGGCCAGGCGGTTGGCGCCGTGCAGGCCGGTGCAGGCGGTTTCGCCCACTGCGTAAAGGCCCGGCAGGTCGGTGCGGCCTTGCAGGTCGGTGACCACGCCGCCGCAGGTGTAGTGCGCGGCCGGCACGATCGGGATCGGCTCCCGGGTGATGTCGATGCCCAGCTCCAGGCAGCGCGCGTAAATGGTGGGGAAATGCTCGATCAGCCAGTCGGCCGGCTTGTGGCTGATGTCGAGGTGAACGTAATCGAGGCCGCGCTTCTTGATCTCGAAGTCGATCGCGCGGGCCACCACGTCGCGTGGCGCCAGTTCGGCGCGGTCGTCGTGCGCCAGCATGAAGCGGGTGCCGGCGGCGGCGCCGGCCTCGGGCGGCAGCTTGAGCAAACCGCCTTCGCCGCGAATCGCTTCGGTGATCAGGAACGATTTCGCGTACGGGTGGTACAGGCAGGTCGGATGGAACTGGATGAACTCCATGTTGGAGATACGGCAGCCGGCGCGCCAGGCCATGGCGATGCCGTCGCCACTGGCGGTGTCCGGGTTGGTGGTGTACAGGTACACCTTGCCGGCGCCGCCGGTGGCCAGCACCGTGTGCTCGGCCGCAAACGTATGTACCTGGCCGCTGCGTTCGTCCTGCACGTACAGGCCGTGGCATTTCGGTTGCGAGTGGCCTTTTGCATCCGGGTTGACCTTGTCGGAGGTGATCAGGTCGATCGCGCAGTGGTGTTCGAACAGCGAAATGTTCGGATGCGCGCGCACCTTCTCTTCCAGCGTGACCTGCACCGCGTGGCCGGTGGCGTCGGCCGCGTGGATGATGCGGCGCTGGCTGTGGCCACCCTCGCGAGTGAGATGGAAGCCCATTTCGGCGGTGGCGTCGCGGGTAAAGGGCACGCCTTGCGCGATCAGCCATTCGATCGCTTCGCGGCCGTGTTCGACGATGAAGCGCGTGGCGCTTTCGTCGCACAGGCCGCCGCCGGCGACCAGGGTGTCGTCGATGTGCTGGTGGTGGCTGTCGCCGGAATCGAGCACTGCGGCGATGCCGCCCTGGGCCCAGTTGCTGGCGCCATCTCTCAAGGCACGTTTGGAAATAATGGCGACAGTACGGGTTTCGGCGAGGTGCAGCGCGACCGAGAGGCCGGCCAGTCCGCTGCCGACGATGGCAACATCAAATTTCATGATTTACATGGCTGAATGCAGTAGGGAACCATGACTATAGTCGATTTGTCACAGTTTGGTCATATACCCCTGCTATTTACACAGGCTTTGCGCTGCTTCGCTCACCGTCGTGATTGCGCCTGGCGGCCATTGTGGCGGCGCAAAAGCAGGCGGACTCGTTCTTGCGATCATGGAGGCTTGCGCGTTTTTGCCTGCCAGGGAGCCGACCGTGATCCGTATTTTTCATCACTATGTATCGAAAATGGCCTTCCTGCTGCTGCTGATGGAAGTGCTGCTACTGGTCACCGCTGCTCTGGCCAGCGCGCCCATGCTGCTGCCCGGGCAAGCGCCTATGCCCGATTCCCTTTACCTGCCGGCTGCCGCATTCGCGTTGGTGCTGGTGTTTTCGATGGGGGCATTGGGCATGTACCAGCACCAGCAGGCGCGCGAAGATCTGCACAATACCCTGCGCCGTATCTTGCCATCTTTTTTGCTGGGCTTTTGCCTGTTCAGCCTCCTGGCGATGCTGCTGCCGGCGCCGCAGTTCGGACGCCTGGGCAGCATGGTGTTCGTGCTGGGCGGCGCAGCGGTGCTGCTGGCGCGGCTGGTGGTGTTCACGTCGGCCGGCTCGCGCATGCTGGAAAAACGCCTGATGATCGTGGGCGACGGCCCCACCGCGCGCGAATGCCTGGACTTGGCCAGCGGTGGCGGCTTTCACCGATTTCGGGTGGTGGGCTGCGTGCCCGTCGATGGCGAAGACCGGCGCGTGCCGCCTGCCATGGTGCTGACACCGGACGTATCGCTGCTGATCCTGGCGCGGCGCTACGCAGCCGAGGAAATCATCGTCTCGGTGGCGGATCGCCGCAACGGCGCGTTCCCGGTGCGCCAGCTGCTCGAATGCGCAGTCGGCGGCGTGCGCATCACCGACGCCGCCACTTTTTTCGAGCGCGAGGCATGCCAGATTCGGCTCGACTCGCTGCAACCGAGCTATCTGAAGCTTGTGGGGGGATTCATCTACTTGTCTAACCTGGCAGGGTGCGGCAGTGCGCCATCGCTGCTGGAACCGCAGCCGATCGCTGCTCACGTGGCGTACCAGATCGGTGCAGGCGACGTGCTCAACATCAATGTATGGCGCAACCCGGAAGTGTCGATCAGCGTGCCGGTGCGGCCCGACGGCAAGATCACCACGCCGCTGGTGGAAGACCTGCAAGCCGCTGGCAAGACCTCTACCCAGTTGGCGCGCGACATCGAAAAATCGCTGGAAAAATACATCCAGCAACCGCTGGTGACCGTGATCGTTACCAGCTTTGTCGGCCCCTATGCCCAGCAGATCCGCGTGATCGGCCAGGCCGCGCGGCCGCAGGCACTGGCCTACCGGCAAGGCATGTCGCTGATGGATGTGCTGATCTCGGTTGGTGGCATCACCGACTTTGCCGCAGGCAACAAGGCCAACATCATCCGCACCGTCGATGGCCAGCGGCTGGCGCTGCCGGTCCGCCTGCACGATTTGCTGCGCAACGGCGACATTTCAGCCAACGTAATCGTCTTGCCGGGCGACATATTGGTAATCCCGGAAGGCTGGTTCTAAAAAGTTCGAACTATATTTTTTAATTTAAGGGAACTTTTTGAAAGTAGTTCTGTCTGAACCATGTTTGGAGATCAGACGGGAGCCAAAGTGCACGATGACGATGCAATCATATCTTTCGAAGCTGGCATGGACCTGCGCGACATGGTGGTGGGAGAAGGCAAAGGCGAAGCCCTGCTCGACCACCAGCTGGACCAGCAGGTGTTTCATATCCGCATGGCCAACTCGGCAGGGCGGCGCGAAGCGGCCAGCCTACTGCTGAAAAAAATGTATGGCTGGCGCGGGTATAGCGTCGAGCCCGGCACCATACCCTCGCCGAACAAGATCACCCTGTTCGCGGAAACCGGTGGCAATACCGTCGGCACCATGTCGCTGTGCCTCGACAGCACCGGGATGGGCCTGCCTGCCGACGAAAACTACCGCGACAAGCTCGACGAACTGCGCAGCGAGCAACGGCGCCTGTGCGAGCCGTCGCGTTTGGCCATCGACAAGGGCGTTTCCAAGCGCGTGTTTGCCGCGCTGATCCACATTTCCTACATCTATGCCCACAACATTCACGGCTATACCGACTACATCATCGAGGTCAATCCACGCCACGTCATGTTTTACAAGCGCATGCTGGGTTTCCGCAACTTTGGCGGCCAGCGCGATTGCACCCGGGTGGGTGCGCCAGCGGTGCTGTTACGGTTAGAGCTCGACTACATGGGCGAGCAAATCCGCAAGTTCGGCGGCCAGATGGAACAGCACGACGCCGCCGAGCGCTCGTTCTACCCCTATTTTTTCCCGCGCTGGGACGAACCCGGCATTACCGGCCGCCTGGTAGAAGGCAAGACGTGAGACGGGCGCAGCGACGCCGCCCCCAGCACCAGCATGGTCAACAGGGCGATGCGCGGCACATCGACCAGGCTGTCGAACAGGCCCACGACCTGCAATCCGATCAGCGCTGCCAGCCAGGCCGCTGCATCGAAGGCGCGCGGCCGGTTCAAGGCGCGGCCGAGCAACAGGGCGCTGGTGCCCAGCGCCAGCGCTGCAACAGCCAGCAGTCCCAACCAGCCCATCTCGAAATAGACATTGAGCGCCAGGTTCTTGATATGCCAGGGCAGGTGATGGCGGTCGCTGCTAAAGAACCAGTAATCGTTGGCCTCGGTAAAGTCGCCATTGCGCAGCAGTTCGCGGTCGTCCGGCATCAGGCGCAGGCTGACGTTATCGACATCGACCACGGCGTGCTGGCCTTCTGCGGCCAGTTCCAGCCGGACCGGCGCCCTGCGGCTGCCGAGTTTGCCAGCGTTGAAATTCAGGCGCAGCTGCTGCCAGTCCGGCCGAGCCGACAGCCGCCGCAGCGGCACGGCGATGCAGTGGATCGGGTACAGCAGCTGCCGTTCGCACAGGCGCAGGTGCAGGAACGCCATCGGTGACGCTGTGCGCACGTCCACCGCCAGCTGGTACTCGCGGCCGGCGATCAGCGGCACGGTTTGCCAGATCCGCAGCAGCTCGCCGAACCCCGCATTGTATTGACCGGCGGACAGGCGGAGGAAGCGGCCGCCGTGGAAGCGGTCGCCGTGAACACGGTCGCCGGGGACGTTCCCGCCGCGATTGCTGGCTTCCAGGTAACGGTCGTCCTCCTTGTCCAGATACTGGTAGCCGGGCGGGGTTTCCTGGCCGTGATTGCGCCAGTAATAGACGGAGGGAAATTTGCCGAGGCCCATGCCCAGCGCGGTGGTCACGTCGTCGTCATCCATCATGGCCAGCACCTCGCGCCAATGCTGGCGGCGATGATCGACATCGGCGGCGGTAGAGGCAAAGCGCTGCTCGACGTAATAGCTGTCGTGAAAGGCTGCGGCCGCTGCTGCCACCAGCAAAAGGGCGAACGCGGCCGTAAGCCGGCGGGACCGGCCTGGCATGGGCGGCGTCGCCAGCCGCCAGCCGGCCGCCACGACCAGCAGCGATACCGCGTACGCCGCATACAGGCCACGTGAAAACGTCGCCAGTCCCGCGTACAGGGCCAGTCCCAGCAGCCCGAGCCCCGCCAGCGCCTGCCACCAGCGCCTGGCCTGGTGCAACCAGAGCGCCGCCAGCGGCGTGCACAGCGCCAGGTAGCCATCGAGCGCCGCGCCGCCCGTGTGCATTGCAGAGAATGGCGCGGTGATACGGTAATCGGTAGACAGATTGAGCAAGCCGGGGAATAGCACCCGCTCCTGCACCGCCGCGCCAGAAACCAGCAGCAACCCGGCCAGCATGCCGGGCACGAAGTGGCTCGCCAAGCGTTGCAGTTGAGGGCCGGCGGTGCGACGCAGCAACGGCAACAGCAGCAGCGTCCACAGCCAGGCCTTGGCGATGCGTACGGCACTGAACGGACTCACATACTGGCTGAAGGCATTGGGATCGTGCAGCGCGGCCAGGCTGGGCCACGGCTGCAGGCCGCGCCACAGGCCGGCCAGACAGGCGATCGTCATCAGCACCATACCGAAGCGAAACCACGGCGCCCAGGCGGGCAAGGCGGATTCTTCATGCGGCAAGCGGACTGTACAACAGGCCACCGTCGCCAGCAACAGCAGGTCGATTTCTTCGAGGAAGAACCAGCCGGTGACCGGCGCCAGGTCCACGGCAGGCAGCAGTGCCGGCAGCAGCAACAGCCACAGCGCCGGACGCCAGCACAGCAAGCCGACGTAGCACAGCAGCAGCGGCGCCAGCCAATGCCCGCGCAGCGGATAGACAGCCAGGGCTGCCACCAGCGCGGCCAGCGCCAATGCCGCGACCATCGACCGCAGCAGCAACCTGCCTTTGAGGCCCTCGCCAGCGGTTGGCCACGTGGTCCCGCGCGCCAGCAACCTGCCTTTGATGCCCACGCCAGTGCCCACGCTAGCGGTTGGCGACGGCACCGGGCGCGCCGGCCCCGGCTTGCGCCGCCTCCAGGTGTCGGCGGATGTCGGCATTGTTTGGCGCCAGCACGGCCGCGCGTTTCAGAACGCCGATGGCGCGGCCGTGCTGGCCTTGTCCGGACAGGAGCGCGCCCAGGGTGTCGAGCACCACCGGGTTGTCGGGCGCCAGCGCGTAGGCCTGCTCGGCGGTTGCCAGGGCCCGAGGGTCTTGTACTTGCTGGTACAACCAGGCCAGGTTGTTGAGCACCAGCGCTTGGCCGGGCATTTGCCGGTGTAGGTGCGCGAACTGGGCGATGCTGGCAACGAAATCCTTTTCGGCCAGCAGGCTGTTGGCGTAGTACAGGCGGGTGGTATGGTCGTCGTCGTGGCTGGTCAGCCATTGCTGCATCCGTTGCCGGGCTTGATCGGGTTGGCCCGCTTGCACCAGGGCGCTGTACAGCGGAATCAGCATCGGCGCGCCCGGTTGCAGGTCGTACGCCTTCTGGTACAGCTTGGTGGCCGGCACCAATTGCTTGCGCGCCAGCGCGATATCGGCTTCGAGCCGGTAGCCCAGTGCGTCGGCGGGCCGGGCCTTCTGCAAACCGTGCACCACTTGCAGCGCTGGTCCCCACGACCGCTGCCGTATCAGCAGCCGTACTTGCGCGACTTGCGCTCTGGCGCGCACTGGCGCCGTGGCGGCCATGGCGCCGGGCGCCAATACCTTGTTGAGCGCCTTGTGGGCGCCGTCGAAGTCGCCGGCAAGCATGCGCAGGTCGGCGATGCGCAGTTGCACGTCTGCCGCGTTCGGCTGCACGATGGACAAGCGCACCCAGTTGTCGAGCGCCTCGTCGGTTTTGCCGCTGCGCTCCTGCAACTGCGCCAGCTGGCCCAGTACTTGCGAGTTGGCAGGATGTGTGGCCGCCAGTTTTTCCAGTAACAGGAGGGCGCGGGGCAGGGTGTCGCCGCGCGCCAGGAAACGCGCCAGCCGCAAGCTCGCATCGACATCCTCGGGATACTCGCGCACCGCCCGCTCGAGCCAGGTCAGCGCCAGCGCCGGCTGTTTGGTCGAGAGCGCCAGGTTGGTCAGCGATACCATCAAGTCGAGGTTGCGTGGGTCGCGCGCCAGTGTGGCCTCCAGCCGTTTGCGCGCCCGCTCCGGCTGCTTGTCGATGAGATCGAGCCGGGTCAGGTTGTCGTATGCCGGCAGGAACAGCGGATCGGCTTTCAAGGCCCGCTCGAAGCTGGCGCGTGCGCCCGCGTTGTCGCGCTGTATCAGCAGTACGCCGCCCTTGAGGTTTTGCACCATGGGATTGTCAACATGGTGTGCTTCCATGCGCTTGACCGTTGCCAGTGCGCCATCGTAGTCCTTGCTGCGCAGTTGCGTGAGCACCAGCAATACGCCAGTGCGCGACGATTTTTCGTCCAGGCTCACCGCCTGCTCAAGCTGGGCAACGGCGCGTGTGCTGTCGCCCTGTCCCAGGTGGCTCATGGCCAGCGCCGTGCGCAGCATCGTGGTGTTGGGCGCCAGCGCGCTGGCCTTGTCGAAATACGCGGCGGCCTGGTCGTAGCGCCGCAGCCGCAACGACAATTCACCAGCCAGCGCCTGCAGTTCGCCGTCGTTCTCATTTTGCGGCAACAGCGGTGCGATCACCGCCAGCGCCTGTTTGACGTCGCCGCCATGCAGTAATACCGAGGCCAGCAATTTGCTGGCGTAGGCATGGCCCGGGTTGGCTTCGAGAAATTTTCGCAGGTGCTGCTCCGCCTGCGGGTAAGAACCCACACCGCGCATCACCACGCCCATCAATAAATGGCTGGGCAGGTGCTCGGGCGCGGCGCGCAATACCAGTTGCAACTGTTCGCGCGCCGCTTCCAGCCTGCCCTGGCGGAAGTCGAGCAAGGCTTGCGTATAGATCAGCATCAGGCTGCTTGGCGAGACGTTGCGGGCAATCGCCAACTCCTTGCCGGCCTGGTCGAACTGGCCCGACTGAATGTGCAGGCTGGCAATATCGACATGGGCCTGCACCAGCGCCGGGTGCAACGCCAGTGCGCGCCGGTACGCTGCCAGCGCACCGGGGTTGTCGCCCTTGAGCCGCAGCAGGTCGCCTTTCAGGCGCCAGGCATCGACGTCATCGGGAAAACCCACCAGCGCCCGCTCGACCAGGGCCAGAGCCAGCACCTGGTCCGGCGCTTGCAGGGCGATGCGCGCCTGGCCGACCAGGGCCGCCGGGTGTTCGGGATGATCGACCAGTATTTGTGCGAACAGCCTGGCCGCCTCGTTGTTGCGTTGCAGCCCCAGCAGGGCGTGGCCGCGCAGGGCCAGCAGCCGTGGTTGTCGCGGATCGGCGCCGAGTTGCGCCAGCATCTGGTCGAACTGCCCCTGCAGCAACATGGCTTTGCCCAGCCATGGCATGACTTCGGTGGCAGGCATGCCCAGTTCCAGCGCGCGTCGCATTTCCTTTTCCGCCGACAGGATGTCGCCGGTGTCCAGGTACAGGCGTCCCAGGTTCATCCGGGCGCCCGCGTCCTTGGGCGCGTCGCGCACCAGGTTTTTCAGCATGATGATGGCCGACCTGGTTTCGCCGCGCGCTTCGAGCTGACGCGCTTCGGTCAGCATCTGGTCATGACTGGACTTGCTGCCGCAGCCGGCCAACAACGCAGGCAACAGCACGGACAACAACAACGCACACAACATCGGGGGCAGCTTGGGCATGGCGCACTCCTGGGCGGATGGGACCTTCCAGCGTAGGAGCTTGCGCAAGCGCTTCGTTGATGTCACGCAAGATTGCGCCCGATGTGGCGATCGTGGGCGCCGTCGGGGCAATGGACGGGCCGTTTGTGCCACCTCAATGGTGGGTCAGCACCCCTCCGTAGAATCGGCCAGACGCGGGTAAGCCGGGACAGTCCGGCCAACGTTCTACAGACGAGGTGCCAAATGGAAGTGGTCGCAGTGGTGGGATTGGGATACGTGGGCTTGTCGCTGGCGGTGGCATTCGGCGCCAGCCGGCGCACCATCGGTGTCGATTTATCGGAGCGCAAGGTCGCCAGCTACCGGATGGGCGTCGACCCCGCCGGCGAAGTGACCGCCGCGCAGTTCCAGGCCTCGCGCTGGCTGGAAATGGGGTGCGACCCGGCGACCATCGGCGCGGCCGATGTGATTATCGTGGCCGTGCCCACGCCGGTGGACAGCGCCCACAACCCCGATTTTTCGGCGCTGGTCGGGGCCAGCGAGTCGGTCGGGCGCTACATGAAGCCGGGTGCGGTGGTGGTCTATGAATCGACCGTGTACCCGGGCGCCACCGAGGAAATCTGCATCCCGCTGCTGGAACACCATTCCGGGCTGACCTGGAAGCGCGATTTTCACGTGGGCTTTTCGCCCGAACGGATTAACCCCGGCGACAAGGAACACACGCTGGCCTCGATCCGCAAGGTGGTTTCCGGCGACGACGACGCCACCTTGGAACGCGTGGCGCAGCTGTACGAGCAGGTGGTCGATGCCGGCGTGCACCGGGCCTCGAGCATCAAGGTGGCCGAAGCGGCCAAGATCATCGAAAACACCCAGCGCGACCTCAATATCGCCTTGATGAACGAGCTCGCCATCATCTTCGACCGGCTCCACATCGACACCCTGGAAGTGTTGCAAGCGGCCGGTACCAAGTGGAATTTCCTGCCGTTCCGCCCGGGCCTGGTGGGCGGCCACTGCATCGGCGTCGATCCGTATTACCTCACGCACAAGGCCGAAATGCTCGGCTACCATCCGCACGTGATCCTGGCCGGGCGCCGCATCAACGACGGCATGGCCAAGTTCGTGGCGGAAAAGACCGTCAAGCAGATGGTGCAGGCCGGCTTCAAGCTCAAGGGCTGCCGGGTCAACGTGCTGGGTCTGACCTTCAAGGAAAACTGCCCCGACCTGCGCAACTCCAAGGTGGCCGACATGATCCACGAGCTCGAATCGTACGGCCTGCAAGTGCACGTACACGACCCGGTGGCCGACGCCGGCGAAGCCATGCACGAATACGGCGTCAAACTGTCGAGCTGGGACGAACTGCCGTGCGCCGAGGCGCTGATTGCCGCCGTGGCCCACCGCGAGCTGTGCGCGCGGCCGCTGGCCCAGGTGCGCGACAAGGTCGCCCCGGCCGGCTGCTTCATCGATCTCAAGTCGCAGTTCGATGAGGCGGCGCTGCGCGCCAGCGGCCTGTCGGTCTGGAGGCTGTGATGATTGCCTACGAGAATGGCACGCCGGCCTCCGGCGCCTACCAGCACGTGCGCGAACAGCTGGCACAGCAGCAATACCGCTGGGTGGTCACCGGCGCGGCCGGGTTTATCGGCTCCAACCTGCTGCAAGCGTTGCTGGAGCTGGGGCAGCGGGTGGTCGGCTTGGATAACTTTCTGACCGGCTATCGCCACAACCTCGAGCAGGTGCGCGAGCAGGTGGGCCCGGCGATCTGGCGCAATTTCGAACTGGTCGAAGGCGATATCCGCGACGCGCTGGCGTGCCGCCGCGCCTGCGAGCGGGCCGATGTCGTACTGCACCAGGCGGCGCTCGGTTCGGTGGCGCGCTCGCTTGACGATCCGCTGCTTACCAACGATATCAACGTCGGCGGCTTTCTCAATGTGCTCGATGCGGCGCGGCTGGCCGGCGTGCGGCGCGTGGTGTATGCGGCGTCCAGCGCCACCTACGGCGATCATCCGGCGTTGCCCAAGCAGGAGCCGCATATCGGCCGGGCGCTGTCGCCGTACGCGGTGAGCAAGCATGTCAACGAGTTGTACGCGGCAGTGTATGCGCGCAGCTACGGCCAGCAGTCGATCGGGTTGCGGTATTTCAATGTGTTTGGCCCGCGCCAGGACCCGTGCGGCGCCTACGCCGCCGTCATTCCCCAATGGATCGCCGCCATGATCGCGCAGCGCCAGGTGGTGATCCACGGCGATGGCGAGAGCAGCCGCGATTTTTGCTACGTGGCCAACGTGGTCCAGGCCAACTTGCTGGCCGCGCTGGGCGACCAGCCGGCCGCCGCCAACCAGGTGTACAACGTCGCGCTGGGGGCGCGCACCAGTCTCAACGAAGTGTATTTATTACTGCAGGAATTATTGGTGGACCGCTACGGCCACCTGCGTGATTTCCAGCCGGTGTACGCAGATTTCCGTCCAGGTGACGTGCGCCATTCTCAGGCCGACATTGCCAAGGCCTGCGAGTTGCTTGGCTACGCACCTACTCACGACTTGCGGCGCGGACTGCGCCAGGCGCTGCGCTGGTACATCGAACAGCTCGACCATGGCCGGCGCGCCTGAGACCCGAACGGCAGTGCCGGTCAGGCACGCGTAGCGGAGAACTCGGGGGAAGCAGGTGGAAGTAGGGGGCCGGGTAAGACAATCAGCGCGGCATGTGGCTGGAACCGCCACGCACCAGCCCGACCAGGCCGGCCGCACGCGCGTCGCCACCGTTGGCGGCGCGCTGGAACAAGACCATCGCTTGATCCCGTTTGGCGGGATCGGACAGGTAACGCAGCGCCAGTTCGCGCTGGGCCACCGGGGAACCCAGGTCGGCCCATTCCTGCAAACGGCGTTCGGCAGCCACGTGGCCGGCGTCGCCAATGCGGGTGGCCACGGCTTCAATCTCGGTCGGAGCGGGTATCGGGCTATCCTGTGCCTGCCAGCCTATAGCGGTACCGACCATCACCAGTACCGACGCCACCAGCACTCCAGACTTGTTGAATAAATCCATACGCTCGACTACCCCCTTGCTTGCCATTCGATTTCCCGATCTTACAATCGGGTGCACTGCGGCGTCGCACGTCTGGCGCAATAAAAGAGCAAGCCATCGGTGATCAGCGATGGCGATAGTAGCATGCAGATTAATCAACTTTGGCCATTTCAAGCATGGCCGGCGGTAACAATTGTAACCAGTCGTTAGCCCCGTCAACCGGGTGCGAGCGGGGGGTGTTGCTGAGCAAGCCAGTCGTCGGCCGCTGCCATCACGGCATCGTATTCGGCCTCGACAGTGCTCAGAAGGGCAGGGATATTGGCGGCGTCGTGCGCGCCAAGTGCCTGCTCGAGCGCCAGCGCGGCAGCGACCAGGCGCTTGGCGCCGAGGCTTCCCACCGAGCCGCGCAGGCCGTGAAACACCTTGCCGGCCTCAGTCAGGCGACCGTCTTCGATGGCGGCGCGGGCCTGGTCGAGCGGAGTCCGGCGCGGCGCGCAGGCATCGCGTACGATCTTGGTGACGATGGCCAGCGCCTTGTCGTCGTTGCCCATGTACTTGAGCAAAGTGGTAACCGAGAATACGTTTTCATCGGCGTGTGACCGGGGGGTATCGGACATGCGTCACTCCAGAGGTTGAAAGCCCAGTATACCCCGGCTAACCGCAGCTGCGACGGCCAGCCGCGCACACATTGTTACAAATTAATGGCCTTTGCCACCGGCTAGCGCGCGGAAATATCGACCTTCACCTCCATCGACTCGATACCGCCACCGCGTCGCACACCGCGTATCGGCGCTGCACCGTCATAATCGCGGCCGATAGCCAAGCGGCAATAGGCATCGGTCATCAGGCGCGCGTGGGTGACGTCGATGCTGATCCAGCCGTGGTAATCCTTGTCTTCCACCCACGCATCTACCCAGGCATGGCTGGCCGCGTGGTCGCTCTCTTCCGGGTCGATGTAGCCGGAAACATAGCGCGCCGCAATACCATGGGCGTGACAACAAGCCAGGAACAGGTGGGCATGATCCTGGCACACACCCTGGCCCAGCGCCAACGCGTCGCTGGCAGTGGTGGTCACCGCCGTTGCACCGCTTTGATACCGGACCGCACCAAAGATGTGCTCGGCTAAACTCATGAGGTCGCGCGATTGCGCGCGGCCGTCCGGCAGGCACGAGGCCGCCAGCTCGAGAATACCCGGCGTGGCCCCGGTCAACCGGGTAGGCGCGGTAAATAATAGCGGCGACAACGCGTCGCCGTTCGGCACCCGGCCCTTGAGCGGCGCCGTGGTCTCGACGATGCCTGACGCGACAATATCGAGACCACGGTGCGGCACATCCATGGTCATCATGTGCGAGAGGTTGCCGAAAGCATCGGTATAAGCGTGCACATGACCGGGCACATTCAGGTGCCAGGACTGCACCTGTTGCTGCGGTTCCTTGCGCGGCGTCATGTGCAGTTGCTCGATGGTGTAAGCCAGCGGCGCCGTGTAGAGGTAGCGCGTTTCGTGCCGTATGGTCAGTTGCATTGCTTGCCTTTCGCTTTTTTCGCCTTTTTCGCCACTCAGGCCGCCAGTGGCACCAGGAAATCGCGGCTGACGCGATTGCCCAGCTGGTTGATGTCGGCCAGGAAACGGGTGAGGGTGTCGTGCAGGCCCGCCTCGAGGATGTCGTCGATCTTGGCAAATTGCAGCGCTGCGCGCAGGCGGCCCGCCAGGCGCTCGGTGTCGGCCGAGACATCGTTGCGTACCTCGGCCAGGTTCTGCACCACTTCGTCCATGCACGCCAGCAGCGAACGCGGCATGTCGGCACGCAACATCAGCAATTCGGCGATGCGCGCGGGAGTGATCACATCGCGGTACACCTTGCGATAGATCTCGAAGCCCGAGACCGAGCGCAGCAGCGCGCCCCAATAGTAAAAATCGCGCTGGTTCATGGCGTCGCGCGCGGCCGGGGCCGCAGTGCCGCTGTGGAATTTCACATCGAGGATGCGCGCCGTGTTGTCGGCGCGCTCCAAAAACGTACCCAGGCGGATGAAATGCACCGCTTCGTCACGCAACATGGTGCCCAAGGTGACGCCGCGCGAGAGGTGCGAGCGGTACTTGACCCACTCGAAGAATTTGCTGGGATCGTCCTCCAGCATATTACCCTTGAGCAGCTTCTGCATATCGAGCCAGGTCTGGTTCTGGGTTTCCCAGACCTCGGTGGTGAGGGTGCCGCGCACGGCGCGGGCATTTTCGCGCGCTTCGGTCAGGCACGAGACCACCGACGACGGATTGGCCGGGTCGCGCACCATGAAGTCGATGACTTCGCGCGCGGCCAGGGTGTCGTAGTGCTCGGCGAAGCGGTCTTCCAGCTCCGAAATGCCGAGCAGGGCGCGCCAGACCTGGGCGTTTTCTTCATCGGACTGCGGCAACATGCAGGTCTGCACATTGACGTCCAGCATGCGGGCAGTGTTCTCTGCGCGCTCGGTGTAGCGCGCCATCCAGAACAGGTGATCGGCGGTGCGGCTTAACATGGGTGTCTCCTTAGCGTTCCAAAATCCAGGTATCCTTGGTGCCGCCGCCTTGCGACGAGTTCACCACCAGCGAGCCTTCCTGCAGTGCCACGCGCGTCAGTCCGCCCGGCACCATCGAGATGGTCTTGCCGGACAACACGAACGGCCGCAAGTCGATGTGGCGCGGCGCGATGCCATTCTCGACGTACGTGGGGCAGGCCGACAGGGCCAGCGTGGGCTGGGCGATATAGCCGTTGGGATTGGCGAGCAGGCGGGCGCGGAAGTCTTCGATCTGCTGCTTGGTCGATGCAGGTCCCACCAGCATGCCGTAACCGCCGGCGCCGTGGACTTCCTTCACCACCAGGTCGGGCAGGTTGGCCAGCGTGTAAGCCAGATCTTCCTTCTTCCGGCACTGGTACGTGGGCACGTTGTTGAGGATCGGCTCTTCCGACAGGTAGAACTTGATCATGTCGGGCACGAACGGGTAGATCGACTTGTCGTCCGCCACGCCGGTGCCGATGGCATTGGCCAGCGTGACGCGGCCCGCGCGATAGACCGACAGCAAGCCCGGCACGCCCAGCGACGAATCGGGACGGAACGCCAGCGGATCGAGGAAATCGTCATCGAGGCGGCGATAAATCACGTCGACCCGCTTGGGTCCGCGCGTGGTACGCATGAATACCGTGTTATCGCTGACAAACAAATCCTTGCCCTCGACCAGTTCCACGCCCATTTGCTGGGCCAGGAAAGCGTGTTCGAAATAGGCCGAGTTGTACATACCGGGTGTCATCACCACCACGACCGGGTCGGTAATGCCCATCGGTGCGACCGAACGCAGGTTATCGAGCAACATGTCGGGGTAGTGATCGACCGGGGCGATCTTGTTGCGCGCAAACAACTCAGGGAACAGCCGCATCATCATCTTGCGGTCTTCCAGCATGTAAGACACGCCGGACGGCACCCGCAAATTGTCTTCCAAAACGTAAAACTCGCCTTCGCCGGCACGCACGATATCGACGCCGGCAATATGGGCATAGATGTCGGAGGCAACGTTAATGCCTTGCATTTCCGGTCGATATTGGGCGTTCTTGTAGATTTGCTCGGCCGGAATCAGCCCGGCCTTGACGATATTCTGGTCGTGATAAATATCATGGATAAACATATTGAGCGCTTTGACACGCTGTACCAGACCGGCTTCCATCTGCTTCCATTCGGCAGCAGTGATAATGCGCGGAATGGTATCGAACGGAATCAGGCGCTCGGTGCCGGCGTCGTCGCCATACACCGCAAAGGTAATGCCCACCCGGCGGAAGGTCAGATCGGCCTCGGCCCGCTTGCGTTCGATCGTGTCGGGCGATTGCCGTTGCAGCCAGCCACAAAACTCGCGGTAATGCTCGCGCACTTCGGCGCTGGCATTGTGCGCCAGGCCATCGGCCGTCATTTCATTAAAAAATTTTCCCATAATATAACTTCTCCCGTGTTGGGAGCAGTTATATCAAGAAACATGCCAGAGGTCCCGCACAATTATGGTGCAAACGAAGAGTATGCCACCCGCGCGTACATAAAGTAAAAAAAAGCACGCGAATAACGCGTGCTTTTATATGGGCAGACCGAGATTTAAAGGTTGCCTAACCCGGTACCACGGCTGCTCGAGTAGCCAGGATCGCTTTGCAGGCTGCCGGTACCAGCGCTCATCACGCTGCCGCTGGCCGTGCGGCTGCCTGGCATTGCTTGCTGGGTACCGTAGAAGTCATGGATTTGCGTCGAAAATTCGGCGCTGGCCATATCGGGCCAATTGTCCTTGTCGAAACCAGGGGCGTTCTTCAGATGGTCTTTGGAAACATTTAGCAGGAAGCGCTTGTTGACGGTGTCCAGTTGCAGCGCCTGCCATGGAACGGCAAACAGCTTGTCGCCCATGCCCAGCCAGCCGCCGAACGACAACACGGCATAAGCCACGTTACCCTGGCGCATATCGAGCATGATTTCCTTGATGTCGCCCAGGTCTTCTTCCTGCAGGTTATACACGTCTTCGCCGATCAGCGTGTCGGCGCCCATCAGGCGCGGGCCGGGGCCGTTGTCGGCGTCGGCATAGTCGGTGTTGTAGATGCCATAGGTGTCGCGGTCGAGGTAGCTCATGGTGGTCTCCTGGTGTCCTGATGATGGGGGGGAAGTCACACTGGCTTCGGCGTTGTTCGCCGATGTTTAGCGCAGCACAGGACCTATGATGCGGCGCGCTTGCCCAATCGGCTATAGGTGCACGCGCGGCAGACTTGTAGGACCAGGATGAGTAACTGCGGCACATAGCAAGATGCTACACTCGCGGCTTTGTCTCTTCGCCTCTCCATGCCCTCCCTATCCAACGCATACCAGGCCGCCCACGCCGCCAGCGGCGAACTGCGCGCCCGCGCCTTGCTGTGCTTGCTGGAATCCGACCCGTTCGAGAAGGTTGCCGCCGTCAACGCCATGGCGGACGCCGTGCGCGCCAACGCCTGCACACCCGATCCTTCGGCGCAGTTGCAAGCGCCGCAAGACCGTCCAATCCCGGGCCGGCCAGACCTGCCGCAACTGGTGCTGCCCTCGGCCCTGGGCAAGCGCTCGATGAACACGGTCGAGGGGCGCGCCATGCTGATCCACGCATTGGCCCACATCGAATTCAACGCCATCAACCTGGCGCTCGACGCGCTATGGCGCTTTCCCGGTCTGCCCGCCGCCTACTACACCGACTGGCTGAAGGTGGCAGAAGAAGAGTCCCTGCATTTTTCGCTGGTGGCCGCGCACCTGGTCACGCTCGGCTATGCCTACGGCGACTTCACCGCCCACGGCAGCCTGTGGGAAATGGTAGCCAAGACCACCGGCGACGCGCTGGCCCGCATGGCCCTGGTGCCGCGCGTGCTGGAAGCGCGCGGCCTGGACGCCACCCCGCCGATGCGCGCCAAGATTGCCCAGGCCGGCGACCACCAGGCCGCAGCCATTCTCGACATCATCCTGCGCGACGAAATCGGCCACGTCGAGGTCGGCAACCGCTGGTACCGCCACCTGTGTGCGCAGCGCGGGCTGGCACCGCGCGCGACCTTTGCCGCCCTGTGCGAAGAATACTGGGCGCCGGTGCCGCGCGGACCGTTCAACATCGAAGCGCGCCGTCTGGCCGGTTTTACCGAGGAAGAAATCGCCGACCTTTGCGCGAACAAGTAATTCTACGTAGGTCGCACCAACCGCAAGTCAATAGTGCGGATGTCGTCCTGGCAATGCGATTAAGATGTTTTGACTCATCCGGCCACAAGTCGTCGATGAACCACCAACACACTCTAGCCACAGGACGAATCGATGATGAACGACCTCAGCGATGTAAAAATCACCCGGCGCGATCTGCTGATCGCAGGCGCCATTTCCGCCACCACGGCCGCCGTACCCTCGGTGGCTGGCGCCCAAAACAACAGCAACGGCGGCGGCGCTGGCGCCCCAGCCCCGGCAGCAGCTGCGCCGGTGATGAACAAGGTCACGCTGATCGTCAACGGCCAGTCGCGTGCGGTGGAGGTCGATACCCGCACCACCTTGCTCGATGTGCTGCGCGAAAACATGCACCTGACCGGCACCAAGAAGGGCTGCGACCACGGCCAGTGCGGCGCCTGCACCGTCATCGTCGAAGGCCGGCGCATCAATTCCTGCCTGTCGCTGGCGGTGATGCACGACGGCGACAAGATCACTACCATCGAAGGCCTCGGCACGCCAGACAAACTGCACCCGATGCAGGCAGCGTTCGTGAAACACGACGGCTACCAGTGCGGCTACTGTACTCCCGGGCAGATCTGTTCGGCCGTCTCGGCGCTCGAGGAAATCAAGCAGGGCATCCCGAGCCACGTCACCGCCGACCTCAACACCAAGCCACTGCTCAGCAGCGAAGAACTGCGTGAACGGATGAGCGGCAATATCTGTCGCTGCGGCGCCTACTCGAACATCATCGACGCCATCAACGACGTTGCCGGGAGCCGCGCATGAAAGCCTTCAGCTACGAACGCGTTAAAACGCCGGCCGACGCCGCCAAGGCCATCGCCCGCCATCCGACTGCGAAATTCATCGCCGGTGGTACCAATCTGCTGGACCTGATGAAGCTGGAAATCGAAGCGCCCACCCACCTGGTGGACGTCAATGGCATCGGCTTCGACAAAATCGAGGTCACGCCGGAAGGGGGCCTGCGCATTGGCGCCCTGGTGCGCAACACCGACCTGGCTGCCGACCAGCGCGTGCGGCGCGACTACGCGGTGCTGTCGCGCGCCTTGCTGTCGGGCGCCTCGGCGCAACTGCGCAACAAGGCCACCACTGCCGGCAACCTGCTGCAACGCACGCGTTGCCCGTACTTTTACGACACCAACCAGGCGTGCAACAAGCGCCAGCCCGGTAGCGGCTGCTCGGCCATCGGCGGCTTTTCCCGCCAGCACGCGATCGTCGGTACCAGCGACGCCTGCATCGCCACCCACCCGAGCGACATGGCCGTTGCCATGCAATTGCTCGACGCCCGGATAGAAACCATGAAAGCCGACGGCGCCACGCGCACCATCGCCATGGCCGACTTCCACCGCCTGCCGGGCAAGACCCCGCACATCGAAACCGCACTGGAACCGGGTGAGCTGATCACCGCAGTGACCTTGCCCAAGCCCCTGGGCGGCAAGCACTACTACCGCAAGGTGCGCGACCGCTCGTCGTACGCGTTCGCCCTGATTTCCGTGGCGGCCGTGGTGCTGCCGGACGGCACCGGCCGCGTGGCGCTGGGCGGCGTGGCGCACAAGCCGTGGCGCTTGCCAGCCGGCGACGCCAGCGTGGCGCAAGGCGGCAAGGCGGTGGCCGACCAGCTGCTGGCCGGCGCCCGCACCACCGAAGACAACGCCTTCAAGATCACCCTGGTCCAGCGCACGATTACGTCGGTGCTGGCGGAAGCGAAGAAAGCCTAAGCCATGAAATTTACCACTCCCGCCACCACCAACCCGATCGACCAGATGAAGGTCGTCGGCAAGCCGCTCGACCGTATCGACGGCCCCATGAAAACCACCGGCACCGCGCCGTATGCCTACGAGCAGCACGCGGTGGCGCCGAATGCCGCCTACGGCTACGTGGTTGGCGCCGCCATCGCCAAGGGCAAGATCACGTCGATCGACCTGGCTGCCGCCCGCAAGTCGCCGGGCGTGCTGGCCATCGTCACGTACGAAAACGCCGGCAAGCTGGGCAAAGGCAAGATGAACACCGCCCACCTGCTGGCCGGTCCCGACGTCGAGCACTACCACCAGGCCGTGGCCGTGGTCGTGGCCGACACCTGGGAGCAGGCGCGCGCCGCCGCCCAGCTGGTGCAAGTCAAATACGCTGAAACTGCGGGCGACTATGACCTGGCCAAGGTCAAGGACAGCGCCAAGCTGCCATCGGGCAAAGACAACGCCGACAGCAAGGTCGGCGACTTCGACGGCGCCTTCAAGGCCGCGCCGGTGTCCATCGACCTGACCTACACCACGCCCGACCAGTCGCATGCGATGATGGAACCACACGCGTCGATCGCCAAATGGGATGGCGACAAGGTCACCATCTGGACCTCGAACCAGATGATCGCCTGGGGCCAGGGCGACGTTGCCAAAACGCTGGGACTGGCGAAAGACAAGGTACGGCTGGTGTCGCCGTACATCGGCGGCGGCTTCGGCGGCAAGCTGTTCGTGCGCTGCGAAGCCGTACTGGCTGCGCTTGGCGCCAGGGCGGCCGGCCGTCCGGTCAAGCTGACCTTGCCGCGCCCGTTCATGATGAACAACACCACCCACCGTCCGGCCACCATCCAGCGCCTGCGCATCGGCGCCAGCCGCGAAGGCAAGATCACCGCCATCGGCCACGAAAGCTGGTCCGGTGACCTGCCGGACGGCCAGCCGGAAACCGCCACCGCCCAGACCAAGCTGCTGTATGCAGGCCCCAATCGCATGACCAAGATGCGCCTGGCTGTCCTGAACCTGCCCGAAGGTAACGCCATGCGCGCGCCGGGCGAGGCGCCTGGCCTGATGGCGCTGGAAATTGCGATCGACGAGCTGGCCGAAAAGCTGAAGATGGACCCGGTGCGTTTCCGCATCATCAACGACATCACCCACGACCCGGCCAAGCGCGAGCGCAAGTTCTCGCAGCGCCGTTTCGTCGAGTGCATGCGCGTGGGTTCCGAACGCTTTGGCTGGAACAAGCGCAATGCGCAACCGGGCCAGGTCCGTGACGGCCGCTGGCTGGTCGGTTATGGCGTGGCCTCAGCCTTCCGCAACAACATGGTCATGAAGTCGGGCGCGCGCGTCAAACTCGACAGCAAGGGTATCGTCACGGTGGAAACCGACATGACCGACATCGGCACCGGCAGCTACACCATCATCGCCCAGACCGCAGCCGAAATGATGGGCGTGACCATCGACAAGGTGGTGGTCAAGCTCGGCGACTCCGACTTCCCGGTGTCGGCCGGTTCGGGCGGGCAGTGGGGCGCCAACAGCTCCACCGCCGGCGTGTATGCCGCCTGCGTCAAGCTGCGCGAGGCGGTGGCGCAAAAACTGGGCTTGCCGGCTGATGCGGAATTCATCGACGGCGCCGTGCGCGGCGGCGGCAAGACCGCCTCCCTGGCCAAGGCAGCCGAAGGCGGCGACATCATGGCCGAAGACACCATGGAATACGGCGACCTCGACAAAAAATTCCAGCAATCGACGTTCGGCGCGCACTTCGTCGAAGTGGGCGTCGATGCCGACACCGGCGAGACCCGCATCCGCCGCATGCTGGCAGTCTGTGCTGCCGGCCGCATCCTCAACCCCAAATCGGCCCGCAGTCAGGTGATCGGCGCCATGACCATGGGCGCCGGGGCGGCATTGATGGAACACTTGGTGGTGGACAAGCGCCGTGGCTTCTTCGTCAACCACGACCTGGCCGGTTACGAAGTGCCGGTGCACGCCGACATTCCGCACCAGGACGTGATCTTCCTCGACGAGACCGATCCGATCTCGTCGCCGATGAAAGCCAAGGGCGTGGGCGAGCTCGGTATTTGCGGCGTCGGCGCGGCAATCGCCAACGCCATCTACAACGCCACCGGCGTGCGCGTGCGCGACTACCCGATCACGCTGGACAAGCTGATCGACAAGCTGCCGCAGCAAGCCTGATCGCAGCGGTGTCCGCATGATGGCGAGCCTCGGGGCTCGCCATTTTTCTTTCAACTGGGTCAGTTGAAGGAGAGTTGGCGACCGAACGCGTGAAATTTAAGGATTTTCAAAGCAATCTCCTGACCTTCATGCACCCGGTACAAGTAGTGGTACCGACAGAATCGTTTACAATGGCCTCCTCTTAACTCTGGAAGGCAAGGCATGGAATGGCTATTCGACCCAAATATTTGGGTCGGCTTGTTCGCACTGATCGTACTCGAAATCGTCCTCGGTATCGATAATCTGATCTTCATAGCAATTCTCGCGGACAAACTCGCGCCCGAGCAGCGCGACAAGGCAAGGCTGATCGGTTTGAGCCTGGCGATGGTCATGCGCCTCGGCTTGCTGTCTGTCATGTCCTGGCTGGTCACCCTGACCGAGCCGCTATTCCATATCGCCTCGCAACCATTCTCCGGCCGTGACCTGATCCTGCTGCTTGGCGGCCTGTTCCTGCTGTTCAAGGCCACCACCGAGCTGCACGAACGGGTCGAGGGCAAGGTCCACGTCCACACCGGCAACCGCGAATACGCCGGCTTTGGCGCGGTCGTGGCGCAAATCGTCGTGCTCGATGCCGTGTTCTCGCTCGACGCCGTGATCACTGCCGTCGGCATGGTCGACAACCTGGCCGTGATGATGGCTGCCGTGGTGATCTCGATGGCGGTGATGGTGCTGGCCTCGAAGCCGCTGACGCGCTTCGTCAACGCCCACCCGACCGTCGTGGTGCTGTGCCTGAGCTTCCTGCTGATGGTGGGCTTGAGCCTGATCGCCGAAGGCCTGGGCTTCCACATTCCTAAAGGTTATTTGTACGCTGCCATCGGTTTCTCGGTCGTGATCGAATTCCTCAACCAGCTGGCTCGCCGCAACTTCCTGCGCAAGGATGCCCACATGCCGCTGCGCGACCGTACCGCAGACACCGTGCTGCGCCTGTTGGGCAGCAAAAAGCGCGCTGTCGCCGGTGAAGAGCCGGAAGCGACCAGCGACACGGTCGAATTGCCGGCGTTCGAGGAGCAGGAACGCAATATGGTCAGTGGCGTGCTGAGCCTGTCGCAACGCTCGATTCGTTCGGTGATGACCAACCGCTCGGACATTTCGTGGATCGACCTCGATCAGGACAGCGCCACCATCCAGGGCCAGTTGCTGGAAACGCCGCACAGCTTTTTCCCGGTCAGCCGTGGCCAGCTGGACAACGTGGTCGGCATCGTCCGCGCCAAGGACCTGGTGGCCTGCCTGGCCGCCGGTCAGGACATCACCGACGAATACGTGCGCGCGCCGATCATCATGCCGGAAGCCGGCGGCGTGCTGAAAGTGATGGAAACGCTCAAGCGCTCGCGCCAGCTGGTGCTGATCGCCGACGAGTACGGCACCATCGTGGGCCTGGTCACGCCGATCGACATCCTGGAGGCGATCGCCGGCGAGTTCCCGGACGAAGACGAGCAGCCGGAAGTGCAAGTGGAAGGCCCGGGCCGCTGGCGCGTGGCCGGCAGCGCCGACCTGCACCACCTGCAGCAAGTGCTGGAAACCGATGCCCTGGTCAGCGAAACCGACGACTACTCGTCGCTGGGCGGCTTCATGCTGGAGCAATTCGGCACGCTGCCGGAACTGGGCCAGGCCATCGAGGTCGATGGCTTGCGGTTCGAGGTGGCGGAGTTGTCGGAGCGCAGGATTGCGATGGTGCTGGTGACCCGTGTCGATCCGCAAGGCGAAACCGCCTGAACTGTCATGCAAGAAAATCGCCGCCGAGTGCGGTGAGCCTGAAAACGTCGTTGAGGCTGAAAACGTCGTCCCCGCGCAGGCGGGGATCCAATTTTGCACGCATCTCGACGCGTTGTACGGAACCTGGGTACCCGCCTTCGCGGGTACCACGGGTATACAACCCTTAACTGTGATTACTTCGCCGGCGCCATCGACCCCGGCACCACTTCCAGCTTCACGCCACCGCGCACCGTCCGCAAATTCACCAGCTTGACCGGCTCCAGCGCATTGCCAGGCTTGCCATCGGTAGTCACCGCCAATGCAATCGTGTTGGCGCCGTTAGGGTTCAAGATGCCAGGCGGCACCACGAACACCCGTTGCGGGCCGATGTGGGCAATGAACTGCCCCATATTCCAGCCATTAACAAAAATCAGCGCGCGGTTCTCGCGTTCCGAGCGCGGTACGGTCGTATCGCCGAACGCCAGGCCCAGCTGCACATCATGGTCCTTCGGCAAATCGAGATCGAACGACGTGCGCAGCCAGTAGGTGCCCGCAGCCGGTGGCGCGGCGGTCGGCCTGGCTGCCGCCCAGCCGGTCTTGCTGTCCTGCTGCTCCCACAGCGGACGGTACCATCCGGCCCGCTCCCCGTACAGGCCGCCGTTGTTCATCGGACCGCGCACCACGTCGGCGATCTGTTCGCCGCCCAGGTTGCCCTGGATGCGCCACGCGATCGGCACGCCGAAGCGCTGGCCGCCGCGCCTGGTCAAGGAGGCGGCGATCAGCCCGCGCGCTTCGCGGTGGTAATCGTCGGCCATCAGGTTCCAGTTGTGCGAGTTGTTGCGCACCATCACCGCGATGATGTGCTCACCCTTCGTTAACTTGTCGCCGAGCGACAGCTTGACGCTGTCGGTGGTCTCCGGGAACGAACGGCCGACGTCCATCTCGTCCTGGCCGATAAACTTGCCATCGACCCACACCTGCACCATGCCCGCCCCGCCGGCCCCGTAGAACAGTTCGAGCTGGTTGGTTTTCGGGTCCACGATGTTGACACGGCCGCGATACCAGACGTCGCCGTGGTGAAAACCGTAATCGCTCATCGCCAGGGTTGGCTGACCGCGCTCGGGCATGGTCCAGGTTTGCGCGGCAGAAGGGCGGTTGTCCACCTTGGCCCACTGGCTGTCGTCGAAAGCGGGCTGGGCTTCCAGGCTATCCACCCGGCGCGACCAGGGCAGGGCGGCCAGGTCCGGCAGCTTGATCGTTGCCGGACCGGCCAGGGCGCCAGCCTTGATGCTGCCATCGGGCTGCGGCGCCAGCGCCAGGGTTTCGCCATTGAAACTGGCGGCGGTAAAGGCCGGGCCCCACACGGTCAACTCGCTGGCGGCGGCGGTGTCGCCGGTCAGGGCCAGCTTGCCGTCCGCCAGCGTGGCGGTGCGCACCATCGCTGGCGTCAGCTGCAAGACCTGGCCGGCCGGGGTTTTCTGGGTCCAGAACTGCAGGCTGTGGCGGTTATCGGCCAGCAGTAACAGCAGCGGCGCGCGGCCACCGCCAGTGATGCGCACGCGCGCCAGGCCGTCGTGGGTGTAGGTCAGCTTGAGGTCGCCCGTGGCGGCGTCGAAGCGAGACACCACCTGGCCGGCCAGCACTTCCACCTTCGGCTCGCCCTTGAAACGCAGCACGGTTTCACCGGCTTCGCCATCGCGGCCGTGCAGCAGCGCGATATCGCGCTCGCCGTTGGCGAAATGGGTCTGGATTTCCGAGGTGGAATACACCAGGTGCTGGCGCTCGAGCTGGTAGTTCGCCAGCAGCATCTTGGCGTCCTGGCCATTGAGGCGCAGCGGCACCTGGTACTTGCCGTCAACCGTGGACAGGTCGAAGGTAAAACTGTCGTCGGTGGTGAGATCGGACGGGCTGTGCACGGCGAACAGCACGTGCGTGCCCAGGTCCGGGTTGATGTTGTGATAGACCTTGGCCTTGTTCGAAGAGGTCTTGATGTCCGGCCCCTTGTCCATCTTGGCCAGCGCCTGCTCGGCCGCCTGCACGAACATGCCTTGCTGCTTGAGCGACAGCGCCTTGGCGCGCAAGCCGCGGTCCTCGGAAATCGGCGCGCCGTAATCGTAGGACGTGTACACCACCGGGCCTGCCAGCCAGCCCCACGAGGTGCCGCCAAAGGTCATGTACACGTTGTGGATGGTAATGCGGTTGATCAGGTTGGTGCCGTAGAACACGCGCTGGTAGCCGGTGCCCTGGCGCTCGGCGGTGCAGTGATACGTGCCGTTGGAACCCCAGTAATCGAACCAGCCGCCGCCGAGTTCGGCCGCGAAACCCGGCGTCTTCGGCGACGACAGCGAGCCGATCTTCGGCGAATTCTTGCCGTAGATGCCCCAGTCGGGCGCGCGGTTGGGACCGGCCGCGCTGGCAAACACATTGCAGGTGCCGCCCGGATAGCCGTCGAACGCATACATATCGGTGGGGCCGGGATTGGCCCATGGCGCGGTGGAATTCTTCGGCGTCCAGTCGGGCAGGCGGCCGGCCGAGTTGTGGAAGAACGGCACCGTCAAACCGTCGGCGCGGGCTTTTTTCGCCAGGTGCTCCATCTGGCGCACGTGCTTCGGTTCCACCTTGCCCAGTTCGTTCTCGAGCTGGTAGGCGATGACGTTGCCGCCGCCGGTCGTGGCCTGGTGGCGGTTGATGATGGCGTTAATCTGGGTCATCCATTCATCGACGGCAGCCAGGTACACGGGGTCGTCGGTGCGGGCCTCGGCGCGGTTGCGGAACATCCAGCCCGGGTAACCGCCGCCGGTCAGTTCGGCATTGACGTACGGGCCGGTGCGGGCGATCACGAACATGCCTTCCTCTTCGGCGATCTCGAGCGCGCGCTCGACGTTGCGGACATTGGAAAAATCGTACACGCCCGGCGCCGACGAGTGGTAGCCCCAGTCGAAATAGAAGGCGACGCCGTTAAAACCGAGCGCCTTCATCTTCTGGATGACGTCGCGCCACAGCGACGGATTGGGCAGGCGGAACGGGTGGATCTCGCCCGACCACACCACGATGCGCTTGCCATCGACCATCATCGAATGCTCGTCCCAGCTTATTTTTTTAGGCTGGCCTTTCGGCCTGGTCGCCGCGGCGAACTGCTTGCCGTCTTCGGCCATCACGGCGGTCTTGCTCAGCAGGCTGGAGACGCCGCCCAGCTCCTTCTTCGGGGTCCAGGTGCGCAGGCCGTCGGCGCTGTCGGCGTACCACAATTTGGCTCCGACCGCGTCGGTAAAATACACGCGCCAGTTGCCGTTGGCCAGCCTGACCAGCGACTGGCCGCCTGCCGTACCGCCCCAGCTCTCGGCGTCGGCTAGCGAAACCACGGTCCAGGGGCCGGCCAGTACCTTGGCCGTGGCCAGCCGCAGCAAGCCGGTCTTGTCATCGCGCAGCAGGGCCGCATAACCGTCGTCCGTCGCCACGACCACCGCATCGCTGGCAGCCGGCAAGCCCGCCAGCGGGGCCGGGGCCGACCATTGCGACAGGTCGGCATTGGCGCTCAGCAGTTGTACCTTGCCCGTGCCGGAGGTGGCTACCAGCTTGAGGGCGCCATCCTTGTCGCGCAACCAGCGCGTCGTGCCGGCGGTGCCCGGCAAGTCGCGCACAAACTGCCAGCGCTTCAAATCCTGCGAGCGGGTGAGGGCCAGTCCGCTGCCGGTGGCATACACCACGTAATAATAGCCGTCGCTGTGGCGCACGATGGCCGGATCGCGCAGCGTGGCGCTGCTGGCCCCACCGGCGCCCTGGCCGGGCTGGAACGCCTCGGAAGCGAGCGAGGTGAAGGTCACGCCGTCGTTCGATGAAAATATGCTCAGCGCATTGTTCGAAGCCAGGTTGACGGCGGCCAGCACGAACGCCTGGGCGTTGGCGGCCTGGACGGTGGTGCTGGCAGTGGTGCTGGCGGCGTTGGCCGGGCGGTTGGCATCCGATGCCTGCGGAATGCCGAGTTCCTGCGCCATGCAGCCAAGTGCGAGCGACATGCCGCCGAGGGCGGTCAGGCCGGTATGGAACAGCCGGGAGACGGGGACGCGACGTCCGGAAAAGCGTGGAGGAAGTATGAGCATGGATCCTGTGATAGTGATAGATACCGAGCGCTCATGATAAATGGTTACAGAGCATGAAAAATTGGCCCGCCGATCAATTAGTTGAGTGATTTGAACAGCCAGCCCAACCGGTAACTACCCGGAAGATAGTAAAAATCCGTGAAAAACGTATTTCATCTCCAGCCCGAATTACGCCAGACACGCCACGGCAGCGCACTGGGTTAATCGTTTTCCAATTTAGTGATGCATTTCCACAACAACCTTGCAAAGACTAATGACCTATTGAGCAACTACGTGCATACTAAAAAAACTGGTCCGACCAATTCTAAGATTGGTTTACCAGAAGATTAAACCGATCCAACCAATTTATAAAATCCAGGACGGAGGAGACACATGCAGTATCAATCCACCCCACCACTGCGTCGGGCGACGATGGCAGTTTGCATTTCTGTAGCACTGCTTCAAATGAGCGGCCAGGCCTACGCCCAGACCGTTCCAGCCGAAGCCCCGGCGGCGCAGGTACAAGCGGTCGTCGTGACCGGCTCGCTGATCCGCCGCGTTGCGGACGAAGGCGCCACCCCTTTGACCACCATCAAGTCGGCCGAAATGGAAGCACGCGGCCACACCGAATTGAAAGACCTGGTCCTCGAACAGCCGCAGTCGCTGTCGCTGGGCACCAACACCGGCGCGGCCGGCCCGGTCACCAACCTGCGCGGCCTGGGCCCGATGCGTACCCTGACCCTGCTCAACGGCCGCCGCCTGGCCAATGAACCGCTGCAGGACCAGTACGTCTCGGTCAACGTGATTCCGCGCATGGCGCTCGATCGCGTGGAAACCCTGTCCGGCGGCGCCGCGTCGATCTATGGCGCCGACGCCATCGGCGGCGTGCAGAATTTCTGGACCAAGCGCGGCTACAAAGGCCTGGCGCTCAAGGGCGAATTCGCCGCACCGCAAATGCACGGCGGCGGCACCACCAAGTCGTTCGGCGCCATCGGCGGCTTCGGCGACTTGGGCCAGGATGGTTTCAATGCCTACTTCGCCATCGACCACCAGGAAAAATCGGCGCTGATGCAGGGCGACCGTCCCGAGCAGCACGATCCGGAAATCCTGCGGTCGCTGGGCCTGGGCATCCAGCCGGAAGGCCGCAACGCCAATCCGCTGGCCAACTTCGGCTTCACCCGCGCTGCCAACTCGAACTACAACCCCGCGTATGCCTCGGGCTGTAACTCGCCTGCCTCGCTGCCAACGCTGGGCAACCTCAGCACCGCCGCAGCGCCGACCTACGCGCCTGGCTGCTACCGCAATCCGCTGTACTTCAACGCGGTCACCGACGGCAGCAAGATCACCACCATGTCCGGTCGCCTGAGCTTCAACCTGTCCGGCGGCCACAAGATCGACATGGACGTGCTGAACTCCGAGTTCACCGTGCAGAAGTTCCGCGGAATGCAGGTTCCGGGTTCAACCAATCCGTTCACCACGTATTCGATGCCATCGACCAGCCGTTTCTATCCTGGCCGCGGCATCACGCCGAACGTTCCGGTAGTACTGAATGCAGCGGGCAGCAACAACGGCGCCACCGGCACCCCGACCATGTATATCGACCAGTCCAAAACGCCGGGCACCGTCGCCAACCTGAACATGGCCAACCGTCCGATCTACTTCCAGTGGGGTCCGGCGGAACTCGGTTCGGCCTACCGCAACGACAAGCAGACCAACAAGCGGCTGGTGCTCACGGCCGAAGGCGAAGTGCTGGGCTGGGACTACCGCGCCGGCGCCAACTACGGCGTGGCCGAGCGTAACACCATGGCCGGTGACGGCTACGTCCTGTATTCGAAGGTACAGGACGGCATCAACCGTGGCATCATCAATCCGTTCGGCGCCCAGGATGCAGCCGGCGCCGCTTACCTGCAAAGTACCGTCGCCAAGGACTACACGTACCGCCTGAACAAGGCCTACAACAAGAGCATCGACCTGACCCTGTCCAAGGGCCTGTACAAGCTCGGTGGCGGCGACCTGACGCTGGCCGTCTCCGGCGAACTGCGCGAAGACAGCGCCCGCACGTTCAATGCGCCGCTCGACTACGTGTCCCGCCGCGCCGATGGCACCTACAACCTCGACGCCGCCGGTAACGTGCTGCAGCAAGACCTGGTTGGCGAAGTGCCGCAAGGCGTGGCCAAAAAGCTCAAGCGCAAGATCTCCTCGATCCTGGCCGAAGTCGATGCGCCACTGACCGACACCTTCCTGCTGAACGCCGCCGTCCGTGCCGACAAGTACGACGACCTCGATACGACCACCATCAATCCGAAGCTGGCCGCACGCTGGCAGCCATACCAGCCGCTGGTGCTGCGTGGTTCGGTGTCGACCGGTTTCCGGGCGCCGTCGATCATGGACATCCAGAACCCGACCGCCGAAGTGCGCACCCAGCAGATGGACGATCCGGTCCTGTGCCCGAGCGCGCAGCCGACCGTTGCGGGCACCGGCACGCCGGTAGCAGGCCGTTCCGCCGACCAGGTGTGTAACGTGCTGACCAGCTACTGGACCAAGTCGCCGAACAACAGCTTCCTGAAACCGGAAAAATCGCGTGGGTTCTCGTACGGCTTCGCGCTGGAACCGATCAAGAACCTGTCGATCACCGTCGATTACTGGGGCCTGAAAATGCGTGACGTGCTGGGCGCCGTGTCGATCGCCGAAATCCAGCAAAATCCGGGCAAGTACCAGGACCAGATCCTGCGCGGTCCCGATGGCCTGATCGATCACATCGTCGCCAGCCAGGCCAACCGTGGCATGGCCCGCATTCGCGGCGCCGACATTTCGGCCAATTACCGGTTCCCGAAAACGGCCGCCGGCACGTTCGACGCCAAGCTCGATGGCACCTGGTACCAGAAGAACGAATTCCAGGGCGAGAAAGACGGCGTCTGGCTGCAGAACGTCGGCGTGATCACCAACGACGGCCGTTACGGCAGCGCTGGTCCGAACGCCGGCCTGGCCGGTCTGCCACAGATCAATCCACGCTGGAAGCACACGGCGTCGATCGGCTGGGGTTATGGCGACTTCCGCACCACGCTGTCGCACCGCTATAACACCAGCGTGCGCGACCTGACGCCGCGTCTTGGTTCGACCCTGACCAAGGTCGATGCTTATAGCCAGTTCAATATGAACGTGCGTTACACCGGCATTGCCAACGCTACCATCACCCTCGGTGTGAACAACATCACCAAGGAATTCCCGCCACTGACCTCCAATAGCACCTATAGCGGCGGTTACGTGACGAGTATGGCCGACATGTTGGGCCGTGTTTACCGCATGTCGGTGGAATACAAGTTCTAAGCATCATGAATCAACCGTCTCCATACCAGGGACGGCGCCGTTTGCTGAAAGGGGCGGCCGCCATGGCCGCCGCTTCGGTGGCGGGCGCGCCGTCAGCCGCCAGGTCGGCCCCCGCGGATCCCTGGGCTTATGCCCAGGGCATCATCGATCAATTTTCCAGGCCGCTCGATTTTTCGCAGCGCGAAGTTTCCATCACCAGTCACGGCGCCAAGCCGTGCCAGCTGCATGCGGTCGATGGCTTTCCCACCATCGACGCCAAAGGCAAAGTCCTCACCCCCGTACCAGGTTCCCACGACTGCTACCCAGCGCTGCGTGCTGCCATTGCGGCCGTGCACCGGGCCGGCGGCGGCACCGTGCTGGTACCTGCCGGCGACTGGTACTGCAAGGGCCCGATCGTGCTGCTGTCGAACGTGTGCGTGCACCTGGCGGCCAGGGCGCGGGTGCGTTTTTCCGCCGATCCGCGCGACTACGCACGCGATGGCGACTACGACTGCGGCGCCAATGGTAAATTGGTGCTGTCGCGCTGGCAGGGCAACGACTGCCTCAATTTCTCGCCGCTCGTGTACGCGCGCGGCCAACGCAATATCGCCATTACCGGCGCCGACTGGACCAGCGAACTCGATGGCCAGGCCGGCGTGCCGTTCGAAGACGGCAGCGGCAACGGCTGGTGGGGCATGAACCCCAAAGGTGCGCGGCAAGGTCCGAACCCCGACGCCATGCACCAGGGCCGCAACAACCCGCTCAATCCCGAATCGCTGGCGAAGCTGGCGCCGAAGCTGGACGCCGCCGTGCTGGCGCGCATCCAGGGCGATGCGCCCGACTGGCGCAGCGACGAAAAATTCCTGCCTGCGCTGTCCGAAGCCGGCGTGCCGGTCGAACGACGCATCTTCGGCCTCGGTCACTACCTGCGCCCGTGCATGGTCGAATTCATCGACTGCGACAATGTGCTGATGCAGGGCTACCAGGTGATCAACACGCCATTCTGGATCCACCACCCGGTTGACTGCCGCCGCGTGCATTTCTCCAAAGTGCGCATGGAGAGCATCGGCCCGAACTCCGATGGCTTCGACCCGGAATCGTGCGACACCGTGCTGGTGGACGGCTGCTGGTTCAATACCGGCGACGACTGCATTGCCATCAAGGCGGGCAAGAACCTCGACACCAATTACGGGCCTACCCGCAATGTCGTGATCCAGAACTCGGTGATGAACAGTGGCCACGGCGCCGTCACCCTGGGCAGCGAAATGTCGGCCGGGATCGAGCACGTGTACGCCCAGCACCTGGACGTGCGCAACCAGCACTGGCAGACCGACCCGCTCAACACCGTGGTGCGCTTGAAAACCAATATGAACCGCGGCGGCTTCCTGCGCCATTTCTACGTTCGGGACGTCAAGCTGCCCAATGGTGTGCGCCTCAAACCCGGCTTCTACAAGCCGATTGCCGGCGGCCCGGTCAAGGCGGGCACCGTGCCTACCGGTGGCGGCGCCGTGATCACCTTCGATTGCGACTACGCACCGGCATTCGACCTGATCCGCAGCCGGCCACCGGAAGTCTCGCACGTGCACATCTCGGAAATCCGGGTGACCAACGTCAAAACCGCCGAAGGCGCGTTTGGCTGCTACCAGGCCTTCGTGGTGCTGGGTCCCGTGGGGCACAGCTACAACGGCCCGGACAGCAAGCAGATCCTGCCGGTCACCGACGTGACCATCAGCGATTGCGACTTCGGCACGCCGGTCAATGCGGCGCAGCCGTGGTTCATCCATAACGCCAAAAATATCGCGCTGCGCAACGTGGTCATCGGCGACAAGCGTTACGACGAAAACCTGTCGGGGTAGGCATGAAGCGACGTGTTTGCATGATGTTCTTGGCGGCGCTGGCCGCCGGTGCTATCGCCGCGCCAGCAGCGGACAACCAATATGGCGTGGCGCCGGCTGCCGGGCCGGTGGAGCGCTGGGGGACGCTCGAACTGTCCTTCACCGGACCCGCCACCGGCAATCCTTTCACGGACGTGGAACTGTCGGCCGTATTCCGCCAGGACGGGCGCGAACTGCTGGTGCCGGGCTTTTACGACGGGGACGGCGTCTATAAAATCCGCTTCATGCCCGACACGGTGGGCGCCTGGCGCTACGCTACCCGCTCCAACGCGCCCGCACTGCACGGCAAGCGCGGCGAGTTCACGGCGGTGCAACCGGCGCCGGGCAACCACGGCCCGGTCACGGTGCGCAACACCTTCCACTTCGGCTACGCCGACGGTACGCCGTTCTGGCAGGTGGGCACCACCAGCTATGCCTGGACCCACCAAAGCCCGGCATTGCAGGAACAAACCCTGAAAACCCTGGCCGGGGCGCCATTCAACAAGATCCGCATGGCGATCTTCCCCAACAATGACGACCAGGTGGCGGGCCAGCATTTTCCATTCGCCGGCAAACCGCCGCACGGTTGGGACTTTGGCCGTTTCGATCCGGTCTTCTTCCGCAACCTCGATCAGCGCGTGGCGCAGTTGCGCGCGCTCGGCATCGAGGCGGACCTGATCCTGTTCCACCCTTATGACAAGGGCCGCTGGGGTTTCGACCGCATGCCGGCCGCGGTCGACGACCGCTATTTGCGCTACGTGGTGGCGCGCCTGTCCGCGTACCGCAACGTCTGGTGGTCAATGGCCAACGAGTACGATTTCCTCACCGAGAAGAAGACCGACGACTGGGACCGCTACTTCCGCATCGTGCAGGCGGCCGATCCGTACAATCACCTGCGCTCGATCCATAACGCGTTCCGCTTCTACGACCACAACAAGCCGTGGGTCACGCACGTGAGCATCCAGCACGGCGCCGCCACCGAAGACCCGGAGCGCGCAGTGCTGCTGCGCGACGTGTATAACAAGCCGGTGGTGTTCGACGAAGTGAAATACGAAGGCAACTGGACCAAGCGCTGGGGCCAGCTCACGCCCGAAGAAATGGTGCTGCGCTTCTGGAATGGCGCGGTCGCCGGCACCTACGTGGGCCACAGCGAGATCTATACCGACACCAGCGGCAAGGGCGAAATCTGGCTGGGGAAGGGCGGCGTGCTGCGCGGCCAGAGCGCGCCCCGGCTGGCGTTCTTCCGCAAGATCCTGGCCGCCAGCCCGGCCGAGGGCCTGGAGCCGATCGACAAGTGGCAGGATTATCCGTTCGCCGGCAAGCATGGCGAGTATTATCTCGGGTACTTCAACCACGCGCAGCCGACCAGCTGGCCGTTTGCACTGTTCAAGACCGGTTTGAAGGATGGCATGCGCTTCAGGGTGGAAGTGATCGATACCTGGAACATGACGGTGACGCCAGTGGCTGGCGTGTTCGAGATTAAAAAACGCGACGACTACACGTTCGCCGACAGGGATGGCCGCAGCGTTGCGCTGCCGGGCCGTCCGTACATGGCGCTGCGCATCGTGCGCGTCCCTGAGGAGTCTGATAAATGAAACGACAGATGCTGGCTGCGGCCATTGCTATTGTGCTGGCCACCGGCACGGTTCACGCCGAAGTGATCGGCAAGATGGAAACCCCGCAGGCGCTGACCGAATCGCGCCTGACGGCGCTCCCGCCCGACCAGCGCGCGGTGTGGCAGGGGTATCTCGATCGGTCGCGCGGCCTGATGGCGGCCGACAAGGCGGCGCTGGCGGCCGAACGCGTGGATTCGGCCGCCGTGCCGGCTGCCGAGCCAAAACCTGGCAACGGCATGCCGCTCAAGAATCCGGCCCCCTGGTACGGCTCCGCCGACGCGCTGCGCGTGGCCGACAACATTGTCAGCTACCAGACCCCGGCCGGCGGCTGGGGCAAGAACGTCAACCGCAGCGGTCCGCCGCGCCAGAAAGGCGAAGCGTACGTGCACGGCGACGCCGGCAAGCCGGAGGGGTGGTCGTACGTCGGCACCATTGACAATGACGCCACCATCACGGAACTGCGTTTCCTGGCGCGGGTGATCACCGCCGGCCATGGCGCGCGCAAGGCCGAGTACAAGGCCGCCTTCGCGCGCGGCATGGAATACCTGTTCACGTCGCAGTATCCCAATGGCGGCTTCCCGCAGGTATATCCGCTGGCAGGCGGCTACCACGACGCCATCACCTACAACGACAATGCGCTGGCCAATGTCACCGACCTGCTCGAAGACGTGGCGCTGCGCCAGGGCGACTACGGTTTCGTGGCGCCGGAACTGGCCGCGCGCGCCGCGCAGGCGCGCGACCAGGCCGAGCGCGTGATCGTCGCCAGCCAGATCAAGGCGGGGGGCGTACTGACCGCCTGGTGCCAGCAGCACGACCCCTTGACACTGGCCCCGGTCGGCGCGCGCAACTTCGAGCCGATCGCGCTCACCAGCGTGGAGAGCGCACGCCTGCTCAATGTGCTGATGCGCGATCCGGCGCCCAATGGCGCCATCGTCACGGCGGTGGACGCCGGCGCGGCCTGGCTCAAGCGCGTGGCCATCCATGACCAGGAATGGACGCGGACAAAAGAAGGCGCCAGCCTGGCACCGAAAGCGGGCGCCGGCCCCCTGTGGGCGCGGTTCTACGACGTCGCCACCATGCGCCCGATTTTTGGTGACCGCGACCGCACCATCCACACCGACGTCAACGAACTCTCGCCCGAGCGCCGCGCCGGCTACGCGTGGTACGTGAACAATCCGGCATCGACGCTGGACAAGTATGCCAAGTGGACGGGCAAGGTTTCGACGGCAGTCAAGTAACAGCAATTGATGAATTAAGCTCATAAGGGCATCAAATATTCATGCCGTTTTCCGCATGAATGAGCATTTAGCATACAGGCTCTCCGAGTTGTGCAGTCAAAGGATCCTGTTATGCCCATCAAATCTCGTCGCGCCCCCGCTGGCGCATCGTCCTGGGGCGCTGTGCTGGCCATGTCGCTGGGCGCGTTCGCACTGGTCGCTTCCGAGTTCATGCCGGTCAGCCTGCTCACGCCGATCGCCGCCGACCTGCACATCACCGAAGGCCAGGCCGGCCAGGCCATCGCCATCTCCGGCGCGTTTGCCCTGCTCACCAGCCTGTTCATCACCAGCATGGCCGGCAAGATGGACCGCAAGTTGCTGCTGCTGGGGATGTCGATGTTGATGATCATCTCCGGTACCGTGGTGGCGTTCGCCCCCAATTACCTGGTGTTCATGGTCGGCCGGGCGCTGATCGGGGTGGCCATCGGCGGCTTCTGGTCGCTGTCGGCGGCCACGGTGATGCGGCTGGTAGCGCCGGACAAGATCGCGCGCGCGCTGGCCATCCTCAATGGCGGCAACGCGCTGGCCACGGTGATTGCGGCGCCCGCCGGCAGTTTTCTCGGTTCCCTGATCGGCTGGCGCGGCGCTTTCCTGTGCGTGATCCCGGTCGCGCTCATCGCATTCGTGTGGAAGCTGGTGACGCTGCCGCCCATGCGCAACGATACCACCGTCAAACCGGCCAGCCTTCCCAGCCTGCTCAAGCGCCCCGAGGTGGCGCTGGGCATGCTGGCCGTGAGCCTGTTCTTCATGGGGCAGTTCGCGCTGTTTACCTACCTGCGCCCGTTCCTGGAAACCGTGACCCACGCCAGCGTCTCGGCCCTGTCGCTGCTGTTGCTGACGCTGGGCGTGGCCGGTTTTGCCGGCACTGCGCTGATCGGCGGCCTGCTGGGCAATCACCTGTACCGCACCCTGGTTGCCATTCCCCTGCTGATGGCCGCTGTGGCCCTGGCGCTGATGACCTTCGGCGCGTCGGTCGCCGCCACCGCCGTGCTGCTCGCGCTGTGGGGTTTGCTGGCCACCTCGGCGCCGGTCGGCTGGTGGACCTGGCTGGCCCGGACGTTGCCGCAAGACGCGGAAGCCGGCGGCGGCCTGATGGTGGCCGTGGTGCAGCTGGCAATCATGCTCGGCGCCATGGCGGGCGGCCTGGTGTTCGACTCAAGCGGCTATCGCGGCACGTTCGAACTCGCTGCCGTGATCCTGGTGGTCGCGAGTGTCGCATCAGTGCTGGCGGCGCGCGCCGGCGCACAAACTTCGGTGGCGCTGGCCACTTCAATCAAATAAACAAGGATGACCATGAACGACCAAGAGATCGACAACACCCGGCGCGGAATCCTGATCGGCGGCGCACTCACGGCCACTGCCGCCGCGCTGCCAGCCATGGCGGCGGGGCAGGGCGCAGCGGTTGAAAACAGCGCCACCACGCCCGCCCCGGTGCAGTCCACCGTCACCATGCGCATCAACGGCCAGCCGCACACGCTGTCGCTGGACACCCGCACTACCTTGCTCGACGCGTTGCGCGAGCACTTGCACCTGACCGGCACCAAGAAGGGCTGCGACCACGGTCAGTGCGGTGCCTGCACGGTGATCGTCGATGGCCGCCGCATCAATTCCTGCCTGTCGCTGGCGGTGATGCACGAAGGGGCGGAGGTGACCACCATCGAAGGCCTGGGCACGCCGGAGAAGCTGCATCCGATGCAGGCCGCGTTCGTCAAGCACGACGGATTCCAGTGCGGCTACTGCACGCCCGGCCAGATTTGCTCGGCCGTGGCGGCCATCGACGAGATCCGACGCGGCGTACCGAGCCACGTCACCGCGGACCTGACGGTGCAGCCGTTGCTGTCCTCGGATGAACTACGTGAGCGGATGAGCGGCAATATCTGCCGCTGCGGCGCCTATTCCAACATCATCGACGCCATCACCGAGGTGGCAGGGAGCCGTTCATGAGAGCCTTTACCTATCAACGCGCCGCCACAGTTGCCGAAGCGGCAGCCGTCGCGGCCCGCACTCCCGGCGCGCGCTTCATTGCAGGCGGCACCAACCTGCTCGACCTGATGAAGCTCGAGATCGAAACGCCGGCCCACCTGGTGGACGTCAACGGCCTGGGCCTGGACCGCATCGAAGCCACGCCCGAGGGCGGCCTGCGCATCGGCGCCCTGGTGCGCAATACCGACCTGGCGGCCGATGCCACCGTGCGGCGCGATTACGGCGTGCTGTCGCGGGCCTTGCTGGCCGGCGCCAGCGCGCAGCTGCGCAACAAGGCCACCACGGCCGGCAACCTGCTGCAGCGCACCCGCTGTCCATATTTCTACGATACCAACCAGGCCTGCAACAAGCGTGCGCCAGGCACCGGTTGCGCCGCCCTCGGCGGATTTACCCGTGGCCACGCCATCGTGGGCCAGAGCGACGCCTGCATCGCCACGCACCCGAGCGACATGGCCGTGGCCATGCGGCTGCTGGACGCGGTGGTGGAAACGGTCAACCCGGACGGCGCCAACCGGGCCATTCCCATCGCCGACTTCTATCGCCTGCCCGGCACTACGCCCAACCTGGACACCAACCTGCGCCCGGCGGAACTGATCACCGCCGTGACGTTGCCCAAGCCGCTCGGCGGCCGCCATGTGTACCGCAAGGTGCGCGACCGCGCCTCGTACGCATTCGCGCTGGTCTCGGTGGCGGCCGTGGTGCATCAGGACGGCACCGGCCGTGTGGCCGTTGGCGGCGTGGCGCACCAGCCGTGGCGCGTGCCGGCCGGA
>NZ_LROM01000082.1 GCF_001758785.1 Duganella phyllosphaerae
CGTAAGTTATCCTGTATTCCGTCATTGCCGCGCAGGCGGGAATTCGTAAGTTATCCTGTATTCCGTCATTCCCGCGTAGGCGGGAATTCGTAAGTTATCCTGTATTCCGTCATTCCCGCGTAGGCGGGAATCCATAGAACCTGTGAGTCGCGTCAGCTTCGCCATGTTTTACCACGAAGCATGTGGTCTATGGATTCCCGCCTTCGCGGGAATGACGGATTGGCGGTTAAGGGTTGTCGTTGGCGTTGGCGGTTGAAGTTGTCGTTGTCGTTGTCGTTGGCGTTGGCGTTGGCGTTGAGCTTATGGGCGGATGGTGCGGTACACCACCGGATTGGCAACAGCAGCGGTTTCGCCGATTACGTACGCGGCCTGGATCTCGCGGATGGCCTGGTCGGCCGCTTCCTGCGTGCGGGCGTGTACCATCGCCAGCGGCTGGCCGGCGTCGATCTTCTCGCCCAGTCCCACCAGGCCGGTCAGGCCGACCGCGAAGTCGATCGGGTCGGCTGCGCGGCGGCGGCCACCGCCCAGCGAGACCACGGCCAGGCCGATCTCGCGGCAGTTGGTGGTCGCTGCGTAACCGGAGACCAGCGCCGGCGCCGGCACGATGATCGGCGCGCGTTCCAGGTACTTGTCCGGATTGTCCATCAGGTCGGCCGGGCCGCCCAGGGCCGTGACCATGCGCGCGAAGCGTTCGGCCGCCTCGCCGCTGTCGAGCGACGCCTGCAGCTTGGCGCGCGCTTCCGCGTCGGTGGCGGCCAGTTTGCCCAGCACCAGCATCTCGGCGCACAGCGCCATGGTCACCTCGTGCAGGCGCGCGGGACGCGACTTGCCGGTCAGGTAGTCGATCGCGCCGCGCACCTCGACCGCGTTGCCGGCGTACGGCGCCAGCGATTCGTTCATGTCGGTCAGGATGGCCGACGTCATCATGCCCGCACCATTACCCACCTGGACGATGCTCTCTGCCAGTTCCACCGATTTTTCGTACGTCGGCATGAAGGCGCCGGTGCCGGCTTTCACGTCCATCACCAGGGCATCGAGGCCGGCCGACAGCTTTTTTGACAGGATCGAGCCGGTGATCATGGCCACCGATTCCACGGTGGCGGTGACGTCGCGCACGCCGTAAAAAATCTTGTCGGATGGCGCCAGCGACGACGTCTGGCCAATGATGGCCACGCCCACTTCCTTGACCACCTTGCGGAACAAGGCGTTGTCCGGCACGGTGGAGTAGCCGGGAATCGAATCGAATTTATCGAGCGTGCCACCGGTGTGGCCCAGGCCACGGCCCGAGATCATCGGCACGAAACCGCCGCACGCAGCAATCATGGGCCCCAGCAGCAGCGACACCACGTCGCCCACGCCGCCGGTGGAATGTTTGTCCACCACGGGGCCTGGCAGGTCGAGCGAGCGCCAGTCCAGCACTTCGCCGGAGTCGCGCATGGCCAGGGTGAACGCCACCCGTTCGTCCATGTTCATGTCCTTGAAATAGACAGCCATCGCCAGTGCGGCGATCTGGCCTTCGGTGATGCTCTTGGTGGTGATGCCGCCGACGAAGAACTGGATCTCTGCGGCCGACAGGATGCCGCCGTCGCGCTTCTTGCGTATGATCTCTTGAGGTAAAAACATGCGATTCTCCGCTCGATAATATGGGGTAAAAGCGATACGGGCCGACGGCTCCAAGAAGAGCGCCGGCCCTGAAACCCCGTCGCCCTCGCGCAAGCGGGGGCCCATACTGAGCGTGTATTCACGCGCTCTATGGGGCCCCGCGTTCGCGAGGACGACGGATTAAACGCTGCGAGTCATTCGGACGTCACATCATCAAACGCCGTAAGGAATCCACACGTTCTTGACCTGCGACGCATGCGCCAGCACCGCGCGGCCGCCCGCTTGCGCCGTGCTGTACCAGTCGCGGCCCTTGGCCCCGCCCACCCAGGTGCGCTTGAGCGAGGCGGCCGACAGGCGCTCCACTTCCGCGCAACCGGCTGCGGAACCATCGTGGCGCCACACGGCGTCAATGTCGCCGTGGGTGGCCAGCGTGCGCGCCAGTTCGTCGGCGCTGCCGGTGACGATGTTGACCACGCCGCCCGGCAGGTCCGACGTATCGAATACCTGGTACAAATCGGTGGCCGACAGCGGATGCGCCTCGGACGGCACCACCACCACGCGGTTGCCCAGCGCGATGGCCGGAGCCACCAGCGAAATGAGACCGAGCAGCGGCGCCTCGTTCGGGCACACGATGCCGATCACGCCGACCGGTTCGTTCAGCGCCACGGTCACGCCGTGCATCGGCGGCTGGTGCGCCAGGCCGTCGTACTTGTCTGCATAGGCAGCGTAGTAGAACAGGCGCTCGATCGAGGCCTGCACTTCCTTCTCCGCATTGGCAGTCGAGGCGCCGGTCATGGCGCTGATGCGCGCGGCAAATTCCTCGCCGCGCGCGGCCAGGTTTTCAGCGATGTAGTACAGCACCTGCGCGCGGTTGTGGGCGGTCGCTTTCGACCAGCCGCCGGCTTTGTGGGCCGCTTCCACCGCGTTGCGGATGTCCTTGCGGCTGCCCTCGCCCACTTCGGCGATGAACGCGCCATCAAAGCCATGCACTGCGCGGCTGTAGGCGCCGTCAGGGCGGGCCTGCTTGCCGCCGATGTACATCTTGGCGGTGCGGTCGATGGCAAACGCGCCACCGGCAGCCACTGGTGCGGCGGCCTTGGACTTGGCCGGAGCGGAAAGGACCGGTGCAGCCGGGCGTGCATCTTCCGACAGCGCGGTCATGTACTCGTACATGCCTTCGCGGCCGCCTTCGCGGCCGAAGCCCGATTCGCGGTAGCCACCGAAGCCGCAGGCGGCGTCGAACTGGTTGGCGGTGTTAATCCACACCACGCCTGCCTTGATCTGCGGCGCGACGTCGAGCGCCAGCGAGATGTTCTCGGTCCACACGCACGCGGCCAGGCCATACACGGTGTTGTTGGCCAGTTGTACCGCTTCGGGCGGAGTACGGAAGCTCATGGCGACCAGCACCGGACCGAAGATCTCGGCCTGCGCCACGGCGGCCGAAGTGGAAGCGCCGGTGATCAAGGTTGGCGGGAACCAGGCGCCGGCAGCCGGCATTTCGCAGGCCGGCTGGTACACGGTGCAGCCTTCGGCGCGGGCCGATTCCACCAGCTCGGCGATGCGCTGCTGCTGGATCGGATCGACCAGGGCGCCCACGTCGATCGACTTTTCCAGCGGCGCACCGAGGGTGAGCTTGTCCATGCGCGCGCGCAGCTTGGCGAGGAATTTAGTTTCCACCGACTCCTGCACCAGCAGGCGCGAACCGGCGCAGCAGACCTGCCCCTGGTTGAACCAGATCGAATCGACCAGGCCTTCGACCGCTGCATCGAGGTCGGCGTCTTCGAACACGATGAACGGTGACTTGCCGCCCAGCTCCAGGGAGAGCTTCTTGCCGCTGCCGGCGGTGGCGATGCGGATCTGGCGACCCACTTCGGTCGAACCGGTGAAGGCCAGCTTGTCGATGCCCGCGTGGTTGACGATGGCCTCGCCCACGGCGCCGTCGCCGGTGACGATGTTGACCACACCCGCCGGCACGCCGGCCTGCACGCAGATCTCGGCAAACAGCATGGCGGTCAGCGACGTGAACTCGGCCGGTTTGAACACCACCGTGTTACCGGCGGCCAGCGCCGGGGCGATTTTCCACGACAGCATCAAGAGCGGGAAATTCCATGGCACGATCTGCCCCACCACGCCCACGGCGCGGTAGTCGGCGAATTCTTCGGCCTGCAGCTGCGCCCAGCCGGCGTGGTAGTAGAAGTGGCGCGCGGCCAGCGGCAGGTCGACGTCGCGCGTTTCGCGAATGGTCTTGCCGTTGTCCAGGGTTTCCAGTACGGCGAACAGGCGCGCATGCTTTTGCAGCAGGCGTGCAATCGCGTACAGCACCTTGGCGCGGCCATGGCCTCCCAGTGCCTGCCAGCCCGGCTGCGCGCGGCGCGCTGCTGCCACGGCGCGGTCGACGTCGTCGGCGGTCGCTTGCGTCAGGTCTGCCAGTTTGGAGGCGTCGGCCGGATTGGTGGAGGCGAACAGTTCGCCGGCGTCGGTCCAGGCGTTGTCGATGAACAGGCCGAAGGTGCGGCCATGCTGCTCGAGCCACGCTTGCGCTTCTTTCTGGCTCTCGGGTGCTGGGCCGTATTCCATGGTATTGAGTATCTCTTTAATTGATGGCATGACGTGTCCGTGCTTTGAAACTGCGTTAGGGTTGGGCGTGGCGATGAGCAGCAGAATAGCTGCCGGTCACGTAGTGCTCGAGCTGGCGTTCGATGTCGGTCAGCAGGCTCGAAGCGCCGATGCGGAACAAGTGCGGCTCGAGCCACTCGTTGCCCAGTTCTTCCTTCATCAGGGTCAGGTATTGCAGGGCCGCCTTGGCCGTGCCCACGCCGCCCGCAGGCTTGTAGCCGATCTTGAAACCGGTCTGCTCGTGGTAGTCGCGAATCGCGCGCACCATCGTCAGCGACACGGGAATGGTGGCGTTGACCGGCTCTTTGCCGGTGGACGTCTTGATGAAGTCCGCGCCGGCCATCATGCACACCCACGAAGCCTTGGCGACGTTTTCCAGCGTGACCAGCTCGCCAGTGGCGAGAATCGCCTTGACGTGGGCGTCGCCGCACGCCTGGCGATAGGCCAGCATTTCGTCGTACAGCGCCTGCCAGTTACCGGTCAACACGTGCTGGCGGGTGATGACGATATCGATTTCGGAAGCGCCCGCGGCAACCGACAGTTCGATCTCGCGCACCTTGGTTTCCATGCTGGTGAGACCTGCCGGGAAGCCGGTGGAGACCGCAGCGATCGGCAGGCGGCCTTGCAGCACCTCGCCGGCCGGCTTGATCATCTCGTGGTACACGCAGACGGCGCCGGTGGTCAGTGGATGGTCGGACAGGCCCAGCGCCTCGACCAGGTCGGCGCGCAGCGGCCGCATGGCCTTGCGGCACAGGCGCTCCACGCGGCCCGGGGTGTCGTCGCCGGACAGGGTGGTGAGGTCGATCAGGCCGATGGCCTTGACCAGCCACGCGGCCTGGTATTCCTTCTTGACCGTGCGGCGGTTGGCCAGGCTGGCGGCGCGGCGGTCGGCTGCGCTCTTGTTGATGTGGATGTGGTTGATCCAGCCCAGGTCCAGCGGGACGGCTTCGTTACGCTTGAAATCGGCGAGGTGCAAGTCTTGGCTCATAACAGGTTGTTTCCGTTGGAAAGTGGTGGCACGCCCAGGTGGTGCGCCAGGGTCTGGCCGATGTCGGAGAACGATTCCGAAATGGGCAACTGCTGCGGTGCGACACCGGGGCCGAAGAAGATCATCGGAATGTGTTCGCGCGTGTGGTCCGAGCCGGGCCAGGTCGGATCGCAGCCGTGGTCGGCGGTGATCACGGCCACGTCGCCCTCCTGCATGCGCGATATGAACTCGGGCAGGCGCGCATCCATTTCGTGCAGCGCGTTCGCGTAGCCGGTAACGTCGCGGCGGTGGCCGAAGGCCTGGTCGAAGTCCACGAAATTGACGAACGTGAGCGACTTGTCGCCCGCTTCGTCCTGCACTTTGAGCAGCGCGTCGAACAAGGCCATATTATCCTTGCCCTTGACCACGCGCGAGACGCCTTGCGTGGCAAAGATGTCGCTGATTTTACCGAGCGCGATCACTTCGCCGCCGTCGTTCTTCACGTGGTCGAGCAAGGTGGGCGCCGGTGGCGCGACCGCGTAGTCGTGGCGGTTGGTGGTGCGGGTGTAGTTGCCGTTGGCGCCGGTGAACGGACGCGCGATCACGCGGCCGATGTTGTACGGTTCCACCAGCTTGAAGGCGATCTCGCACACTTCGTACAGGCGCTCGAGGCCGAACGAATCTTCATGCGCGGCGATCTGCAGCACCGAGTCGGCCGAGGTGTAGATGATCGGTTTGCCGGTGGCGACGTGTTCATCGCCATGCTTGTTGATGATTTCCGTGCCCGAGGCATGGCAGTCGCCGAGGAAGCCCGGCACGCCGGTCAGTTCCTGCAGCTTTTGGGTGAGCTCCGCCGGGAACGACGGCACCGTTTTCGGAAAATATCCCCAGTCGAATTCCACCGGCACGCCGGCGATCTCCCAGTGGCCGGACTGGGTGTCCTTGCCGGTGGAACGCTCGCGCGCGGCGCCCCAGGCGGCGGTAAAGCCGTCGCGCTGGTGAAAGCCCTGCGCCCATTGGCCGCTGGCGGCATGGGCGGCAGCGGCCAGGCCCAGTTTTTCCATCACCGGCAGTTGCATCGGCGTGCCGGCCTTGGCGGCCCAGTCGGCGATGTGGCCGAAGGTGTTGACGCCGACATCGTTGTACTTGTCGGCGTCGGGCGTGGCGCCGAGGCCGAAGGAATCAAGCAGGAGGATAAATGCGCGTTTCATGGTGTGCTCCTTAAGGTGCAGATAGGTGCAAATGAGGATGTAAATGCGACGGACCGTCAGCAGTTATCGCCAACCTCAAAACCGTCATTCCCGCGAAAGCGGGAATCCATACCGAGCTTGCACATCAGCCGTTCCATGGATTCCCGCGTGCGCGGGAATGACGGCTCGACAGCTAACAACGGCTCCAGGACCAACAACGTGGCGTGGAGCCGCCTTTCAACTTCAAGCCTGCGGGGTTTTGCCCACGTTGGCCAGGAAGGCCAGAATCACTTCGATCAGCGACGTGGCGGCAACGGCTGCGTATTTCAGGGTCTGCTCGTGCGACAGCGGGAACGGCGACAGGCCTTCGGCCAGGTTGGTAATCGCCGACACGCCCACCACTTTCAGGCCGCAATGACGGGCCGACACCACTTCCGGCACCACCGACATGCCGACGACATCGGCGCCCAGGGTTTTGAAGGCGCGGATTTCGGCTGGCGTTTCGAAGTTCGGACCGGCGTAGGCGATGTACACGCCTTCGTGCAGCGGCACGTTCTTTTCCTTGGCCGACGCGTGCAGCAGTGCACGCAGGTCGGCGTCGTAGGCGTTGGCCATGCTGAAGAAGCGCGGACCGAAACGCTCGTCGTTCGGGCCCATCATCGGGGTGCCCGGCAGGTAGTTGATATGGTCAGTGAGCGCCACCAGCGAGCCCGCATCGACTTCGGTGCGCAGCGAACCGGCCGCATTGGTCACGAACAGCATCTCGCAACCCAGCAGCTTCATGGTGCGCACGGCGCTGGTCATCACGCCCAGGCCATAGCCTTCGTAGACGTGGCCGCGGCCCTTCATGCACACCACCGGCACGCCCGCCAGGGTACCCACCACCAGTTCGCCGGCGTGGCCGTGCACGGTGCTGATCGGGAAGCCCGGCAGTTCGTTGAAGCTGATGGTGACCGCGTCGGTCATCTGCTCGGCCAGCACGCCCAGGCCGGAGCCGAGGATCATGGCCACGCGTGGCTTGAAGTCTGCTGGAATGCGGGCGCGGACGATTTCTGCGGCCTGGAATGGGGAGTTGCTGGACATGGTTTTCCTCTGTTGTTCTTGGGATGGGCCGCTCGGGTAGAGACGATACTTGGCCGTTGGACTAGCATGGAGATGCGACATGATGCCTCATCCCCATTATGTATGGCAAATACCATTTTTCTTGCCGATTTATAGCTCATGCATATAAATAGGCGTACATTATAAATCAATGGAAACTTCGCTGACGCAAGCTAACCATGGCAGTTGACCATTGACAGACATTTGTTTACTATTAAAGACAAATGTTTAAACAGGCGCACAACCCGTGACCGAACCCTCCAAGAAGGAACAGCTGTACCAGCTGATCCATGCCAACCCCTTCATCTCGCAGCAGGACCTGGCAGCAGACCTGGGCCTGTCGCGCTCGGCCGTGGCCGGGCATATTGCCAGCCTGATCCGCGAGCGGCGCCTGCTCGGCCGTGCCTACGTGCTGCCGGCGCCGCGCGGCCAGCGCCCGGTCGTGTGCATCGGCGCGGCCAACGTGGACCGCAAGCTGCGCACCATCGCCACCCTGCAGGCAAGTACTTCGAATCCCGCCACTGCGTCCGAGACCTACGGCGGCGTGGCGCGCAATATCGCCGAAAACCTGGCGCGCCTGCACACCCCTGTAGCGCTGCTGACCGCCCTCGGCGACGACGGCGCCGGGCGCGCACTGCAAGACCACGCGCAGGCAGCTGGCATCGACACGCGCGGCAGCCTGGCGCTGGCCGATACCGCCAGCGGCACCTATACCGCCATTCTCGACGCCGAGGGCGAGCTGCACGTGGCCCTGGCCGACATGGCGCTGTACGACCAGCTCACGCCCGAGTTTTTAGCCAGCCGCGCGCCGCAACGCGCCGCCGCCGCGCTCACGGTCGCGGACCTGAACCTGCCGCTTGAGACCGTGGCGGCACTGATCGACAGCGCCCGCGCCGATCACGCGCCATTGGTCATCGTCGCCGTCTCGCAACCCAAGATGGCGCGCCTGCCGCACGACCTGCACGGCGTGCGCCTGCTGATCCTCAACCGCGCCGAACTCGAAACCGTGGCCGGCCGCCCGCTGCCCACCGAAGCCGACGTGCGGCTGGCGTGCGCCGGCGTGCAGCAGCGCGGCGCGCGCGACGTCATCGTCACCTGCGGCAGCCAGGGCGTGTTCCACACCTGCGACAGCCAGCTGGTGTGGCTGGCCGCACACCAGGTGAAGGTGGTGGACGTGACCGGCGCCGGTGACGCGTTTTCCGCCGCCGTGTGCTGGTCGCTGGTGCAAAACGCTGACGATAGCGCCGACCTCACCCTGGCCTGCCGCCGTGGACTGGCGCTGGCCGCCGTCACCGTGCAAAGCGCCAGCACCGTGGCGCCAGCGCTGGAGGCCGGCCTGCTCGAGGCAATCTCCAATACCGATGCGGCGCATGACCCTGGCCATGCCGCGCCGCTTTACACAACCAACTGATCAAGGATTCACCATGCACCAGTACCTGCTATTTTCCCCTGAAGTCGCCGCCGCCCGCGCTGCCGGCAAAGCCATCGTCGCACTGGAATCGACCATCATCTCGCACGGCATGCCTTACCCGCAAAACGTCCAGATGGCGCGTGAAGTGGAACAGATCATCCGCGACGGCGGCGCCGTGCCGGCCACCATCGCCATCATCGGCGGCAAGATCTGCATCGGTCTCTCGGAAGAACAACTGGAACTGTTGGGCACTTCGCCTGATGCCATGAAGGTCAGCCGCCGCGACCTGCCGTTCGTGCTGTCCCAGTCCAGGCTTGGCGCGACCACGGTGGCAGCGACCATGATCTGCGCCGAGCTGGCCGGCATTTCCGTATTCGTCACCGGCGGCATCGGCGGCGTGCACCGTGGCGCCGAGACCAGTTTCGACATCTCGGCCGACTTGCAGGAACTGGCCCAGACGTCGGTGGCCGTGGTGTGCGCGGGCGTGAAATCGATCCTCGACATTGGCCTCACCCTCGAATACCTGGAAACCCACGGCGTGCCGGTGGTGAGCGTGGGCCAGCGCGGCTTCCCGGCGTTCTTCACCCGCGAGAGCGGCTTCAATGCCGACTTCCAGCTCGACACGCCAAGCGAGCAGGCAGCCTTCATCCGCACCAAGTGGGCGCTGGGCCTGAAAGGCGGCATCGTGGTCAGCAACCCGGTGCCGGCAGCGGAAGCGATGCCGAAAGACGAGATCGACGCCATCACCTTGCAGGCGCTGGGCGAAGCCGATGCCCAGGGCGTCACCGGCAAGAACGTCACGCCGTTCCTGCTCTCGCGCATCAAGGCGCTGACCGAAGGCCGCAGCCTGGTGACCAATATCGCGCTGGTGAAAAACAATGCGCGCTGCGGCGCCGCGCTGGCGGTGGCGATGCTGGGGGCGTAAAGAACACCGCCAGCATTGATTCCGTCATCCTCGCGAATGCGGGGAGGACGGATAAGCCGTCCGCGAGTTCAGCTTTGCCTTGCCTTTGTTAGAATAGCCCATGTCCATCGATCTGAAACAACTGAAGTACTTCCTCGCCGTCGCAGAAGAAAAGAGCTTCAGCCGGGCTGCCGAACGGCTGCACATTTCGCAGCCGCCGCTCAGCCAGCAGATCATGAAGCTCGAGAGCGAACTCGGTGTGAAGCTGTTCGCTCGCACCACGCGCACGTTCGAGCTCACCGTGGCCGGCAAGGCGCTCATGAGCGAGGCCTCCGACCTGCTGGGTCGCATGCGCATGACCATCGACACCATCCGCCAGATCGACCGCGGCGAAGTCGGTCGCCTGCGCGTGGGCATTGTCGGCTCGGCCATGTGGGGACCGATCCCCAGCCTGCTCGAGCAATTCCAGACCAATTTTCCGCGCGTGACCTGGACCATCCACGAGCTGGGCCCCACGCTGCAATACGAAGCGCTGCGGGCCAAGCAGGTGGACGTGGGATTCTGGCGCGAGCCGCGCATCGACGAGGATTTGCTGCGCCAGGATAACCTGCGCCAGGAGCTGTGCTTCAAGGAAGACGTGTGCGTGGCGATCAACGAGCACCACCCGCTGGCCAAGGCCGACGCCATCGAGTTGATCGACATCGCCAACGAACCGATGCTCACGCTGGCGCTCGACAAGTCGTCGTTCCCGCGCTATTTGATCCAGTGCTGCGTGGACGCCGGCTTTCAGCCGACCATTTTCCAGGAAGCGACCGAGCCGCAAACCCTGCTGGCCATGGTGGGCGCGGGACTGGGCGTCACGCTGCTGCCGGAGACCACCAGCCGGATCGGCTGGCCCGGCGTGGTGTTCGTGCCGATCCGCACCAATCCGCCGTCGGCCAACCTGTACATCACCTATACCGCGCTGGACGACGCGCCCGTGGTGCGCGCCTTCCTGAACATCCTCAATCCACCCAAAGCCAATTAATCCGGGCTTGGTGCGCGCTTAGTGCGTGACGCCACCCGACTCGCGCACATCAACCGTGTGCGCGAGCGTGGTGCGGATGGCAATGCGCAAACCTTCCACCATGTCGTCGAGCCGCATGCTGGCGCTGCCCGGATGCGCGGCGGCCTGCTGCGGCAGATACGGGATGTGGATAAAGCCGGCGCGCATGGTGGTGCCCCAATCGCGCGCCTGGTGCATCAGGCCATAGAACACGTGGTTGCACACGAAGGTGCCGGCGCTTTGCGACACCGACGCCGGCAGCCCCGCCTCGCGCAGTGCCTGGACGATGGCCTTGATCGGCAAGGTTGAAAAATACGCGGCCGGTGCGCCGTAGACCACTGGCTGGTCGACGATCAAGCGCTGTACATTGTCGGCAATCGGTGCGTCGTCGATGTTGATGGCGATGCGTTCGACCGAGATATCGGGGCGGCCGCCGGCCTGCCCCACTGCGATCACCATGCATGGCTGCAGCTCTTCCACCGCATGGTGCAGCACCTTGTTGGCCTGGCCGAACACGCACGGCAGCTGGCGGGCATGGACGATGAAGTCGCCCTCGCTCCAGCCCTGCAAGGCCCGCACGGCTTCCCACGAGGGGTTGATGGTCTCCTGGTTGAACGGCTCGAAGCCCGTCAACAGAATGATTTTTCGCATTGGCATATTGGTTACCTCCTACCAGGACGCTACTCTACCCCAATTGTCATAGCCTGGCATAGCCGTTACAAATTCATCAAAAAGTAGAGCAATGCGATATTGGCCAACAATACCGGCACTGCGGTAGCCAGTTGCGCCTTGATGACGGCATGCTTGTCCGGCAGTTCGAGCAGTGCGGCCGGCACGATATTGAAGTTGGCCGCCATCGGCGTCATGAGCGTGCCGCAGTAGGCGCTGAACATGCCGATGGCCGCCATCACCGCCGGATTGGCATCGTACACGCCGACCAGCACCGGCACACCGATGCCGCCGGCGATTACCGGAAACGCCGCGAAGCCATTGCCCATGATGATGGTAAACAGCGCCATGCCCAGGCAGTACACGGCCACCGCCACCAGCTTCATGTCCATGTCGATCGTGGACGTGACCACGTGCGCCACCGCCTTGCCCATGCCAACCTCGGAGAACAGCAGGCCCAGAACCGCCAGCATGTGCGGCAGCACCACCGCCCAGCCCAGGTGATCGACCAGCCGGCGCGATTCGCGCAGCGCCTGCAGCGGCGTGGCGCGCGTGACCGCACAGGCAATCGCCACGGCGATCAGCGAACCGCAACCGAGGCTCGCCAGCGTGAGATTCTTCTGGTCGAGCAGGAAGCTGCCGTCGAATTGCACATCCTTCAACAAGGTGGAGCCGATCACGGTGACGACCGGGATCGCCAGCGCCGGCAGCAGCAGCTTGTGGCCGAGGCGCGCGGCGCTGCTTTGCCGCTCCTGCGGCGTACGCTCGCCGTGGCGGCCCAGCGCCACGCCGCCGAAGCCGGCGATCAGCGCCATCACCACCATCAAGGCGCCGGCAACGATGGGCGCCAGTGCTTCGCCGGCCAGGTACACCACCGCGTACAGCCCCCAGAACAGCGCGCTCGAATAACGTTTGGGATTGTGGCGGTCGCGCAGCGTCATGACGGCAATCGCCAGCAGCATGGCGCCCAGCACGTAGTAAAAATAATCGATCTGGATGATCATGGCGCCATCCGCTTCATGGTGCGCGCGATGTGGGCGTCGAAGCGGTGCAGGCGCCACGCGTGGATGATGAAGGCGGTGACCGCCGTCGGGATGCCCCACAGCGCGATGTGCAGCGGATCGACTTCCAGCCCCTCGCCGCGCAGGAAGGTCTGCATCAGGACGATGGCGCCGAAAGCGACAAAGACGTCCTCGCCGAAGAACAGGCCGACGTTGTCGGTGGCGGCCGACATGGCGCGGATGCGGTGGCGCACGGTGTCTGGCAGCTTCGGATAGCGCAACTCGGCCGCGCCCTCGGCCATCGGCGCGATCAGCGGGCGCACCATGTTCGGGTGGCCGCCGATGCTGGTCAAGCCAAAAGCCGCGCTTATCTCGCGGATGGCCAGGTAGACGATCAGGATGCGCCCGGTAGTGGCCGACTTGATGCGGGCGATCGACGCCTGCGCGTGCTCGCGCAAGCCATAGCGCTCGAGCAGGCCGATGGCGGCCAGCGGCAGCAGCAGGATCAATGGCAGGTTGCGGGTCTTGATGAACGCCGCACCGAGGGTGGCCAGCAGGGTCGGCACGTCCATGGCGGCGGCAAAGCCGGTCACGAAACAGGCGGCGACCACCACCAGCACCGGGTGCGCGCGCAGGGCAAAGCCCGCGATGATCACGGCCACGCCCAGCAGCGGCCACAGATTGACGGTGTGATTCAACGACGTGTCTCCCTCAAAGTAAAAAGCCCCGCGCACTTTGCAGTGCGCGGGGCCTTGAATTTACAGCATGTTAAAAATTAACCTTGAAGGTCCCGCCCCAGGTGCGCGGTTCGTTCAGGATGCCGGTCAGGTTGTCGAAGTCGATCGCACCCAGTATTACCTGGCGGTCGGTGATGTTGCGGCCGAACGCTGCCACTTCGTATTTGCCATTGCCCCACTTGTACGCTGCACGCACGCCGCCTTCGGTCAGCTTCTTGGCCTTGTACTCCGGTGCTTCGTACAGGAAGAAGTTGTAGCTGGTGCGGTAGGCCCAGTCGGTCATGGCGTAGAACTCGCCGTTGCCGATTTCGGTGCTGTACTTGAGGGTGAAATTCAGCTGGTGCTTCGGCGCGCGTGGCAGCGGGTTGCCGTCGATGTAGGACGTGCCCACGAACGGGCCTTGCCGGTTGGTCGGGGTGCAGCCGCTGGCGGCGTTGTTCAAGACGTTACCGCAGTATTGAACGAACAGGTTCTTGTCCTTGATCTCGGTGTCGTTGTAGCTGTAACCGATGGTCGTGCTGAACTCGTCGCTGAGGTTGGCCTGGAAGTCCAGTTCCACGCCCTGCCCGGTGACCTTGTCGGCGTTGATCAACTGGTTCATGTTGACCGCGCCGCTGCCGGCGGTGAGCTGCTTGTCCTTCATGCGGTACTGGAACACGGAGGCGCTCAGGCGCGCGCGGCGGTCGAACAGGTCCTGCTTGACGCCCGCTTCGTACGACAGTGCGCGTTCGGCATCGGCCGACGACGGCTTGTCAGCCAGGCCGTTGAGGCGACCCTGGATCGACGGCGCGCGGTAACCGGTCGCCACGCGGGCAAACAGGTTGGTGGTCTTGCTCAACTCATAGGTGCCGCTCAAATCCCAGCTGACGTTGTGCGAATCCTTGTTCACTGCCAGCGGACCCGAGGAAAGGGGCGGCTCCACGCGCATCGCCGTGAAGTCCTTCTTGTCGCTGGTGTAGCGCAGGCCGCCGCGCACTTTCAGCTTGTCCGACACGGTGTAATTGAGCGAGCCAAAACCGGCCCACGACTTGTTCTTCTGGTTCTGCACCGCGTACTGTGCATTTTGCGGATTGCCTGGTGCGAAGGTGTTGAAATTGATACTGTCGATCTGGATGCTCTCGTCGAAGTAGTACAAGCCGCCGATCCATTGCAGCGGACCGCTGTAATTCGACTCGGCGCGGAACTCCTGCGAGAACTGGCGGTGGTTCGGCAGCACGTCGGCCGTCTCCACCGGGAACGGGATGAAGCCTGGACCCGACGGCGGCGCGAACACGGCGCCGTAACCGCCATCGACGTCGGCGCGGCTGTAGAACTTGAGCTTTTCGTAGCCGGTGATCGAGTGCAGCGTGATGTCGCCGGCGTTGTACTTCAGGCGAATGCTGCCGCCCTTGGTTTCCAGGTCCTGCTGGTTGATGCCGTCGCTGGCGTACGAACCGTAGTCGAAGCCGTCCACCAGGTCGTTGGTGCCCTTCTTGATGATATTGGCGCGGAACAGCGCGGCGTTGCCGTGGTAGTTACGGGCGTGGACGTTGAAGAGGGCCGAGAAGTCCTTGTTCGGCTGTACCAGCGCCTGCAGGCGGAACGCCTGGTCGCCGTAGCCTTCGAAGTCCTGAGTGCCCTTGCCTGCGGTAGGGTTGGTGTTGTGCACGCGGTTGCCGCGGTGCTGACTGGTGCCCGAGAAGCGCAGCGCCACGGTGTCGCTGACCGGCATATTGAACATGCCTTCGGCGGTTTTGGTCGAGTAGTTACCGAGGCCCAGTTGCAGATAGCCTTCGGTCTTGAAGACCGGCTTGGCCGAGTCGAACTTGATCACGCCGGCCGGCGAGTTGCGGCCGAACAGGGTGCCCTGCGGACCGCGCAGCACTTCCACCTGGTCCACGTCGAACACCGGGAAGCCCTTGAGCATGGCGTTTTCCATGACGATATCGTCCATCACCAGGCCGACCGGCTGCGAAGCGTTCAGGTCGAAGTCGGTGTTACCGAGGCCACGGATGTAAAAGCGCGGGAAGGTGCGGCCATAGTCCGATTCGATGCTGACCGACGGCGTGCGGCCGGACAGGAAGCGGATGTCGGCGGCGCCGGAGGTGAGCACATCGAGCTTGTCGCCCTTGACGGTGGCGATCGACATCGGCACGTCGCGGATGTTTTCGGCACGGCGCTGGGCGGTGACGATCACGGTTTCGAGCTGGTTGCGCCCTGCCGGCGCAACCGTTGCCGAAGCCCCTGCGCCGGCACCCTGCTCTGCCGCCTGCTCCGCCGCAGCTTCAGCGACTGCCGCCGCTTCGGCAGCGAATGCCGATGACAGCGGGAAGGCGCTGGCGACAGCCAGTGCGATCAGTGACGGTACGGCGGACCGCAAGACGGAACGATGTGTGCTCATGGATACTGCTCCCGGATATTGTTTATATGGTTATGTTGAAAACGCTGGATGCGATGCTAGCACGGGGCAAAATCGCCGCAAACTGGCATTTTTGCCCACTTGATTAATAGCTAATTCGACTAAATAGCCAAGCAAAAACGAATTTGTCGTACATATCGACCGTGATGCATAGTTGTAGGCTGCTTAAAAAATAGTCGCGAACGGCCTATTTGCTGCGTTGCAGAGTGAAAACGCGTTGGCGGGAGCAGTAAGGAAAAAGACAAGCAGCGCCAGTCCGCGCAAGGTTCGCGGCCAGAGTGCATGAAAACGCAACAGACAAAAAATATTTTATTTGGTTTGCAACGTTGCTGCGGTGCGACACATGCGTACTTATCATGGTTTAAGGAAAACGCGGCCAAAGTACATCATTCGTCCAATAAAAATATACAATATCGTTCTTCCAGGAGCCTATTCATGAAACTTAAACAACTTAGTTTGACGGTTGCAGCCGTGTTGGTCGCTGCCAGCGCGTCCGCAGCGGCCCCAAAACTGGCCGTCGTGTATGACGCCGGCGGCAAGTTCGACAAATCGTTCAACCAGTCCGCATTCGAGGGCGCCTCGCGCTTCAAGCAGGAAACCGGTATCAATTTCATCGAGGTGCAAGCCTCCAGCGACACCCAGGCCGAGCAGGTGCTGCGTGGCCTGGCCCGCAAGAACCTGGACCTGATCGCATCGATCGGCTTCGCCCAGCAGGCCGCCGTGCAAAAGGTCGCCAAGGAATTCCCGAAAGTGCGCTTCGTACTGATCGACGGCGTGGCGCAAGGCACCAACGTCAACTCGATCACCTTCAAGGAAGAAGAAGGCTCGTACCTGGTCGGCGTGGCAGGCGCCATGGCGTCCAAATCGAAAAAGCTCGGCTTCATCGGCGGCATCGACATTCCCTTGATCCGCACCTTCGCCTGCGGTTATACCCAGGGCGCCAAGGCGGTCAACCCGAAGGTTGAAGTATTCTCCAACATGGTCGGCACCACCGCCGCCGCCTGGAACGATCCGGCCAAGGGCGGCGAACTGGCGCGCTCGCAGTTCGACCGTGGCGTGGACGTGGTCTTCGCCGTGGCCGGTGGTTCGGGCATGGGCACGCTGCAAACGGCCAAGGAAAAAGGCAAGCTGGCGATCGGCGTCGATTCGAACCAGAACGCGCTGTACCCTGGCGCTATCCTCACCTCGATGGTCAAGCGGGTGGACAACGCCGTGTATGACTCGTTCACCCAAGTGAAGAACGGTACCTGGAAAGCCGGCGTCACCGCCAAGGGCATCAAGGAAGGCGGCGTCGATTGGGCACTGGACGCCAGCAACCGCAAGCTGATCACCCCGGAGATCGAAAAGCGCGTACTTGGCGCCCGCAAGGACATCATCGACGGCAAGATCAAGGTGATCGACATCCGTTCGGGCGCTGCCTGCCCGGTCTGATCCCTGTTTGACTTCAGAGCGCGCCGCCGGGGAGCATCCCCGGCGGCGCGTTTGGTTTTTCCCACATTACTCCGCACCGACTACGACTATGCAGCCAGCAGTAGAATTTCGCGGCATCTCCAAGCACTTTGGGGCTGTCAAGGCGAACACCGACGTCAGCTTCGCCATCGCCAAGGGATCGATCCATGGCCTGGTGGGCGAAAACGGCGCCGGCAAATCGACCCTGATGAGCATCCTGTACGGATACTACCGCGCCGATGGCGGGGAGATCCTGCTCGATGGCCAGGCGCGCCAGATCCGCACCAGCCAGGAGGCGATCGCGATGGGCATCGGCATGGTGCACCAGCACTTCATGCTGGTAGAGAACATGACCGTGCTCGATAACGTCATGCTTGGCAGCGAAGGCGGTTTCCAGCTCAAGCCCAAGCGCGCGGCCGTGGAAGCGAAGCTGCGCGAGATCTGCACCCGCTATCGCCTCGACGTCGATCCGCTGGCCGTGATCCACGACCTGTCGGTCGGTGCGCAGCAGCGCGTGGAAATCCTCAAGCAGATCTACCGCAGCGCCAACATCCTGATTCTGGATGAACCGACCGCCGTGCTCACCGCGCAGGAAACCGCGTCGCTGTTCGAGATCCTGCGCCTGTTCAAGGAACAGGGCAAAACCATCATCCTGATCACCCACAAGCTGCAGGAAATCCTCGACATCACCGACACCGTCACCGTGATGCGCGGCGGCCGCGTGATCGGCGCCGTGCCCACGGTCTCCACCACCAAGGAAGACCTGGCCAACATGATGGTTGGGCGCCAGATCATCAACAACCTGCCCCGCGCCCCCTACAATCCGGGCGCGCCGGTGCTGCACGTGCAGAACCTGCAACTGCAGGACGACCAGGGCGTGAAACTGCTCGCCGATATCGGCTTTACGCTGCGCGCCGGCGAGATCGTCGCCATTGCGGGCGTGTCCGGCAACGGCCAGAGCGAATTGATGGAAATCCTGTCGGGCATGCGCCTGCCGTCGTCGGGCCAGGTGGACTTCCAGGGCAAGGCGCTGCCGTTTGCCGGCCGGTCCGACGCCGACGGCTTGCCGCGCACCATCCGCGATCTCGGTATCGCCCACATTCCGGAAGACCGCCTGCGCGACGGCGTGGTGAAGAACTTCTCGGTCATGCACAACACCATCCTCGGCTACCAGGACAAACTAAAAGGTCGCTGGGGCCTGTTCGACTTCAAGGCGATTGCGGCGCGCTGCGCGGCGCTGATGCAGGACTTCGACGTACGTCCCAACAACCACGACCTGCGTATCGGCCTGCTCTCGGGCGGCAACCAGCAGAAGGTGGTGATCGCGCGCGAAGTGCTGGCGCAGCCGACGCTGATGCTGGTGGGCCAGCCCACCCGTGGCGTCGACATCGGCACCATCGAGAGCATCCACCGCCAGTTGCTGGCGCTGCGCGACGCCGGCGTGGCGATCCTGCTGGTGTCGGTCGAGCTGGAAGAAGTGAGGGCGCTGGCCGACCGCATCCTCGTCATGTGCGGCGGCCGCATTACCGGCGAACTGAAAATTGAAGAATTCGATACCACCCGCATTGGCTTGCTGATGGGCGGGATGCACAAATCATGAACAACCAAGACCTGCCACGCTGGGCCACAGCCTTTGTCATGCCCCTCCTGAACCTGCTGTCGGCCCTGCTGGTGACCGCGCTGGTGATCCACATGCTGGGCGAAAGCCCGACCGAATCGCTGGCCATCCTGGTCAACAGCGCGGTCGTCAATCCGGAAGGCCTGAGCTACACGCTGTTCTACGCGTCCACTTTCATCTTCACCGGCCTGGCAGTATCGATCGCCATGCAGGCGGGCCTGTTCAACATCGGCGCCGAAGGCCAGATGTACCTGGGCGGCCTGGGCCTCACCTTGGCGATGCTGGCCTTCGACAGCTCGCTGCCGGCGTGGGCGCTGATCCCGGTCGGGGTGCTGGGCGCGGCGCTGTTCGGTGGCCTGTGGGCGTTCCTGCCCGGCTACCTGCAGGCGAAACGCGGCAGCCACGTGGTGGTCACCACCATCATGTTCAACTTCATCGCCGCCTCGCTGATGAACTTCGTGATCGTCAAATACATGATCCCGGACGGCGAACAGAATCCCGCCAGCCGCCTGTTTACCGCTGCCGCCGAGCTGCCGCGCCTGAACCAGTGGTTCCCGATCCTGGGTGAGACCCCGCTCAACATCAGCTTCTTCCTGGCCATCATTGCGCTGGCCGTGTACGGCGTGATGACCACCCGTTCGTCGTGGGGCTTCAAGGTGCGCGCGACGGGCCTGAACAAGCACGCCGCTCACTACGCCGGCATCCGCATCAGCAAGATGATCATCGTGGTCATGCTGATCTCGGGCGCCCTGGCCGGCCTCGGTGCGGTCAATTCCGTCATGGGCTCCACCCACTACCTGTCGCTCAACTTCGTCGGTGGCGCGGGCTTTATCGGTATCGCGATTGCGCTGATGGGCCGCCAGCACCCGGTGGGCATCTTCCTGTCGGCGGTGCTGTTCGGCGCCCTGACCCAGGGCGGTTTCGACCTGTCGCTGGAAAAGCAGAACATCCCGCCCGAAACCGTGATCCTGATCCAGGGCCTGATCATCCTGTTCTGCGGCGCCATGGAAAACCTGTATGCGCCGGTCATCGCCAAGATGCTGAACCTGAAGAAGTAACAACCGAGCTAACGACATGACTTTTGACGACCTCCATCTTGGCAGCATCCTGGTATCGACCGTGCGCAACGCGCCGGTCCTGATTTTCGCCGGCATGGCCGGCCTGTTCGCCGAACGTTCGGGCGTGATCGACATCGGCCTGGAAGGCAAGATCCTCGCCAGCGCCTTTGTCTCGGCTGCCGTGGCCTACCTCACGCAAAATCCGTGGAGCGGCATCGCCGCCGGCATGCTGGTCTCCGTCCTGCTGGCCACCCTGCAAGCGTACGTGGCGATCACCCAGAAGGGCAACCAGCTCGTCGCCGGCATCGCGATCAACATCGCCATGAGCGGCCTGACCTTCGTGGTCGCCCAGTACATCTTCCAGCAAGGCGGCCGCACGCCCGACATCGGCTCCGCGCGCCTGTTCGACGTGGTCCTGCCGGGGACTGCCGCGATCCGCGACGTGCCCTTCATCGGCTGGGTGTATGCACACCTGATCGGCGGCCACTCGGTGCTGGTGTACCTGGCGTTCGCGCTGGTGCCGCTGGTGCACTGGCTGCTGTACCACACCCGCTTCGGCCTGCGCCTGCGCGCCTGCGGCGAGAACCCGCACGCAGCCGACGCGGCCGGCGTCAACGTCGCCCGCCAGCGCTACACGACGATGATCGTGGCCGGTGTACTGTGCTCGTTCTCGGGCGCCTACCTGTCGATCGTGCAGAGCGGCTTCTTCCTGCGCGACATGTCGGCTGGCGCCGGCTACCTGGCCCTGACCGCCATGGTATTCGGTAACTGGCGCCCGCTGTACACATTCCTGGGCTGCCTGATGTTCGGCTTCTTCGCCGCCGTGCAAATCCAGATCGAAGGCGTGGACCTGCCGGTGGTCGGCCGCCTGCCGGGCTCCTTGATCCAGATGGTGCCGTACGTGGTGACGGTGATCGTGCTGGCCGGGCTGATGGCCAAGTCGGTGGCGCCGAAGGCGCTGGGGACGCCGTTCGTCAAGTCGCGTTAATCAGGCGCTGGTTGACGGCGCGGCTTGCTGGACTGCCGCGCCGTCAGATATCGCCAAGGGCGTAATGCTTCTGTTCATAGTTGCCGACCAGCGTGGCCAGCAACTCGAGCAACCCGGCCAACGGATGCTGCTCGTTATCTCCCATCACATCAAGCACGCGATTCATCAATGCTACCGCATGATCGTAGCTGGCCTCATCGTGAATCGGCCGCAACCGCGCAACCCTGTCGAGCTCGCCCCACGCAGCCTCGAGCGCGTGAGCGTCGATATCGTCTGCCAAAGTATTCATTGCCGGACCTTTCCCTGCTGGTAACGCTTGGTCCACTTATCATACTCGCCCCTCAGCGCAAGCCGCGCATATACGCCAGCAAATCGGCCACCTGCTGTTCGTCGCCGATGCCCCAGAAGCGCATGCTGGTGCCGGGCACCACGTCGTGCGGGGCGCGCAGGAAGGCGGCCAGGTTGGCTTCGGTCCAGACCAGACCCGAGCGCTTCATCGCTTCCGAATATTTATAGCCGGCCGACGTGCCGGCCTTGCGGCCGACGATGGCGTTCAGCTGCGGGCCGTAGGCCGGTTGCGCGTACTTGCCCACCTGGTGGCACGACGCGCATTTCAGGAACGCGGCTTCGCCAGCCCTGGCGTTGCCGATCTTGCCAGCGGCCTGGGCAGGGGCGCTGGCCAGGGCTGACAGCAGCAGCGGCAGCAGGATTTTTTTCATGGTCGTCGGCCGGGTTGCGCGCTACGGCCAGATCGCCTTGAGCACTGCCGCCAGCTGGTAGCCGCCCTGCGTGAGCTGCGCTTTGGCGATGGCCGAGCTGGGGACCGGGTAGTTGTCCGGCATCGCCAGCGCCCACACGGTGTAGGTTTCGCCCGTGCTCTTGCTGGTCTGCTGCGACGCCGCGCCCACCGTCACGTCGGCATAGGCCACCTTGGAAATGGCCAGCGACTGGTCGGCCCACTGGTACGGCCAGGTGGCCAGGTCCCCCCTGGCCGACACCACGGTGGGATTGCCGGCGATGACCAGCTTGGCGAACTGCTCGGGCGTGCGCGCGCCGATGCGGCGGAACGCGTAGTTGACCACCGTGGTGTCCCAGTACGAGTGGAACGGGCGCGTGGTTTGCGGCGCGCGCGCTGGAGCACCGGCACCGGCAGCACCGGCAGGCTTGCCCTCTTCCACCGGCGCCGCCGGAATCAGCTGGTCGCTGGTGGCGGTCAGCTTGACGTCGTCAAGCAGCAGGTTGTTGCCGCCGCGCGCGTCGAAGACTTCGCCGGCGTCCAGCTGCGCCTGGGTGGGCGCCACGAACCGGCCATCCTTGCTGACAAAACCGGCGCCCACGTGCAGCGGCTGGGCGATGTCGCCGGCCAGGTGGGTGAGGATCAGCAGCGCCTGGCGCGGCGTGAAGTGGTGCGGGTTGGTGGCGGCATCGGCCTTGCCCTGCAGGACCGCGATGCACTGCTTGGCGGTCTGCACGATGTCGTCGTCGGCCGTGCCCACGCCATGGTCGTGGTACGCCGGCAGCTGGAACGGCACGTCGGTGTAGTGGTATTCGCTGTGCTTGGGATTGGCCGCCACGTACGATTTCATCTCGTCGCTTTGCGGGCCACAATACGTGCCCTTCACGCAGTCGGCCCAGGTGGAGATTTTCTCCAGGCTCTCGCCCGGCAGCAGCAGCGCCTGCACATGCTGCTGCGCGTTGCTGCCCTTGAGCAGCTGGTCGGCGATGGCGCCCACCGCGCGGTGGCCGTCGTTGCCCCAGGCGTGGGCGTTGAAGGTGGCAAAAGCACCAGCGAGCGCCACGATCATCGAAACCTGTTTTGTCGTAAATCGCTTCATTCTGCTTTGCCCTTGACCGGTTTCGGATACTGCTTGCTGATGTTGAGCGGCTGCGCGTACGGCGACGTCCAGATCTGCTCTTGCGTGGCGGCCAGGCGTTCGGCCATTTTCTCGTTGCGCATCACCACCTCGAAATTGCGCGAGGCGTCCATGTACCCACCGGACCAGTTGCTGGTGCCCACCCAGGCCACCTGGTTGTCGATCACCATGGTCTTGCTGTGGATGACGCGCGCGAACGGAATGAAGCCGCTCGAGGACATCGGCAGGGTCACCACGCGGATCTCGACGTTGGGCAGCACCGCCAGGCTTTTCAGGTACGCCTGCGCCGGCATTTCCAGGTTCCAGTTCGAGACCATCAGCTTGACCTTGACGCCACGGTTGGCGGCGGCTCGCACGGCGTTGTCGATCACCGCGTAGTACGGACGGGTGCCGTTGGGGCCATAGCTGATCGGCGCGTAGTCGAGCAGTTGCACCCGCACTTCGGTCTTGGCGTTGGCCAGCAGCGCCGGCAGGCCGCTCTCCGAGTCGCCCACTCCACGGGTGTTGTACTTGTTGGGGCTGGCCAGCAGGTAGGCGTCCTGGCGGTAGTCGGCCGCCACCACCTTCTTGTTCACCTCCGGTACCTTGCCGCCCTTGGCCAGCAGGCCCTGGGCGCGCCAGTCCTGGTTGAACACGGCCAGCACTTCGCTGACCATCTTCGTATCGGTGATGCGCAGCCCGGTTTCGTGGATATGTTCGAACGAGCGCCAGTCGAAGTTCTGGCTGCCGATAAAGGCTTGCTTGCCATCGACCACCAGGTACTTGGCGTGGATGATGCCGCTGCCGGTCAGCTTGCTGAAGTCCATCACCCGCAGTTCCAGGTTGGGAATCGCTTTCAGGCGCTCCAGCGTGGATGCTTCGGACAGGCCCACGCCCTTCTGGTCGATCAGGAAGCGGATCTTGACGCCGCGCGCGCCGGCGGCAGCCAGCCGTTCCACCACTTTTTCAAACGCCGTGCCGGGCTTGGTAACGGCGTAGAACTGGCCGATCACGATCTCCTTCTGGGCGCTGTCGAACATCTCGCTCCACACCGTGACCGGGTCGCGCAGGTCGGGATTGCGCAGCACCGTTTCGGCCGGCGAGGTTTGCACCAGCTCGAAGCCGGGGATGGAAAATTCAGCGTGGGCGGTGGAGCTGACAGCGAACAGCGCCGGCACGAGGATGGACAATAAAAGTGGGCGCATCGGTAACTCCTATGGCTATTGCAGGCGCTGGTAGCGCTGTTGTGGTTGCGCGGCGCCGGCGGGTTTGCCGGACTGTTCGCGCTTGACCAGGTAATCGTTGAAGGCATCGATGTCGCGGATGCCGGTGTTGGAGCGATTGCGGCCATTGGCAAACGTCGGGAAGCCGTCGCCACCCTCGGCCAGGAAGTTATTGACCATCACGCGGTACGTCGTTTCGCGCTCGATCGGTTTGCCATTGAGCCTGGCGCTGCCCGGCACCACCTTGCTGCCATCGCCACGGCGCGCGTCCCATCGATAAGTAAAACCATCGGATACCTGCAGCAAGCCGCGTGTTTCTTCGCGCCCGCCGCTCCACTGTTCTTCGAGCAGGTCGAGGATTTGCCAGCCCTTGAGGTTCATCACCACCAGTGTATTACCGAACGGCAGCACCATGCGGGTCTGGCCAACGCTGGCGCGATCGTTGTCGGTGTCGAGGTCCTGGCGCATGCCGCCGTTGTTCATGAAGCCGATCTGCACGCCGAACGGCCGGCCGGCCTGCAAGACCGAATCGGCCACCAGGTCGCCCAGCGCGGACTCGCCGCTGTCGTTACGCGTGCGCACCACGCTGGCCACCGCCAGGCGCGCCACCGGCTGCGCCAGCAACGCCGCGCTGCGTGCACGCGCGGTCTCCAGGTAGGCCGCCAGTTGCGGATCCTTCGGCCATTTACCGGGCACCATCACCTCCTGGCGCGCGCGGATGTCCTTCAGTGTATTGGTGGTGGTATCGACCGTGAGCGCGATGCGGCCCAGCACGTGGCCGCCCATATCCGATTGCGTAACGGTGCGGCCATCGACCTGGCACGTATAACCCTTGTGCGAGTGGCCGCTGACCACCAGCCGCACGGCCGGATCGAGACGCTTGACGATGTCGGTGACCGGGCCGGTGAGCTTGCTGCAATCGGGCTGGTCGAATTTTTCCACCGTGGTGCCGCCCTGGTGTACCAGCGCCACGAACACGCCCACGCCCTGCCGGCGCAGCTCGGGCAACTGGCGGTTGATGGCGTCGGCCTCGTCGATGAATTCGAGGCCGGCGATACCGGAGGCCAGCGCCGACTCGGCCGTGCCTTGCAGCACGGTGCCGATGAAGGCGATCTTGACGCCGTGCGCGGTCTCTATTTTGTAGGCCGGCAGCACCGGCTTGCGGGTGGCGGTGTCGATCACGTTGGCGGCCAGGTACGAGAATTTGGCGCCGCCGAAGCTGGCTTCATATTTGCAGGCCTTGTCGGCGCGCGGCGACTTGCAGCCGCCTCCCTGCTGGCGCAGCAACTCCACCCGGCCGGCGTCGAATTCGTGGTTGCCCACCGAGCTGGCGCGCAGCCCCAGCAAATTCATGGCGCCGATGGTGGGTTCGTCGGCCCACATCGACGAGATCGCGGGACTGGCGCCCACCAGGTCGCCGGCGCCAACCAGCAGCAGTTGCGGATCGTCGCGGCGCCAGGCTTGCAGCGCGGCGCCGATGGTGTCGATGCCGCCCGCTTCGATGGTGCGCGCACCGCCGCCATTGACGCTGTCCCACACGTACTTGCTCGGCTCGAGGTTGCCGTGGAAATCGTTGAGCGTGACCAGTTCGACCTGCACCAGGTGCGCGGGTGCTGTGGTAGAGGTGGCGGCGGTGTTGTCGGCGGCAGCGGGCAGGCGCGTGGTACAGGCTGGCAGCGCGGACACCAGGGAAGCGGCCAGCGCGAGCGCGGCTACACGACGAAGAGGTAATTTCATTGCAGTCCAGGCGTGTCGGAATCGATTATTGTACAGCGCAAAAGCACGCAGGGAACAGCGCAAGCAGCCGCTGGAATATTACGTTACAAAGCTGTTCGCACCATAAAAAACGGCCGGTGTCGCCACCGGCCGTTCTGTGTTTCAAGTGCGCGTTACGAACTTAGAATTCGTATTTCACAGTGGCTTGAACAGCCCATTGCGATTCGCCCTTGACCTGGCGGATTTCAACGGCTTCCACATCACGTACGCGGTACATGTATTTACCATCTTGCATACCCATGTAATCCACGAACGAACGCGCGTTACCACCATTGGTCTGGAAGCCGACTTCATTGATACGGCCCCATTTCTTGTTCAACAGGTTACCTACGTTGAACAGGTCAATCGACAGCACGCCCTTGTTACCCTGGAAGAAGCCTGGGATTTCTTGCGAAATACGCAGGTCGAAGCTATTGGTCCATGGGGCGAAATCGGTGTTACGACCGACCACGCCGCCGGCTGCTTTCTTGAGCACGGAATTACTGTTGACGATGTCCCAGAATTTCTGCTCGTTGGCGCGGCTTCCGGCTGTGTCGCCGTAGAACAGTACCTGACCCGAACCAAACGACGACGGGATGTACATCTGGTCGTTACCGGCCAGGCCGTCACCGTTCAAGTCGTTGTTGACGGTCCAGCTGTACGGTTTGCCAGTGCGGCCTTCGTAGAAGATACCGAAGGTGGTGTTGTAGGCGCCGAACAGGCGCTTGCGGAAGTTCAGCAGCGCACTGATGCGGTCCTTGACCATGTAGTTCGAGTTGGCCTTGACGTTCTCGTTAGGATCGAAGGTGGCGCGCGAGGCGTAGTTCGACGACGAGGTCGACGACGTCAGCGGCGAAACTTCCTTGGCATCGGTGTAGGTGTAAGCCAGCGACCAGTTCCAGCCGTTGATCATCGGACGCGACAGCGACACGGTAGCGACGTTGCTGCCGCCCTTGTCGGTCTTGGTGGCGACCAGTACGTTGTTGAACGCGGAGTTGCTCGCTGCCTTGGCGCTGAAGCCCGTGCAGGTGGTGCCGTTGGTGATCGAGGCGCCAGTGGCCGACCAGCACGCCGGGTTGTAGCCTTTGTCGTTGTAGTACAACGGACGGCCGTCAGGGCCGATACGGGTTGCTACACCCAGGTTGGCGTTCTGGTAGTAGATCGCATCCTTGACGCGGGTGTTCAGGTATTCCACGCCCAGCACCAAGTTGTACCATGGCAGCTCGTGTTCAACCGCGATGTTCGATTTCCATACCGATGGCTGTTTCAGGCCATTGGCCAGCACGTCGACATTGGCCGCTGGCGTCGAGCCGGTGAAGCTGGTGACCTGATTGTTGATGTCTGGACTGAAAAGGCCGCCGCTGGCTGGGCAAGCTGCATAACCAGCAATGCCGCAACCGACCGTACGGGTTTGCACGCCGGTGTTCGAGAACGGGTTCGACAGCCATACCGACAGGGCCGAACCCTGGAACAGGCCGGCGCCGCCGCGCACCTGGGTGCGGCGTGCGGTGTCAGGCGTGAAGTTGAAACCAACGCGTGGCTGCACCAGATCTTGGCCGTCGAAGGTGTTGGTATTGTCCAGGCCGAAACCACCGCTGGCACGCACGATGCTGCTGGCGCTGGCGTTCGAGGTGCCCGGTACCGCAGCCGTTGCCACGGTGGCGTTACGCAGAGGACGGCCACCAACCTTGGCGCTGTCCATGCGCAGACCGTAGCTCACGGTCAGTTGCGAGTTGACAGTCCAGACGTCCTGCAGGAATATCCCGGTATTCTTCATGGTGAACTGCGAGACGGCGTCGTCCAGGGTCAGGCCCGGATTGGCGACCTGCACCTGGTACGAGCTTGGACGGCCGCGGCGGAAGTTCTCCAGCACAGCTGCCTCTACCTGGGCGTTGGTGGCGGTGGCGCAGTTGGTGATCTGCTGGTTGCCCAGGAATTCGTACGAAATGTTGTTCGAGCAGGCGAAGGTGTAGTTACCCCAGACGTTTTGCAGGAACGCGTTGTAGATCTTGTTCTTGCTGTAGTCGCCGCCGAACTTGACTTCGTGGTCGCCCAGCGTCCAGTTGGCGCCAGCGTAAACGTCGTCGGTCTTGGTGCCCAGCACGTTACGTTGACGGCTGTTGTCGGTGCCGAAGTTCAGGAAGCGGTCAGCCGACGAAACGGACGATGGGGTGCCGGCCGGCAGCGCGCCAGAGAAACGCAAGCCGACCAATGGCAGTTGCGCGTTCAGCTTCGGCGCCGAGTCGTAGTCACGGACCGAGAATTTCAGCTCGGTCGAGAAGGTTGGGGTCCAGTCCGACAGCAACTGTGCCACCTTGGTCTCGATGGTCTTGGCCTGTTCGTACCACTCGGAGTTGAACGACAGGCCGGTGCTCGAGATGCCGGTAAAGAATGGTTCAGTCTGGTCGGTCTTCGACCAGCGGAACATGGCGCGGTGATTGTCGTTGATATTCCAGTCGACCTTGACCAGCTTGTCGGTCACGTTCAGCGCGGTGCCCGATGGCACGTTCGAATTGCCGATGTCCATGCCGTAGGCGCTCTGGGCGATTGCCTGGGCCGACGCGATCGCCGACGGGGTGATGCCGACGTTGGTCAGCGAACTACCCAGTGGGCCGAACGATGGCGCGGCGCGGGTCGATTCCAGCTTTTCCCAGTTCGCGAACAGGAACAGCTTGTCCTGGATCAGCGGCAGGCCGATGGTGCCACCCTTGGTGGTTTCCTTGAACTTGGCCGGTGGATTGTAGGTGTCGTTGGTGGCGTTGTAACGGTCGCCGGCGAGCTTGTCGTTACGGAAGACGTAGTAAACGCTGCCCTTGACGGTGTTGGTACCGGACTTGGTAACCGCATTGATGTTACCGCCGGTGTAGCCCTTCTGCGTCACGTCGTAGTTGGCGACGTTGATCTGTACCGACTGAATGGCGTCGATCGAGATCGGCTGCTTTGCCGTAGGCGAACCGCTCGCTTCCAGGCCGAAGGTGTCGTTGACCGACACGCCGTCGATGGTCAACGAGTTGTAGCGCGAATTCTGGCCGGCCACGGACATTTCGCCGCGTTCCTTGTCGGTCTGCGACACGCGTGGGTCAGCGCGGGCATAGTCTTGCAGGTTACGGTTGATCGAACCCTGCACGGCCAGGTCGGTGGCGGAGATGCTGGTGCCGGCGCCCATCGCGGTACGCGAGAACTTGTCCGAGCGGCCGGCAGCGCCGGCAATGGTCACGGTCTGCATGGCGGCGCCGAGGGTGGCGTCCACGTTGGCAGTTTCGGCCAGCTGGATGAAGACGTTCTCACGCTTTTCCGAGACGCCGTCTTTGGTGATGGTAATCGTGTACGGACCACCGGTACGCAGGCCGCGCTGAACATAACGGCCTTCCGCATCGGTCACCACGTTGGTAACGGAACCGGATTCGGTGTGGGCGATAGACACCACGGCACCTGCCGCCGGCTTGCCGTCGGCAGCCTGGATACGACCGCCGATTGCCGACGTCGTGTTCTGAGCCATGGCCGGGACTGTCGCAAGCGCGATAGACAGGCTGAACGCGATTTGCGTCAGCTTGAGCCGTTTGTGATTGATCATTGTATAACCCCAAAAAAGACTAATAGTTATTGTCGAAACCCGCTGGTGGCAGGAATCTCCCTCTTACGTTTGCTGCAACTGGTCAGACCGTCCAAGTCTCCCGGCACAAACGTGCAGCGGGTGAGTGTAGCGGTGAAATATGTCAGGGCTGTGACGGGGATAAGCTCCAGGCAAGGAAAAAACTTGCCTTTTTGCCTCATTAAATCCGACTATGCATTAACCAAAAATCGCTGACAAATACGTTTTACTTTAATTATTCAGATCGAAAAACTATAAATGCGCGAAAAAAATCGCTGCAATTCTGGCTGCCGGGACTGCCCCGTCAAAAACAGGCGAAATTATAAGTCAGCGATTACCACGTGAAATCCATTCATTGCCAAACAAGCATCAAGCCACGCTTGCTACGCCGAATTCTGTAGCTTGCCGGCCACACTTGGCAAAAAACAACTGTCCAGTTGGAGGAAATAGAGGTAGGGGCGACAACAGGCGGACGCTGTCGTGCGGGAGAAAATATTTGCGACAAAGTGGCCGCGGATGTGGACGTTGCGCCACACACCCGGCGGTCTTAAAGCGTACTCAGCGTTTTTGCTTTGGTTGTGCCTTCGCAATATCGGCTTCAAATTTGTCGAACTTGCCGTCTAAAGCTTTCAACAACCGTTGTTTATCTGCGTCAGCCAGGAAGGAATAACGGATGCTGTCGTACGACAGCTTCTTCACTTCGCCGTACGTCGGCTGGTAACGCGACGCGAACAGCACGTACTCACCGGACAGGTTGTTGCGCGACACGCCAGCGTCGTCGGTGCTGAGCACGAACGGCACGCCGTATTTGCGGAACAGCGTGACCGGGTGTTCCTGGTCCTTGATGCCCAAAATAAAGTCGTTACTGCTCAAATTGACCTCGACCGGAATATTCCGATCACGCATTTTTTTCATGATGCCGAGCGGATCGTGCTCGTGGGCGATGTCCATGCCATGGCCGATGCGGCTGGCGCCCGCTACGTCGAGCGCATCCTTGATGTGGAATTTCAAACCTTCCGGTTCCACCATGCCCAGCGACAGCTCACCGGCGTGCAGCGCCAGTTTCACGGATGGGTACCTGGCTTTCAGGAAGCCGTACATTTTCATGTGCAGCGCATAGTCGCGCATCGACACGTGGGTGCTTTCCTGGCCGACGATGTTGACGCCGACGATCATCGGACTGGCCGTGGCCAGCTTGAAGCTCGATACCATTTGTGAAAAAACCTGCGACGGCGTGAGGAAGCGCAGCGCAAACGGCTGGTAGCGCAGCGTGAAGTTCTCGTCGTCGATGCCGGCGCCCGATTTTTTCACGTTGTCGAGGTAGGCGGCGATCCAGCCGTTGAAGGCCTGGTCGCCTTCGAGCTTGGTCATGTACGCGGCCAGGTCGGCGTCGGTGACGGTGCCGGCGCGGGCCTTGTCGTCGAAACCGGCATCCTGGGCGATCGGCGCGATCTCGAAGATGGTCTCGATGTAGCTGAGGTTTTCGTCGATGGCGCGGCGCTTGAGCGTCTGCAGGCCCTCGGCGGTATTGGTGGAGGCTACCGAATTGAAATAGGCGAAGGTGTCGAAGAACTGGCGGTCGGGCGGGTTCTGGATGGCGCCGTGGTTGTGGTAGTCCTTGTCGGACCAGCGCTGCAGCAGGTTGGACAGGAAAGTGTTGTCCAGCATGGTGTCTTCACCCGACAGGCAGGCGCGTTCCGCCAGCGGCCGGGCGCGTTCTGCCTTGGCCACTGCCTGGTCGACGTTGATGGTGTAGCCGGCCTTGTTGATGCAGAAGCCCTGCTTGTCCACCCAGCGCAGGTACTGCTCGGCGTACAGCGCGCCCGAGTAATGGTGGTGCAGGTCGCCGCCCTTGGGCATCAGCGTGAAGAACATGGTCAACTCGGCCAGCCTGGGCTCCTTGCCGGCCACCATGGACGCGAACACGTTGCTGGTGACCGCTTCATTGGTCGCGGCCTGCGCTGCTAACGGTGCTGCGCACAACATGGCTGCCGCCAGTGGAATGGCCAGGGCGTTGAAGCTGACGAAGTGTTTATGCATGGTTCTTCCCGATGTGAGGTGATATTAAGTGCGGACGTGGACCTGGCGACCGCCCGAATAGGTGGCGGCAATCGCCCGGTCGTCGCCCAGCAGCGCCAGCGCAAACAGCTGCTCTTCCAGGCTGGCGACGCTGCGCGAGCGGCGCTGCAACAGCGGCGTGGCCTGTGGATCGACGACGATGAAATCGGCCTCCGCGCCCGGGGCGAAATTGCCGATCGTGCCCTCGAGCTGCATGGCGCGCGCCGCGCCCAGCGTGGCCAGGTAAAACATTCGCAAGGCCGGCAAATGGCTGCCCTTCAAGCGCGCTACTTTATAGGCTTCATTCATGGTTTGCAACATCGAGAACGAGGTGCCGCCGCCCACGTCGGTCGCCAGCGCGACCAGCATACCCGCCTGGTCGGCGCGCTCGAAGTCGAACAGGCCGCTGCCCAGGAACAGGTTGGACGTCGGGCAGATCGCCGCTGCGGCGCCGGTTTCCGCCATGCGCCGGCGATCGGCGTCGTCGAGCCAGATGCAGTGGCCGTACATGGCGCGCGGACGCAGCATGCCGTAGCTGTCATACACGTCGATATAGCTGCGCGACTGCGGGAACAGTTCGCGCACCCACGCGCATTCAGCTTCATTTTCCGACACGTGGGTCTGGATATAGGTGTCCGGGTACGCGCGCGCCAGCTCGCCGGCCAGGTGCAGCTGCTCGGGGGTGGACGTGGGTGCAAAGCGCGGCGTGATCGCGTACTGCGAGCGGCCGTGGTTGTGCCATCGGTTGATCAGGGCTTCGGTATCGCGCGCGCCGCTTTCGGCCGTGTCGCGCAAAAACTCCGGGCAATTGCGGTCCATCAGCACCTTGCCGGCCACCATGCGCAGGCCGCGCGCTTCGCTGGCGGTGAAGAACGCGTCCACCGATTGCGGGTGCACGGTGCAGTACACCATGGCGGTGGTGGTGCCGCAGCGCAGCAGTTCGTCGAGGAAGAACTCGGCTACGCCAGCCGCGTGTTCGGGGTGCTCGAAACTGCGCTCGGCCGGGAACGTATAGGTCTCCAGCCACGGCAGCAGTCCTGCCGATGGCGAGGCGATGATATCGGTTTGCGGGTAGTGGATGTGGGTGTCGATAAAGCCGGGCATGAGCAGCTTGCCGCTGTAATCGTGCACCATGGTTCCAGCAGGCAGCGTGGCGTGCAAGGTGGCGTAGTCGCCGGCCGCCCGCACCTTGCCGTCCGCGACGATCAGCAGCCCGTCTTCATGCCAGGCGTGCGCGTTGTCGCTGAAGGCCGGATCGGCGAGAAAGTGCAGCAAGCTGCCTCGATAGGCTTGCAGGTCGGTGGTGGACATAGGGGGCTTTCTGAAATCAGGTGGTAACGGCGCTGCGATGTTGATGCTGCTGCTGGTGTTGTTGGTGCTGCTCCCAGACCATCAGCAATTGCGCGCACACGGAGGCGGCGATAGCGGCGGGGAGCTTGCTGGTAATGCCGGGCAGCCCGATCGGGCAGACCATGGCGCCGATACGGTCCTGCGCGATGCCGCGCGCGGCCAGGCGCCGTTCGAATTGTACCCGTTTCGTGTCGGATCCGATCAGGCCGAACCAGCCCACGTGCGGACGGGCCAGGATGGCCTGCGACAGGCGCTGGTCGAGCGCGTGGCTGTGGGTGAGCACCAGGTAGCTGGCGCCATCCGGTGCGCACGCCACCAGCGCTTCGGGCGTGTCGGTCGCTTCCACGGTGACGTTGGCCGGCACGGTGGCGGGGAACATGTCTTCGCGTTCGTCGATCCAGGTGACGGTGCACGGCAAGTCGCCCAGTGTGCGAACGATGGCCGCGCCCACGTGGCCGGCGCCGAACAGCAGCAGGTGGGCGCGCGGAGCCGGGCAGGCGTCGAGCAGCCAGCGGCGGCCGGCGGGGTCGCGGAACACGTTGGATGTGCTGCAAGTTGCGGAAGTGTCGGCGCCGCCGGCCATGACCGCGCCAGGTATACGTGCGCCTGGCTTGGCGTCGCTCATGCCGATCAGGGTGCCTGCGGCCAAGGCCGGTACGGCGCCCTGCCCGGCAATGGTCATCCCGTCGGCATCGAGCAGCAGTGCTGCCGGCGGGCCGTCGATGGCGCTCACGCGCCAGGTATCTTCACGCGTACGTAAGCGCAAGGCGGCCAGCACCGCGCGCAGTGCTTCATCGACCACCTCGAACGCCAGGTGCACCACGCCGCCGCAGCACTGGCCGAGCGTGGGGCCCAGGGCATAACGCTCCAGCCGGCTGGTAGCAGCGGTGGGGTCGTCGAGCATGGCGCGCGCCAGGTCCACCGCGCACAGCTCCAGGTGGCCGCCGCCGATGGTGTCGAACTGGCCGGTGCGCGTGACCAGCATCCTGGCGCCGGTTTCGCGTGGGCCGGAACCCTCGACGATGGCCACCGTCACCAGCACCGCCGGTTGCGCCACATTGGTCAGCCACGCATTCATTTCAGACACCGAGCTCGACGATGGACACCGCGCGCAGGATTTCCTCGCTGGTGGCCGGCGCGTTGAGCGGCGGGTTGACCCGGTGGCCGCCCACGCTCGATATCGCATCGCGAATCGCAAAGAACACCGAGAACGGCAGCAGCAACGGCGGCTCGCCCACGGCCTTGGACCGGTGGATGCTGTCTTCGACGTTGTCGTTCCGGTACAACGTGACGCGCAAGTCTTCCGGGCAGTCCGAGATGCCGGGGATCTTGTATGTCGATGGCGCATGCGTCATCAGCTTGCCGGCGCCGTTCCACCACAACTGCTCGGTGGTGAGCCAGCCCATGCCCTGGATAAAAGCGCCCTCCACCTGGCCGATATCGATAGCCGGGTTGAGCGAGCGGCCGGCGTCGTACAGGGCATCGGCGCGCAGCAGCTTCCATTCGCCGGTCAGCGTATCGACCACCACCTCGGAGACGGCCGCGCCATAGGCATAGTACGAGAACGGGTGGCCGCTCATGGTTTTCGGATCCCAGTGCAGGCCAGGCGTGGCGTAGAAGCCGTCGGACCATAGCTGCACGCGCGCCAGGTAAGCTTTTTGCACCAGTTCCGGGAACGGCACCACGTGACCGTTGACGTGCACCGCGTTGTCCTGGAAGCGCACCGGCTGGCCGTCGTCGGCGCCGTACAGTTTGATGGCATGGGCGGTGAGACGCTCGCGGATCTGGCGCGCGGCGTCTTGCGCCGCCTTGCCATTCAGGTCCGCGCCGGTGGAGGCGGCGGTGGCCGACGTATTCGATACCTTGCTGGTATCGGTGGCAGTCACGCGCAGGTTTTCCATCGACACGCCCAGTTCGTGCGCCACCACCTGCATCACCTTGGTGTTGATGCCCTGCCCCATCTCGGTGCCGCCGTGGTTGACCAGCACCGAGCCATCGACGTACACGTGCACCAGCGCGCCGGCCTGGTTCAGGTGGGTGACGTTGAAGGCGATACCGAATTTTACAGGGGTGAGCGCCAGGCCTTTTTTCAGCACCGGGCTGGTTTGATTGAAGGCATCGATGGCCGCGCGGCGGGTGCGGTATTCGCTGCTGCGTTCCAGGTCGGCGGTCAACGCCCCGATCACGTTGTCGACGATCTCCTGGCCATACGGCGTGATATTGCGGGATGTAGTGCCATAGAAATTGACCCGGCGGATATCGAGCGCATCGCGGCCGAGGTTGCGGGCGATATCGTCGATGATGTATTCGATCGCAATCGCGCCTTGCGGGCCGCCAAAGCCGCGGAACGCGGTATTCGATTGAGTGTTGGTCTTGCCGCAGCCGGCCAGGATTTCCACGTCCGACAAATAATAGGTGTTGTCGAAGTGGCAGACCGCGCGCGTGGCCACGGGGCCGGACAAGTCGGCCGAGTAGCCGGCGCGCAGCGTCATGTCCACCTTGGCGGCGAGGATCTTGCCATTGTCGTCGTAACCGACTTCGTACTCGTAATAGAAGCAGTGGCGCTTGCCGGTGACCAGCATGTCGTCGTCGCGGTCGGCGCGCAGTTTGACCGGGCGTTTCAGCCGGGCTGCTGCGATGCCGGCGGCAGCCGCCCACAGCGCCGACTGCGACTCCTTGCCGCCGAAACCACCGCCCATGCGCCGGCACTCCACTTGCACCTTGTGCGAGTGCACGCCCAGCGCGTGGGCCACCACGTGCTGCATTTCGCTCGGATGCTGGGTCGAGCATTGCACCAGCATGCCCTGGTCTTCCTTGGGGATAGCGTAGGCGATCTGGCCTTCCAGGTAAAACTGCTCCTGGCCACCGACGAACAGCTTGCCTTTGACCACGCGCGGCGCCAGGTCGAACGCGGTCTGGAAATCGCCGCGTTTCAGTTGCATCGGCGGCAGTACGTACGATTGCGCTGCTTTCGCCTCCTGCGGGGTGAGAATGGTCGGCAGTTCCTCGTAATCGATCACGGCGCGGCGCGCGGCGCGGCGGGCGTTGTCGTGGGTGTCGGCCACCACGATGAAGATCGGCTGGCCCACGTACAGCACTTCGCCGGCGGACAGGATCGGGTCGTCGTGGATGATCGGGCCGCAGTCGTTGGTGCCGACGATGTCGGCGGCCGTGTACACCGCCACCACGCCGTTCGAGGCGCGCACGGGCGCCAGGTCGATGCGCTTGATGTTGGCGTGCGCCTTGGCCGACAAGCCCAGCGCCGCATGCAAGGTGCCTTGCAGTTCCGGGATGTCGTCGGTGTAGGTGGCTTGGCCCAGCACGTGCAGCTCGGCCGATTCGTGCTGGCGCGCGATGCCGACGGCTTGCCAGCTGGCGGCGTCACGCACGCTGTTCGGGGCAGTGGGCTGGTTCATGCGGACTCCCTCGCGTTTTTAAAGGCAAAGGCATTGACTTCTTCATTGGCCAGGGGCGCCTCGAGCCGGGTTTCGAACCAGAACCGGCGCAGCAGGTTTTGCGCGGTCTGCATGCGATAGGTGCCTGATGCACGCATGTCGGACAGCGGCGCGAAGTCCTGCGTCAGCATATCCATCGCCACGCGCAAGTTGGCTTCGTTCCAGCGCAAACCGGTCAGCGAACTCTCTGCCCGTGGCGCGCGGCGCGGCGTGGCGGCCATGCCGCCATAGGCGATGCGGGCGTCGACGATATGGTCACCATCGAGCGTAAACGCGAATGCCGCGCACACGGCCGAAATATCCTGGTCGAAGCGCTTGGCCAGTTTATAGGTGCGGAACTGGACGTTCTCGCGCGGCAGCGGCACCCGCACGGCAGCGACGATTTCGTCAGGCTGCAAATCCTTTTTCTGGTAGTCGAGGTAGAACGCTTCGAGCGGCAGCACGCGCTGACCATTGGCGCCTTGCAGCACCACCTCGCTGCCCACCGCGATCAGCCAGGGCATCGAGTCGCCGATCGGCGAGCCGTTGGCGACGTTGCCGCCCAGGGTGCCGGCATTGCGGATCGGCAGCGATGCGAAGCGCTGGCGCAGTTCTCCCAGCTGGCTCGGATACAGTTGGCACAATGCGTTGTAGGCGTCTTCCAGCGACACCCCGGCGCCGATTTCCAGCATGTCGCCCTGCTCCACCACAGTTTGCAGCGCGGTCACGTGGCCCAGGTAGATGATGTCGCCCAGTTCGCGCAGCTGCTTGGTCACCCACAGGCCGATGTCGGTGGAGCCGGCCAGCAGGGTCGCTTGCGGGTGGGCGGCGCGCAGGGCCACCAGTTCTTCGATGGTGCGCGGCGCGTAAAAGGTGCGGCCATGGGCGGTGTAGCTGCTGCCCGCCTCGCGCTGCAACGCTTGCAGCTGGGCGGTCAGCGCGGCGCGGTCGAACGCGACGGCCGGCAGTGCGGTCATGCGATGGGCGGCGTCGATGATGGGGCGGTAGCCGGTGCAGCGGCACAGGTTGCCGGACAGGCAGTCGTCAATCTCGCGGCGCTGCGCGGGCTGGCCTTCTTTATCGAGGTACATGCCCCACAAGGACATGACGAAACCGGGGGTACAGAAGCCGCACTGGGAGCCGTGGCACTCCACCATGGCCTGCTGTACCGGGTGCAGCGCGCCGTCCGGCTGCTGCAAGTCTTCCACGGTAAACAGCGCCTTGCCGTCGAGCGTAGGCGCGAACTGGATGCAGGAATTGACCGCCTTCATCTCGAGCTGGCCGGCCGGATTGAGGCTGCCGACAACCACGGTGCAGGCGCCGCAATCGCCTTCGGCGCAGCCTTCCTTGGTGCCGGTGCAGTGCAGGTCTTCGCGCAGGTGCTGGAGCACGGTGCGGGTGGGCGCGCCACCCGTAAATTCCTGCACGGCGCCACGGAAGTAAAAGCGGATCGGTTCGGACATCAGGGCCTCACGCAGAAAATGGATGGGTGGTGCGCCAGTGGTCGGCGATATCGATGCGGCGCGTGATCCATACCTGCTCGTGCGACTGCACATAGTCGAGGAAGCGCGCCAGCGCAGCCAGCCGTGCAGGCCGGCCGACGATGCGGCAGTGCAGGCCGACCGACAGCATCTTGGGCGCGTTCAACCCGGCCGGGTCGCCTTCGGCGTACAGCACATCAAAAGCGTCCTTCAGATAGTCGAAGAACTGCGTGCCCGAATTAAAACCCTGGGCGGCGGCAAAGCGCATGTCGTTGGTGTCGAGCGTGTACGGCACGATCAGCTGCGGCGCCGTGGCGGGCTGGCCGTCTGCGCCCGTGTAAGCCACCTGCTGCCAGAACGGCAGGTCGTCGCCGTAATGGTCGGCGTCGTAGGCAAAGCCGCCGTGTTCCATCACCAGCCGGCGCGTATTGGGCGAGTCGCGCCCTGTGTACCAGCCCTGCGGCGCGCTGCCGGTGAGTTCGCGGATGATGTCCACGGCTTCTTTCATGTGAGCGCGCTCGGTGGCTTCGTCCATATTCTGGTAGCTGATCCAGCGCAGGCCGTGGCAGGCGATCTCGTGGCCGAGCGACTGGAAGGCGGCGACGGCCTCCGGGTGGCGCTTGAGCGCCATCGCCACGCCGAACACGGTGAGCGGCAGCTGGCGGTCTTCGAACAGGCGCAGCACGCGCCACAGGCCCGCGCGCGAACCGTATTCGTACAGCGACTCCATGCTCATGTGGCGGTCTGGGAAGGACGCCGCGCCGATGATCTCGGACAGGAAGGTCTCGGAACCGGCGTCGCCGTGCAGCACGCTGTTCTCGCCGCCCTCCTCGTAATTGAGCACGAATTGCAGCGCCACCCGCGCGCCGCCGGGCCAGCGGGCGTGGGGCGGGGTGCGGCCGTAGCCGACCAGGTCGCGCGGGTAGTTGTCGTATGTGCTCATGCGGGTGCTCATTCAGGTCTCAAAGACGCGGGCCGGTGTGTTGAGGAAAATATTGGGGAATATATCCTTAATCATATAGGCGTCGGCGTGCGCCGGTATATGATTTACACGATAGCCGCTTGTCATTCACCGATATAGACCGATACAGGACACCACCGCCATGGGCAAACTCAGCACGCACGTACTCGATATCACCCAGGGCAAGCCCGGCGCCGGCGTCAAGCTGGCGCTGTACGCGGTCAACGCGGAGGGCCGCACCCTGCTCACCACCGACGTCACCAACGCCGACGGCCGCTGCGCCGCGCCGCTGCTGGCGGGCGAGCAGCTCAAGGCGGGCAAGTACGAACTGGTGTTCGCCGCCGGCGACTATTTCGCCGAGCAGGGCGTGCAAGTGCCCGAGCCGCGTTTCGTCGATGAAGTAACCATCGCCTTCGGCGTGGCCGACGCCGGGCAGAACTACCATGTGCCGCTGGTGGTGTCGCCGTGGGCGTATTCCACTTACCGGGGTAGCTAAGCTAAGATGCGGGCACCATGACCACATCCCACCCGGCGTTGATCGCCTCCCTGCTGCGCCAGGCCGTGCAACTGCAACAGCAAGGCCAACTGGCGCCCGCGCAGGCGCTGTACCGGCAGGTACTGGCGCTCGAGCCGCAACAGTTCGACGCACTGCACCTGCTGGGCGTGATCGCACGCCAGCAAGGTGACGCAGTCGCCGCCATCGACCTGATCTCGCGGGCGATCGCGGTCGATGGCGGGCAAGCCAGGGCCCACGCCAACCTGGGCGTGGCGCTGATGGACGCCGGCCGCGTGCAGGACGCGCTCGACAGCCACGAGCGCGCCATCGCGCTGCAAGCCGACTACGCCATGGCCTGGAGCAATCGCGGCAACGCGCTGCGCCAGCTGCAGCGCCATGGCGAGGCGCTGCACAGCTACCAGCGCGCTTTGACGCTGCAGCCCAACTACCCGGAAGCGCATTGCAACCGCGCCATCGTGCTGCAGGAAATGGGCCGCTACGCCGAGGCGCTGGGCGCGTCCGAGGATGCGCTCGACCTGCGCGAGCGCTACGCCGACGCCTGGTTCGCACGCGGCAATGCGCTGCACGGCTTGCGCGCGCTCACAGAAGCGATCGACAGTTTCGAGCGCGCCATCGCGCTGCGTCCCGCGTGGGTCGAAGCGCACAGCGCGCTGGGCGCCAGCCTGCAGCGGCTGGGCGACTTCGGCGCCGCGCTGGCCGCCTACGACCACGCCCTGGCACTGAAACCGGGCCACGCGCTGGCGCACTACCATCGCGGCAACACCTTGCGCTCGCTGGGCAGGATCGAGCAGGCGGTTGCCGCCTACCGCGCCGCGCTGGCCCACGGCGACGATCCGCAAACCATCGCCTTTGCGCTGGCCTCGGTGGGTGCGGGCGAGACCCCGGCCACGCTGCCGGGCGAGTATGTGCGCACGCTGTTCGACCAGTACGCCAACCACTTCGACCAGCACCTGACCGAAGTGCTCGGCTACCGCACCCCGGCCGCGCTCGACGAACTGATACGCGGCAATGGTCACCATGATGACCTCGACATCGTCGACCTGGGCTGCGGCACCGGCCTGTGCGGCCCTTACCTGCACGCGTACGCACGCCGACTCGACGGCGTGGACCTGTCGCAGCACATGCTGGACAAGGCGGCCGAACGCGCGCTGTACGGCGAGCTCGCCTGCTGCGACCTGGTGACGTATCTGGCTGGCCGCGACCAGGCATGGGACCTGGCTGTGGCTGCCGACGTATTCGTCTACATCGGCGACCTGGCGCCCGTCTTCGAAGCCGTACACCAGGCCTTGCGCGCGGACGGCCGCTTCTGCTTCTCGGTCGAAGCCGGGGTGGAAAACGGCGCCGACTACGTTTTGCAACCGTCCAACCGCTACGCCCACACCCTGCCCTACCTGCACCGGCTGGCAGCCGCCACCGGCTTCACCGTCCTGGCCACCGGCAACTTGGCCGCCCGCCAGGAAAACGGCGCCCCGATCACCGCCCACACCCTGCTGCTGCGCAAAACCTGACTTCGGGGGCAGTGCCGACAATTGTGATCAAGCCATCAAGGTGATCAAATTATTACGTACCTTGCACACTTCGGACGGCAAACGCGGCCATTGAATCGTGCGCCGGTGGCTGCGCGCAACAGCAGAGGTACAATCGGCTCGACCAGCGGTCTGCACGCTTTACAAAGGATGTGCCTGAGGGCATGATTCAGAAGGGCAACTGGTTCGCCCTCCACCATCCGTTGGAAGCAGCCATGGCCGCAGTCTTACCGAATACCGTTCCGATGCCGGGCCTGGCGCGCGCCCTGATGCAGGCCGGCCGCCTGTCGCCGCCGCAGGCCGAGGCGCTGCACAAGAAAGCTCACCACGAAAAGCAGCCGTTCATCGACGTGCTGCTCGCCAGCGGCGCCATCGATGCGCGCGCGCTGGCCACCTTTTGCGCCGAGACCTTCGCCTACCCCTTGCTCGACGTCTCGATGCTCGACATGGAAGCGCTGCCGGCCAAGGCCATTGACGCCAAGCTGATGCAGGGCCAGCGCGTGGTGGCATTGGCCAAGCGCGGCAACAAGATGGCCGTCGCCATTTCCGACCCCACCAACACCCAGGCGCTCGACCAGGTCAAGTTCCAGACTGAATCGACGGTGGAGCCGGTGATCGTGCCGCATGACGCCTTGCTGCAGCTGCTGGCGCGTTTTGGCCGCAGCGCCGAGCAGAGCATCGCCGACCTGGCCGGCCCGGAAACCGAGTTCCAGTTCGCCGAAGAAGAGGAAGCGCCGGCCAGCGCGGCCGACACCGCCGCCGCCAACGAAGTGGAAGATGCGCCGGTGGTACGGTTCCTCAACAAGATGCTGCTCGACGCCGTGACCATGGGGGCGTCCGACCTGCACTTCGAGCCGTTCGAAAAATTCTACCGCGTGCGCTTTCGCGTCGATGGCGTGCTGATCGAACACGCCCAGCCGCCGGTGTCGATCAAGGACAAGCTGGTCTCGCGCATCAAGGTGCTGGCCAAGCTCGATATTTCCGAAAAGCGGGTGCCGCAGGACGGCCGCATGCGCCTGGTGGCCTCGCCCACCCGCACCATCGACCTGCGCGTCTCGACGCTACCCACGCTGTTCGGCGAAAAGACCGTGATGCGCATCCTGGACGGCAGCCAGGCGCAGCTGGGCATCGACGCGCTCGGTTACGAGCCCGAACAGAAAGCGCTGTTGATGGACGCCATCCATCGCCCCTACGGCATGGTGCTGGTCACCGGGCCCACCGGTTCGGGCAAGACGGTGTCGCTGTACACCTGCCTGAACGTGATCAACAAGCCCGGCATCAATATCTCCACCGCCGAAGACCCGGCCGAGATCAACCTGCCGGGCGTCAACCAGGTCAACGTCAACGACAAGGCCGGACTGACCTTTCCGGTAGCGTTGAAGTCTTTCCTGCGCCAGGACCCGGACATCATCATGGTCGGCGAGATCCGCGACCTGGAAACGGCCGACATCGCCGTCAAAGCCGCGCAAACCGGCCACCTGGTGTTTTCCACGCTGCACACCAACGATGCGCCATCGACCCTCACGCGCCTGATGAACATGGGCGTGGCGCCATTCAACATCGCCTCGTCGGTGACCTTGATCACGGCCCAGCGCCTGGCGCGGCGGCTGTGCAGTTGCAAGCAGCCGGTAGACATCTCGGCTGACCTGTTGCTCAAGGCCGGCTTCCGGCACGAGGATCTCGATGGCAGCTGGAAACCATACGGCCCGGTCGGCTGCGAGCGCTGCAACGGCGGCGGCTACAAGGGCCGCGTGGGCATCTACCAGATCATGCCGATCACGCCAGCCATCGAGGCGCTGATCCTGGCCCACGGCAACGCCATGCAGATCGCTGCCCAGACCCAATCGGAGGGCGTGAAATCGCTGCGGCAGTCGGGCTTGCTCAAGGTGCGGCAGGGCATGACCAGTCTCGAAGAAGTACTCGGCTGCACCAACGAATAGGACCGCGACCCATGGCAAACCCCGGCAACCAGGTCAAGGAAACCATCTTCGCGTGGGAAGGCAAGGACAAGAGCGGCAAAACCGTGCGCGGCGAGTTGCGCGCCGGCGGCGAGGCGGTAGTCAACGTCACCTTGCGGCGCCAGGGCATCATGGTCACCAAGGTGCGCAAGAAGACTTACCGCAGCGGCAAGCGCGTCAAGGAAAAGGACATCTCGCTGTTCACCCGCCAGCTCGCGACCATGATGAAGGCCGGCGTGCCCTTGCTGCAGGCGTTCGACATCGTGGGCAAGGGCCATTCCAATCCGTCGGTGTCGAAACTGGTGATGGACTTGCGTGCCGATATCGAAACCGGCACCAGCCTCAACCAGGCGTTCCGCAAGTTCCCGCTGTACTTCGACGCCCTGTTCTGCAACCTGGTCGCCGCCGGCGAACAGGCCGGCATCCTGGAAGACCTGCTCACCCGGCTGGCCATCTACAAGGAAAAGACGCTGGCCATGAAGGCCAAGATCCGGTCGGCGCTGATGTACCCGATCTCGATCCTGGCGGTAGCCTTCATCGTCACGGCCGTGATCATGATCTGGGTGGTGCCCGCTTTCAAGGAAGTGTTTGCCAGTTTCGGCGCCAACCTGCCCACCCCCACGCTGTTCGTGATGGCGCTCTCGGCGTTCTTCGTTAACTGGTGGTATGTGATTTTTGGTAGTCTTGGACTGGGCATCTGGTTGTTCTTCCGCACCTGGAAACGCTCGGTCAAGATGCAGCGCACCATGGATCGGCTGATCCTCAAGGTACCGGTGTTTGGCGACGTGGTGCGCAAGGCCACCATCGCCCGCTGGACCCGCACCCTGTCCACCATGTTTGCCGCCGGCGTGCCGCTGGTCGAGTCGCTCGATTCGGTCGGTGGCGCGGCCGGCAACGCCGTGTATGCCGACGCCACCCGCCGCATCCAGAACGAGGTGAGCACGGGAACCAGCCTCACGGCCGCGATGCAGAACGCCGACGTGTTCCCGAACATGGTCACGCAGATGGTGTCGATCGGCGAGGAATCGGGCGCGCTCGACGCCATGCTGGGCAAGGTGGCCGACTTTTACGAGGAAGAAGTGGACGAGGCCGTGGCCTCGCTGTCGAGCCTGATGGAGCCGGCGATCATGGTCATCCTGGGCGTGCTGATCGGCGGGCTGGTGATTGCCATGTACTTGCCGATCTTCAAGCTGGGCTCGGTGGTGTAAGCAAGTTAGTCTGTTTTTTTCGTAGCGGAACGCAAGGCCAGCAGGCGCTGGCGGCCGTCGGCCAGGGCGGCGTCGCCCTGGTCGAGCAGGTGCTCGATGGCCGCGCGCTCGGCGCTGCCGGCTGGAAAACGCTGGCCGACGCTTTGAAAGCTGAGCAGGATGCCTTGCATGCCTTGCAGCAGCGCATCGTGGACGTCGCTGGCCAGGCGCTCGCGCTCGGCCAGTTGCGCCAGCTGGGCCAATAACGCACGGCGGCGGCACATGGCTTGGCACCAGCGGTCGTGGCACAGCAAACCCAGCACCAGGCACAGGGACAGTCCCAGCAACAGGCCACCGGTCAGCCACAACCAGGGGGGTAAAAAAGTCGGCAATCGAAACTCCAGCAGGTCAGTTCCGTCACCTTGCCATTAACTTTTGGTTACGCCCATATCTCGTACGGGGGAGAAATTGCCCCAATACAGGGCAAATTTGACTGACCGCATGGTCCCCATGCTTTAATATGCACTGCGACTCACCAAACCACTCAAACTATGCAATCGTCCCTGCTGTTCGCACCCGCCGGCGAACTCGCCATCAGCCTGATCGCGGGGCTGTTCGGCCTGCTGATCGGCAGTTTCCTCAACGTCGTGATTCACCGCCTGCCGCAGATGATGCAGCGCGAGTCGGACAATTATTGCGATGTGGAAGCCGGCAAGCCGCCGCGCCACACCACCCAGTACAGCCTGGTAGCGCCGCGCTCGGCCTGTCCCCATTGCGGCCACCAGATCACGGCGCTGGAAAACATCCCGGTGCTCAGCTGGCTGGCGCTGCGCGGCAAGTGCAGCCAGTGCAAGGCGCCGATCTCACCGCGCTACCCGCTGGTGGAATTGCTGACCGCCGCGCTGTCGGCGCTGGTGGTGTGGCAGTTCGGCAGTGGCTGGCAAGGGCTGGGCGGCTTGCTGCTGCTGTACATGCTGGTCGCGCTTACCTTCATCGACTTCGACACCCAGCTGCTGCCCGACGACCTCACCTATCCGCTGCTGTGGGCCGGTTTGCTGCTCAATCTCAACACCACCTATGTCCCGCTCGAGAGCGCGGTGATCGGCGCAGCGGCCGGCTACCTGGTGCTGTGGTCGATTTACTGGGCCTATAAATTGCTGCGCAAGCGCGAGGGCATGGGTTACGGCGACTTCAAGCTGCTGGCCGCCCTCGGCGCCTGGCTCGGCTGGACCATGTTGCCGGCCATCGTGCTGATGGCCTCGCTGGTGGGCTCGGTCGTGGGCATCGCGCTGATGGTGCTCAACCGGCGCGGGCTCGACTACCAGATCCCGTTCGGCCCCTACCTGGCCGCTTCCGGCCTGATCTGCTTCCTGTACCGCGCGCCGCTGGCCGAGGTCAGCGCGATTTTCTATCCGGTGCTGCGATGACGGTCCCGTTTGCGATCGGCCTGACCGGCGGCATCGGCAGCGGCAAGAGCACGGTGGCCGACCTGTTTGCCGCGCGCGGCGCCAGCATCGTCGACACCGACGTCATCGCCCACAGCCTCACCGCGCCTGGCGGCGCAGCCATGCCAGCCATCGTCGATGCGTTCGGTGCACAATTTGCCGACGCCAGCGGCGCGCTCGACCGCGCCCGCATGCGCGCGCTGGTGTTCTCCGATGGCAAAGCGAAAGCCGCGCTCGAAGCGATCCTGCACCCGCGCATCCGCGCCGGCGCGCTGGCCGCTGCCGAAGCCGCGACCGGCGACTACGTCATGTATGCGGTGCCGCTGCTGGTGGAGTCGGGCACCTGGCGTGACAGGGTGTCGCGCGTACTCGCGGTAGACTGTCGCGAAGAGGTGCAGATTGCCCGCGTGATGGCCCGCAACAATCTCACCGAAGCGCAGGTGCGCGCCATCATGGCGGCCCAGGCCAGCCGCGCCGAACGGCTGGCGGCAGCGGACGATGTAATCGACAATAACGACGGCCTGGACGCGCTGGCGCCGCAAATCGACCGCCTGCACGCCCAATATCTGAAAATGCGCGATTAATTTCGACCGGATCGCGCACTATGCCCTCTCAATGTTTGTAATTTTGCTTGGCTTGCTTCAAAATCACGTGCATTGTTTGCAGGTCCACCTATAGAGGGATGTTATTTTGATCGTCTACGAATATCCTTTCAACGAACGCATCCGCACCTTGTTGCGCTTGGAGGATCTGTACGAGAAATTCCAGTTCTTTGCGCATCAGCCCGACCCGATGCAACACCATGTCGCCCTGTCCACCATTTTCGACATGCTCGAAGTGGCCGGCCGCGCCGACCTCAAATCCGACCTGCTGCAAGAGCTCGAACGCCAGCGCCAGACCCTGCTCGGCTACCGCCTCAATCCCAACGTCCAGCCCGAGATGCTCGACGCCATCCTGGCCGAAGTCGATTCCGTCAGCAGCGCGCTGGTGGCCGCCCAGGGCAAGACCGGCCAGAACGTGCGCGATAACGAGTGGCTGATGAGCATCCGCGGCCGCACCATCATTCCCGGCGGCGCCTGCGATTTCGACATGCCGTCGTACTATGCCTGGCAACAGCGGCCGGCAGACCAGCGCTACAACGACATCGTCACCTGGTTTACGCCGCTGGTGCCGCTGTTCGACGCGCTGGGCCTGGTGCTGCGCCTGCTGCGCGACTCGGGAGCGCCGGTAAAAATGATTGCGGTGGCCGGCAGCTACCAGCAAATGTTGCAAGGCAAGGTGTACCAGATGCTGCGCCTGACGCTCGACGAAACCTCGGGCGCCATCCCCGAAATCTCGGCCAACAAGTACATGTTGTGGGTACGGTTCACAACCCAGGGCGGCGACCTGAAACCCAAGCCGCTGGAAGATCAGGTACCATTCGAGCTTACCCTCTGCAACTTCTGATCAAATATTATGGTTACCGTAGTGTCGTGCCCCACCTGTTCCGCCAAAGTGGAATGGAAGCCTGAAAACAAGTATCGCCCGTTTTGCTCGGAACGCTGCAAACAGATCGACCTCGGCGCCTGGGCCGAGGAAAAGTACGCAATCCCCGCCGCGCCGCCCAAAGACCCGCACGAAGAAGAGTAAGAGCGACTGCCAGGCCAGCCGCTCCTGGCGGCTTGCCGTTACATCGCTACCCTGACCGCCTTGCCGATGTAGAGCACCGGCCCGGTCGGTTTGCCGGTCGGCGAACCGGCTTGCGGTTCCAGCGTAATTTCAAATAACTGGTCCTGCTGCACTTGCGGCAGCTGGTCCAGGGTCAGCTTGACCGACTGATTCGGTTGTACCAGCCCCAGCGATACCGGCGCCTGCCAGTCCGTCCCCTTGGTCCAGAATTGCAGCGCCTTGTTGCCCGGTACGGCCACGCCTTGCAGCGGCGTCAGGGTCAGTTTGCGGTTCAGGCTGGCCTGCACCACGTAGCCGGCCGTGCGCTCCTGCGGCGCCACCAGCACCACCATGTAGGCCGGTTGCAGCGCTTCCGTTGCCGGCTGGCGCGTGAGCAGCACGGCCAGCACCAGCGTGGCAAACACGGCGCCGCCGCTCAGCGCGCGCCACAGGCGCAAGTCGTCCCACCAGCGGCGCCAGCCACCGGCAGCCGTGACCGCTTGCGGGGTCAGATTGCCGGCGAGGTTGGTGGCCAGGTTGGCAGCGCGGCTGGCGGCACTGCTACCGGCCAAGCTGCTGCTGAGGCTGTTGCTAATCTTGGGCCACAGGCCCGGCGACGGCTCGGCCGGCTCTGCCAGCGCGGTCAGCGGCAGCAGGCGCTGTTCCCACGCGGCGACTTCGGCGCGCAGCAGCGGCTCGACCGCCAGGCGGCGTTCGACGTCCTGGCGCGCGGCCAGCGCCAAGGTGCCCAGCACGTACTCGCCGGCCAGCTCGCGCATTTCCTCCTGCTGTTGTTCGATAGATTGCGTCATCCCATGCACTCCCGCAAAGCGGCCAGGCCGCGCTTGAGCCAGGCTTTGACCGTGCCGAGCGGCGCATTGAGCCGCGCCGCGATTTCACTGTGGCTGCACCCATCGACATAGGCGCAGACGATGCTGTTGCGCTTGGCGCTGTCGAGGTTGCCGAGGCAGTCGTTCAGGCGTCCCATGTTCGCTTGCAGCTCGAACTGTTCGGATACGGGGTTGCCATGCGCGCCCTGGCCGTCCTGCCCATCCTGAGCCTGCTGCAAGGCGTCGAGTGCGTCGTTGTCGCCGGTATAGACGTCGCGCTCGCGCGAGCGCAGCGCATTGAGCGCCTGGTGTCGCACCACGCTGAAGATCCAGCCCCGCCCCGCACCACGGCCGGCGTCGAAGCTGGCCGCCTTTTGCCAGATGCTGACAAAGGCGTCGTGCAACACGTCTTCGGCCAGGTCGCGCCGGCGCACGATGCGCAGCGCCACGCCCAGCAAGTGGCGGCTGTCCTGCTGGTACAGGCGTTGCAGCGCCTGCTGGTCGCCCAGTGCACAGGCGTGCAGCGCAGCGTCGTAGTCGAATCCGTCGGCGGTTGGTGGCATCGGCATTTCTGTCGTGGGGTGGGCGGAGCGCTGCTGCGGCTGATTATAGCCGAGCGCGGCGCGTCCGCTTGCATCCCTGCATGACGATCAGGCGGCTTTCCAGAAGATGTAGTCGGCCTGGTACTTGACCGTCTGTTTGGCGCCGGCATTGGCCGCGCCGCACATGCCGGCCGGGGCCACGCCCCCCTTGGTGGCCACGCGCTGGATATAGGTCACGCCCGTCATGGCGCCGTTGCCCATGGCCGGGTTGGCCTTGACCAGTTGCGACGGGATATTGCCGGCGCCGGCCGGTGCCACCGCCAGCTGGGTGGCGGTGACTTTGGAGCCGTCGTTGCTCTGCCAGGTGGCCGGTGGGCCGAAGTATTTGCCGACGTTCATGCCGCCACGGTCGGTGAGCTGGGCATCCGGGCCGATGAAGGTCCATTCGAACTGGTCGGCGCTGTCCTTCTTGAGCTTGCATTCATAGGTGATGTCGCCGGCGCCCACGGTTTCCATGGCAACCTTGTGGCCGGCCGGTACCTGCACGGTCGCTGGCAACGCTTGTTGATTGAAGCTGGGCGTGCTGGCGCAAGCGGAGAGCATGACGGCAGCAGCAACGGCGGTGGCGATGGAAAGTTTTTGCATGGCGGACTCCTGAAGTAGTTGTAAGTAGCGGCGCTGCGTTGTGAGCATTGCGCCGATACCTGTACTACCCGCCAGCACAGCGTTTGGATGCAGTGGCTTGCAAATATTTTTTCAGCGAGCGAATTTATTGACTGAGTTTAGCGACCGAACCGCAGCTGGTCGAGCCACTCGATCAGCGGGATCGTGGCCGGCAGCAGCGGCTCCACGCCCACCGTACCCTGCCACGCGAACGCTTGCCCTTCCAGGCTTTGCGGCTCGCCGTGCCAGTCGCGGCTGATGAAGAAGTGCAGCCGCACGTGCGCGTGCGGATACACGTGCTCGACGCCGCACCACTCTTCGGCGCTGTTGATCGTCAGGCCCAGCTCCTCGACGAACTCGCGTTTCAGCGCTTCGAGTATGGTTTCGCCGGGATCGACCTTCCCGCCCGGGAATTCCCAGTAACCGTCGTACGGCTTGCCGGCCGGTCGCTGGCCCAGCAGGACGTCGCCGTTCGGCTGCATCAGGATGCCGACCGCGACGTCGATCGGCTTGTTGTTCACATCGCTCATGCCAGCCGTCCCGCGTAATCCTTGGCGAACTGCCACGCCACCCGGCCCGAGCGCGAGCCGCGCTGCAAGGCCCAGCGCAAGGCGTCGCCGCGCGCATCGGTTATCTGCTGCGCGCTGCACCCGAGCGACGCCAGCCAGTGGTTGACGATTTCCAGGTAGTCGTCCTGCTTGAACGGGTAGAACGTCAGCCACAGGCCGAAACGTTCGGACAGCGAAATCTTTTCTTCGACCGTCTCGCCCGGGTGCAGGTCGCCGTCGTCGCCGTGCTGGTAGCTCATGTTGTCGGACATGCGCTCGGGCAGCAGGTGGCGGCGGTTGGACGTGGCGTAGATCAGCACGTTATCGGACTGGGCCGAGATGCTGCCGTCGAGCGCCACCTTCAGCGCCTTGTAGCCGCTTTCGCCCTCTTCGAACGACAGGTCGTCGCAGAAGATGATGAAGCGCTCGGGCCGGCCGGCTACCTGGTCGACGATGTCGGGCAGCTCGGCCAGGTCGGCCTTGTCCACCTCGATCAGGCGCAGGCCATCCCGGGCGAACTGGTTCAGGCAGGCCTTGATCAGCGACGACTTGCCGGTGCCACGGGCGCCGGTGAGCAGCACGTTGTTGGCCGGGCGGCCGGCAACGAACTGGCGCGTGTTCTGTTCGATCTGCTGCTTTTGCGGGCCGATGTGCTGCAAATCATCGAGCGCGATATCGGACACGTGCGCCACTGCCTGCAGGTAGCTGGCGCCACCGAAGCCACCGCCGCTGCGCTTGCGCCAGCGGAAGGCGTAGCCGTTGGCCCAGTCCGGCGCCGGCGGCGCAGGCGGCAGCACCGCCTCCACCCGCGCCAGCACCGCCTCGGCCCTGGCCAGAAATTGTTCCAGCGTGGTCATCGCTGGCATCACGAACGGTAGTCGGCGTTGATGCTCACGTAGTCGTGCGACAGGTCGCAGGTGTACACGGTGGCAGCCTGGTCGCCGCGGGCGAGCTTGACGCGCACCAGGATCTCGCTTTGCTGCATCACGCGCTGGCCATCGGCTTCCTGGTAGTCGGGATTGCGGCCGCCGTTCTTGGCCACCCAGACGTCGTCGAGGTACAGGTTGAGCTTGCTGACATCAAGGTCGTCGACGCCGGCATAGCCGATCGCGGCCAGGATACGGCCCAGGTTCGGATCGGACGCGAAGAACGCGGTCTTGACCAGCGGCGAGTGGCCGATCGAATAGGCGATCTTGCGCGCTTCGGCCACGCTGGCGGCGTCTTCCACGGTAATGGTGATGAACTTGGTGGCGCCCTCGCCGTCGCGCACGATCGCTTGCGCCAGGAACAGCGACAGTTCGGTAACGGCGGCGGCCAGTTCGCGGTATTCGGGCGACTCGACCGAGGTGATCTCCAGGCTGCCGGCGCCGGTGGCGATCAGCATGAAGGAATCGTTGGTCGAGGTGTCGCCGTCGATGGTGATGCAGTTGAAGGTCTGGTCGGCCACCTGCTTGACCAGCACGTCGAGCACCGGTTGCGCCACCTTGGCGTCCAGCGCCAGGTAGCCGAGCATGGTCGCCATGTTGGGCTTGATCATGCCGGCGCCCTTGGAGATGCCGCTCATGGTCACCGTGTGGCCGCCGATGGTGACCGTGCGCGAGCCGGCCTTGGGCTGGGTGTCGGTGGTCATGATGGCTTCGGCCGCGTTGAACCAGTTATCGGCTTGCAGGCCGGCTACCGCTTGCGGCAGGCCGGCAATCACCTTGGCCGCCGGCAGCGGTTCCAGGATCACGCCGGTGGAGAACGGCAGGATCTGCGACGGTTCGCAGCCGAGCTGGCTGGCCAGGGCGGCGCAGGTTTCGTTGGCCAGCGACAGGCCCAGTTCGCCGGTACCGGCGTTGGCGTTGCCGGTGTTGACCAGTAGTGCGACCACCGGCTTGCCGGTTTCCTTGGCGGCGGCCAGGTGCGCCTTGGCGATCTGCACCGGCGCGGCGCAGAAGCGGTTGAGGGTGAACACGCCGGCAACAGTCGCGGTGGGCGCCAGCTTCATCACCAGCACGTCCTTGCGGTTGGGTTTCTTGATGCCGGCTTGGGCAAAGCCGATCTCGATACCGGCAACAGGTTTCAGGTCGGCGGCGACAGGCAGGGGGGAATTGACGGCCATATTCAGTGATCTCGTGGGTGGCAGGGAAGCCGATATTGTAATGCCTGACCGGCAAAACAGCGCAGTGCGCGGACCACGACGTTCAAGCGTGGCAAAAAGGTTAAACATGCCTGCCTGATTACTGACACGATGTCGTACAACTTGTTGATTCCGCAGGGATTTTGCGTAAAAACGACGAAATATAGTACGTTCGTCCACTTATTTGCATAAATTCTCATGCTCTACGGCAATTTAGTTTAATGTTGCCAACGAATGCCCCATCCCCGCATTGCCCCATACCCCGCAGTACCGAACACAACAGCAGACCAATTACCGCAAGGATAAGCATCCCATGAAAAAGCAACTGTTAGCAGCAGCGATTCTGGCCGCCATGGCCACCATGCAGGCCCATGCCGGCGCCCTCGACGACGGCAACCTCAGCATCAGCGGTTTCGGCACCGTTGGCGTTGCCAAAAGTAATTCGGACGTCGCCGAGTTCGCCCGTTACAACCAGGCCAAGGGCGTCGGCGACAGCCCGCGCATCAGCCTCGACACCAACCTCGGCCTGCAAGCGACCTACAAGATGAACGACTGGCTGTCGGGCACGGTGCAAGTGCTGACCCGCAAAGGCCCGGAAGGCAACTTCGGCACCGAGGTGACCTGGGGCTTCCTGAAAGCGAAGATCAACGATGAAGTGAGCGTGCGCGTGGGCCGCGTGGTCGTGCCGACGTTTTTGATCTCGGATTACCAGAACGTCGGTTACGCCAACACTATGATGCGCCCGCCGGTCGAACTGTACGCGCAGAACCCGATTGAAAACTCGGACGGCGCCGATATCAATTACCAGACCAACTTTGGCGACCTCACCTTCACGGCGCAGGCCTTTGTCGGTGTTTCGCGCGGCAAGATTTACGTGTCGTCGGGCAGCGGCTCGGTCGCCACCTACCGCGCGCCGGACGCCGGCATCAGCATCAGCGGCGAATACGGCCCGTTCGTGGTGCGCGCCGCGCACGCCCGCGCCGACATGGAAATCAACGACATCGGTTCGCTCAACACCTTGAGCAGCACCTTGACGGCCGTCGGTTTCGGCAAACTGGCCTCCGATCTGAACTTCAAGGATGGCAAGAAGATTGCGTTCACCTCGGTCGGCATGACCATGGACTGGAACAACATCGTGCTGCAAACCGAATACGCGCAGCGCCGCGCCAAGGAGCCGGTGTACCTGGCCGACACCAATGCCTGGTATGCGATGGCCGGCTACCGCATCGGCAAATTCGTGCCTTACGTTGCCCACGCCACCGTGGAAGGCCACGGCAAGTCGGTGACCGTGCCTGCCGCCTTCGCGGCCGCGCCGGCAGCCTTGCGCGGCGCCGTCACCGGCCTGATGGGCGCCCAGGAACAAAGCACCAGCCTGGTCGGCGTGCGCTGGGACTTCGCCAAATCGATGGCGCTGAAGGTACAACTGGACCACGTGAAGCCAAAAGCCAAGTCCGGCTACCTGATCCACGCGCCGGCCGCCGGCACCACCAAAGACATCAACGTGGTCGCAGTCGGCCTCGACTTCGTATTCTGATCCGGGAGCACCTATGAACAAAAATATTATTGCTGCAGCACTGATGGCGGCGCTGGGCGCCCTGGCATTGCCGGCCTCGGCCGAAGTAGTCGTCATCGTCAGCCCGAAAAACCCCGCTACCCGCATGTTCTCGGAACAGGCGTCGCAGTTCTTCCTCGGCAAATCCAACCTGTTCACCCCGGTGGACCTGCCGGAAAGCTCGGCCGTGCGCGCCGAGTTCTACAAGAAAGTGGCTGACAAGGACACGGCGCAAGTCAAGGCGCTGTGGTCGAAGCTGGTATTTACCGGCAAGGCCACCGCACCGAAAGAATACGCCAGCGCCGCCGAAGTGAAAAAGGCGGTGGCAGCCGATCCGAAGGCGATCGGCTACATCGAGAAGTCGGCCGTCGATGAGTCAGTGAAGGTGATTTTGACGCTGCCGTAAGATGAAGTAGTGGCGGCCACTGTGGGTCCGGTGGCCACGTGCTTTCTCGCGTTCTGTCTCGCGTTCTGTCTCGATTATTGCGCTCATCGGAATACCTTCGGTAGTTGGTCTGAACAGGCGTATTTCACGCAAAATATGGCATAAGACAGACGCCCGGTGACAAATTGACGCCATGCGGCATTTTGACGCCGTACCGACGGTCGTAAAAAAGCCACCATTGCCGCGCGAGCGACAATGGTGGCTTTTTCAATCGAACCGACTTACGCCAGCTTGCCGTGGCAAGCCTTGTATTTCTTGCCGCTGCCGCATGGGCAAGGGTCGTTGCGGCCCACTTTCAGGCCCATTTCCATCAGCTGCTCGCCCGTGAGGTTTTGCAGTTCCGGTGGCAGGCCGGCGTAGTTGTTGCCCGATGCCGAGGCCGGTGCGGGCGCCAGCAGGTCTTCCGGCGCCGCGTTCGGGTCGAAGTCGGCGTGCTGGTAGCTGACGTTTTCCACGTGCGACTTCTGCATCTCGGCTTCGGCCTGTTCGATCTCGTCGCGCGACTGGATGCGCACCGTCATGATCAGCTTGACCACTTCGTTCTTGATCATGTCCAGCATCTGGCCGAACAGCTCGAACGCTTCGCGCTTGTATTCCTGTTTCGGATTCTTTTGCGCGTAGCCGCGCAGGTGGATACCCTGGCGCAGGTGGTCGAGCGCGGCCAAATGCTCGCGCCAGTGGCTGTCCACGCTTTGCAGCATGACGTTACGCTCGAAGCCGGCAAACGATTCGCGGCCAACGATGGCGATCTTCGCTTCGTACTGCGCATCGGCGGCAGCGAGCACGCGTTCGAGCACGTCGTCGTCGTTGATGTCTTTCTCGGTCTCGAGCATCTTCGTGAGCGGCAGGTCGATTTGCCACTCGGACGCCAGCGTCGCTTCCAGGCCGGCGATATTCCACTGCTCTTCCACCGATTCGGCCGGCACGTATTCGCGTACCAGGTCGGTGAAGGCGCCGTGGCGCAGCGAGTCGATCAGTTCCTTGGTGTCGGTCGCTTCGAGCAGCTCGTTACGCTGCTGGTAGATCACCTTGCGCTGGTCGTTGGCAACGTCGTCGTACTCCAGCAATTGCTTGCGGATGTCGAAGTTGCGTGCCTCGACCTTGCGCTGGGCCGATTCGATCGAGCGCGAAACGATGCCCGCTTCGATCGGTTCGCCTTCCGGCATTTTCAGGCGGTCCATTACGGCGCGCATGCGGTCGCCGGCAAAGATGCGCAGCAGCGGATCGTCGAGCGACAGGAAGAAGCGCGACATGCCGGGATCGCCCTGGCGTGCCGCACGGCCGCGCAACTGGTTGTCGACGCGGCGCGATTCGTGGCGCTCGGTGCCGACGATGTGCAGGCCGCCAGCGGCCACCACTTCTTCGTGCAGTGCTTGCCAGCCGTCGCGCAGTGCCTGGGCCTGCTTGGCCTTGTCGGCGTCGGACAGGTCGGGATTGGCTTCGATGAACTGGATCTGCTTTTCCACGTTACCGCCCAACACGATGTCGGTACCGCGACCGGCCATGTTGGTGGCGATGGTAATCGCCCGCGGGCTACCGGCCTGGGCAATGATTTCCGCTTCGCGGGCGTGCTGCTTGGCGTTCAGGACGTTGTGCGGCAGGCCGGCCTTGGTCAGGATGCTCGACAGCAGTTCGGAGTTCTCGATCGAGGTGGTACCGACCAGCACCGGTTGGCCGCGGTCGTAGCACTCGCGGATTTCCAGCATCATGGCGTTGTACTTTTCCTGCGCCGACTTGTACACCTGGTCCTGGCGGTCCTTGCGGGCCGATGGACGGTTCGGTGGCACCACGACGGTTTCGAGACCGTAGATTTCCTGGAATTCGTAGGCTTCGGTGTCGGCCGTGCCGGTCATGCCGGACAGCTTGGCGTACATGCGGAAGTAGTTCTGGAACGTGATCGAGGCCAGGGTCTGGTTCTCGTTCTGGATCTTGACGCCTTCTTTCGCTTCCACCGCCTGGTGCAGGCCGTCGGACCAGCGGCGACCGGTCATCAGGCGGCCGGTGAATTCATCGACGATGACGACTTCGTCGTTCTGCACCACGTACTGCTGGTCCTTGTGGTACAGCGCGTGCGCGCGCAGCGCGGCGTACAGGTGGTGCACCAGCGTGATGTTGGCGGAGTCGTACAGCGACGCGCCTTCGGCCAGCAGGCCCATTTGCGTGAGGATGGCTTCGGCCTTCTCGTGGCCGGCTTCGGTGAGCAGCACCTGGTGCGATTTCTCGTCCTTGGTGTAGTCGCCCGGCACTTCGATCTTGCCCTTGCCGTCCGAGGTCTCCTCGCCCACTTGCAGGGTCAGGTGCTGCGGCACTTCGTTGATCTTGTAGTACAGGTCGGTGTGATTTTCAGCCTGGCCCGAGATGATCAAAGGAGTACGCGCTTCATCGATCAGGATCGAGTCAACTTCATCGACGATGCCGAAGTTCAGTTCGCGCTGGACGCGGTCCTTGGCGTCGAACACCATGTTGTCGCGCAGGTAGTCGAAACCGAACTCGTTGTTGGTGCCGTAGGTGATGTCCGAACGGTAAGCCAGCTGCTTGGTGCCGTGGTCCATCTGCGACAGGTTGATGCCGGTGGTGAGGCCGAGCCAGCTGTATAGCTTGGCCATGGTCTCGGCATCGCGCTGGGCCAGGTAATCGTTGACGGTGACGATGTGCACGCCCTTGCCGGACAGCGCATTCAGGTAGGCAGGCAGGGTGCCGGTCAGGGTTTTACCCTCGCCGGTGCCCATTTCCGCGATCTTGCCATGGTGCAGAACCATACCGCCGAGCATCTGCACGTCGAAGTGACGCATCTTGAATACGCGCTTGCTGGCCTCGCGGCAGACCGCGAACGCTTCAGGCAACAGGGCGTCCAGCGACTCGCCTTTGGCGAACCGGTCCTTGAACTCGGGCGTCTTGGCTTGCAGCTCGGCATCCGACAGTTTTTCCAGGGCCGGCTCGAGGGCATTGATCTCGCGTACCGTTTTTTGGTATTGCTTGAGCAGTCGCTGGTTGCGGCTGCCAAAAATCTTGGTCAGTAATGACATGCTTGAATTCTTGAAAAAACGCCGTTAAAAAAGCTCTGTAGGTGAAGCTCGGTAGGGGGACGGGCCGACCGCACGGAGTTCGACTATGGCAAAAGACGGTGATTTTATCACGCGTCGGGTCGTACATTGGGTCTATGGTCTGGATAACAATGGCCGAGGTGTGAACAATGTCACCCAATCAACCTATTTTACCCGGTGGTGACAGCGTGGCCGGTGGATGACGCGCGGGGCGCCGTTGTGATATGTTCGCGCCATGCGATTCAATTCCTCCAACCTGACAATCAAGCGCCGCACCGCCGTGGTCGCCACCGACTTCCTGCGCCGCGACGACAAGATGGCCGCCATGCTGCCCGCCATCGAACGCATGGCCGCGCTGCAAAAAGACTGCGCCACCGCGCTGCCGGCCATGTTCCGCTACTGCGACATCCTCGCTTTCGAAGACGGCCAGCTGACCCTGTCGGTGCCGAACGCCGCGCTGGCAGCCAAGCTCAAGCAGCAAATCCCGAAATTACAGGAAACCCTGGCCAAGCGCGGCTGGCAAGTGAGCGCCACCCGCCTGAAGGTGCAGATGACCAAGGCGGCCGAAATCAAGGAGCAGATGCGTTCGCTGTCGCTGTCGGACGCGGCAGTGACCGCCTTCGACGACCTCGGCAACAACCTCGAACAGTCGCCGCAGAATGCCACCCTGATTGCTGCCCTGAAGGCGATGGTGGCACGGCGGCGTGAAATTTAATTAGGTCTGCGCCCACTCGCTGGCCATTTGCCGGGCGTATGACTGCGGTGCGGACTCGACCTTGTCAAACGTGACGATCTCGTAAGCATCGGGATGCTTGAGCAACTCCAGCAGCAGCTGGTTGTTCAATGCATGGCCCGACTTGTGCGCCTCGTAACCGGCGATCAGCGGGTGACCCACCAGGTACAGGTCGCCAATGGCATCGAGAATCTTGTGACGGACGAATTCGTCGTCGTAGCGCAGCCCGTCGGAATTGAGGATGCGGTACTCGTCCATCACGATGGCGTTTTCCAGCGAACCGCCGCGCGCCAGGCCGATGCCGCGCAACATTTCCACGTCCTGCATGAAGCCGAAAGTGCGCGCGCGCGCCACGTCGTGCACGTACGAAACGTCGCCGAAATCGACCACTGCGCGCTGCTGCGTGCCATCGACCGCCGGATGGTTGAATTCGATGAAGAAGTCGAGCTTGAAGCCGTCGTGCGGCACCAGGCGCGCCCATTTTTCGCGCTCGCCCGTGCCTTCGCGGATTTCTACCGGTTTTAATACGCGGATGAATTTCTTGGCCGCCGGCTGTTCCAGCACCCCGGCCTGCTGCAACAGGAACACGAACGAGGAGGCCGAGCCATCCATGATCGGGATTTCTTCGGCACTGACTTCGATGTACAGGTTGTCGATCCCGAGACCGGCGCAGGCCGACATCAGGTGCTCGACCGTGGAGACGCGGGCGCCGTCCTTGACCAGCACCGAGGCCATGCGGGTGTCGCCGACCGCCATCGCGCTCGACGGAAACTCGACCATGGGCGACAGGTCGACACGGCGGAACACGATGCCGGTATCGGGCTCGGCCGGGCGCAGGGTCAGTTCGACCTTGCGCCCGGAATGCAGGCCCACGCCAGTGGTGCGGACCAGTTCTTTGATGGTGCGTTGTTTTAACATGGGCTGATTATATCCAAGTTGTCTGGCCGGGGTTGCTAAGGGTGACTATGGGTGCTCCGACTCCTTGTGCGCAGACTCGCGCCGCACCAGGTAGATGCCGCTGGCAATGATGATACCCGCTCCCAGCAAGGTATAGCCATCGGGCAGCGCCTGCCACAACAGCCTGTCGATCGCCACGCCCCAGGCCAGCGCCGTGTACTCGAACGGCGCCACGATCGAAGCCTTGCCGGTACTGAACGCCTTGGTAATGGCCAGCTGGCCGAAAAAGCCCGACAGCGCCAGCGCCAGCAAGGTCGCGCCATCGGCCGCCCGCACCGGCACCCACATGGGCCACGCCAGCGCCACCGCGCCGATTGCCATCAAGGTGAGCAGCCAGAACATCATCGACTCGGTGCTGTCGGTGCGCGCCAGCAGCCGCGCGGTAATGGCCGAGACCGCGTAGCACGCGGCCGCTGCCAGGATCGCCAGCCCGCCCAGCGTGAGAAAGCCGCTGCCTTCGGGGCGCAGCACCACCAGCACACCGACCAGTCCGACCACGATGGCCACCCACTGCCCGGCCACCACGCGCTCCTTGAGCACGAACACCGACAGCATGGTGATGAGCGCAGGCGCAATGAAGAAAATCGAATACGCCTCGGCCAGCGACAGCGCCTTCAAGCCATAGGCGAACGTGGTGAGCATGGCGATGCCGAGCACGGCGCGGAACACGTGCATGCCCCAGCGAACATTAAAGATGCCGCGAAACGCGCCGCGGTACCAGATGTAGGCGCACAGCAGCGGCAGGGAGCTGAGCGCACGCAGCGCGGTGACCTGGGTGGCGGGATAGGTCGCCGAGAGCAGTTTCATGGTGGTGTCCATGAACGAGAACATCATCACGGCGATCAGCATGGCGTAGATGCTGTGCAGGTTTTCCTTGCGGGAGATGGGATTGGTGAAAGCGGAAGTCAGGGGAAGCTCCTTGCTACGCTGGCCGGAGGGGCCACTGGGAACGTCATCATGGCGACGTCCGGAGCCAGGGCCGTCGGTATGGGACATGCGTGGCCGGCTCTGATTATAGCAAAGTGACAACGGCTTTGCAGCGGGTGCGAGGAAGGCAGTTGACACGGACACCGCTAGTCATGGGTAGCGTCGCTTGGCATGTACCACGTTGAGCGCAACGATATCGGTGTCCGACTCAATAAAAATGACGATGTAGTTTTTATTGACCACCAGTTCAAAAGTATCCTTCACTTTTCCTGCTCGGCGAGGAAATTCAGGATCGGCGAGATGGGCAAACTGGTCGTCGATATGGTCCACAAGCTTCGCTGCTGCCAAGGGATCCCTGCGTGCTACATACCTCTCGATGTCGTCCAGATCCAGGCGATATGTCGCGCTACGCACGAGGCGCTTCATCACACACCAAGCTTGGCTTTTTTTACCCGACGAATTTCAGCCCACTCATCTTCTGAATAAACTGCATTACTGCCATCGCGTAGGCCGTCAAGCGATGCCTGAACCTTGGAGCGTACCCAGTCATCGTGTGCGACGGACGACAACTGGCCGTTGTCGTACAGCCCTTGCTCCACAAGATAAGCCGCCGCACGCTGGGAGGTGGAAAATTCGATGCCACGGTCGAGTGTGCCATCGCGCAAGGTACCGCTGCCCTGCGCAGTCATGACGTGTATTTGATATTTTGCGCCGACCTCCGCCACTTTCAATGAGCGGACGCCACCGTCCCGGTACATCTGTATCAGTTCCGGCAACTCAAAATATTGCATAGCATCCTCCGCAGGTCTTGGAATCTCAGCCAATCATCATACTCCGCACACGCATCCAGTTTGGACAGCCCTTGTCTCATTAAGTTCAGCCAGATTGAGATCAAGGCAACAACATCACCAGCTTCAGATCGTGCCGCTTGGCCAGGTGCATGGTCACCTGGGTAAAAGCCAGCTCGCCCATGGCCGGATGCTGAAAACGGCGCAGGCCGCCGTCGCGGGCTACCACGTCCTGCAAGGTCCACCGCGCCTGGAACTCGGTACTGCCTTGCGCCAGCTCGGCGATCAGGCCCACGATGGCGGGCAGGCCCGTGTGCTTGCCGATGTCGGCGCGAAACTCGGCCACCAGGCGGCTGGCGCGCTCGCCCCATTCGACGATCAGGCCGCGCGCCGCGGCGCTGCGGAACATGAAGCGCAGCAGGTTCGGCCGCGTCGGCGCATCGGCCGCCACGTCCAGCCAGGCGCCGAACAGCGCCAGCGCATCGGCGTTCCAGGCCAGCGCGTCCCACTGGCGGTCGAGCACATAGGCCGGAGCGTTGATCGCATCGACCATCGCCTGCAACGGCTGCACTTCTTCGTGCATCTCGTCCCCATGGGGGTCGAGCCGTTCGGCCAGGCTGAACAGGTAAGCGCGCTCTGCCGCACGCAAATGCAGCACGTCGGCCAGGCGCGCCAGCAGCTTGCCCGATGGCGCCACGTCGCGGCCCTGCTCGAGCCAGGTCAGCCAGGTGGGACTGACGTCGCACAGTTGCGCCAGTTCTTCGCGGCGCAGGCCGGGCGTGCGACGGCGCCCGCCCGCTGGCAGGCCCACCCGGTCGGGCGTGGTGCGCTCGCGGTGGGCGCGGATGAAGTCACCGAGATTCTGCATGGTAGTTCCTTATACCAGGATAAATCCTTGTCTTGTTACAGGATACAAACCCGCTTATTCTGCCCTGACCGCCACCTTTTTTGGAGAAAATCTCATGCAACAGCCAGCCCTCGTCGCCCAACAGTTCGGCAACACCGCCAGCGCCTACCTGACCAGCGCGGTCCACGCGCAAGGCGCCGACCTGACCGCCTTGCGCGACATCGCCGCCAACCTGACCGGCAGCAGCAAGCGCCCGGTGGTGCTGGACCTCGGCTGCGGCGCCGGCCACGCCAGCTTCGCGGTGGCGCCGGTGGCGCAGTCGGTCACGGCGTTCGACCTGGCGCCGGAAATGCTGGCGGTAGTGGCTGGCGCCGCGCAGGAGCGTGGGCTGGAACGGATCGTCACGCAACAAGGCAACGTGGCGAACCTGCCGTTTGCCGACGCCTCGTTCTGCATGGTGATGACGCGCTTTTCCGCCCATCACTGGTTCGATGTGCCTGCCGCGCTGCAAGAAGTGAAACGCGTGCTCAAGCCGGGCGGCGTGTTGGTCGTCATCGACATCACCGCGCCCGAGTCGCCGCTGCACGACACCACCTTGCAAGCGGTGGAACTGCTGCGCGACGGCTCGCACGTGCGCGACTACCGGGCGTCCGAGTGGTTGCGCATGTTAGCCGAGGCCGGCTTCGCCGGCGAGCGCGTGGACGGCTGGAAGCTGGACATGCAGTTCGACGAATGGACCGCACGCATGCGCACACCGGCCGAGCGCGTGACCGCCATCCGCAGCCTGCTGCGCGGGGCGCCGCAGGAAACCCGCGACTACTTTGCGGTGCGCGAGGAGGAAACCTTTACCATCGATTCGACGATGTTCAGGGCATGCTTGAAACAATAGCTTGCCAGCGGATGAAGGCTACTTCTCATCTTTGTCTTGGCGCGGGCTTTCGATGCCATCGACCGCCCCGGCAGCATCAGCCACCGCCTCTTCCACCGACTGCCCACCCACGGGCTGCTGCGGCAACTGGCCGATGCGGCGCGTGGCGGGGGATTGCTGGTCGGTATTGACTTCTTCGGCCACCTGGTCATCGGCGGGCAGCAGCTTGTCGGATCGGTTTTGCGTATTCATCTCGGCTCCTTAAACGTGGTTGGAGGTAGGAAACTGCGGCAAGTTCCCTCGCGGCCTGTGCCGCCTTGCCCGGTCTCTGTGTCGTCCCTCGACGTCATCCCTCGGTGTCATCCCTCGGCGTTATCCTATAACAGTCCGAAGAAGCCAAAATTATCGGAGCGCGCTGTCCTACACGTCTGCGGAAAACTGCCCCACACGAGCCAGCATGCCGCCCTCCTATGCTGATCCAATTGACCGGAGACAGCCGCCATGAGCGACACCATCGACAACGCTTTCGTTCCCACCAAAAAAAGTGCGCCCGACGGCTTTCGCCACGGCGACGACCTTGCCAAAGATCACGCTCACCAGCACGACCACCCGCGCGGCTGGCGGCGCTGGCTCTACGCCACCAACCACAAGGACATCGGCACCCTGTACCTGTGGTTTTCGCTGGTGATGCTGATGAGTGGCGGTGCACTGGCCATGCTGATCCGGCTCGAACTGTTCCAGCCAGGGCTGCAATTCTTCCAGCCCGAGTTCTACAACCAGATGGTGACCATGCATGGCCTGGTGATGATTTTCGGCGCCATCATGCCGTCGTTCGTGGGGTTCGCCAACTGGATGATCCCACTGCAAATTGGTGCTTCCGACATGGCGTTCGCGCGCATGAACAATTTTTCGTTCTGGCTGCTGCCGCCGGCCGCGCTGCTGCTGATCGGCTCCTTCTTTGCCGGCGGCGGCGCCACCGCCTCGGGGTGGACGCTGTACCCACCCCTGTCGATCCAGATGGGCCCCGGCATGGACATGGCGATTTTCGCCATTCACCTGATGGGCATCTCGTCCATCATGGGCGCAATCAACATCATCACCACCATCCTCAATATGCGCGCGCCGGGCATGACGCTGATGAAGATGCCGATGTTTTCCTGGACCTGGCTGATCACCGCCTACTTGCTGATCGCCGTGATGCCGGTGCTGTCGGGGGCGGTCACCATGCTGCTCACCGACCGCCACTTCGGCACATCGTTCTTCAACGCCGCCGCTGGCGGCGACCCGATCATGTTCCAGCATATTTTCTGGTTTTTCGGCCACCCCGAGGTATACATCATGATCCTGCCCGCCTTCGGCATCATCTCCGAGGTGGTGCCCACGTTCTCGCGCAAGCCGCTGTTCGGCTATGCATCGATGGTCTATGCGGCAGCATCGATCGCCATCATTTCCTTCATCGTGTGGGCGCACCACATGTTCGCCACCGGCATGCCCATCACGGGCCAGCTGTTCTTCATGTACGCAACCATGCTGGTGGCCGTGCCCACTGGCGTGAAGGTGTTCAACTGGGTCGCCACCATGTGGCGCGGAGCGCTCACGTTCGAGGCGCCGATGCTGTTTGCCATCGGCTTCATCTGGGTATTTACCATTGGCGGCTTCTCGGGCCTGATTCTGGCGGTCACGCCGATCGACATCCAGGTGCATGACACCTATTACGTCGTCGCCCATTTCCACTATGTACTGGTGGCAGGTTCGCTGTTCGCCATCTTCACCGGCTTTTACTACTGGGCGCCCAAGTGGACCGGCCACATGGTCAACCAAAAGCGCGCGGCGTTCCACTTCTGGAATTCGCTGGTGTGGGTAAACGTGACCTTCTTCCCGATGCATTTCCTGGGACTGGCCGGCATGCCGCGCCGCTATGTCGATTACTCCACCCAGTTCACCGACTACAACCAGCTCACCACCATCGGCGCGCTGCTGTTCGGCCTCACCCAGGTGTACTTCGTGTTCGCCATCGTGCTGCCCACCATCCGCGGTGGCGCACTGGCGCCCGCCAAGCCATGGGAAGGCGCGGAAGGCCTGGAGTGGACCGTGCCGAGCCCGGCGCCGTTCCATACCTTCGAGAAGCCGCCGGTGGTGGCGTAAAGGGCGCACCATGCCGCGCGATACCAGTATCGGCAACGGCGGCAGCGGGTGGCAAGGCCCGCCCCTGCATCGCTGCTGGTGGCTGCGCCGGCGCAGCAGGCTGACCGACCGCCAGTTGCTGTTGCTGGGCGCGGCGCTGTGCCTGCCCACGCTGGCGCTGGCGGCGGTTTTCCTGTGGTGGGGCTACTGGCACATGCTGGCCTACGCCGCGCTGGAAGCGGCCGTGATGGCCGCCTGCCTGCACCACCATGCGCGGCACCTGGACGACTTCGACCGCATCGAACTGTCCGCTGACTGCCTGCTGGTCGAGCAGCGGCGCGGACGCTCCCACAGCCTGTGGTCGATGCCGCCGTGGCACACGCGCGTGCTGATGCCGCCCACCGACCACGCCGTGCCGCAGCTGGCCTGTGGCGACCTGCGCGTACCGCTCGGACGCCATGCGCCTGCTGTGGCGCGGCGCCAGGTCGCGATCGAACTCACGGCGTGGTTGTACCCACGCCAGCATGGCTGAAAAGTCGGGGCTTTTGAAATATGACTGCCGCCCGACGGAGCGGTAAGTAAGCTCCCCTCAAACCCACCCTGCGATACGCATGCCCCGCCACGTGGGTCCGACCCCGGTTGGCATTGCGGGTTTGCCAAAAAAAACGGCGCCGAAGCGCCGTTTGTCGTTACTGCGAACCGAAGCCGATTACAGCTGGCCCAGCAGCGTTTCCGCGTTCGACACTTCGAACTTGCCGCCCTCTTCCACGTTCAGCTGGGTGACCTTGCCGTCTTCCACCAGCAGCGAGTAACGCTGCGAGCGGGTGCCCATGCCGAACTTGCTGAAGTCGGCGTCCAGGCCCAGGGCCTTGCTGTAGGCGGCGTTACCGTCGGCCATCATGCGCACGATGCCGGTGGCTTTCTGGTCGCGGCCCCAGGCGCCCATCACGAACGCGTCGTTGACCGAGATGCACCAGATTTCATCGACGCCCTTGGCCTTGAAGGCTTCCGCGTGCTGGACGTAACCTGGCACGTGTTGTGCCGAGCAGGTCGGGGTATAGGCGCCCGGCAGGCCGAAGATGGCGATCTTCTTGCCCTTGACCAGGTCTTGCACGTTGAACGTGTTCGGACCCAGTGCGCAGCCTTCGGTTTCGGTGTCGATGAATTCGGACAGGGTGCCTTCTGGCAGTTGGTCGCCGATCTTGATGGTCATGGTGTTTCCTTTGTATGTGTATGAATGATTAGTCGGCTTGCTTGCGCAGGAAGGCTGGAATGTCATAGGTTTCCATGCCATTCTTTTCCATCGCGCGCACTTGCTCGGAGGCCGACTCGCGGCGCCATACGGCTGGCGCCTTCATGCCGTCGAAGCCGGCAGCGCCCGAACCCATCACGCCGGTCGAACCCATGCCCACGTTGACCGCCGCGCCGCCCATGCCGGCCGATGGCATCATCGGGCTGTTGTGGGTGCCGGTGCGCAGCATTTGCTGCGGTACCAGTTGCACGTGCTTCTTGTTCTTGCCCAGGCCAGTGGCGACCACGGTGACGCGGATTTCGTCGCCCATGGCGTCGTCGTACGCGATACCTTGCGCGATCGATGCGTCCGGTGCGGCAAAGGCGCGCACGGCAGCCATGACTTCCTTGATCTCTTTACCTTTGAGGCCACGGCTGGCGGTCACATTGACCAGCACGCCACGGGCGCCCGACAGGTCGACGCCGTCGAGCAGTGGCGAGGCCACGGCCTGTTCGGCGGCGATGCGCGCACGGTCGATGCCGGATGCGGTCGCGGTGCCCATCATGGCCTTGCCCTGCTCGCCCATGATGGTCTTGACGTCGTTGAAGTCGACGTTGATGTGGCCCGGCACGTTGATGATCTCGGCGATACCGGCCACCGCGTTGTTCAGTACATCGTCAGCGTGTTGCAGCCATTCGATCAGCGATTCGTCTTCGTAGATCTCTTCGAGTTTTTCGTTGAGGATCACGATCAGCGAGTCGACGTTGGCCGACAGCTGTTCCAGGCCTTCATCGGCGATGTCCATGCACTTCTGGCCTTCGTGCGAGAACGGCTTGGAGACCACGGCGACGGTCAGCGCGCCCAGCGACTTGGCCACTTCGGCCACGATCGGTGCGGCGCCGGTGCCGGTGCCGCCGCCCATGCCGGCGGCGATGAAGACCATGTGCGCGCCGCGCAGTGCATCTTCGATGCGCGCGCGCGATTCTTCGGCCAGCTTGCGGCCGACGTCCGGCTTCATGCCGGCACCCAGGCCGGTCTCGCCGATCTGGATGACGTTGTGTGCGCGCGAGGTAGCCAGCGCCTGCGCGTCGGTATTGGCGGCGATGAATTCCACGCCGGACATGCCCTTGTTGATCATGTGTTGAACCGCATTGCCACCTGCTCCGCCGACACCGACCACCTTGATGACGGTGCCCAAAGCTGCGTTATCGACCATATCGAACTCCATGATGTGCTCCCTATCAGTTTGCCGTTTCCAAGCGCCAGTCCTCATATTAGTAGGAGAACTGGAGATTGAAAACTGCGGATTAATTTAAATAATTTAGATGCTTACGTTTTCGTTCAGCTGCTTTTGCTACCGTTCTGTACTTCGTTCTGCTTAAAAGTTCCCGAGGAACCATTCCTTCATGCGTTGCCACACTGCCTTCACCGACCCATCCTGGCGCGTCACGATGTGCCCGCGCAGGTACTGTTTTTTCGCTTCCAGCAGCAGGCCCAGCACGGTGGCGTAGCGCGGGCTGCGCACCACGTCGGCCAGCTGGCCCCGGTAGTCCGGCGTGCCCAGGCGCGCCGGCCGCAGGAAGATGTCTTCCGCCATCTCCACCATGCCCGGCATGATGGATGTACCGCCGGTAAGGACGATGCCCGACGAGAGCACGCCTTCGTAACCGGACTCGCGCACCACCTGGTGCACCATCGCAAACAGCTCTTCCACGCGCGGTTCGATCACCGCTGCCAGCGCCTGGCGCGACAGCGTGCGCGGACCACGGTCGCCCAGCCCCGGCACTTCCAGTGTCTCGCCCGGATCGGCCAGCACCTGCTTGGCCACGCCGAAGCGGATCTTGATCTCTTCCGCTTCCGCCGTCGGCGTGCGCAGCGCCATGGCGACGTCGTTGGTGATCTGGTCGCCCGCGATCGGAATCACTGCCGTGTGACGGATCGCGCCGTCGGAGAACACTGCCACGTCGGTGGTGCCGCCGCCGATGTCGATCAGCACCACGCCGAGTTCTTTTTCGTCGGTGGTCAGCACCGCGTCGGCCGAGGCCATAGGCTGCAGTATCAGGTCCGATACTTCCAGCCCGCAGCGACGTACGCACTTGACGATGTTCTGCACCGCAGAGACGGCGCCGGTAACGATATGGACTTTGACTTCGAGACGGATGCCGCTCATGCCGATCGGCTCGCGCACATCTTCCTGGCTGTCGACAATGAACTCCTGCGGCACGGTGTGCAGCAATTGCTGATCAGTCGGAATGTTAACCGCCTTTGCCGTTTCGATGACGCGCGCTACGTCGGTGGCCGTCACTTCCTTTTCCTTGATGGCCACCATGCCGCTCGAATTGAAGCTGCGGATATGACTGCCGGCAATGCCCGCGTACACATTGCGGATTTTGCAGTCGGCCATGAGCTCCGCTTCCTCGAGCGCGCGCTGGATCGATTCGACGGTCGCTTCGATGTTGACGACCACGCCTTTTTTCAGGCCCTTCGATTCGTGCTGACCCAGCCCGATCACTTCGTGGCGTCCATCGCTCATCACCTCGGCCACCACGGCCACCACCTTGGAGGTGCCGATGTCGAGACCGACGATCAGGTTTTTCGCGTCTTTTGTCATGTGTTGCCTGCTCTGTTCTGCTTGTGATTGTTATCGTGGTTATCGTGTTGCTGGCAATGGCTTTTGGGCGCCAGCCGCAGTCTTCTTCATGGCCTGCTTTTTCGGCCAGGCGCCGTCTTTCGGTATCTTCAATCCCCTGGCGCTCAGCGCCAGGCCGTTCTGGTAACGCATGTCGATGGTCTCGATCTCGGGCAGGTGCTCGACCAGTTGCGGGTAGATGCCCAGCAGCCGCTCCACCCGCTCACGCAGCGTGCTGCTGGTCTGCTCGCGGCCCAGCGCCACGCTCATGCCGTTATCGAGCTTCACGGTCCACGCGTAGCGCGAAGACAGCGACAGCGCCTCTGGCACCAGCTTGAGCGGCGCAAACCAGGTGCGCAGCTCGCCGTAACGGGCCAGCACTTCCTTCTCGCTGCCATCGGGGCCGTCGAATTCCGGCAGGTCGTGATCCTCTTCCGCCTCGGCCAGGTTGGCGGTAAACACATCGCCCTTGGTCGAGAGCAGGCGGCCGTCCTCGCCCCACGTGCCCAGCGCCTCGTGCTCTTCCAGCGTGACGATCAGCTGGTTGGGCCACTCGCGGCGCACGGTGGCGCGGCGCACCCACGGCACCGCCTCGAACACCTGGCGCACGGCGTCGAGGTTGGTGGTGAAGAAGTTGCCCTTGAGGCGCCACAGCGCGCTGTTACGCAGGGTCAGCTGGTTCACGTGGCGCAGGCCGTCCTGGTCCATGCTCTCGATGCGGATGGTACGCAGGTCGAACATCGGACGCTGCGCCACCCACCACACGCCGGCGGCGATGCATGCCAGCAGCGCGGCTGCGAACAGCGCGCTGGCGGTGGCATTCAAGGCTTTAGCGTCTTGCCACATCGTGCTCTCAACCCTTCATTTTCAAACGGGCCGTGCGCAGGATCGCCACGCACAGGTCTTCGTAGCTCATGCCCTCGGCACGCGCGGCCATCGGCACCAGCGAGTGGCCGGTCATGCCGGGCGACGTGTTCACTTCGAGCAGGAACGGCTTCTGGTCGCGTTCGCGCAGCAGCACGTCCACCCGGCCCCAGCCCTCGCAACCGATGTTGCGGTAGGCCGCCACGGCGATGCGCTGCATCTCGGCCGTCAGTGCGGCCGGCAGCACGGCCGGGCAGATGTACTGGGTGTCGTCGGTGAAGTACTTGTTCTGGTAGTCGTAGTTGCCCGCTGGCGCGACGATCTCCACGATCGGCAATGCCCGTGCATCGGCACCGGAGCCGATCACGGCCACCGTGAACTCGCGGCCGGTAACAAACTCCTCGGCCAGCACGGCATCGTCGATGGCGGCGGCGATGTCGCACGCGGCCTTGAAGTCGGCAGCCGCCGCCACCTTGGTGATGCCGATGGTCGAGCCTTCGTGCGGCGGCTTGACGATCAGCGGCAGGCCCAGGTCGGCGCTGATGGCGTCCAGGTCCGAGCTTGCATCGATCACCGCGTAGCGCGGCGTAGGCAGGCCAGCGGCCAGCCACAGGATCTTGGTGGTGATCTTGTCCATCGCCACCGCGCTGCTCATCACGCCGCTGCCGGTGTATGGAATGCGCAGCAGTTCCAGTGCTCCCTGCAGGCTGCCGTCTTCGCCGTAGCGGCCGTGCAGCGCGATGAACACGCGATCGAATTTTTGCTCGGCCAGTTCGGCCAGGCTACGCTCGCCGGTATCGAAACCGTGGGCATCGACGCCCTTCGATTGCAGCGCTTTCAATACGCCGGCGCCGGACATCAGCGACACTTCGCGCTCGGCCGAGCGGCCACCGAGCAGTACGCCTACCTTGCCCAGCGCCTTGATGTCTTCAGTTGAAATAATGCTCATGCTCGGACCTTTGGGTAATTAGTCAGTTTGGCCGGCACGGCGCTGATGGCGCCGGCGCCCATGGTGATGACAACGTCGCCGTCGCGCACCACGCTCATGATGGTTTCCGGCATGTCGCCGATGTTTTCCACGAAAATCGGTTCGATCTTGCCGCGTGCACGCAAGGCATGCGCCAGCGAGCGGCCGTCGGCCGCGACGATCGGCGCTTCGCCGGCGGCGTACACCTCGGCCAGCACCAGCACGTCGGGCGCGCCCAGCACCTTGACGAAATCTTCGAACAGGTCGCGGGTGCGGCTGTAGCGGTGCGGCTGGAACGCCAGCACCAGGCGGCGGCCCGGGTACGCGGCGCGCGCGGCGGCCAGCGTGACTTCGGTTTCCACCGGGTGGTGGCCGAAGTCATCGACCAGCGCAAAGGTGCCGCGCGGTTCGGCTCCACCTTGGATGGCAACCTCGCCATAGCGCGTAAAGCGGCGGCCCACGCCGCCGAAGCCGGCCAGGCCCGCTTGCGTATGGTGGTCTTCGATGCCGATTTCGCGGGCGATCGCAATCGCCGAGCAGGCATTCTGCACGTTGTGCATGCCGGGCTGGTTCAGCACCACGTCCAGGTCCGGGTAGCCGTCCTGCAGCACCGTGAAGTGCATTTCCACGCCGACGGCGCGGGCATTGATGGCGCGCACCTCCGCTTCCTCGTGGAAGCCGTAGGTGGTGACCGGCTTGGTCACGTGCGGGATGATCGAGCGCACGTGCGCATCGTCGATGCACAGCATGACGCGGCCGTAGAACGGCAGGCGGTGCGTGAAGTGCACGAACGCCTGCTTGAGCTTTTCGAAATCGTGCTCGTACGTGTCCATGTGGTCGGCGTCGATGTTGGTGATCACTTCGATCATCGGCGTCAGGTTCAGGAACGATGCGTCCGACTCGTCGGCTTCGGCCACCAGGTAGTCGCCGGTGCCCAGCTTGGCGTTGGCGCCGGCGGACGTCAGCCGGCCACCGATCACGAACGTCGGATCCAGCCCACCTTCGGCCAGTACCGACGCCACCAGGCTGGTGGTGGTGGTTTTGCCGTGGGTGCCGGCGATGGCGATGCCGCGTTTCAGGCGCATCAACTCGCCCAGCATCACGGCGCGCGGCACGATCGGCACCTTGCGCGCGCGCGCTGCCAGTACTTCGGGATTGTCCTGCTGCACAGCGGTCGAGGTGACCACAGCGTCGGCGGCGCCGATATTGTCGGCCGCATGACCCTGGAACACTTTGGCGCCCATGTCCGCCAGGCGCTGGGTGACAGCGTTGCTGCCCAGGTCAGAGCCGGAAACGGAATAGCCGAGCGTGAGCAGCACTTCGGCGATGCCGCTCATGCCGCTGCCGCCGATGCCGACGAAGTGTATGTTCTGTACTTTATGTTTCACTGCCTGGTTCCTATGTTCTAAGCGCTATGCTTTTACTGCAAGTTGTTCAATTACCTGTGCGATCGCCTGGTTCGCATCGCGCTTGCCCACCTGGTGCGCCGCCGTCGCCATGGTGAGACACGCGGTGCGGGTGAGCGTTTCGAGCAGCGTCGCCACGCTTTGCGCGCTCATTTCCGTCTGCGGCATGTGGATCGCCGCATTCTGCTTCGCCATCCACTGCGCGTTGTCGCGCTGGTGGCTGGTGGTCGACGCCACCAGCGGCACCAGTACGCTGGCCACGCCGGCGGCAGTCAGTTCCGACACCGTGATCGCACCGGCGCGGCAGATCACCACGTCGGCCTGGGCGTAGGCGCTGGCCATGTCGTCGATGAAGTCGACCACGTTGGCGGTCACGCCGGCCTGCGCATACGACGCCCGCAGCGCGTCGATATTCTTCTTGCCCGACTGGTGGGTGACCAGCGGGCGCTGCTCGGCCGGGATCAGCGCCAGCGCGGCAGGCAGGTTGTCGTTGAGCGCTTTCGCGCCCAGGCTGCCGCCGACGACCAGGATGCGCAGCGCACCGCTGCGGCCGACAAAACGTTCGGCTGGCGCCGGCAGATCGAGGATCTCCTTGCGCACCGGGTTGCCGGTGACCACCGCCTTGTCGGCCGCCTTGCCGAAGTTGGCGGGGAAGCCGAAGCAAACGCGCTCGGCGAACGGCACCAGCGTCTTGTTCGACAACAGCAGCGCGGCGTCGGCATTGACCAGCACCAGCGGCGTGGCGCGCATCTTCGCCATCAAGCCCCCAGGGACAGTAACGTAGCCGCCCATGCCGAGGATGACATCGGGCTTGCGCCGGCCGATAAAGCCGTGGCACGCGATAAAGGCTTTCACCATTTTCAGCGCGCCGCCGATCGAGTGCGACAGGCCCTTGCCGCGCATGCCGGTGAAGTCGATGCTGTCCATCGCGATGCCGCTCCTGGGCACCAGGTCCTGCTCCATGCCCGCAGAGGTACCCAGCCAGGTCACTTCCCAGCCGCGCGCGCGCATGGTCTGCGCAATCGCCAGGCCGGGGAAAATGTGGCCGCCGGTGCCGGCTGCCATGATCATCAGTCGTTTCATAATCTGCCACCACGCATCAGGACCCGGTTTTCGTAGTCGATCCGGAGCAGGATCGCCAGGCCGATGCAGTTAATTACCACGCCCGTGCCGCCATAGCTCATCAGCGGCAGGGTCAATCCCTTGGTAGGCAGCAAACCAAGGTTCACGCCCATATTGATAAAGGTCTGTACGCCGATCCAGATGCCGATGCCCTTGGCGGTCAGGCCGGCAAAAGTCTGGTCGATGGCAATCGCCTGGCGGCCGATGTCGAAGGCGCGCTTGACGATCCAGTAGAACATGGCAATCACGACCAGTACGCCGACCAGGCCCAGTTCTTCGCCGATCACCGCCATCAAAAAGTCGGTGTGCGCTTCGGGCAGGTAGTGCAACTTTTCCACGCTGCCACCCAGGCCAACGCCGAAGATTTCGCCACGGCCGAACGCGATCAGCGAGTGCGTCAACTGGTACGCCTTGTTCATCGCATTGTTCTCGTCCCACGGATTGAGGTAGGCGAAGTAGCGCTCGCGGCGGAATTTCGACAGCGCGATGATCGAGCCAAAAATGGCGACGAGCATCACGCCGATGCCGCCGAACCACACCGCGTTGATCCCGCCCAGGAACAGGATGCCCATGGTGATGCAGACGATCACGCCGAACGCGCCCAGGTCGGGCTCGAGCAGCAGCAGCAAGCCGACGAAACCGACGGCCGCAGCCATCGGCAAAAAGCCCTTGGTCAGCTTGTGCATGTATTCCTGCTTGCGCACCGTGTAGTCGGCCGCGTACAGCACCGCCACCACCTTCATCAGTTCCGACGGCTGGATCTTGATCACCACCAGCGACAACCAGCGGCGGCTGCCATTGACCACCGAGCCCAGGCCCGGAATCAGCACCATCACCAAGAGCACCAGGGTGCCGATGAACAGGTACGGCGCCCACTTTTGCAAGGTGGCGATACGGGTGCGGAACACGAACATGCCGATGACCAGCGACACCACCACGAACATGGCCTGGCGTTGCAGGAAGTAGGTGTTCTGCCAGCGCACGTAGTTGGCAAAGCGCGGCGAATCGGGCAGCGAGATCGACGCCGAATACACCATCACCATGCCGAGCAACATCAGGATGATGGTGACCCAGACCAGCGGCTGGTCGTATTCCATCATCTTCGACTGCCGCGCGCGGCCATCGATCGGCGTGACCGCCGATTTCTGTCCGAAGCGGAACGGCATCTGGAAGGCCATCAGAGCTCCTGTCCGTTGTCGAGGGCGATCTCGCGCACGGTGTCGATGAACACCTGGGCGCGATGCGCGTAGTTCCTGAACATGTCCATGCTGGCGCACGCCGGCGACAGCAGCACGGCGTCGCCGGTTTGCGCCAGGTCGCGCGCACGCATGACCGCCTTGGGCAGGTCGGCGCCGCAGTCTTCGAGGGCGATGCCGGTGTGCGCCAGCGCCGCGCGCAACAACGCTGCATCGCGGCCGATCAAGAGCGCGGCGCGCACGTAGCGGCTGGCCGGTTCGGCCAGCGGGCCGAAGTCCTGGCCCTTGCCGTCGCCGCCGAGGATCACCACCAGGCGCTGCTCGGCGCCGGTGAAGGCTCTGCCGAGGCCGTTCAAGGCGGCCACGGTGGCGCCCACGTTGGTGCCCTTGCTGTCGTCGTAGTATTCGACGTCGTTGATGGCGGCCACCAGTTCGACCCGGTGCGGCTGGCCGCGGTAGTCGCGCAGACCATGCAGCAGGGGCGCCAGTGGCAGGTCGATGGCGCGGCACAGCGCCAGTGCCGCCAGCGCATTGGCGGCATTGTGCACGCCACGGATTTGCAGCGCGTCGGACGGCATCAGGTTTTTCACCGTGGTCTCGACCGGTGGCGGCGGCGGATCGTTCTTCTTGCGCTTCTTCGGTTCGCCCTCTTCCTCGGCCGGCACGGCGGTGGCCAGCCACAGCACGTTGCGTTCGTTGTTCAGGCCGAAGTCGCCGAGATGTTTGGGCGCGTCGGTGCCGAAGCTGACATTGACGCCATTGTTGCTGGCCATGCGCATCACGGTGGCGTCGTCGCGATTGAGTACGCGCACGGTGTGGTGGGCGAAGATGCGGTGCTTGGAGGCCGCGTACGACGGCATGTCGCCGTGCCAGTCCAGGTGGTCTTGCGTGACGTTGAGCACCGTGGCGGCGTGGGCTTCGAGGGTGAAGGTGGTCTCCAACTGGAAGCTGGAGAGTTCGAGTACCCAAATGTCCGGCAAGTTGTCGCTGTCCAGGACTTCGCGCAGCACGTCGAGCGCCGCCGGGCTGATATTGCCGGCCACGCGCACGGTCTTGCCGGCGCGTTCGCACAACTGCCCCACCAGCGTGGTCACCGTGGTCTTGCCGTTGGTGCCGGTGATGGCAATGATTTTCGGCGCATACGCGCGCTCATTCTTCAGCCATTCCAGCGCTTGCGCGAACAACTCGATCTCGCCCCACACGGCAATGCCGGCGGCAGCCGCTGCCGGCGCGATCACGGCCAGCTCGCGGCCCGGCGCCAGGCCAGGACTCACGGCCACGAAATCGACGCCATCGAGCAAGGCCGCGTCGAACGCGCCGGCGACAAATTCCACGCCTGGCACGGCCGCCTGCAAGGCAGGCAGGCGCTCGGGCGCCGCGCGGGTATCGGCCACGCGCACGCGCGCGCCGCTGCGGGCGAGCCACAGCGCCATCGCCAGGCCCGATTCTCCGAGCCCCAAAACAAGAGCGTTTTTGCCGTCGTAGATCATCGCAGCTTCAGGGTAGACAAACCAACCAGCACCAGCATCATCGTGATGATCCAGAAACGCACGACGACCTGGGTCTCTTTCCAGCCTTTTTGTTCGAAGTGGTGGTGCAAGGGCGCCATCAGGAACACGCGGCGGCCCACGCCGTAACGCTTCTTGGTGAACTTGAACCAGCTCACCTGCATGATCACCGACACGGTTTCGGCCACGAAAATACCGCCCATGATGAACAGTACGATTTCCTGGCGCACGATCACGGCGATGGTGCCCAGCGCGCCGCCCAGGGCGAGTGCGCCGACGTCGCCCATGAACACCTGGGCCGGATGGGTGTTAAACCACAAAAAGGCCAGGCCGGCGCCAGCGAGCGCGCCGCAGAAAATGATCAACTCGCCCGCGCCCGGAATGTGCGGAATCAGCAGGTACTTCGAATAGGTGGCGCTACCGGTCAGGTAGGCGAACAGGCCCAGGGCCGCGCCGACCATAATCGTCGGCATGATGGCCAGGCCATCGAGGCCGTCGGTGAAGTTGACGGCGTTGCTGGTGCCAACGATCACGCAGTACGTCAGCGCGATAAATCCCCACACGCCCAGCGGATAGCTGATGGTCTTGAAGAACGGCACGATCAGGTCGGCCTTCGGCGGCAGGTCGAGCTGGAAGCCCGACTGCACCCAGGCGAAGAACAGCTCGAACACCTTGCCCGCATTCGGGGCGGACACCGAGAACGCCAGGTACAGCGCGGCGGCCAGGCCGACCAGTGACTGCCAAAAGTATTTTTCGGCCGAGCGCATGCCCTCCGGGTCCTGGTTGACCACCTTGCGGTAGTCATCGACCCAGCCGATGGCGCCAAAGCCCAGCGTGACCACCAGCACCGGCCAGATCAGGCGGTTCGACAGGTCGCACCACAGCAAGGTGGAGACGCCGATGCCGATCAGGATCAGCACGCCGCCCATGGTCGGGGTGCCGTGTTTTTTCAGGTGCGTTTGCGGACCGTCGGTGCGCACGGCCTGGCCGTACTTGAGCGACGTCAGCATGCGGATCACGGCCGGACCGGCCGCCAGGCCGATGATCAGGGCGGTGGCCGCCGCAGCGACAGCGCGGAAAGTGATGAAGTTAAAGACCCGAAGCGGGCCAATCTCGTCCTGGAAAAACTGAGCGAGCCAAAGCAGCATGATTAGTGACTTCCTTTAATAGCTTGTTGCAATCCAATCAAATGCTGCACGACCCGTTCCATTTTCATGAAGCGGGAGCCCTTGATCAATACGGTTGCGTTCGACGTGACTGCCGCATCCACTGCGGACAATAACGCGTCGAATTGTTCAAAATGACGAATGGCGTCCCCACGCATGTGGGCGGCCAGTTCGCCGGTAACGAGCACCTGTTCGATGCCTTTGCTCTGCGCGTATGCGCCGATCTCTTCGTGGAACTCGCGGCCCTGCATGCCCACTTCGCCCATGTCGCCCAGCACCAGCACGCGCGGCGCGGCAGCCTTGGCCAGTACGTCGATGGCGGCGCGCACCGAGTCCGGGTTGGCGTTGTAGGTGTCGTCGATGACGGTGGCGCCATTGGCGGAAAGCTTCCTTTGCAGGCGACCGCTGACCGGTGCAAAGGTGTCGAGTCCCAGCTTGATATGTTCGAGCGCGATGCCGGCTGCGTAGGTGCAGGCGACAGCGGCCAGCGCATTGCGCACATTGTGTTCGCCGGCGGCCTGCAGGTTGACGAAGAACTGCTGTTCGCGCTCGCCTTCACCTTCACTTTCGCGGATGGTGACGAACATCTGGTTGCCGAATGTGGCACCTGAGTCGTCGGCCCGGAACGTGCACGACACCTCGGCCGCCTTGCTCAAGCCGAAGCGCAGCGCGCGGCGACCGGCGGCCAGTTCGTCCCACACCGGCGTGTATTCGTCGCCGTGCGGGTAGACCGCCACGCCATCGGCCGGCAAAGCGGACAGCACGGCGCCGTTTTCACGCGCCACCGCTTCCACCGTGTGCATGAATTCCTGGTGTTCGCGCTGGGCGTTGTTGACCATGGCGATCGTGGGCGCGGCAATCGCGGCCAGGCGGGCGATTTCGCCCGGATGGTTCATGCCCATCTCGATCACGGCCGACTGCTGCTGTGCGTCCATGCGGAACAAGGTCAATGGCACGCCGATTTCGTTATTCAGGTTGCCGCGCGTGGCCAGCCGCCCTGCTTCGCCGTGGGCGGCAGCGAGGATGGTGGCGATCATCTCCTTGACCGTGGTCTTGCCGTTGCTGCCGGTGACGCCGATCACCGGCACCGCGAACTGCCCGCGCCACCAGTTGGCCAGCTGGCCCAGCGCCGTCAAGGTGTTGGGCACGACAATGGCCGGCACCGTCAAACCTGCCGGCACTTCTTCCACCACCACGGCGGCGACGCCCTTGGCGGCAACGTCATGCAGGAACCGGTGAGCGTCGAACACCTCGCCGCGCAGTGCGACGAACAGGGCGCCGCTTGCGACGCTGCGGCTGTCGGTGGAAACACCATTGAAGGCTATGGCATCATCGCCAGCGAAGGTGACGCCAGCCAGTGCGGGAAGGACCTGTGCGAGTACAGCGCGCATCAATGGGTCCTCATCATGGTCAGGCGCGCCGACAGCGCCAGCTGGGCGTGGTCGGTGTCGGAGAACGACAGCTTCTTGCCCTTGATTTCCTGGTACGGCTCATGGCCTTTGCCAGCGAGCAGAATCACGTCGGCCTTGGCGGCGTGCTTGATGGCAGACAGGATGGCGCCGGCGCGGTCGTCCTGGGTTTGCACGCGCGAGGCAGGGTTGCTCAAGTCCATGCCGGCAACGATCTGCTCGATGATGGCGTGCGGGTCTTCGCTGCGCGGGTTATCGCTGGTGACAATCACCTGGTCGGCCGCCTGGGCGATACGGCCCATTTGCGGACGCTTGCCCGGATCGCGGTCGCCGCCGCAGCCGAACACGCACCACAGCTGGCCCTGGCGGTCGCTGGCGACAGCGCGCAGCGCGGCCAGGGTTTTTTCCAGCGCGTCGGGCGTGTGGGCGTAGTCGATCACGATCAACGGCGCATCCTGGCCACCCACCTGCTGCATGCGGCCGGGGGCGGGTTCCAGTGCTTCCACAGCGTCGATGGCGCCGCGCAGGCCGGTGCCCTTGGCCAGCAGCGCGCCCATCACGCCCAGCGCGTTGCTGATATTGAAGGCGCCCACCAGGTGGGTTTTCACCAGCGCCACGCCCAGCGGGCAGTCAAGGTGGAACTCGGTACCACCGGCGCGGCCAGTACGCAGCTGGCTGGCGCGCAGCATCAGCACGTCGTCGATATCGGGCTGCGCAGCGTCATCCTGGAGCGTGTAGCCGATCAGCGGAATGGTGCCAGCCAACGCAGGCTTGGTCTTCAAGTAAGCGATCAGGCGCAGGCCGGCCGGGTCGTCGAGGTTGACGACAGCGGTTTTCAGTCCCGGCCAGTCGAACAGTTTGACCTTGGCCGCTTCGTACGCGGCCATGTCGCCGTGGTAGTCGAGGTGGTCGCGCGTGAGGTTGGTAAACACCGCCACGTCGAAATGCATGCCGGCCACGCGATGCTGGTCGAGCCCGATCGACGACACTTCGATGGCGAGCGACCTGGCGCCTTGTTCGCGCAGGCCGGCCAGCGTACGCGCCAGCAGCACGGCGTCGGGCGTGGTATAGCCGGTGACGTCGTAATCGACTTCGCCACGAGCACGGAACACGCCCACGCCCAGGGTGCCGATGACGGCAGCCAGTTCACCGCCGCGCGCCAGCGCCTGGCCGAGCCACACGGCGCTCGATGTCTTGCCATTGGTGCCGGTCACGCCGACGGTAAACATGGCGGTATCTGGCTGCGCGTAATACGCGTGGGCGATCGGGCCGGCGTGTTGCTTGAGATTGGTCACGCCGATGCGGGCCACGGTCACGTGGTCGGGCAGGTCGCCACCGGCGGGGTCGAATACCACCAGCGCGGCGCCATTGGCAACCGCGCTGTCGATAAAGGCGCGGCCTTCGGCAAAAGCGAAAAACACGTCGCCCGGCTCCACGCGGCGCGAGTCAGACGTCAGGCGGGCGCCTGGCGCCAGCTTGCGGATCGCGTCGGCGATGGCGGGTATTCCGGCCAACGGGTCGAAGTTTAAAGTCGTCACATGTTCCCCTGTGCTGCGGATTCAGGAATGATGATATGGGTCAGGTCGGAGTCCGGCGCCACGTTCTTGGCGCGCAGCGCCTGCGCGGCCAGGGCCGAAAAAATCGGGCCGGCGACGTCGCCGCCGTATTTGAGGGGGCCGCTCGGCTCATCGATCATGACGGCGATGATGAAGCGCGGGTCCGACATCGGCGCCATGCCGACGAAGTTGCCGATGTACTTGGTGTGCGAATAGCGACCGTTGACCACCTTTTGCGCGGTACCGGTCTTGCCGCCCACGCGGTAGCCGGGCACTTGCGCCTTGACCGCGGAGCCGCCCGGCAGTGTGACCATTTCCAGCATCTCGCGCATTTCGGCGGCAGTCTTGGCGCTCACCACCTGGGTGCCGTGCGGCGCTTCGGTCACTTTCTGGAACGACAGTGGAATGATGTCGCCGTTGCGCGCGAAAATCATGTACGCGCGTGCCAGCTGGATCAGCGACACCGTCAGACCCTGGCCGAAGCTGATATTGGCGTGTTCCACCGTGCGCCAGGTTTTGTAGGGACGCAGGCGGCCCGCCACGGCGCCCGGGAAGCCCCAGCGCGGCGGCTGGCCAAAGCCCACCTTGGTATAGATTTCCCACAGGTCCTGCGCCGGCATGGCCAGCGCGATCTTCAGCGTGCCGATGTTGGACGACTTCTGGATCACGGTCTGGACGTCGATGGTGTGGTGCGCGCTGGTGTCGTGGATGGCATGGCCGCCGACCATGATCGCGCCGTTACCGGTATCGATCATGGTATGCGGCGTGACGCGTTTTTCATCGAGCGCCAGGCCCACCGTGAACGGCTTGAGCGTGGAGCCGGGTTCAAAGCTGTCGGTCATTACGCGATTGCGCAGTTGCTCGCCGGTGAGCTTGGAGCGGTCGTTGGGGTTGTAGGTCGGATAGTTGGCCAGCGCCAGCACTTCGCCCGTGTGGACGTCGAGCACCACCGCAGCACCGGCCTTGGCCTTGAATTTTTCCACTGCGTCTTTCACCTGGGTGAAGGCAATGTACTGGATCTTGCCGTCGATCGACAGCGTGAGGTCCTTGCCGTCGTGCGGTTCGCGCACCGAGCCGATATCCTCGACGATGTGGCCCAGGCGGTCGCGGATCACGCGGCGGGTGCCGGTCTGGCCGACCAGGTTCTTTTGCTGGGCCAGCTCCATCGATTCCTGGCCCACGTCTTCCAGGTTGGTAAAGCCCACCACGTGGGTGGTCACTTCGCCCTGCGGGTAGAAGCGCTTGTATTCTTTTTCCGAGCCGATGCCGGTGATCTTGAGCTTGGCGATCTTGTCGGCCACGTCCATTTCGACCTGGCGCTTGAGATAGACGAAGCTGCGGTCGGAGTCGAGCTTTTTCTGCAGTTCGGCGTTGGTCATGCCCAGCAGCGTGGCCAATTCCTTGAGCTGGTCGGCCGGTGCATTCTGCACGTCGTCCGGGTTGGCCCAGATGCCCTTGACCGGCACCGACGACGCCAGCACCTGGCCATCGCGGTCGGTGATCTTGCCGCGCGTGGCAGGCAGGATCAGGGTGCGCGCGTAGCGGGCCTCGCCCTGCTTTTGCAGGAACTGGGTGGACATGCCCTGCAACCACATGGCGCGGCCGGCCAGCGCGGCAAAGGCAAAGAACAGCACGAACAGCACCACGCGCGAGCGCCATACCGGCAGGCTCACCGCCAGTACCGGGTTCTTCGAGAACGGCACGCCCTTGGAGCGGGCGACGCGCCCGTTGTTCTGGTGGCCGCTGCGACTCATTTCGATGCCTCTGGCGTCAAGTACTGCGTGCGCGCCGCGGTGAGCGCCGTCATGCCCAGGTCGCGGCGGGCGATTTCCTCGATGCGCGCGTGCTTGCCGAGCGTGGACTGGTCGAGCTGCAGCTGCGACCATTCGATGTCGAGCTGGCGCGCCTGCGACTGCGAGCGTTCCAGTTCGATGTACAGGTGACGCGCCTGGTACTGGGCGTTGACCAGCGACAGGCCGCAGCCCACCAGCAAGGCGGCCAGCACGATGTTGATCTTGCCGCTCACGCTGCGTCCTCAGGGAATGGCAGGCGGCGCGCCACGCGCATCACCGCCGAGCGGGCGCGCGGGTTGGCGTCCACTTCGGCGTCCGATGGCTTGACCTTGGCCAGCAGCTTGATCTCGGGCTGCGGCAGGTCCACCGCGCGGATCGGCAGGCGGCGGTCGGGCTGTTCGACATTGGCGCGGGCGGCAAAGAAGCGCTTGACCATGCGGTCTTCCAGCGAGTGGAAGCTGATGATGGCCATGATGCCGCCCGGCGCCAGGCTGGCGTACGCCTGGTTCAGACCGATTTCGAGGTCTTCAAGCTCTTTATTGATGAAAATCCGGATAGCCTGAAAGGTGCGAGTGGCCGGATCCTTGCCCTTCTCCCGGGTTTTGACCGCGCCTGCCACGATGCCGGCAAGCTGTCGTGTGGTCGAAATTGGCTCGATTGCCCGGCGAGCAACAATCGCCTTTGCAATCTGGAAAGCAAACCGTTCTTCCCCATATTCTTTAATAACCTTTTCCAGTGTCTTTTCGTTTTCGATGGCAAGCCATTCGGCTGCCGACATGCCGCGCGTGGTGTCCATGCGCATGTCGAGCGGACCGTCGTTGCGGAAGCTGAAGCCGCGCGCGGCGTCGTCCACCTGTGGCGACGAAATGCCCAGGTCAAGCAGGATGCCGTCCACCTGCGCCACGCCGCGCTCGGCCAGGGCCGCGCCCATGGTGGCAAAGCTGTCGTGAACGATGGTGAAGCGTGGATCGTCGATTTGTTCGGCGGTGGCGATCGCCTGCAGATCCTTGTCGAAGGCGACCAGGCGCGCACTGGCGCCCAGCTTGGCCAGGATCAGGCGCGAGTGGCCGCCACGGCCGAAAGTGCCGTCGACGAAGACGCCGTTGGCGCGCGCGCCGGTGAGCGCCAGTGCATCGACCGCCTCGTCGAGCAGCACGGTGCGATGCTGGAAGTCGGCGGCGGCTACCGGTGATGCGCGGTCGGGTACCGCGCTGTCAGGTACCGTAGGTGTCGTGATCACGGAGTACCTTAGAAAGAGAAATTGGCGAGGACATCGGGGGTGCCGGCTTCGATTGCCTGCTGCTCTTTTTCCGCCATCTTGGCGGCGTCCCAGATTTCGAAATGCGAGCCCATACCCATCAACATCACTTCGCGCTCGATGCCGACCGCGCTGCGCAGCTCGGGCGCGACCAGGATGCGGCCGGCGGTGTCGAGTTCGACGTCGGTGGCGTAGCCGAGGAAGATGCGCTGCCAGGCGCGTGCCTGCATGGGCCACTGGGCGATCTGCTGACGGTGCTGCTCCCACACGGGACGGGGGAACAGCATGACGCAGCCATCGGGATGGCGGGTGAGCGTGAGGCGGCCTTCGCATTGGATGGCCAGCGCGTCACGATGCTTGGCAGGGATAGACATCCTGCCTTTTGCATCGAGATTGATTGCGGACGCGCCTTGAAACACGGGATTACCTTTGACCTCAAATTGTTAGCGGAGCATGAATTGCAACTTTTGTCGTCCAACTTCCCCTGCCGCTAAGTCAGTAGAAATTTCCCACAAAAAGACACTTTTTCACACAGATGCCCACTTTAGTGGATGGCCGTATCGTGGTCAAGCGCTTTCCGGCAATCGAAATCCCGATTTTAGTAATGAAATTAAGGACTTAGCGCGCTTCCTTGAAGCCAGCTAGAAACAAAATAGCTCAACAAATTAAGTACTTATGTCCAAAACTGAATGTGGACTCTCATCTATGCACATGTGTTTGGGGGTTGCGCTCGATCAAAAATGACTGGGTCAAAACAATAAAATAATCGCATAAAGTTGCCAGATACCAACATTGCATTAAATTATTTACAACAGTCGAGTTCGGTAATGTCGAGGAGGCAAAAGCGGGACAAGGACGATGAATGCCGTGCAAAGCGGCTCTGGGGGCGGGGGAATAGCGGGTCAGTGACTTTCAGTCGGCTTTCGGCGTATCAAACCGGTCCATAAGCCGAACATACCAGCTGGCTTAAGTTGTCTATACATATTAGCGCGAGGCAGTGCCGTGCCATATTAGCTTTCCTGGTCCTGATGCCAGTCGCGTGAGCGCGCCACTGCCCTGCCCCAGTTGGCCAGCAAGGCCTGGCGCCGGTCATCGCCCATGGCCGGTTCGAAGCGCCGTTCGCAGGTCCATTGCGCCGCCACTTGCTCGCGGCTGTCCCAGTAGCCCACCGCCAGACCGGCCAGGTAGGCGGCACCCAACGCCGTGGTTTCGGTCACGTGCGGACGCACCACCGGCACGCCCAGCAAGTCGGCCTGGAACTGCATCAGCAGGTCATTACGCGCCGCGCCGCCGTCGGCGCGCACCTCGCTCAAGCTGAAGTCGCGGCGCGAGGCCGCCACGTCGCGCTGCATGGCGATCATCAGCTCGGCGCTCTGGTAGGCGATCGCTTCCAGTGCGGCGCGGGCGATATGGCCGCGATGGCTGCCCCGGCTCAGGCCCACCAGGGCGCCGCGCGCATACGGGTCCCAGTGCGGCGCACCGAGGCCGGCAAAAGCCGGCACCAGGAACACGCCGCCGCTGTCGGCCACGCTGGCGGCCAGCGCTTCCACGTCGCTCGATTTCTGGATCAGGCCCAGGCCATCGCGCAACCACTGCACGGTGGCGCCGCCCATGAACACGCTGCCTTCCATCAGGTAGTCGGTTTCGCCGTCGAGGCGCCAGCCCACGGTGGTGAGCAGGCGGTTGTGCGATGCGACCGGGTGGCGACCCAGGTGCATCAGCATGAAGCAGCCGGTGCCATAGGTATTCTTGACCATGCCCGGCTGCAGGCAGGCCTGGCCGAAGGTGGCGGCCTGCTGGTCGCCGGCGATGCCGGCCACGGCAATCGGCACGCCGAACAGTTCGGGCTTCGTCGTGCCGATTTCCTCGCTCGACGACACCACCTGCGGCAGCAGCTCCTCGGGGATGTCGAACAGCGCCAGCATGTCGCTGTCCCAGCGCAGCAGGTGGATGTTGAACAGCATGGTGCGCGACGCATTACCCATGTCGGTGACGTGGCGGCCGGTCAGCTGGAACGCCAGCCAGCTGTCCACGGTGCCGAAGGCCAGTTCGCCGCGCCGCGCGCGTTCGCGTGCGCCCGGCACGTGGTCGAGCAGCCATTTGAGCTTGGTGGCGGAGAAATAGGCGTCGAGTTCGAGCCCGGTGGCGGACTTGATCAGCGCCGCCTTGCCGGCCGCGCGCAACGCGTCGCAGGTATCGGCCGTACGGCGGTCCTGCCAGACAATGGCCGGGGCGATCGCCGCACCGGTAGCGCGGTCCCACACCAGCGTGGTTTCGCGCTGGTTGGCGATGCCGATGGCGCGGATCTGGCGCGGGTCGATGTGGTTGTCGCGCAGGACCTGGCGGGCCACGGCGAGCTGGCTTTGCCAGATGTCCTGCGGGTCGTGTTCGACCCAGCCGGGATGGGGGAAATGCTGGGGATATTCGGCTGCCGCGCTGCCGCAGATGTGGCCGGCGTGATCGAACACGATGGCGCGCGAACTGGTGGTGCCTTGGTCCAAGGCCAGTATGTACTGTTTCATCGGCGTCCCCGGTCGGCGCGGTGTCGCATCGATCCGGCGGCAGCCGCATGGTTATTAGTTGAAGCAAGCCGATAGGCCGGATTTTGTTACGGCGCGGCGAACCGCGCTATGACAGCCATTCCTCTAGGCGCTGGATTACTCCAGCGCTCAAGCTTCCTACCCGCACGCTCCGCGAGCAGCATCATCGCGTGCCTATTTGGAATTGCACCAGGTGGAGGTTACCGCGTTTCACCGTAACTTAATACGCTCGTCTCTGTGGCCCTGTTCCTCGCCTTATACCTCGCCGGCTTGCGCCAGCAAAGGCTTTCGGCGGACGGCCGTTAACCGTCACCCCGCTCTGTGGAGTCCGGACCTTCCTCCCGCCAGGCATTACGCACTGGCCAGCGGCTGTCTGGCTTGCTTCAGGCGGCATTGTAACAGCCCATGCCGCCAATTCTGAAATTTGGTGTCGCCATTGTTAAAGCCCGCGCCGGGGCGCCGCCTTAGAATGATGAATCCCTACCTGTAAAGGCCACACATGACGCACCCCACCCGCAGCGGCGGCCAGATCCTGGTCGACGCCCTCCAGATCCACGGCGTCGATACCGCCTTCGGCGTGCCCGGCGAAAGCTATCTCGACGTGCTCGACGCGCTGCACGACTCCGGCATCCGCTTCATCATCAACCGCCAGGAAGGCGGCGCCGCCTTCATGGCCGACGCCTACGGCAAGATGACCGGCCGCCCTGGAATCTGCTTCGTCACGCGCGGACCGGGCGCCACCAATGCCTCGATCGGCGTGCATACCGCGTACCAGGATTCGACGCCGATGATCCTGTTCATCGGCCAGGTGGGCAGTGACTTCATCGACCGCGAAGCGTTCCAGGAAATCGACTACCGCCGCATGTTCGGGCAAATGGCCAAGTGGGTGGCGCAGATCGACCGCGCCGACCGCATTCCCGAGTACCTGGCGCGCGCGTTCCAGGTGGCCACCAGCGGCCGCCCCGGCCCGGTGGTGCTGGCCCTGCCCGAGGACATGCTCACTACCATGGCCGCAGTCGCCGATACGCGCCGCTACCAGCCGGTGCAGGCGTCGCCATCAAGCGCGCAAATGGACACCGTTCGCACCATGCTGCAAGGCGCACAGCGCCCGTTGCTGCTGCTGGGCGGCGGCGGCTGGACCGAGCAGGCCTGCGCCGATGTGCGGCGCTTTGCCGAAGTGAACCACCTGCCGGTGGCGTGCGCGTTCCGCTTCCAGGACCTGCTCGACAACGACCATCCCAATTACGCCGGCGACGTCGGCATCGGCATCAACCCCGCGCTGGCCAAACGCGTGCGCGAGGCCGACGTCATCGTTGCCATCGGCCCGCGCCTGGGCGAGATGACCACTGGCGGCTACGGCCTGCTGGCCGCGCCAGTACCGCAGCAGCGCCTGGTCCACGTTCATGCCGACGCCGAGGAACTGGGCAGCGTGTACCAGGCCGAGCTGATGATCAACAGCGGCATGCCGCAATTTACGGCCATGCTGGCCGCGCTGGCGCCATTGCAGAGCGACGCGTGGCAAGCGAGCGTGGCGGCGGCGCGCGCCGACCTGGCGGCGTGGCAACAACAGCCACCGATTTTCCAGGACGGCGCCGCACCGCTCGACCTGTGGCAGGTGGTGCAGGACATCGACCGTATCGCCCCGCACGACGTCATCATCACCAACGGCGCCGGCAACTACGCCACCTGGGCACACCGCTTCCACCGCTACGGCGGCATGCGCACCCAGCTCGCGCCCACCAGCGGCGCCATGGGCTACAGCGTGCCGGCCGGCGTGGCGGCCAAGATCATCGACCCTGAGCGCACCGTGATCACCTTTGCCGGCGACGGCGAATACATGATGAACGGCCAGGAGCTGGCCACGGCGGTGCAGTACCGCGCGGGCGTAGTGGTGATCGTGTTTAACAACGGTATGTTCGGCACTATCCGCATGCACCAGGAGCGCGATTATCCGGGCCGCGTGTCGGGCACGGAATTGCACAACCCCGATTTTGCGGCGCTGGCGGTGGCCTACGGCGGCCACGGAGAAGTGGTGACGGCGACAGCCGAATTCGGCCCGGCGCTCGAACGCGCGCTGGCGTGGGCCAACGAAAAACAACTGCCGGCGCTGATCGAGCTGCGCTATGACGGCGAGCTGATTACGCCGGGGGCCACCTTGGCCACCATCCGCAGCACGGCGCAGGCCGCGCAGGCAGCCCGGAAAATCTAGGGTCAGGCGCCGCCGTTGCTGGCGGCCGGCGCATCCTTCTGCTCTTTTTGCGGCGGACAGGCGCGGCACACGCCCGCCTTGCGGCCAAAATCGGTCACCAAAGGCAACCGCATCGGCACCGTGGCGTCGCCGCAGTAGCCGCCATCGAGCACCAGCGCCTTGCCGCCTTCGACGATCTTGCCGCTGATGGTGCGCTCGTCCTCTTCCGGTGGCTGCACGGTGAAGTACATCTGCCTGCCGCGCGGATCGATATTGACGTCGCTGGCCACCACCGGCCAACTGATGCCGCCGGCCGTGTATTCGTACAGCACGGTATCGACCTCGTTAAACCGTTGCAAGGTGATGCGCTGGCCGCCGAATTCGCCGCTGTCGGCATTGATGCACAAGTCGGAAAACACGAGCATGCCGTAGCGCGGCAAGCCGCGCTCGTCGGCCTTGCGCGCGCCGGGCGCCTTGGATGCCGCCAGCACCGCGCACGAGGCCAGCAGCAGGGCGCCGGCCAGCAGCGCACGTTGTCGGTTCTTCATTCGTCAATCGCTTTCCCAAAAGAACAACGGCTGCACCAGGCAGCCGTTGTGGATTCTAAACCTGAGAAGTCAGATTAGAATGCGTGTTTTACGCCCAGGTTGAAGGCTTTGTCGCCCGTACCGGCTTCGGTGTTGTTACCGACGGTGTAAGCAGCGCCGTTTTTGTTGTTGATTTTAGCGAAAGCAACATAGGTGCTGGTGCGCTTCGACAGAGCATACGAGTAACCAACAGCGAACTGGTTAGCATCGCGGTTCAGTGGATCTTTGTCGTTCTTGCGGGTGTACGAAGCCATCACGGTGCCGGCGTCGCCAACTGGTGCGGTCAGACCGATCAGCGCGTTGACGGTGTTTTCCGAGTTGCCGTAAGGCAGGTTGCTGTAAGCGTTAGGCACTGCAACGTTCGAGCTGTTCAGGCCTTTGTTGTTGCCGTAGGCAACGTAAGCTTTAACAACTTTGAAGTTGTAGTTCACACCAACCAGGGTGTTGTGGCCGTTACGCAGGTTAGGATTGGTCGCGGTGTCGTTGTTGTGCGTGTTGTACGCGATACCAACGTTCAGGTCGCCATTGGTGTACAGACCCGACGCGCCGATTTGACGCTGTGCGCCCGAATCGCCAGCTTGTTCGCCCAGGCTGTACGAAACCGAACCCGAGAAACCGTAGTAGCTAGGGGTTTTGTAGACAACAGCGTTGTCGTTGCGGGTGCCGGTGGTGACGTTAGCCACGGCGCTGGTCGAGCCCACTGGGAACAAGTTTTTGGCGGTACCGGCCATGCCCATTGCGAACGGGTCAGCCACGTCGCGCAGAACTTCGTAGTAAGGGGTGTACTGACGACCCAGGGTCAGGGTACCGGCAGTTTTCGAGCTCAGACCAACGTAGGCTTCGCGGTTGAACAGGCGATTGGTGCTGTTGTCCAGTGCGCCGTCGTCGGTTTTTACGCCGGCTTCCAGCTTGAAGATAGCGTTCAGACCGCCACCCAGGTCTTCGGTACCTTTGAAGCCGATACGCGAAGCCGAAGCAGTGCCGCTACCCAGTTTGGTCACGTTGCCATTGATGCCACCGCGTTCTGCGACGATACCGGCATCAACGATACCGTACAGGGTAACGTTCGATTGTGCCATTGCCACGTTGCTCAGGGCGCCCAGGATGGCGATGGAGATCAGGGATTTTTTCATTCTTTATTTCCTTCAGTTGTATTGCTATCAAAGGTAAAGCAGCTAATAGTGCGGCTCAATTCGGTTGCTTATCGACGCCTGCTGCGACGTCGTTTGCGCCTGAGAGCTCACTCCCGAGCGGCCACTGCTGTCTTTCTGTGGCGCTATTTTATCGCATCGCAATATTTCATGCCGAGCAAGCGAATCAGACGCGTTCTTTCCGCACGATGAACATGGGTGACAGTCCGTTGTGCGGCCTGCCTGTGTAACGTTGCCATGTCATGCATCATTACAACATCGTGGTCGGACCAAGTAAAAATAGCTACATTGCTATTTACCGCGCTATTTTATAACGAAGAGCTCGTATTCACCCCTAACTCATTGCTAATAAGCTTACAAGTCGTCGCCTGGTTTGCGCCTAAAAAAATCCAGAAGATGTTAAAAACCAACTTTGCAAGCCGTATTACAGGCGTATGACAGGGGTAAATTCTGCCCGAATTGCAACTTTTAAAGGCAACTCAAGATTTTGTAAGTAAATGCTACCTGTTGCGCCGCAGCCACAAAAGCTGCACCACTTCGTGCGTAATTCGCCCCAAACGGGGGCGCGATGCACCGAAAACGCTGCCAGACACCGGCGAAAAACACCGGATCCGGCCGGCAAGTGCGGACTGCGGCGGACGGCGGCCAGCGGTCTGCCGCACGCGCTCTGTTAAAATAGCATCATTTCCCCCATGTCCGGCCTGGCCGGGCATCAGCTTGAAGCGCCCCCAACCACCTATGTTTAGTTTCTTCAAGAAAAAACCTGTCGCCCCCGAAGTGCCGCAGGTCGCCACCCCGGCACCAGTGCCGGCGCCCCCATCCACGCCCGCCACCCCTGCCATCCCTGCCATTCCTGATCTTCCGGCCCTGCTGCCGATCGAGGAACCGGCGCAAAAGCAATCGTGGATGACGCGCCTGAAGGCTGGCCTGTCCAAGACCTCGAACAACCTCTCACTGCTGTTCGTCGGCGCCAAGATCGACGACGACCTGTACGACGAGCTGGAAGCGGCGCTCTTGATGGCCGATGCCGGCGTCGATGCGACCGATTACCTGCTTACCGCACTCAAGCGCAAGGTCAAGGAAGACAAGCTGCTCGACGCCGCCGCCGTCAAGGCCGCGCTCAAGCAACTGCTGACCGAGCTGCTGCTGCCGCTGCAAAAGCCGTTCGAGCTGGGCCGCCACCAGCCGATGGTGATGATGATCTCGGGCGTGAACGGCGCCGGCAAGACCACCACCATCGGCAAGCTGGCCAAGCACATGCAGTCGAACGGCCAGTCGGTCTTGCTGGCCGCCGGCGACACTTTCCGCGCCGCCGCCCGCGAACAATTGATGGTCTGGGGCCAGCGCAATAACATCACCGTGATTTCGCAGGCCTCGGGCGACCCGGCGGCCGTGTCGTTCGACGCGGTACAGTCGGGCAAGGCGCGCGGCCTCGACGTGGTGATGATCGATACCGCCGGCCGCCTGCCCACCCAGCTGCACCTGATGGAAGAGCTGAAAAAGGTCCAGCGCGTGATCGGCAAGGGCATGGACGGCGCACCGCACGAAACCTTGTTGGTCATCGACGGCAATACCGGGCAAAATGCGCTGGCGCAAGTGAAAGCGTTCGACGACGCCCTCAAGCTGACCGGCCTCGTGATTACCAAGCTGGACGGCACAGCCAAGGGCGGCGTGCTGGCCGCCATCGCCCGCGTGCGTCCGGTGCCCGTGTATTTCATCGGCATCGGTGAAAAAATCGAAGACTTGCAGCCGTTTGTCGCGGCCGAGTTTGTTGAAGCCCTGCTCGGATAATTACAGAGATAAGCACACCATAGAATGATCGAATTCCGCAACGTCTCCAAGCAGTACTCCCCCGATGCGGTGGCGCTGCGCGACATCTCGTTCAACGTCGACAAGGGCGAACTGGTGTTCCTGGCCGGGCCGTCCGGCGCCGGCAAGTCCACCTTGCTGAAAATGATCGCCGCCGTCGAGCGCCCCACGGCCGGCCAGGTGATCGTCAACGGCCAGGACATCTCGCGCATCCGCGCGTCGGCCGTGCCGTTCCTGCGCCGCAAGCTGGGCCTGATCTTCCAGCAGCAGCGCCTGCTCATCGACCGCACCATCCTGGCCAACGTGATGCTGCCGCTGCTGGTGACCGGTTCCTCGCACCGCGAGGCCGAGCAACGCGCCCGCGCCGCGCTCGACAAGGTAGGCCTGCTCGAGCGCGCCAGCGCCCAGCCGCTGGCGCTGTCCGGCGGCGAGCAGCAGCGCGTTTCGATCGCGCGCGCCATCGTCAACCGGCCGCAGGTGATCCTGGCCGACGAACCCACCGCCAACCTCGACCGCGCCAGCGCCAACAAGGTGCTCGACGCACTCAAGGCGTTCCACTCGGTGGGCGTGACCTGCCTGATTTCCAGCCACGATGAGCAGATGCTGGACGCCGCAGCGCGCGTGATCCGGCTCGACCACGGCCAGCTGGAGGTGGCGCCATGACTTACTGGTTCCGCCAGCACCATTACGCGCTGTCGGTGGCGCTGGTGCACCTGCGCCGCGCGCCCGGCAGTTTCCTGTTCAATATATTAGTGGTGGCAATTGCGCTGGCGCTGCCGTTCATGGGCGCCACCCTGCTCGACAACGTGCGCCCCATGTCCGAGCAACTGTCGGTCGATCCCGAGCTGAGCATCTTCCTCAAGCAGGACACGCCGCGCCAGCAAGCCGAGGAACTGGCCGTGCTGTTGCGCCAGGCGGTGCCCGACAAGCAAGCCAAGATCATCTTTACCGAGCGCGAAAAGGCGCTCGAAACCCTCAAGGAAAAAAGCGGCCTGGCCGATGTGTTGACCACGCTGGGCGAAAACCCGCTGCCGGACAGCTACGTGCTGAAACTCGACGCGTTCCGCCTGGCCGAGTCCGGCGGCGACGTCGATGCGCTGGCCGAGCAAATCCGCGAACTGCCCGGCGTCGATACGGTGCAGGTCGATTCGGCCTGGGTCAAGCGCCTGGCCGCGCTGCTGGGCATCCTGCGCCTGGCGCTGCTGCTGCTGGCGGCAACGCTGGGCACGGTGGTCGTGGCCGTGGTGTTCAATACCATCCGTTTGCAGGTGCTCACGCAACGCGAGGAAATCCAGGTCTCCAAGCTGATCGGCGCCACCGACAGCTTTATTCACCGCCCGTTCTATTACACCGGTGCGCTGCTGGGCCTGTGCTCGGGTGCGCTGGCGCTGGGCGCGGTGGCGCTGGCGCTGCGTCCGCTCAATGCGGCGATTGCCGAATTTGCCCGCCTGTATGCCTCCGAGTATCAGCTGACGCCGTTGTCGCCATTGCTGATGGCTGCCCTGCTGGCCCTGTCGGCCGGCCTCGGCCTGATCGGCGCGGTGCTCTCCGTGCAACGCCACCTGGCGCGCGTGCAGTAATTACCCGGTGCCGCAACCAATTGGTTGCGGCATGTGCGGCCTTTAACCGACTTCCCAAGCCCCTCCCGTCAGGATAGGCACGACGTTAAGTCCTGTCTAAGCTCCAACGCGCACACTTCATACATGGAAGCGATGAGTTCGAACAAGCTCATAGCAAAATCACTATCAAGACGATAGATTTGCAGCAATTGGCACTCTCGTACAGAGAGTGCTAATATGGGAACACTGCAGAGCTTATCAAGTCTTTGTAGCAACCAGCAATCATCGAGCGAAGGAAATGAAAATGACTATGATGTCCGCAACGACCTCGTTGGCCCCTGCCAACAACAGTGCTTTGGGACTCGGGTTCACTGGCAACCTGGGGAACCTGGACGCCTACATTTCGGCCGTCAACCGCCTGCCGATGTTGACGCACGACGATGAGGTATCGCTGGGTAAGCGTCTCAAGGAAAACAATGACCTGGCCGCCGCGCAGCAGCTGGTGCTGTCGCACCTGCGCCTGGTGGTATCGATCGCCCGGGGCTACCTCGGTTATGGCTTGCCGCATGCTGACCTGATTCAGGAAGGCAATATCGGCCTGATGAAGGCGGTCAAGCGTTTCGACCCCGATCAGAACGTGCGCCTGGTCTCGTACGCCATGCACTGGATCAAGGCCGAGATGCACGAGTACATCCTGAAAAACTGGCGCCTGGTCAAGGTGGCAACCACCAAGGCCCAGCGCAAGCTGTTCTTCAACCTGCGCAGCCACAAGACCGGTCTCGATGCGATGAGCCCGGCGCAAGTGGACAGCCTGGCCAAGATGCTCGACGTCAAACGCGAAGAAGTGATCGAGATGGAAACCCGTCTCAGCGGCCGTGACATCGCGCTGGAGTCGCCCACCGACGACGAAGACGACAAGTTCGCACCGATCGCCTACCTGTCGTCCGAGCAGTCGGAACCGACCCGGGTGCTGGAAGCGGAGCAAGTCACGCGCCTGCAATCGGAAGGCCTGGAGCAGGCGTTGGGCAAGCTCGACGCCCGTTCGCGCCGCATTGTCGAGGCGCGCTGGCTGGCCAACGACGACGGTTCGGGCGCCACGCTGCACACGCTGGCTGAAGAGTTCGGCGTATCGGCCGAGCGCATTCGCCAGATCGAGTCGGCAGCGCTGAAGAAAATGAAGGGTTCGCTGGCGGCTTACGTTTAAGCCGCGCCGCGAACGGGGCCGGACCCAGCAGGTGCGGCCCCAGGCAACATAACCCGCGTAGGCTGACCGCCTACGGGGTGCAGTTCCTCTTATTCAGCCAGGCTCTTCGCCAACAATTCGCCCACCAGCTGATTCATATCAACGCCACGTGCAGTTGCTTGTGCATTTAATTGCGCAACCAGGTCGCTATTGAGTTTGACGGCGAACGGCACCAGGCCCAGGGCCTGGTCGCGGCGGCGTTGTTCGCGCTTGTCGATCACTTCCGGCGCCTTGCCGAAGCTGGACGCGTGGCCCGCCGACATTTTGCCCATGATTTTTTTGGCGTCGGCCTTGGCCAGTTCGGTCTTGCGCATGGTAATTCCCTGTGAGTGTTTGCTAAGTGCCGACATTCTACGCAGCTTGGGCGCAGCCGGTGGGCTTAGTTTGCGCCAAGCGTTGATTTACGTTGCCGATGCTTAATCGTGCGACACACTAATGATTGTTTTGTTAATATTTTCAACCGAATTATTCAGAGAGGTCAAGATGAAGTCTGTTTTGCGCCAACTGATCGTCCTGCCCCTGCTGACGGTCGTGATGGCCGGGCTGTACGCCTGCGGTTCGGCGTCCGGCACCAGCCGCGCCGCTGCCACGCCGCAGCCATTTGCCACCACCTATGTGCTCGCGCAAGGCGCCAGCGCCCTGATCGCGCCAGCCGCCCAACCCGTTGCCAGTGGCAAGGCGATCGCACCGGTTGTGCGCCTCGACCGCGTCAACGACAGCCGCTGCCGCGAGGGCGCCGTGTGCGTTTGGGCCGGGTATATCAGCTACAGTTTCAGCCTTACCCGCCCCGACGGCGCCACCAGCAGTTTCGTGCTGTCCGACAGCATGCCCAACGGCGCTACCAGCGTCACCCAGGATGGCCTGACCTTTACCCTGGCCGGCGTGGAGCCGCAAGCGGTGCCGCCCAAGAACGATATCATTCCCGATTACCGGGTCAGTATCCGGGTGAGCAATGTAGCGAAGGTGGCGGCAGCGACAGCATTGATTCATTGATTTATTGCCAGCAGGATCGGGTAAGCTAGCGGTAACTACCGACTCGAGAGCCGCTTCCATGATTTTCCGTCATCCTTCCGTCTGCCCCCTCCTGGTTTCCACCATCGTCGTCACGCTGACGCTACAACCAGCCTGGGCCAAGACGCCGGTGGCAACGGGCACCGGCGGTGCGGTCGCCACCATCAGCGCACCGGCCTCGAAAGCAGCCATCGCCATTCTCGACCAGGGTGGCAATGCGATCGATGCGGCAGTGGCGGCGGCCGCCACGCTGGGCGTGACCGATCCGTTCAGCTGCGGCATCGGCGGTGGCGGCTTCATGGTGATTTACCTGGCCAAGGACAAGCGCGTGATCACCATCGATCACCGCGAAACGGCGCCTGCCAGCTTCTCCCCTACCGTGTTCCTCGACCAGGGCAAGCCCATGGATTTCGAGACCGTGGTGGCCAGCGGCATGTCGGCGGGCGTACCCGGCACCGTGCGCGGCTGGGACGAGGCGCTCACCCGCTACGGCTCGATGTCGTTCAAGCAGGTGCTCGCGCCAGCGGTGAAAGTGGCCACCGATGGCTTTACCGTCAGCGACAATTTCAACCGGCTGCTCGGCATCAACCTCGTCAAGTTCGGCAAATTCCCCGCCACCGCTGCCATCTACCTGAAAAACGGCAAGCCGCCAGTGGCCGGCAGCGTGCTGCGCAACCCGGACCTGGCGCGCGCCTACCGCGAACTGGGCGCGGGCGGCGCCAAGGCTTTCTACACCGGCAAAATGGGCCGCGCGGTGATCGATGCCGTCAATCGTCCCACGGTGGCCGCCGGCGCAAGTGTCCGGCGCGGTAACATGACGATGGCCGACCTGGCCAACTACGAAGCGCGCCTGCGCCTGCCAGTGCACAGCACCTATCGCGGCTATGACGTCTACGGCATGCCGCTGCCCAGTTCGGGTGGCGTGGCGATTGCCGAGGCGCTCAACATCCTCGAAGGCTACGACCTCAAGGCCATGCCGCGCGACCAGGCCGAGCACCTGTACCTCGAAGCGAGCCGCTTGGCCTTTGCCGACCGCAATGCCTACCTGGCCGACCCGGAATTCGTCGACGCGCCGGTGGCCGGCCTGCTCAGTAAAAACTACGCCGCGCGCCGCCGCGAAGCCATCGATCCGACCCGCGCCGCACTGCATGCACCGGCCGGCGATCCGTATCCGTTCCAGAACGATACCAGTGTGCCGCTGCGACCGGCCGGCTATAAACTGCTGTCCGAAGGCGCCCACACCACCCACCTGACGGTGTCCGACAAGGACGGCAATATCGTCTCGTACACGTACACCATCGAGTCGTGGGGCGGCAGCGGCATGGTCGTGCCGGGCTACGGCTTCCTGCTCAATAACGAGATGACCGACTTCGACTTCACCGGCCCCGCGCCGAATGTACCGGAGGCGGGCAAGCGCCCGCGCAGCAGCATGTCGCCCACGCTGGCCTTCAAGGACGGCAAGCCGGCGTTCTCGATCGGCAGTCCGGGCGGCGCCACCATCATCACCACCGTACTGCAAACGATCTTCAATTACATCGACCTGGGCCTGCCGATGCCGCAGGCGGTCGATGCGCCGCGCCTGTCCGAGCGCAACGGCATGGCCACCGATATCGAACCCGGTTACACCACACTGCCGGCCGCGCAGGCGCTGGCCAAACGCGGCCAGCGCTGGAGCGCAGAGCCGGAAGAAATCGGCGCCGCCAACGCGCTGGTGTTCAACCCGGACGGCACAGTGACGGCAGTGAGCGAAGGCTGGCGCCACGGCGTGGGCAGCGCCATGGCGCAAAAAGCTGCGCATTGATTGCCTTGCCATGATCGAATTCCATGGCCTGGCCAAGACTTACGGCGCTTTCGACGCCGTCAAACCGTTGAACCTGACCGTGCCGCGCGGTGAGCTGTTCGGCTTCCTCGGCCCCAATGGCGCCGGCAAGACCACCACCATTCGCATGATGATGGGTATCCTGGTGCCCAGCGCCGGGCGGGTGCTGATCGACGGCTACGATTGCCACGCGCAGCCGGCCGAGGTCAAGCGCCGCGTGGGCTACCTGCCCGATACGCCGGTGTTCTACGACTACCTGCGCGGACGCGAGATCCTGCGGTTTGTCGCCGAGATGCACGGCTATCCGCGCGCGGAAGCGGCGGCCCGCAGTGCGCGCCTGCTGGCCGAGTTCGGCCTGGAAGAAGCGGGCGAAGACTACGCGGTCAACTACTCGCTGGGTATGAAGAAGCGCCTGGGCCTGGCCTGCGCGCTGATCCACGATCCGGCGGTGCTGATCCTCGACGAGCCGATCAACGGCCTCGACCCGCGCGCGTCGCGCGATGTGCAGGAGCTGCTGCTGGCTGCCGCTGCGCGCGGTGTCACCATTTTTGTCTCCACCCATTTGCTCGACATGGCCGAAAAACTGTGCGACCGCGTGGGCATCATTCACCGCGGCCAGCTGGTGGCCACCGGCACGCTCGACGACATCCGCACCGAAGCGTCCACCAGCGGCTCGCTCGAAGACGTGTTCCTCAAGATTACCGACGACGCGGCTGCCGATGATGGACGCTGATCGCGGCTTGAAAGCGCCGCCGTCACCGGCGCGCGCGGTCTGGCTGATGACCAGGATGCGACTCACGCGCCAGTTCAACCAGGTCGGCAACGCCTTTTCCCGCAAAAAGAAAAAGGCCAGGGCTCCGGTCACCCGCGTTGCCCACGGCGGCAAGCGCAATGGCATGTGGATCGTCTCGGCCGTGGTGGCGGTGCTGATGCTGTTCGTGTGCCTGAACATGTCGCGCATGGCGGTGCTCAATATGCAGTGCCGGCTGGTCGATGACGGCGCCTGCGCGCAAAGCGTCACGCGCGATGGCTTCGACTTCGACATGGCAGCCAGCGAACTGCATGCAATGCCATTCGACCCGTCCCTGATGGGCGGCCTGTCGATGGTGCTGACCGCGCTGTTCGCCATCTCGGTGCTACTGCCGCTGGCCGGCAAGGAGCTGGCCAAGCCGGATTGGGACCTCGAATGGCTGGTGACGCTGCCGGTTGAGCGCTCCACCCTGCTGTGGGGACGGCTGCTGGAACGCAGCGCCAGCAACCTGTCCGGCATCTTCGCGCTGTTTCCACCGTACCTGGTGATCGCCTGGTATTCCGGCTTGCAGTGGAGCGCCGTGCCGGTCGCGCTGCTGGCCACCGCGCTGCTGCTGCCGCTGGCGGCGCTGCTGCACACCCTGATCGACACCGGTGTGCGATTGTGGCTGGCGGCGGCGCAACTGCGCAACCTGCAGGCGCTGCTCTCGCTGCTCAACGCGCCCATGCTGTACCTGGTGTTCGCGCTATCGATGCCAGCCGCCAGCAGCTTCGTGATGGACCTGGCGCGCGGCTTCCCGGCCTGGGGCCTGTGGCTGCCCACGGGCGTGCTGCTGCAGGCGATCCAGGCCCAGGGCCTGCAACACTTTGCCGTGCTGGCGGCGCTGCTGGCCGCGCAGCTCGTGGTGCTGCTGTGGGCCGGCGTGGCGCTGCTGCGCTGGCAGCTACGTAACGGTGTGGTCGGCTCGGGCGTGCGCGAGAGCGGACGCAAAGCCGCCATCTCCGCACCGGCGCCGGTGGGCAAGCTGCACTTGCCACTGTCGCCGGTGATGCGGCGCGAACTGCGCCTGCTGGCGCGCGACCGCAACTTCCTGGTGCAAACCCTGGTGCTGCCGCTCATCGTGGTGGGCAGCCAGCTGGTCTTCAACGGCAAGCTGGACACCATCTCGCAATTCGGCGAGATGCCCACCGTGGCGGCGGCGATCGCCTTCGGCATCGGCGTCTATGTGCTGATGCTGTCGGCCTTCCAGACCCTCAACAACGAAGGCAACGCCCTGTGGCTGCTGTACACCGTGCCCGATTCGGTGGAAAACGTCTTGAAGCAAAAGGCGCGGCTGTGGGGTGCGTTGGCCATGGTCTATCCGCTGATTGTCGGCGCAATCACGCTTGCTACCGCACCGCAGCCGACGTGGCAGATGCTGGTGCTGCTGTTGATCGTAATGGCAGGCATTCCGATCTATTCGACCATCGCGGTGGCGCTGGGCGTGTTCGCGTGCGACCCTACCGCCATCGAGGTACACAAGCGCATCCGGCCTACCTACAGCTACCTGTTCCTGCTGCTGGCCAGCTTTTATACGTGGTCGATCTACACTAGCCTGTGGTCACAAAAAGTGGTGATCATGGTGCTCAGCGGCGCGCTGGCGCTGGCCCTGTGGCAGAAGGCGCGCGACGCCCTGCCCTATTTGCTCGATCCGGGCGCGTCGCCACCGGCGCGGGTATCGGCGTCCGACGGACTGATTGCCGCCACCGGCTTTTTCATCGTGCAGGCCATCGTCGCGCTCATTCTCATGCGCGGCAAAGCCCAGGCCACCCTGCCCGCACTGACGATCGCCTTTGGCATCGCTGGCCTGCTGGTGTACGCGCTGATGCGTTTCATTTACTGGCGCGCGAAAACCACCGGGGTGCCGGCGATCTTGCGCGGCGCCAGCTGGTGGCCGTCGGTGAAGGTGGCGTTGCTGCCATCGGCCCTGGCGTGCGTGACGGCGCTGGCGTACCTGACCGCGCTCAAGGTGCTCGATGTGCCGCTGTCGGCCGGCCAGGGGCCGGTTGACTCGGTGGCCCATGCGCAGCTGTGGATGGTGGCGCTGGCGGTCTTGGCTGCGCCGCTGTGCGAGGAATTCATTTTCCGGGGACTGATCTACGGCGGCTTGCGCCGCTCGCTGCCGACGTGGTCGGCGATCATGGTGAGCGCGGCGATCTTCGCGGTAGTGCACCCGCCGCTGTCGATGCTGCCGGTGTTCGTGCTCGGATGCTGCGCGGCCTGGACCTATGAACGCAGCAAGACGCTGCTCGCGCCCATGCTGGTCCATGCGGTGTACAACGCGGCCGTGCTGGCCGCGCAATGGCAGCTGGGAGCCGGGAACTAGTCCTTGAACCGCATCGGCGCCAGCGCAAAGGCGCCGCCGTGGTACGTCACGGAGCTGTTCGGGTCCGGGTACACGCCGCTGTCGGGGAACTTGCCGTCGAACTGTTTCGAGCTGTCCTTGGGGCGGTAGCCGATGTGCGAGGCCTTGCTGTTGTCCCACCAGGCGACGTCGTTGTTGGACGTGCCGAACAGGATGGTAAAGCCCACGCGGGTGGCGAACAGGGAGCTGCGCAGCGCTTCCACCAGGTCGTCGTAGCTGAGCCACGTGACCATCATGCGGCGGTCGGCCGGCTCCGGGAACGAGGAACCGATGCGCAGGCAGACTGTCTCGAGGCCGGTGCGATCGTAGTAGTAGCTGGCCAGCTGCTCGCCGAAGCATTTCGATACGCCATAGAAGCTGTCCGGGCGGGTGGGCGCGGTGGCGTCGATATAGTCGGTGTTGCGGTAAAAGCCCACCGTGTGATTCGAGCTGGCGAAGATGATGCGCTTGGTACCATGCTTGTGCGCCGCTTCGTACAGGTTGGCAGTGCCGATGATATTGGCCTGGACGATGTTTTCAAACGTGTTCTCGGTAGAGATGCCGCCGAAGTGCAGCACCGCTTCCACGCCTTCGAGCAGCTTCATTACCGCGGCCTTGTCGGACAGGTCGCACTCGATGATTTCCTCGCCTGCGCGGGCCTCGCCCAGGTCGGCGATGTCGGACAGCACCACCACATCGGCCCAAGGCTTGATACGGTCACGCAGAATCTTACCCAGGCCGCCGGCGGCGCCGGTCAGCAGCAAACGTTTGAATGGCTTAGTCATGGTCTCTTATTTTTTAACTGTATTTAACTGTAAGTCTTTTTAAAGTACGCTCGCTGCCAACACGGCGCCGATTACGTCACCGGGGCCGGGTTGAACAGCACCAGCGCGTTTTGCAGCTTCCATTTTTCGGCCCAGGTTTCGCGGCCGCTGGCCACGTCGAGCACCAGCTGGAACATCTCCCAGCCCACGTCCGCAATGGTGGCGTCGCCGCTGGCGATGCGGCCGGCGTTGATGTCCATCAGGTCGTGCCAGCGCTTGGCCAGATCGTTGCGGGTGGCGACCTTGATCACCGGGACTTCGGCCAGGCCGTAAGGAGTGCCGCGGCCGGTGGTGAAGATGTGCACATTCATCCCCGCAGCCAGTTGCAGTGTACCGCAAATGAAATCGCTGGCGGGCGTGGCGGCGTAGATCAAACCCTTCTGTTTGAGCTTTTCGCCAGGACTAATCACGCCGTTGATTGCACTGCTGCCCGACTTGACGATCGAGCCCATGGCTTTCTCGACGATGTTCGACAAGCCACCCTTCTTGTTACCGGGCGTGGTGTTGGCGCTGCGATCGACGCCGCCGTGTTCGAGGTAGCGGTCATACCAGGCCATCTCGCGGATCATCGCTGCCGCCACTTCCGGCGTTTCGGCGCGCGAGGTCAGCTGGTCGATACCGTCGCGCACTTCGGTGGTTTCCGAGAACATCACGGTGGCGCCGGCGCGCACCAGCAAGTCGGTGGCAAAGCCCACGGCCGGGTTGGCGGTCACGCCCGAGAAGGCGTCGCTGCCGCCGCACTGCACGCCCACCACCAGTTCCGACGCCGGCACGGTTTCGCGCTGGCGCGCGTTGAGGCGCCTGAGGTTGGTGTCGGCCTGCTTCATGATCGAGTCGATCATCGACATGAAGCCGACGTGTTCACCATCTTGCAGGCAGACCAGCGCCGGATCGGCGCCGCCTTCGTTCTGGATCGGGATCGAACCCTTGGGGAACAGGCGCGTGGGTTGCAGCTTCTCGCAACCGAGACTCACCACCATGGCCTGGCCGCCGAAGTTGGGGTTCAGGGCGATGTTGCGCACGGTACGGATCGGGATCTCGGCGCCGGGCGCGTCGATCGCCACGCCGCAGCCGTACGTATGCTCGAGGCAGACCACGTCGTCGACGTTCGGATACTTGGGCAGCAGCTCTTTCTTGATACGGTCCACGGCAAACTCCACCACCCCCGAGACGCATTGCACGGTGGTGGTGATGCCGAGGATGTTGCGGGTACCGACGCTGCCGTCCGGGTTGCGGAAGCCCTGGAAGGTGTAGCCTTCGAGCGGCTCGGCCTTGGGCAGCGCCCGGGTGGAAATCGGCAGGCCTTCGAGGCCCAGCGCGCCCGGCATGATGACGTTGCCTTCGTTGAGCCAGCGGCCGGCCGGCAGGTCTTCACCGGCAAAGCCGATGGTGACGTTGTAGCGCACGACTTCATCGCCCTTGGCCAGGTCGCGCAGCGCCACCTTGTGGCCTTGCGGGACGGCTTCGAGCAGGGTCAGGCCGTTTTCGAACACGGCGCCGGCCGGCAGGCCGCCGTCGTTGACGACAATGGCGACGTTGTCGTTGTCGTGCATGAGGATGTAGCGCGGAGTATTGACCGGGGTAGCGCCGGGGGCGGTGGCGGGCAAACGCTGGATATCGGTGATGCTGGACGGTGGCGTCATTCTGGCTTCCTTTCCGGGAGTCTCTGCCCGGCTAACGTTGTTTTTTCGGCTGTCAAATTGGTCAGGCCAATTTCGATATTGGTCCGCCCACTTTTTTCATATGGGGACAAACCGCGCCCTTGCAACCCGCATTCCACCGTGCTTTAATCCTGTTTTCAGGCCGCTGAAACGGTATTCGGGAGGCTATTTGACGCTCCGAGTATGCCACCTAAAAAAGTATTTGGCTAGTCCGCGTTGACCAATTTGGTCAGACCACCTTAGAATGGCCTGACCAAATGGCAGAGAATTCATTCCTAAAGCCATAACTAAAAAAACGAGACAACGATGCAGAAGAGAACTTCCGCACTCCCCGAACCGCATGTCCATGAAGCACGCCTCTACCGCGTGGTGGCCGACCGCATCCAGGACCTGATCCGTACCGAAAACATCGCTCCCGGCGAACGTCTGCCGTCCGAACGCGATCTCGCCACCAAGCTCAGTGTCAGCCGCGCCTCGCTGCGCGAAGCGCTGATCGCGCTCGAACTGGGCGGCGTGATCGAGGTGCGCGGCGGTTCCGGCGTGTATGTCAGCGAGCGCCCCGCGCCCGCCGACCTGCCCGAGGCAGGTCCCGGCCCGTTCGAGGTGCTGTCGGCGCGGCGCCTGATCGAAGCGGAGATCGCGGCGATTGCCGCGCGCGTGGCCACCGACAGCGCCATCGACGCCATCCTGCAGGCCGTGGTCGAAATGGAGCAGAGCCACGCCAACTACTCGAGCAACGAGCAGGCCGACCGCAACTTCCACCTGGCCATTGCACGCGCCACCGGCAACAGCGCGCTGGTCGGCTCGCTCAACTACCTGTGGGACCAGCGCGGCCGCCTGTGGCACAAGCTCAAGGAGCACTTCCAGACCGAGGAGCTGCGCCAGGAAACGCTCAAGGACCATCGCCGCATCCTGGAGGCGATTGCCGCCCACGATCCTGCTGCCGCCCGCAAGGCCATGCGCGCCCACCTCGAACGCGTCACGCGCACGTTCTCGCGCGGCTGACAACAGCATCCGGCCGCCGCGCGCACGCCCCGCCTGCGGCGCGCGTGGCGATCAACTTATTGAGTATTTGCGACTGGCCGTGCGGTACGTGTGCTTTGCACAACAGTCGCCCCAACTGTCCGTGAGATGACCATGATGACTCGCCTGATCCTTGCTGCTCTTGCCACCTCCTCTGCGCTGCTGTGCGCGCCGGTCCACGCCGCCGAACCGGCCAAGCCGGCGCGCCTGATCCTGGTGGGCGACTCCACCATGGCCAGCAACAGCGGCTACGGCGACGCCTTCTGCGCCCGCGTCCACCGCGCCAATACCTGCATCAACCTGGCCAAGGGCGGCCGCAGCTCGGGCAGCTTCCGCGTCGAGGGCCGCTGGAATGAAGTCGAGGGGCTGCTGCGCGGCGGCGCCGCCTACAGCACCACCTATGTGCTGATCCAGTTCGGCCACAACGACCAGCCCGGCAAACCTGGCCGCTCCACCGACCTCGCCACCGAATTCCCGGCCAATATGACGCGCTACGCGCAGGAAGTGAAAGCGCTGGGCGGCATTCCGGTGCTGGTCACCCCGCTCACGCGTCGCAGTTTCCGGGACGGCGTCCTGCAAAACAACCTGACGCCGTGGGCCGACGTGATCCGCGCCATCGCCAAGGCGCAACAGGTGCCGCTGCTCGACCTCAACGCCGACAGCTTTGCCGCCGTGCAGGCGATGGGCGCCGAGCAGGCCGACACCTTTGCGGTGGAACCGCCGCCAGCTAAAAAAGACGCGGCCGCACTCACGCCCGGTAACGTGGAGGTGGCTGGCGCCGCCAAGTCGGCGTTCGACTACACCCACCTCGGCCCCAGGGGCGCGGCCTACTTTGCCGACATGGTGGTGGGGGAGATGAAAACGGCGGTGCCGGTGTCGGCCGGCCTGTTCATCGCGCCACGGCCATGACGACGGTGGTGCATATAACCACTGCAGCAGCGGCTGCGGCTGCGGTACTGCTCACTTGTGCGAGCAGCGTCCAGGCGCAAAGCGAACCGGCGCGGCGCCCCCAACTGACAGCCGAACAAGCCAGACACTACGCCTACAGCGAAGTGCTCAAGTACGTGGGACCCGCCGGCAGCGAGCGCATCGACCCGTGGGATCCGCTGGCCGATCCACTGGCACGCAATGCAGCGCTTACCCCTGATTACGTGGTGGACCAGGCGGCCAAAGCCGACGGCATAAAAATCTTCAACACGGTGCAGGCGGCGGTGAGCCGTGCGGTGGCCGACAGCAAGGCTGCGCCAACGAAGCGCCTGTACCTGCTGGTCAAACCGGGCACCTACCCGGAGCTGGTGTACGTGCCGGCAGTTGCTGCGCCGCTCACGCTGTACGGCGACGGCAAGGACGCCGCCGCCACCCGCATCACGGCCAAGCTCGACGCGTCCGCCACCGGCGCCGATTACACTGCCCTGTATGCCGGGCAGTTTGCCGCCGTGGCGCCCGAGATCCGCGCCATGTTCGACAGCGTGAAAGACCGCGACCAGATTCGCACCTTCGGCACCGCCACCGTGTGGGTGCAGAGCGACGGCTTCCAGGCCCGCAACCTGACGTTCGAAAACGGCTACAACAAGGACATCGGCAACGCCCGCGCGGAAGCGCTCCCCAATGTGAACAACGTCCACCACCAGGCGCTGGCGCTGCAAGTGGACGGCGCCGACAAGGCGCAGTTCGAGAACGTGCGCCTGATCGGCTTCCAGGACACCCTGTACGTCAAGGCCAAGGCGGTGGCCACCAGCACGCGCAGCTTCTTCAACAAATCGTATATCGAGGGTGACGTCGATTTCATTTTCGGCGACAGCACCGCCTATTTTTACCAGTCCGAGATCAAGACGCTGGGCGACCGCGGCGTGTCGTACGTGGCTGCGCCCAACACCAACATCAAAACCAGGTACGGTTTCGTGTTCGACAGCAGCCGCTTCACGCACGATGGATCGGCCAACGCGCGCGCCGGCCAGTTCCACCTGATGCGCCAGTGGTTCCACAATTCCAAGTGCACGCCGTACGCGAAGGTGGCCCTGACCGGCTACCGCTGCACGCTGGGTACAACCGACGTCTATCGCGCACCGGCAGGCACGCTCACCAAAACCACGCTGGAAACGGTGGGCAAGATGGTGGTGCTTAACTCGCGCATCGGCGCCCACATCAACCGCGAGCGACCATGGGCGGACTGGAACAAGCCGGGGGCGATTGCCTACCGGCCGGTCCAGTACAGCAGCAACGACTACTGGCACAACCTGGCCAGGAACGGCATCGATCCAGTGCGAGACCTGGGCTACGGCGCGCAGCCGTCGCCGGCCGACATCTTTGTCGCGGAATTCAATAACCAGCACGACGACGAATAACCAGGAGACCGTATGACCCGACCTATCGATACCCAGCGCCGCAGCCTGATGAAAGCCTTGCCGGCCGCCGGCCTCACGCTGGCCCTGCCCGCTACCGCCGCCGTGGCGCCCGATCCGTGGTTGCAGGCGCAAGCCATCATCGACCGCGTGTCGAAGCCTTTGAAATTCCGCCAGCAGGATTTCGTGGTGACGAAGTTTGGCGCCAAGCCGTGCAAGCTCACCAACATCAAGGCCTGGGTATCGTTCGAAGGACAGGACACGCTGGCCAGGCCGGCCGCCAAGTCGCCCGACTGCTACGGCGCCATCAAGGCTGCCATCAAGGCCTGCCATGACGCCGGCGGTGGCCGCGTGGTGATCCCGGCCGGGAACTGGTACTGCGCCGGTCCCATCGTGCTGCTGTCGAACGTCAACGTGCACCTGAGCGCGGGTGCGCACATCTACTTCAGTCACGACCCGGCCGACTACGCCAGGTACGGCGATATCGATTGCGGCAAGAATGGCAAGCTGGTGGTCTCGCGCTGGCAGAGCAACGACTGCCTCAATTATTCGTCGATGATCTACGCCTACGGCCAGGACAACATCGCGTTGACCGGCGAAGACTGGACCAGCGTGCTCGATGGCCAGGGCGGCGTGCCGTTCAACGACGCCGGCGACTGCTGGTGGACCTGGAAGGGCAAGCAGAAAACCATCAACTCGATCGGCCAGGGCAACACGCCCAATTTCGTCGCCGGCAAAATGTCGGAAAATACCGAGAACCCCAACAACGCCAGGTCGCTGGCCGACATCGCCCCCGGCATCACCGACGCCGAGCGCGCGCTGATCGAAGGCAAGGATCAAAGCTGGCGCACCGACTCGAAATACCTGCCATCGCTGTCGGAAGCGGGCGTGCGGCTGGCCAGGCGCGTATTCGGCGTGGGCCACTACCTGCGCCCGCCGATGATCCAGATCATCGGCTGCACCAACGTGCTGCTGCAGGGCTACCACGTGATGCGCACGCCGTTCTGGATGCACCACCCGGTCCACTGCCGCAACCTGGTGATCCGCAAGGTGCACTGCGAAAGCCATGGCCCCAACAGCGACGGCTTCGACCCGGAAGCGTGCGACCACGTGCTGGTGGAGGACTGCACCTTCGACACCGGCGACGACTGCATCGCCATCAAGGCCGGCAAGAACCAGGATACGCAATACGGCCCGTCGCAAAACATCGTGATCCAGAACTGCATCATGCACAGCGGGCACGGCGCCGTCACGCTGGGCAGCGAGATGGCCGGCGGCATCCAGAACGTGTTTGCGCAAAAGCTGGTGTTCCAGAACGCCAACTGGCAAACCAACCCGCTCAATATCGCCATCCGTTTGAAGACCAACCTCAATCGCGGCGGCTACCTGCGCAATTTCTATGTGCGCGACGTCTCGATCCCGAACGGCGTGCAGCTGACCGCTTCGCACTACGCCACTTTTCCCGACTCGCCGATCAACGGCAAGCAGGTGGCCACTGCGGCCGGCGCGGTCGTCGCCTTCGACTGCGACTACATCCCGACCGCCGATCACGTACGCACCCGGCCGCCGGTGGTCAACAACATCCACATCTCGAACGTCCGCGTCGGCAATGTGACCAAAGACGGCAAGACCGCCTCCTGCTTCCAGGCCATCATGCTGCTCGGCCCTGTCGCGTCGGACTACAACGGCCCGCAACCGGCGCCGCCGGTGGTGCCGATCACCGACGTGACGATTACCGACTGCGATTTCGGCGCACCAACCAATGCGGCGGAACCGTGGTTTGTGTATAACGTAAAGGGGGTGACGCTCAAGAACGTCACCATTGCGGGCAAGGTGTACAACACCGTTTTGAATGCTCCTGCATGACAACACAGCAAGCCTTGGTTGACCTGTCTTGATTTCTGACATAAGGCCACGCTTCATTGTTTGGCAACCGGCAATACCCTCCTCCGGCCTGGCGGCAACATCAGCCGCTCAGGTCAAGGAGGCCCCATGTCATACCATTACGCAGATGCCCGCTCACTCGATGGCAAACCCAAAATCGGCGACGCTGAATGCGTTACGCTAACCAGGCACTACACCAATGCCCCCGCTACACGGCTGTGGCGCCAAGGGGCCAAGGTTCTTGGCAATAAAGCGATACTGCCGGGGACCGCGATCGCCAACTTCGAGAACGGGCGTTGGCCGGGTCGCAGCAAAGGCAACCATTCTGCGTTCTACCTGGGCCAGGTTTCCGACGGCATCTATGTGGTCGACCAGTGGCCCTCGCCGGAAAAGAAAAATATCTCCATCCGGTTCATCCGCAAAAGGGCCGTCACCAGGACGGTACGTACGCGAACCCGACCGACAATGCCGATGCATTCTGGGTAATTGAATAGGAAAAGCGATGACATCTAACGCGTGTATTCCGTTGCTGCTCGCTACGCTCATGCTGGGATCGACCGCTGGCGCCAGGGAGCAGCGTATCGTCTGCCCTGCTGAAATACCAATGTCGTCGATCCGGCTGATTGACACGCCTGAGCCATGGAAAGCCCATGTGGCGGCGTCCATACCGCTTTCCTCCGCTGGTGCCACGGCGGGACCGCCCGAACGTAAAGCCGTGCTGATGGGGGATTCGACCTGGAAAAAAGGGGCGACTGCGTGGACGACGACCTACGATCTTGCTGGCGCTGGTTTTCCTGAAGGAAAATGGATGGAATGCAGGTATGGTGAATACGATCAGATCAGCTATTCGGTGCGGCTTGATGAACGAACTAGTTCCTGCAAAGTTGAAATCGTTCAAGGCATAAAGGCCGGACAAAAAAACATCACCATTCTGTGCCAGCGGATACCGTAGAGCTTGATGCCCATTAAAAAAGGCAGGTGCTCACGCATCTGCCTTACTTTGCTACACCATCAAGCCCCGAACGGCGTTTCCGCCAGCCCCTTCACGCCAGGCTCGAGCAAAATCACCGCCCCGCCCCACTCGGCATCTTCCGGTTTTCCGGACGGAATCGACGTCACCAGCAACTGGTCCAGGTGCTTGCCGCCGAACGCACACATGGCCGGTTTCAGCATCGGCACATCAAGCTTGCGGTCGAGCTTGCCCTGTGGCGTGAAGCGCAGGATGTAGCCGCCGTCGTTGCCGCACACCCAGTAGCAGCCTTCGCTATCGACTGCCGCGCCGTCGGGCCGGCCTACCGACTTGGTCAGATCGGCAAACACGCGCTGCTTGCTCGGTACGCCGTCATCAATGTCGTAGTCGAACGCCCACACCATGCGCCGCAGCGGGTGCGAGTCGGACAGGTACATGGTGCGCCCGTCCGGCGAGAACCCCAGGCCGTTTTGCGTGAGCAGGTCGGCGACCATCGGCTTCGAGATGCCACGGCTGTCGTAGCGATACAGCTTGCCCACCGGACGCGCCTGGGCCATGTCCATGAACATGGTGCCGGACCAGAAACGGCCTTGGCGGTCGCAACGGCCATCGTTGAAGCGCATGCCCTCGCCCAGGTCGGCGCCCGGCGTAGCCAGCTTGGTCTGGACGGCAGCTTCGCCGTCATTCAGATCGAGCTGGAACACGCCGGTTTCCATGCCGGCGATCAGCCCGCCGCCGGCCCGGGTGGCGATGCAGCCTGCCATCTGGTCCAGGGTCCAGAAACGGGTGGCGCCGGTGGCCGGATCAAGCCGCCAGATGCGCTTGGCCGGAATGTCGGTCCAGTAAAAAACCGACTCCGCCGCGCTCCAGGTGGGGCTTTCCCCCACCGCACACTTGATATCGCTTATGCGTTCCATACCAGGTCACCGTTGACGATGCGCGGAAGTTTTTCCGGATTGTCGTCAGCGAGCGAAGTTGGCAGCAGGTACGACGGCACGTCCTGGTAGCTCACTGGACGCAGGAAGCGGTCGATGGCCGACGCGCCCACCGAGGTGGTGCGGCTGTCGGACGTCGACGGGAACGGGCCGCCGTGGACCATGGCGTGCGCCACTTCCACACCGGTACCGAAACCGTTGAATAGGATGCGGCCCACTTTGCGTTCCAGGATCGGCAGCAGGCGCGCAGCCAGGTCGCGGTCGTCGGCGGTGGCGTGCACGGCGCCGGTCAGCTGGCCTTCGACGTGGTTGGCAACAGCCAGCAGTTCGGCTTCGTCTTCCGCCACGACCAGCAGCGAGGTTGGTCCAAAGATTTCGCCTTCGAGCTTGTCGTCGGCCAGGAATTTCTTCGCTGGCACTTGGTACAGGAAAGCTTGTGCAGCGCATGGGGCTTCGGTGCCCTGGCCGGCAGCAACCTGCTGCACGCCGTCGACGCCAGCGAGGTTTTTCACGCCGGACAGGTAGGCCTTGTGGATACCCGGGGTCAGCATGGTCGAAGCAGCCTTGGCGCCGATGGTGCCGGCGGTGGCGTCAACGAAGGCTTGCAGCTTGTCGCCCTTGATGCCGATCAAGAGGCCCGGGTTGGTGCAGAACTGGCCGGCGCCCATGGTCAGCGAATCGGCAAACGCTTGCGGCAGCTTGTCGTTGGCCAGCGCGCCTGGCAGCAGGAACACCGGGTTGATCGAGCTCATCTCGGCGTACACAGGGATTGGTTCCTTGCGTTCGGCGGCGGTTTTCATCAGTGCCAGGCCACCGGCGCGCGAGCCGGTGAAGCCCACGGCCTTGATGGCTGGATGGCTGACCAGGGCCTGGCCCACGGTCTGGCCGGAGCCGATGATCATCGAGAACACGCCAGCTGGCAGGCCGGACTCTTCCACGGCTTTGGCAACGGCTTTACCGACCAGCTCGGAGGTGCCGAGGTGGGCCGAGTGGGCCTTGACGATGACCGGGCAACCGGCGGCCAGGGCGGAGGCGGTATCGCCACCAGCCACCGAGAACGCCAGCGGGAAGTTCGAGGCGCCGAACACGGCAACCGGGCCCAGGCCGATCTTGCGCAGGCGCAGGTCGGGACGTGGCGGGGTGCGTTCCGGCAGCGCGCTGTCGAGCGTGGCGGACTGGAAGCGGCCGTCGCGCACGACTTTGGCAAACAGTTTCAGTTGATTCACGGTACGACCGCGCTCGCCTTCCAGGCGGGCTTGCGGCAGGCCGGTTTCCTGCATCGCGCGTTCGATCAGGGCCGGGCCCAGGTCCATGATGCGGTCGGCAATGGTTTCCAGGAACTTGGCGCGCACTTCCAGGCTGGTGTTGCGGTACGGGTCGAAGGCGGCGTCGGCCAGTTGGGCCGCTTGCTCCAGGTCGGCGGCGCTGGCCAGGCCGAACGCCGGTTCGATTTCCGCGTTGCGCGACGGGTCGATCGCCTTGATCGTGCCCTCTTTACCTGTCAGTGCTTTACCGCCAATGATCATTTCGCCAGCTACTTGCATATCGACTCCTTAGATGTGTGAAAAGCGCGGACCAGCCGCGCTTGAATTCAAATCAAAAAACAGGCTTCAAATTACTTGGCTTGTTTCTTGATCAGTTTGTCCAGCATGTCGCACTCTTCCGCGGTCAGGTCGGTCAGCGGAGCGCGGACCGGACCGGCATCGTGGCCAACCAGGCGGGCGCCGGCCTTGACGATGCTGACGGCGTAACCGGCTTTGCGGTTGCGGATTTCCAGGTATGGCAGGAAGAACTCGTCGATCATGCGGTTTTGTTCTGCGAAGTTATCCGCAGCAACTGCATGGTAGAAGTCCATCGCCAGTTGTGGCACGAAGTTGAACACTGCCGACGAGTATACCGGAGTACCGATGGCCTTGTAGGCAGCGGCGTACACTTCGGCAGTAGGCAGGCCGCCCAGGTAGCTGAAGCGGTCGCCCATTTTGCGCCAGATCGACACCATCAGTTCGATGTCGCCGATGCCGTCCTTGAAGCCGATCAGGTTAGGGCAACGGTCGGCCAGGCGGGCCAGCGAATCAGGGGTCAGGCGGCAGTTGGCGCGGTTGTACACGACCACGCCCAGGTTGGTGGCTTTGCAGACTTCAGCAACGTGCTCGACCAGGCCGTCCTGGCTCGCTTCGGTCAGGTAGTGTGGCAGCAGCAGCAAGCCTTGCGCGCCGGCTTTCTCGGCTTCTTTGGCGTAAGCTGCAGCAACGCGGGTCGGACCACCGACGCCGGCCAGGATCGGTACCTGGCCACGGCAGGTGTCAACCGCGGTCTTGATGATTTCAGGGAATTCTTGTGGGGTCAGCGAGAAGAACTCGCCGGTGCCGCCGGCGGCGAACAGGGCGCTGGCGCCGAATGGCGACAGCCACTCCAGGCGCTCGATGTACGATTTCTTGTTGAAGTCACCCTGGGCATCGAAGTCGGTGATAGGGAACGACAGCAGGCCAGAGGAAAGGATTTTTTTCAGGTCATTCGGTTGCATAACAGTCTCCAATAATCGACATCTAGTGTGTGGAAGGGGTCTCACTCGGTGTGATCACGATCATCTGCACCGGTTGTATGACATCGTACAACCATATACGACCGGGGGCAAGCACTTTCCTGAGAACCGTTACAGGGTGTGTGGCCGCCGGGCAAAACACTCACGGATTTGACTGTAACGCCAAGGTCAGGCGTCGGCCTCGATGCCCTCCTGGGCCCGTCGCAGGCGTTCGCGGCTATTGCTCAAGTGGGTGCGCATGGCCGCGCGCGCTGCTTCGGCATCCTGGCGCAGGATGGCGCGGTAGATATCGTCGTGTTCGCGGTTCACGCGCTCGAGGTAAGCTGCCGGATCGGAATGGGCCAGTTGCGCCGAGTTCACGCGCGCGCGCGGGATGATGGTGTTGCCAAGGTCGCTCAGGATATCGACAAAGTAACGGTTGCCCGTCGATTGCGCGATCAACAGGTGGAAGTGGACGTCCGCCTCCACCGAGCCCGGCAAGCCGGCCGAACTTTGAATCCGCGCCAGGGCCTCGCCCATCTGCTGCACCTGCTCTTCGCTGCGGCGGCTGGCCGCCAGCCAGGCCGCCTCGGTTTCCAGGCTGATGCGCAGTTCCAGTATGGACAGCACGTCGCCGATGGTGCGGATGGTGTCGGACGAGATGCGCAGGTTGGCCGGTTGCGGCGCCAGCACGAAGGTGCCGATGCCGTGGCGCGTTTGCACCAGGCCGGCGGCTTGCAGGTGCGAAATCGCTTCGCGCACCACGGTGCGGCTGACGCCATGCATTTCCATGATCACCGATTCGGTCGGCAGCTTTTCGCCCGGTTTCAGGGTGCCGGCCTGTATGGTCTGGGTAAAGCTTTCCACCACGCCCTGGGCCAGGTTGCGGTGCTTCTTGCGCGGCGCGGGCGTAGGCGCGAGCACTGGCGATGGTGGAATGGTGGCTGCTGCGGTGTGATTCATGGTGACGGGCTTGTTGTATGACGACTGTTGCCATTATCGCCCATGCAGCCATGCCGATCGACGCCGAATGGCGGATTTCTGGTCAAAATGATGATTAACACATCGTTTATGCCACAAACAGGGGCAATCAAACCAGCAGCGCGGCACTCATCGAAGCGGCGTCGGCGCGCGACTCGCGCAGGATCTGCTCGAGCGCGGCATTGTCGTCGATAAAACCGGCCAGGCCAGCCGGCTGGCCGGCGGGCGCCAGCGGCGAGGCCACCGGCGCCAGGTGTTTGGCGATGAGCAAGGTATCGCGCAGGCCCAGCGGTGGCGGCGTGAGCGTGGCGCCGGGCAGCGATACCACGGACAGCGCCACCGGATCCGGGATGCACAGCTTTTTCATCAGTTCGCGGGCGATGATTTCCTGCGGTGCGCCAAACCAGTCGGCCGGGTCGTCCAGCAGACCAGGCATGTCGTCGGCCCTGGACAGCAGGTAAAAGCCCCCTGCTTCGTGGATGATGCCGGCGAACAGCGCGGTATCGGGATCGGTGGCGGTCAGCTTGCCGCCGATCACATACGACAGCGCGGCCACGTGGGCGGTATGGCGCCATAATTGCTCGGCCTTGGCACGCAGTTGCGGGTCGCGGATGCGCGCGCCGAATTGGCGCACCACCATCGCTGCCGCCATCGAGTACAGGTGGCGGTAGCCCACGCGCGCCACGGCGGCGCGCACGCTGGTAATCGGCGTGCCGCCCCGGTTGAACACGGCGGCATTGGCCAGCGCCACGGTGCGGGCGGCCAGGACCGGCTCGGCCAGCACACAGCGCAGCACCTCTTCGGCCTCGGCATCGGGATCGGCCAGCATCATCTGCAGGCGCAGGGCCGCGTTGACGCTGGTAGGGAAGACCAGCTCGCCGCGCGCGGCTTGCGTCACTATCTGCGAGATCTGGTTAAGTTTAATCATGGAAACATTATAGCCGCACGGCCAATGATGCTTCAACCGCTTTCATGCGCGGTGTGTGGGATGGGGCCCCGCGCCGGTACGCGGGGCTTTGCTGCGGTATTACTCTTTTACAGGTGCGCGGAAATTTGCGGCAGCAGGTCGTCAAAGGTACGGCCGTTGCCGTTTTCGCCGATCGCGTGCATTTTCCAGGCGCCGTTGTGACGGTAGACCTTGGCCATGATCTGGGCCGAGTGCGGGCCTTGTACCGACAGGTTGAAGCGCGCCACTTCCTGACCGTTGCTGGCATCGACCAGGCGGCAGTAGGCGTTTTCCACCTGCGCGAAGGTCTGGCCGGTGAAGCTGTTGACGGTAAACACCAGGCTCTTGACGGACGCTGGCACGGCGCCCAGGTCGACGTTGATCTGTTCGTCGTCGCCATCGCCGGCGCCGGTGCGGTTGTCACCGGTGTGGACCACGCTGCCGTCCTTGCTGCGCAGCTGGCGGAACCAGATCACGTCCACCGGACTGTTGCCTTCGTCGAACATGACGACCGAAGCGTCGAGATCGACCGCTTCGCTCTTCGAGCCGAAGCCGAGGAAGCCCTTGGACTTGATGGCATCCCAGCCCAGGCCCATGGTGACCTTGCCGAGGGCGCCGCCGCCTTGTTTTTCCAGATTGATCTTCTGGCCTTTGCTCAAACTGACTGACATGTTTGTTCTCCTTGATTGTAGGTTTTACTGGGCCGGGGTCTGCACCCAGGTTTTGAAGGCCGTGCTGTTGCGCGAGCAGATCAGCACTTTGCCGCTGCCGGAAAAGCGCAGCACCATGCCTTCGCCGCTGGTCTGGCTATTGACCAGGTTGCCGAGGAAGCCGCTGCTGCCACCGGTGGTGACCGAGATCTCGTAGCGCAGGCGACTGTCCCACGCCACCACGTGCGCATTGTCGATGACGACGTCGCGCCCGGGCGTGACGTCCAATTGCGACATCGAACCGAAGCCCGACACCGCCACCTGGCCATTGCCACCGGTCTCGGTGATGAAGAAGCCGCCGCTCTGGGCGAACAGCGCATTGCCGAGGTTTTGCGTACGCACCTTCAGTTCCACCGTTTCGGACGCCGCCACGAAGGCGCCGTCGCTGAGCATGTACTGCTCCTTGCCGACATCGAGGATTTGCACCGCGCCCGGCAGCCGCGGCGACAGCAGGCAATCGCCGTCGCCGCGCACCGCTTCGATATGCTGCTGGAAGAAGGATTCGCCGTTGGCAAAGCGCCGCATGATGGCAGCACCAATGCCGCCGGTCATCTTGCCCTTGAGGTCAAGCGCCTCTTCCATCATCACCATCGCATCGGACTCGCAGTAAATCTTTTCACCGCGTGCCAGCGACACATGCAGGAACGGATCGATATCACCGGTGACCGAAAATTTTGGCATGACGAATCCTTTCCTGGTTTAAACGCTGACGCCGAACGAGGCTGCGAGAGGGCCGAGGCCGCCCTTGAAGCCCTGGCCCACGGCCTTGAATTTCCACTCGGCGCCGTTGCGATACACCTCGCCGAAGATCATGGCCGACTCGGTCGAACCGTCTTCCGACAGGTCGTAGCGGGCAATTTCCGCTTCGCCGGCAGCGTTGACGGTGCGCACGTAGGCCTTTTGCACCTGGCCGAAGTTCTGCTTGCGGGCGTCGCCGTCGTGGATGGTCACGCAAATGGCGATGCGCTCGATGTCGGCCGGCACGGTGGCCAGGTCGATGGTAACGGTTTCGTCGTCGCCAGCGCCGTCGCCGGTGCGGTTGTCACCGGAGTGGGTGACGGCGCCGTCGGACGACTTGAGGTTGTTGTAGAAGATGAAGTCGTTGTCGGCGCGAACTTTGCCGTCGGCCTTGAGCAGGAATGCAGAACCGTCCAGGTCGAACGCGCTGCCATCGGTGGAGCGCACGTCCCAGCCGAGGCCGACGATGATTTTCGACAGGCCTGGGGCTTCTTTGCTCAGATTAACGTTACCGCCTTTTTGCAGACTGATTGCCATGGTAAGACTCCTTAAAAAGAAAACCGGACTAGGGGTACTACAGAGCAGCGAGCCGTGTCCGTAATAGACGGCCCGCTGTGTTCTTTGGTTCGTTACTTCGCTGCGATGGCCGCAGTAGCTTCCTGCTGACGACGGTAACGGATCGAGGACCAGACCGAGGCGGCAATGAACGCTACACCGATCAGGCCGGTAAAGATTTCCGGCACGTGGAACTTCATACTTGCCAACATGATCGCCGCCAGGATACCGATGGCGTAGTGGGCGCCGTGCTCAAGATACACGAACTGGTCGAGAGTACCTTTTTTCACCAGGTACACCGTCATCGAACGCACGAACATCGCGCCGATGGCCAGGCCCAGCATGATGATCACGACGTCGGTGGTGATGGCAAACGCGCCGATCACGCCGTCAAAGCTGAACGATGCATCAAGCACTTCCAGATACAGGAAACCGCCGATACCGCCCTTTTTGACCATGTCGCCGACATCGCTGCCGCCTTCTTCCTCTTTTTCCAGCAGGCTGCTGATCGCATCGACACCGACGTACACCAGGATGCCCCACAGGCCGGAGATCAGCACGACCAGTTTTTGCGCTTCGGTGACGATGCTCATGCAGCCCAGCAGCACGGCCAGCGAAATCATCACCGAGATCGACGAGACCTTGCCCAGTGAACCGAGTTTCTTCTCGAAGTTACCGAGCCAGTGCACTTCCTTGTCGCTGTCGAGCAGGAAGTTCAGGAATACCAGCAGCAGGAACATGCCGCCGAAGGCCGCCACTTCAGCGTGGTGGTTGGTCAGGTGCATCGAATAGGTTTTCGGATCGTTCAGTGCCAGCGTCCACACATCCATGATGCTGATGTCGGCGGCGACCGCCACGATGACCAGCGGGAACAGCAAGCGCATACCGAACACGGCGATGATGATGCCCAGGCCCAGGAACAGCTTTTGCCAGAATTCGTCCCAGTTCTTCAGGACCGACGCGTTGACCACCGCGTTATCGAACGACAGCGACACTTCCATCGCCGCCAAAATCACTGCCACGCCGAACGCCGACAGCGCCCCGCTCCATCCGCCCAATTCGTAACCCCACCAGCCGGCCAAACCCAGGCAGATGAAGGTCACGAGGAAGGAAATTCTGAAATGCTTCATGGATTTCTCTCGTTGTAAGTTATAAATCGACACCTGGCAGTATAGGGTCTGACAACTCATTTAAAAATAGAAGATAATTGAAGTATTACTTCGTATTAATTGAAGGGTTGTTGATGAAAACCAGCGGTCTGAACTATCGTCACTTGTACTTTTTCTGGATCGTTGCCAAGGAAGGCGGCGTCACCCGCGCGGCTGAGCGGCTGGGGCTGGCGGTGCAAACCATCAGCATGCAGCTCTCCGCGCTGGAATTATCGATAGGCAAGCAACTGCTGGAGCCACAGGGCCGGCGCTTGGTGCCCACCGAGGCCGGCAGGTTGGCGCTCAGCTATTGCGAGCAGATTTTTTTGCTGGGCGACCAGTTGCAGGATGCGCTCGACGAAGCCGAGGCCGGCAAGATGCGGTTGACCGTCGGCATTTCCGACTCGCTGCCCAAGCTGATCGCGTTCCGCCTGCTGCAAGCCACGCAGACCATGAACAAGCAGGTGCGGCTGGTGTGCATGGAAGACGAATTCGAAAACCTGCTGGCCGACCTGGCCCTGGGCAAGCTCGACGTGGTGCTGACCGACCGTACCGTGCGCGCCGGCGGCAGCCTCAAGGTGTTCAGCCACCTGCTGGGCGAGAGCGACATGAAGCTGTTCGGGGTGCCGCGCCTGGCGGACAAATATCGCGGCAACTTCCCGGCCAGCCTGCACCACGCGCCGCTGTTGGTACCCACCCGCAACAACGCGCTGCGCGGACGGATCGATACCTGGCTGGTGCAGCACAAGGTGCGCGCCGAGATCGCCGGCGAATTCGAAGACAACGCCATGCTCAATACGTTCGGCCGTAACGGCATGGGCCTGTTCTTCGCCCCGTCGGCGCTGGCGCACGACATCGAAGACCAGCTGGGCGCGGTACTGGTAGGCGACGCCCCCGAACTGCGCGAACACTTCTACGCCATCTCCAACGAACGCAAGATCCGCCACCCCGCAATCGAAGCCATCATCTCGGCCGTCCACAGCGGCCTCTTCGCCCACTGAACGCCGGACCACTTCGGGGTCAGTGCCGACATTCGGACATTTTTGAACCTTTGTATTGAAGTGCGCATCAAAGAAAAAGTTCCGTAATGTCCGAATGTCGGCACTGACCCTCGAATTTGGGGCCTCCCGAAAGAGGCAATTCGTGCTGCTTTGGGCCGCTGTCGTTTAATATAGGCGTTTTTATACGAAGAAATTCGCCGCTCGGCCCCTATGCAAAACGTTCTGCTTGTCGTGCTCGCCCTATTTTTGGTCGCGCTCAATGGATTCTTTGTGGCGGCCGAATTCGGCATTGTCACGCTGCGTAAAACCCGGGTACGGGCAATTGCCAAGACGCAGGGGCTGCGGGGGCGCATCCTCGGCAAGGTGCACGGCGAGCTCGACGCCTACCTGTCGGCCTGCCAGCTCGGTATCACGTTGGCCTCGCTGGGCCTGGGCTGGGTGGGCGAGCCGGCCTTTGCCAGCCTGCTCGAGCCGGTGCTCACCGCCATCGGCATCACCAAGCCCGAAGTGGTGCATGGCATCGCCTTCGTGTTTGCCTTCAGCGTAATTTCCTTCCTGCACATCGTGGTGGGCGAACTGGCACCGAAGTCGCTGGCCATCCGCATGCCCGAAGCCGTGGGCCTCTGGGCCGCGCCGCCGCTGTATATTTTCTACTGGATCATGTACCCGTTCATCTGGGTACTGAACGCCAGCGCCAACATGGTGCTGCGCATTGCCGGCCTGTCCGGCAAGGGCGGCCACGACAGCCATTACTCGGTCGACGAACTCAAGCTGATCCTGCGCACCAGCCAGCCGGGCGAAAAGTTCAACAAGGACGAGCGCAACATCCTGGCCCATTCGCTCGATTTTTCCGACCTGGCAGTCTCGGACCTGATGCGCCCGATTAACGAGGTGATCAGCCTGCACGCGAGCCGCACGTTGGCCGACAACCTCGACACCATGCTGCGCAACCGCTTCAGCCGCTACCCGTACTACGACCGCGACGGCGAGACCGTACTGGGCGTGGTGCACCTGAAAGACCTGTTCTTCGCCCAGCAGTCGGGCAAGCCGATTACCGACCTGGTGCCGTTCCTGCGGCCGGTTGAAACCATTTCAGCCCGCACGCCGGCGCTGGAACAGTTCCGCCGCTTCCGCGACGGCGCCCCGCACTTCGCGCTGATCGGCGAAAAAGGCAAGCGGCCGGTGGGCTTCATCACGCTCGACAATTTGCTCGGCGCGATGGTCGGCGAAATCCACGACGAATTCCGCCTCAACGAAAACGACTGGCTCAAGCAGCCGGACGGCACCCTGATCGGCAAGGCCAGCCTGCCGATCTTCTCGCTCGAACGCACGCTGGGCATCGATATCGAGAACGAGGAACTGGGCATGGAGGAAGTCGAATCGGTGGGCGGGCTGATCATGGTCAAGCTCGGCGACATCCCCAAGCAGGGCCAGCGCATCAGCTTCCGGCATTTCGATATTGTGGCGAAAAAAATGAACGGACCGCGTATCCTGCTGGTCAAGGTGATACCGAAGGACGACACTGAAGATAACGCGGATCTGGATTAAGGCGCCTGATGACTGACTCGATCACGAAAGCCGCCACCGCCCCCACCGCGTAGGCCACCAGGTCCAGCCACCCGAACGCCGTCCCCAGCACCAGGTGCCCGAGCGGATGCGCACGTACGGCCACGATCCACGGCGCCTGGTACAGCTGGCCGAACTCCACCGCCCAGGAAATCGCCAAGGCGCCCAGCGCCAGCTGCAGGACGCTCAGGCGCGGTGCGATCACGGCAAGGCCGAAGAACACCATCATGGTCCATAGCGCGTCGCCCGGGTACTTGCCCAGCGCGGCCGGAAACAACCCGGGGAATTTGCGCGACGCCAGGCCCAGTGCGATTACCGCCAGCACGATCGCACAATAAACCAGACGGTTGCGCGGCTTGATAAGAGCGCTCACTCCTGCTGCGCGGTGTAGTTGCGCAGCAACCCCATGCCTACCGCCAGCAGGGTCGGGCCGATGAACAGGCCCACGAAGCCGAACGCCAGCACGCCGCCCATCACGCCCAGCAGCACCAGGATGAACGGCAGGCTGCTGCCACGGCTGATCAGCAGCGGCTTGACCACGTTATCGACGCCGCTGATCAGCAGCACGCCCCAGATCGCCATGAAGATGGCCCAGCCGGTCTGGCCGTGGTCGAACAGCCAGATGGTGGCGCCGATCCAGATGATCGGCGGCCCGACCGGAATCAGGGAAAACAGGAAGGTGGCCACCGACAGCAGCGCGACAGCCGGCACGCCGGCAATCAGGAAGCCTGCCGCCGCCACCACCGATTGCGCCAGCGCCGTGCCCAGGAGGCCGTACATCACGCCGCGCACGGTGCGACCGATCGTGTCCGACACCGACGTGGCCTGTTCGGCGCCGATCAGCTTGTCCATTCCCCTGCTAAGCGAAGCCAGCATGGTAACGCCATCGCGGTACAGGAAGAAGCTGACGAACACGGCCAGGCTTACCTGCGCCACGCCGCTGCCCAGCAGCACGCCGCCACCGAGCAGCAGGTGGCGCGCCGGCTCGAGCAGGTTCTTGGCAACGTTGAGCAATTCCTCGCGGCTGCCCAGCAACTTGCGCAAATAGGTGTCGATCATCTCGCCCACCAGCGGCAGGTCGCGCAGCCAGCCCGGCGGCGCCAGCGTGCCGCTGCCAAGGCTGGCCTTGAAGTGGTCGTAGAACGAGGCGGCGTTGTCGGCGATATTCCAGGTCACCAGGGTCAGCGGCACCAGGATCAGCAGGGTCAATCCCACGCTCATGATCGCGGCAGCGATCGAGCGCCGGCCCTTGACCTCGTTCAGCAGGCGCAGGTACAGCGGCCAGCTCGAGATGGTGATGGCGCAGGCAAACAGGATCGCCGCCACGAACGGGCGCAGCACGATCAGGCAGCCGATGACCAGCAGGATGACGGCGGCGAGCCGGGTGAACGGTTGAAAGCGTTGGCGCATGGCAGTTACAACAGCTGTTCGATATCGTGCACGATGGCCGCCTGGCCTTTGGCGTGCGGCACCATCAGGCGCACCTTGCCGTGCTTGTCGAAGATGTAGCTCGCTGCCGTGTGGTCCACCGAGTAGTTGGCGGCATCGGTGCCGGGCACCTTGGCATAGAAGATCTTGAATTCCTTGGCCACCGCTGCGGTCTGCGCGGGTGTGCCGTACAGGCCGATAAAGCGCGGATCGAAGGTGGGCACGTATTGCGCCAGCAGCGGCTGGGTGTCGCGCTCGGGATCGACGGTGACGAACAGCACCTGCACCTGGTCCGCCCTGGGACCGAGGGCTTTCATCACGCCGGCCATCTCGGCCATGGTGGTGGGACAGACGTCCGGGCACTGGGTAAAGCCGAAGAACATCACCACCACCTTGCCACGAAAATCGGCCATGGTGCGCGGTTTGCCGGTATGGTCGGTCAGCGCGAAGTCTTTCGCAAAGGCGGCGCCGGTGATGTCGACATTCTGGAAGCTCTGCGAGGAAGTTTTCTCGCCGCAGCCGGCCATGATCATGGAGACGGCCAGCACGGCCAACGCGAACAGTTTCTTCATATTTTGATGTAGTGGTCCACCAGCAGCGCCGCGAACAGCAAGCCCAGGTACATGATCGACCAGGCAAACGCCTTGCGGGCCACCTGGTCGGAATAATGGCGGTAAATCTTCCACGAATGGCGCAGGAAGACCGCGTTGAGGATGATGGCAGCGACCAGGTAAATCAGTCCGCTCATTTGCACCACGTAAGGCAGCACCGTGGTGGCGGCCAGCGCGATCGAGTACAGCCACACGTGGAACTGCGTGTATTCCATGCCATGCGTGACCGGCAGCATCGGCAGGCCCGACTTGGCGTAATCGTCGCGGCGGTACAGCGCCAGCGCCCAGAAGTGCGGCGGGGTCCAGACGAAAATGATCATCACCAAGAGCCACGCTTCGGCCGGCACTTCGTTGGTCATCGCGGCCCAGCCCAGCGCTGGCGGCATGGCGCCCGACAGGCCGCCGATGACGATGTTCTGCGGCGTGGCAGGCTTCAAGATCATGGTGTAGATCACCGCGTAGCCGACAAAGCTGAAGAACGTGAGCCACATGGTGAGCGGATTGACCAGCGCATACAAAATCCACATGCCGGCGCCGCCGATGAGGAGCGCGAACACCACGGTTTCGCCCACGGTGACGTCGCCCATGGCGTTCGGGCGGCGCGCGGTGCGGGCCATGCGGGCGTCGATCTCGCGCTCGGCCAGGCAGTTCACTGCGAAGGCCGCGCTGGTGAGCAGGAAAATACCCAGGGTGGCCGGCACCGCCACGCGCCAGTCAGGAATCCCGTCCGTCGCCAGGAACATGCCGATGATGGCGCAAAACACCGCCATCTGGGTGATGCGCGGCTTGGTCAGCGCCCAGAACTGCGAGGCGCGGTGGGAGGATTTGGTCAGAGTCTGCGTGGTCATGATGTCATTTCGAAGCCCGTCGCCGGATGGCAAACAGATGGCAAACTATTGCTGCTTCAACGGTAAATTATGCGATAAACCAGCACCCGATGCTGCTTTTTTGGCAAGATCGTGCTGGAATTTAGCCTTGTAGTTTAACACGGTCAGCAAAAGTACCAGCAGCGCCGCCCCGGCGTTATGCAACACCGCAATGGTCAGCGGGAAGCTGAAGTAGATCGTCGCCAGGCCGGTGGCGATCTGCGCCACCAGCACGATGGCGATGGCGCGCGCGGTGTTATGCAGGACTACGTTGCCCCACGCGCGCCACGCCGTGTAACCGGCCACCAGCGCCACGATGAAGCCGGCGTTGCGATGCACCCAGTGGATCGCCGTCAACGCCGCGAACGGTATGTAATGGCCGGCGGCGGTCTTGCCCAGTTCGCGCCACAGGGTAAAGCCGTGCTGGAAGTCCATGTCCGGCACCAGCTTGCCGCCACACAGCGGGAAATCGGTGCAGGCCAGCGTGGCGTAGTTGGTACTCACCCAGCCACCGAGGGCGATCTGCACCACCAGCAATAGGGCCGAGATACCGGCCAGCCAGCGGATCTTGCGCATCGCGGTGGGCGAACCGGACAGCGTGCGCACCGGCGCAATCAGCTGGTTCTGGCGGCCGCCGTACCACACCAGCAGCGCCAGCAAACCCATGCCCAGCAGCAAGTGGATGGTGACGATCACCGGTTGCAGTTTCAAGGTCACGGTCCAGGCACCGAACGCGCCTTGCAGGCAGACGAAGAAGAACAAGAAGGTCGGCATCCCGGGCTTGTACTCGGGGCGGGTACCCTTCGATTTACGCCACTGGTACCACGCCTGCGCCATCATCGCCACGATCAGCACGCCGATCGCCATGGCCAGGTAACGGTGGATCATCTCGATCCAGGCCTTGGCCACGGTGACCGGGCCGGTGGGGTTGAGGGTTTCGGCGGCGACAATTTCGGCATGGGCCAGGAACGGGTTGGCGGCGCCGTAACAGCCGGGCCAGTCCGGGCAGCCGAGGCCGGAATCGGTCAGCCGGGTAAACGCGCCAAACACGATCAGGTCGAACGTGAGAAATACGCTCACCCAGATCAGCTTGCGGTACTTGTTGGCGTCGGACGATGTCCATACCAGCGACAGCGGCAGCAGCGCCACCAGCAGCGCCGTGATGGCCATTTGAGCGAGAGTCAGGTGCATCGTATATCTATCCTATTATCCTATGGCGGAAGCTTTGAGCAGTTTGGCGATGTCCTTGTGGACCTTGCTCGCCTTGGCGGTATCGCTGGAGACCGCGCCTTTCGGAAAGCGCATCATCAGGTTGCCCAGCGGGTCGATCAAATACACGTAGTCGGCGGCGCGTTCGCCCTGCTCCACCGGCAGCCATTTTTGCACGGTGGCCGCCGGCGCACGCAACATGTGGGTGCCGTCGTTCACGCGCATGAGCATGGTTTCGAGCGGCTGCTCGTCGGTGATCAGCCAAACCCGTTCCACGCGCTCCATCGCCTTGCCCTGCATGGTGCGCAACTGGCGCATGGCAAACAGCTGGTCCTGGCAAGCCTGCTGGCAGTCGGACGGCCCCACCTTGAGCATGATCCACTTGCCGCGATAATCGGCCAGGGACGCCGGGCTGCCGTCGAGCTGGCGGCTGGCCATCGGCGGGATCGGATACTGGCGCGCGTCGAGCAGGGTGCCATAGTTGGTCTCGCCGCCCTTGGGCTTGACCACGTAGTACATGAAGTATGACGCCAGCAATGGCGCCGCGCAGACCGCGATCACGGCCAGCAGCTTCCAGCGCCCGCGCGCCGTCTGTTTAGGGTTTGCCTGATTTTCCACGTCTGAATCCATTTACGACAAAAAAGATGACCGCCATCGCCGCCAGCGCATACCACTGGAAGGCGTAGCCCTGGTGTTTTTCGGGATTCATGCCCGAAGCCGGCCATTCGCGGCCCATGCGCAGGTCGTCGCCACCCGGGCGCGCCGGCGTGCTTTGCTGCAGCACGAACGGCTGCATGGTCAGGCCGCTGGCCTTGGCCACCTGCAGCGGATCGGCGTTTTGCACGATGACGCCAGGCGCCAGCGCCGGCCCCGCACCGAGCTCCATCACGTGGCCCGAATGCAGACGCGCCACGCCGTCCACGGTGACGATACCTGTGGGCGTGGCGAACGCGGGCAGCTTGTCGCGCGCCAGCGGATCGCGCGGCAACCAGCCGCGCTGCACCAGCACATGCATATTGGATCCGTCGATCTTGAACGGCATCAGCAGATAGACGCCAGCGCGGCCCTGGTACGGGCGGTTGTCTAGGTACAACGGCCAGTCCTGGACGAACTGGCCGGTGACGGTCACGCGGCGGTATTCGACGTCGGCAGCGGCCAGCGGCGTGCCGGTCAGCGCCAGCGGCGCGGCGGCCGCGCCCTGGTCGAGCCGGGCCTGGGTGGCGATTTTCTCATCGGCGCGGCGCTCCTGCCAGTTGCCCAGGGCAATGCCCAGCGCCACCACCAGGACCGTGGCGATCAAGGGAATCAATTTAAATCGGAAGGCAATCGGCATTACAATGAAGCCTCACTCATCTCGCTGCCCTGTCATGAAAATTGTCGTCGCCATCGCGTTCGTGCTGATCATCGGCAGCCTCGGTTCCGCGCTGTTCTTCCTCATGCGCGACAAGGGCAAGAGCAACAACACGGTCCGCTCGCTGGCGGTGCGGGTGGGCTTGTCGATCGCCCTGTTCGTGATGATCCTGGTTGCCTACAAGCTCGGCTACATCCAGCCCACCGGCTTGCGCTGAGCGGCTGCGGCTGCGGCTGAGGTTACCGTTACGCCAGAAAAAACGGCCGCACCGGACCTTCCGTGTGCGGCCGACAGCATTATAGCGCCGATGTTTGGGCGATGTTCAGAGCCAGTAGATCACCACGTAAAGACCGAGCCACACCACGTCCACGAAGTGCCAGTACCACGCGGCGCCCTCGAAGGCAAAGTGATTATCGGGCGTAAAGTGTCCCTTGAGCACCCGGTACAACACCACCGACAGCATGATCGCCCCCATCGTCACGTGGAAACCGTGGAAGCCGGTCAGCATGAAGAAGGTCGAGCCATAGATGCCGGACGTCAGCTTGAGGTTGAGGTCATTGTAGGCATGGATGTATTCGTAAGCCTGGAAACCCATGAAGGTGGCGCCCAGCAGCACGGTGGCAAACAGCCAGATCGCCGTCAGCGCGCGGTGACCGGCGCGCAGCGCGTGGTGGGCGATGGTGAGCGTCACACCGGAGGTCAGCAGCAAGGCGGTATTGATGGTTGGAATCGGGAACGGTCCCATGGTGCGGAACTCATCGACCATGCCAGCCGGGCTGGCGCCGCCCCAGTGCGCGGCAAAATCGGGCCAGATGAATTTATGGTCGATGTCGCCGAGCCATGGCATCGAGATCACGCGGACGTAGAACAATGCGCCGAAGAAGGCGCCGAAGAACATCACCTCGGAGACGATGAACCACGCCATCGACCAGCGGAACGAGTAGTCGATGCGCTGGCTGTACAAGCCGCCTTCGGATTCCTTGATGGCGTCGCCGAACCAGAAGTACAGCACCGCGATGATGCCGGCCAGGCCGACCATGTTGACCGGCATGCCCCACGACACGTCGTTCACCCAGGCCGAGGCGCCGGCCATGGTGACCAGCAGCGCAATACCGGCCAGCAGCGGCCAGCGCGACGGCCCCGGCACGAAGTAGTACGGTGCTGCGGTGTTGTGTGCGCTCATCTTGATCTCCCTGTCATTTTGTAAGGACTATTTTGCTACCGCCCACTGCACGGCCAGGATCAGCAGCCCGATGAACAGGGCCACGGCGATCAGCGCCGCGATCACGATGTGCACCGGGTTGAGCCGGGCATCATCGTTGTCGAAATCACTTTTGCGGCGCAGGCCGAAGAACGACCACACCACCGCTTTCAACGAATACAGAAACGACGCCGGCTTCTTGTCCATTTACTTGGCCGCCGTCTTGTCCATGCCGCCCACCTCGAAGAAGGTGTACGACAGGGTGATGGTCTTGACGTCCCGCGGCAGCTTGGGATCGATGTAGAACATCACCGGCATCTGCCGCGCTTCGTTCGGTTTCAGCGCTTGCTGGCGGAAGCAGAAGCACTCGACCTTTTTAAAATGCTGCATGGCGTTCTGCGGCGCGTAGCTCGGGATCGCCTGCGCCGCGACGTCGCGGTTCTGGGTGTTGACCACCTCGTAGGTCACCGTGGCCAGCTCGCCCGGGTGCACCGTCATCGAGGCCACCGTGGGCCGGAAGCGGTACGGGCCCTGGCTGTTGGCATCGAACTCGATGGTGATGTTGCGGGTGGCGTCCACCTGCGTGTTCTTGTCGTACTCGACCGTGCCATCTTTTTGCGTGAGCACGTTCAGGCCCAGCGCTTCGCAGATCTGGCGGTAGAACGGGTTCAGCGCATAGGCAAAGCCGAACATCACCACGGCCGTGACCAGCAGCTTGCCGAGCATGGTGCGGTTCAGTCCGGAGGTGCCGTCTTTTTTCATGTCAGCTCAGCCAGATGCGCTTGACGAATACCGACAGAAAAAACAGCACCGCCAGCCCGGCCAGCAGCAGGGCCAGGCGCGTGTTGTTGGGCTTTTTTGTGCTCATGGCGGTCAGCTTATTTGAACTGCGGTGGCGTTTCAAACGTATGGAACGGCGCTGGCGACGGCACGGTCCACTCGAGGCCCTCGGCGCCTTCCCATGGCTTGGCTTCCGCTTTCTTGCCGCCCCGGATGGTGGGTATCACCACGCCAAACAGGAAGAACACCTGCGACATGCCGAAGCCGAACGCGCCGATGGTGGCGATCATGTTGTAGTCGGTGAACTGCGCCGAGTAATCGACATAGCGGCGCGGCATGCCGGCCAGGCCCAGGAAGTGCATCGGGAAGAACGTGACGTTGAACGAAATGAGCGACAGCCAGAAGTGCGCCTTGCCCATGGTTTCGTTGTACATGTGGCCGGTCCACTTGGGCGACCAGTAATAGAAGCCGGCAAACAGCGCGAACAGCGAACCGGCGACCAGCACGTAGTGGAAGTGCGCCACCACGTAATACGTATCCTGCAGCTGGATGTCGATCGGGGTGACCGCCAGGATCAAGCCGGTAAAGCCGCCGATGGTGAACACGAAGATGAAGCCCACCGTAAACAGCATCGGGGTCTCGAAGGTCATCGAGCCCTTCCACATGGTGGCGATCCAGTTGAACACTTTCACGCCGGTGGGCACGGCGATCAGCATGGTGGCGTACATGAAGAACAGTTGCGACGTCACCGGCATGCCGGTGGTAAACATGTGGTGGGCCCAGACCACGAACGACAGGATGGCGATCGACGCGGTGGCATACACCATCGACGCGTAGCCGAACAGCTGCTTGCGCGCGAACGCCGGCAGGATCTGCGAGACGATGCCGAACGCCGGCAAGATCATGATGTACACCTCGGGGTGGCCGAAGAACCAGAAGATGTGCTGGTACATCACCGGGTCGCCGCCGGCTGCGGCGTTAAAGAACGTGGTGCCGAAGTGGCGGTCGGTCAGCGTCATGGTGATCGCGCCCGCCAACACCGGCATCACCAGGATCAGCAGGTAGGCGGTGATCAGCCAGGTCCAGCAGAACATCGGCATTTTCATCAGGGTCATGCCGGGCGCGCGCATGTTGAGGATGGTGACGATGATGTTGATCGAGCCCATGATCGACGAGGCGCCCATCAGGTGCATGGCGAAAATCGCCATGTCCATGCCCGGTCCCATTTGCGTGGACAGCGGCGCGTACAGGGTCCAGCCGGCGGCGGTGGCGCCACCGGGCACCAGGAACGACGTCGCCAGCAACAGCGCAGCGGGCGGCAGCAGCCAGAACGAGAAGTTGTTCATGCGCGCAAAGGCCATGTCGGACGCGCCGATCTGCAGCGGGATCATCCAGTTGGCAAAGCCCACGAAGGCCGGCATGATGGCGCCGAACACCATCACCAGGCCGTGCATGGTGGTCAGCTGGTTGAAGAATTCGGGCTGGAAGAATTGCAGGCCAGGGTGGAACAGCTCGCTGCGGATCATCAGCGCCAGCACCCCGCCCGACAGCAGCATGACGAACGAGAACCACAGGTACAGCGTGCCGATATCCTTGTGGTTGGTGGCGAACAGCCAGCGTTTCAGGCCGCTGGGGTGCTCATGTGCGTGGTCGTGGTCGTGCGCGTGGTCGTGCTCATGACCATGGGCGTGATCAATGGTGCTTGTGCTCATTTGTGTCTCCTGCTGTTCTGCTGGATTATTTACGTGCAGCCACGATTTCGGCCGGTTGGACGATGTTTTGTTCTGGCTTGTTCGACCAGCTGTTGCGGGTGTACGTGATCACGGCCGCAATTTCGGTATCGGACAGCTGCTTCCACGCCGGCATTTCGGCAGGATATTTCCCGCTCTTCTGGCCGTTGAGCAGCACGTGCATTTGCGCGGCCTTGTCGCCGTTGACGACAGCCGAGCCGTCGAGCGGGGCGAACGCGTCCGGCACGCCCTTGCCGTTGGCCTGGTGGCAGACCGCGCAGTTGGCGGTGTAGACTTTTTCGCCGCGCGTTTTCAGCTCGTCGATGGTGAAGGTCTTGTTCGGATCGTCGGCCAGCGCGGCCATTTCCTTTTTCTTGCCATCGACCCAAGCCGTGTAGTCGGCGTCGCTGACCACGCGCACCACGATCGGCATGAACGCGTGCTCCTTGCCGCACAGCTCGGAGCAATAGCCGCGGTAGGTGCCGGTGTGTTCGGCCTTGAACCAGGTGTCGCGCACGAAACCCGGGATCGCATCCTGCTTGACGGCAAACGCGGGAATCGACCACGAGTGGATGACGTCGGCGGCGGTGGTGACGATGCGGATCTTTTTATGAACCGGCACCACCATCTCGTTGTCGACTTCCATCAGGTAATTGTCGCCGCGCTTTTCGGTCGGCGCGAAGCCGGGGGCGCCAACCTGCGCGCGTGGCGTGGTCAGGTTGGACAGGAAGGAAATGCCGTTGCCTTCGCCGCTCAGGTAGTCGTAGCCCCACTTCCATTGCATGCCGGTGACCTTGATGGTGATGTCGGCGTTGCTGGTGTCTTTCATGCCGACCACGGTGCGGGTGGCAGGCAGCGCCATGCCGATGACGATCAGGAACGGCACGATGGTCCAGGCGATTTCGACGCTGGTCGATTCGTGGAACGTGGCCGGCTTGTGGCCCAGCGATTTGCGGTGCTTGAAGATCGAGTAGAACATCACGCCGAACACGGCGACGAAGATCACCAGGCACACGATCATCATCCACGTGTGCAGGTCATAGACCTCGGTGGCGATGCGGGTGGCAGGCGGTTGCAGGTTGAGCTGCTTTTCGATGGGGCCGCCGGTGCCGCCGGTGGCCGGGCCGTAGGTTCCGGCAGTGTCTGCCGCCCTCGCTGCAATACTGGCTGCCGTCATCGTAAAGCCGAGCATGAACGATGTAAGTCGCTTCGCAAGTGTCATGTTTTCCCCAACAAACCCAAGTGTAATTATTTTGTAACGACCTGGATTCCGGTAAACCAAACCCGCGTCGCTCCTTAAACAACTCCAGGTCCCGTTGGCACACTGCCGGGACGCTGAAGCCTTTGTCTCCATCCCCTACTTCACAGCGTGCTGCGAGAGAACTATACAAAAGCCCGATGCTGCTTAAATCAACTGCCCACTTCGTTTCATTTAGTGACCGGATAGCGGCTTTGCCCATGAATTGGTGGCAAAGTTGGTTATTGATTATATAGAACAAAAACCACGCACATCAACAAATAAACGATTTTGCAACTCTGTGGTCCCAGGGACGCATTTCGCTTGCATCCGGGGCGCGATCGCGCTATGGACGATGTTAATTCTTCTTGCGCGGCAGGTCGAAGCGGATGATCGCCTCGCCCTTGGACGTGGTGCGCGGCGCTGGCCGGAATGCGTGGCCGTAGATCACCTCGAACGTCAGCGTCAGCTTGCCGTCGGGCCGGCGCTGGCGCTCCAGCGCCGCCAGCATGCGCTGCCACGCCTGCCGGCCCGTCAGCCCCCGGCTGCGCGTGGCCAGCGGATTGCCGCCCAGCGCGCGCACATCGGCCAGCAGCGCCTGCGTTGTATCGTAAGTGACCGTGATCACTTCCATGTCGAGTACCGGCGTGGAAAAGCCCACTTCCACCAGCTGGTCGCCGAAATCATGCATATCGACGAACGGCAGCACGTGCGGCGCCAGGTCGGCTTCGGCAAACGCCGTGCGCAACTCGCGCAGGGTGTCGGGGCCGAAGCACGAAAACATCAGCAGACTGTTGACCCGCAGCACGCGGCGCCACTCGGCAAACACGCGGTCGGGCTGCGGATGCCAGTGCAACGCCAGGTTGGACCACACCAGATCGATGGAGTTCGGCGCCAGCGGCAAATCGGCGAAATCTCCGCAGACCAGGTCGATTCCGGCCTTCGCCGGCAGCAACTTCGCCAGCAGCTGGTTCAGCGACGATTGCCTGGCGCCCTGGCTGCGCACGGCGCGCAGCGGCGCCTCGGCCGCATCGACACCGAGAATCTGGGCGGCAGCGTACATTTTCTGCAACATGCCGAGGTCGGCGCCATCGCCACAACCGGCATCGAGCACGCGCAAGGGCGCGATTTTAACCAGTTCCAGCCGGTCGACCATCCTCGAGGCGATTTCCCGGCGCAGGAAATCAGCGGCACGGGTGCGTTCGGGACGGGAAAACAGGGCGCGCACATGATGCAGATCAATCGGGGCGCTGAGTTTGGGCGGGTTGGCAGGGGCGTGCATATATGGTTGACAGTTGGGTTCTACCGGGGACGACAGCACCATCATGCAGCTGTTGGCTGCAGCAGTCGTCGTCGGTAATGCGATAATGTCGGCAGTGTACATGGTTGGCGCCAGGCTGGCCGCCGTGCGCCGCGATTTTTGGGAAGTTGGCATGAATGGCAAGCTGTTCCAGCGTGCGCTCAATCTGCTGTTGCCCACCTCGTGTGCGCTGTGCGGCGCGGGCGGTGACGACACCTTGTGCAGCGCCTGCGTGGACCAGTTTTTCGGTGACGCCACGCGCCTGCCGCGCTGTCATTGCTGCGCCAACCCGGTCGTGGCCGGGGCGACGCTGTGCGGCCACTGCATCGCTGCGCGCCCGGCATTCGACCGCACCATCGTGGCCGCCGACTATGCGCTGCCGGTCGATCAACTGGTGCTGCAGCTGAAATTCGGCCACCGGCTGGCGCTGGCGGCGCTGATGGCGCGGCGGCTGGCGGTGGTGGTGGGCCAACACCCGGACACGCTGCCCGACGTGCTGTGCGCGGTGCCGCTGGGTCGGCGTCGGCTGGCGCAGCGCGGCTACAACCAGGCGCTGGAAATTGCCCGGCCGCTGGCGCGCAGCCTCGGCGTGGTACTGCAGCCAAGGCTGCTCGCGCGCATCCGCGAGACGGCCGCGCAGAGCAGCGTGGCGCCCGAGCATCGGCGCGCCAATATCGCCGGCGCCTTTGCGCTGGCCGCGCCGGCGCTGGCACTGGTGCGCGGGCGCCATATCGGCGTGGTCGACGACGTGATGACCAGCGGCGGCACGCTCGACGAAATGGCTGCCACCCTCAAGCGCCACGGCGCGGCGCGCGTGAGCAACTTCGTGTTCGCGCGCACGCCGCCCCATTGAAATATTTAAGGAGAAGCATCTTGTTTCACGTCGTACTGGTCCACCCCGAAATCCCGCCCAATACCGGCAACGTCATCCGCCTGTGCGCCAACACCGGCGCCCAGTTGCACCTCATCGAGCCACTCGGCTTTCCGCTTGAAGATTCCAAGCTCAAGCGCGCCGGCCTCGACTACCACGAGTACGCGAAAATGAAGGTGCACGCCGACTGGCAAGCGTTCTGCGCCGACCTGCAGCCCGACCCGTCGCGCATGTTTGCCATGACCACGCACGGCTCGTCGCCGTTCGCCAGCGCCAGCTTCCAGCCGGGCGATGTGTTCGTGTTCGGCTCGGAAACCGCCGGCCTGCCGCCCGCCCTGCGCAACAATTTTCCGGCCGAACAGCGCATCCGCCTGCCGATGCGGCCCGACAACCGCAGCCTCAATCTGTCCAATACTGTCGCGGTAGTAGTTTTTGAAGCCTGGCGCCAGAACGGCTACGCCGGCGGCGCTTAGGGTTTAAAGGAATCGTCAACGCAGAGCGCCTGACGAACCTCCAGGGCAAGGCGCAGCGACGAAGACAGTACCCCAGTACGGCGAGGAGTTGCGACGCCGCCATGGAGCTTCGTCAGGCGCTCGTCTTTCTGCGTGCAGTAGAAGTGCGCAGGATCAGCTGCGGCTCGATCATGCCGGTCTCCGGCTCCGGCTTGCCATCGATGGCGGCAATCAGTTTTTCCATCGCCGCCGCCCCCATCCGCTCGCTCTGCATATCGACGGTGGTCAGCGCCGGCGACGTGTACTGGCCATACGAGATATTGTCGAACGCCGCCACCGACAGGTCGTCGGGCAGCGAAAAACCGAGGGTTTGCGCCGCCTTCATGAAGCCCAGCGCCATCAAATCGTTGTAGCAGATCAGCGCATCGGGCGGGTTGCCGCCCAGCAGGATGGCCGAACACATGCGTTCGCCCTCGGCCGACGTTGGCGTGCCGCCCTCGTACACCGTCAGTTCCAGGTCCTGCTCGCCCAGGCAGGCGCGGATGGCGTCGAGGCGGTCGTGGTCGCGTCGGGCGCGGGCAAAACGCAGGTAGGCAAACCGCCGGTGCCCCAGCGACAGCAGGTGACGCACCAGCATGGCGGCGCCACGGGTGTCGTCGCTGCTCACCCATTGCAACGGCAGCCGCGTGGGCCGACCGAAATACACCAGCGGCTTGTCCAGGTCCATCAGCCAGTCCATCTCGGACTCGACCATGCGCGAGAACAGGATCAGGCCATCGACACGGCGGCTCAGCGCTTCGATCAGCGGCCGTTCGCGGTCGGCGTTTTCTTCGGTATCGACCAGCAGCAAGGTGTAATTATGGGCCAGGGCGACGCGGTTGGCGCCCTTGACGATGCTGGTGAAATGGGGATTGTTGATGTCGAGGATGGACAGGCCGATGCTGCGCGTGCGGCCCGTGATCATCGATTGCGCCAGCGGGTTGGACCGGTAGCCCAGTTTGGCGATCACTTCCTTGATGGTGGCTTCGACTGCCGGTGAAAACCGTTGTGCGCCGTTTACAAACTTCGACACGGTGGCGGTCGAGACGCCGGCGGCGGCGGCCACGTCACGGATGGTTGCTACGTTTTTTTTCATTGCAGGCAGGAGTGGACGCGTGATCGATCGTGGCAACGATCTTAGCACGCGCCCACCGGCCCCTACCCCTTACAGATCGGTAATCTCTTTGTGGCGCGGCACCAGGATTTTCATGACCGACCACGCTGCCAGGTAGGCCACGGCGCAGATCGCGAACATGATCATGTAGCCGGTGTAGATGTCGTTGACCGCCTTGTAGTGGTCGAACACCCAGCCGCCCAGCTTGGTCAGCAGCACGCCGCCGATACCGCCGGCCATGCCGCCGATACCGACCACCGACGCCACCGCTTTTTGCGGGAACATGTCCGACACGGTGGTAAAGATATTGGCCGACCAGGCCTGGTGGGCCGAGGCGCCCATACCGATCAGGATGACAGGCACCCAGAAGCTGATCGAACCGAGCGGTTGCGCCAGCAGCACCAGCAGCGGGAACAGCGCGATCACGAACATCGCCCGCATGCGGCCGTCATACGGCGCATAACCACGGGCCATGAAGTAGCTGGGGAACCAGCCGCCGCCGATCGAACCGATCATGGTCATACTGTAGAGCACGGCCAGCGGCACGATGATGGCGTCGCCCTTCATGCCGTACTGGGCCGACAGGTAAGTAGGCAGCCAGAACAGGAAGAACCACCACACGCCGTCGGTCATGAACTTGCCGAAGGCGAAAGCCCAGGTCTGCGGGTATTTCAGCAACTGGAACCACGAGGTTTTACGGGCAGCAGCGGCCGACGCTTCCTCGGTGGTTTCGACTTTGACCACCTGGTCGCTGCGGATATAGGCCAGTTCCGCGGCGCTCATGCGCTTTTGCTGTTCCGGCTTGTCGTACAACCAGATCCACAGCGCCATCCAGAAGAAGCCGACCGCGCCGATGATGATGAACGCCCACTGCCAGCCCCACACGGAGGCGATCAGCGGCACGCTGATCGGCGCCAGGATCGCGCCGACGTTGGCGCCGGAGTTGAAGATGCCGGTGGCGAACGAACGCTCTTTCTTGGGGAAGTATTCGGCAGTGGCCTTGATCGCGGCCGGGAAGTTACCGGCCTCGCCGATCGCCAGCAACGCGCGCGACACCATGAAACCGATAATCGACGGCACCAGCACCAGCCCGAAGGCGCCAGCGACCACCGCTATGCCCTCGCCCATCGGCACCGCAAACGCGTGCAGGATCGCGCCCAGCGACCAGATCACGATGGCCACGATATACGCGGTCTTGGTGCCGATGCGGTCGACCACGCGGCCGGCCAGCAGCATCGAGACCGCGTACACGAACTGGAACGCGGCGGCGATGTTGGCATAATCGGTATTGGTCCAGCCGAACTCCCTGGACAGGTCCGGCGCCAGCAGGCTGAGCACCTGGCGGTCGAGGTAATTGATGGTGGTGGCAAAAAACAACAAGGCACAGATGGTCCAGCGGTATTTACCGACGGCCTGGCCGACTGACTGCGGGTTGACGGGCTCGCTCAGATTCATGGCATCACTTTGTATTATGTTTATATAGATGATCTCCCGGTCTCCACGAGATCATGTCATATGTCATCGTACAACCATAAAAGTTGTGAAGCAAGAAAAAACAAGTGGCTGCTCAAAGGCAGCCACCAAATGATCAAATCGTTGCGCGAAGCGGTTTTTTATGCTGCTTGCTTCATTCTGGGACGGGCCAGCAACAGCGCGATCAGGCTGATCACCGCCGCCCCGCTCAGGTAGTAGCCGACGTATTGCAGACCGTAGTTGGTGGCCAGCCAGGTGGCGATGTACGGCGCCAGCGAGGCGCCCAGGATACCGGCCAGGTTGAACGTGAGCGAGGCGCCTGTGTAGCGCACTTCGGCCGGAAACAGCTCCGACAAGATGGTGCCCAGCGGACCGTAGGTCAGTCCCATCAGCCCCAGGCCCAGCGACAGGAATACCGTTACCTGGACCGTGCTGCCCGAGCCGAACAGCGGCGCCAGCGCCAGCCCGAAGACGGCGATCGCCGCCGAAATCCAGATCAGCGTGCGCGCACGGCCATGGCGGTCGGCCCACACCGCTGCGATCGGTATGGTCAGGCCAAAGAACAGCACCGCGAACAGTTGCTGGATCAGGAAGTCCTTGCGCGAGAAATGCAGCGCCGTGGTGCCCCAGCTGAGCGCGAACACCGTCATCAAATAGAACAGCACGAAGGTCGCCAGCGCAATCAGGGTGCCCAGCACCAGCATGCGGCCATGGTCGCGGAACACCGTCACCACCGGTACTTTGACGCGCTCGTTCTTTTCCAGCACTTTCTGGAAGTCCGGTGTTTCGTGGATTTTCAGGCGCACATACAAACCGACGATCACCAGCAGTGCGCTGGCCAGGAACGGGATGCGCCAGCCGTAGGCGAAGAATTCGGCATCGGTCTGCACTTCGGTGAGCAGCAGGAAAATCCCGCCCGACAGGAAGAAGCCGATCGGCGCACCCAGTTGCGGGAACATGCCGTACCAGGCGCGCTTGCCCGGCGGCGCGTTTTCGGTAGCCAGCAGCACCGCGCCGCCCCATTCACCACCGAGGCCCAGGCCCTGGCCAAAGCGGCACAGCGCCAGCAACGCTGGCGCCCAGGTGCCGATGGTCGCGTACGTGGGCAGCAGGCCGATCACCACCGTGGACAGCCCCATGGTGAGCAGCGCCGCCACCAGGGTGGCCTTGCGACCCACGCGGTCGCCGAAGTGACCGAACACGGCCGAGCCGATCGGTCGCGCAAAGAAGGCGATGGCAAACGTGGCCAGCGACTGCAAGGTGGCGGCGGCCGGATCGGCGGCGGGGAAGAACAGCTTGGGAAACACCAGCACGGCGGCGGTGGCGTAGATGTAGAAGTCGAAGAATTCGATCGTGGTGCCGATCAAGCTGGCGAACAGCACGGTGGCCGGCTTGTTGGTCTGGGCCGGTTTTGACTGACTCATGCGTAAAGCTCCTGCGAATGAACGGTGCGGTCCATCATACACACGCCATTGGCAGGATGCCAAGCAAAGAAGGCTGCGGCAGGTAGTGCTACTGAGAGAACGATCAAGCTCGGGGATCGATCTGTTGCAAACCGTCCGCGATCGCGGTCGCCTCGAGCGGACGCACCACCCGCGCCACTTCCACGCCATCCCTCAGAAAAATCATGGTCGGCCACAGCTTGACCTTGAACGAGCGGCCCAGCGCGCGGCCGGGGCCGTCTTCCACCTTGTAGTGGATAATCTGCTCGTGACCGGCAAACGCCTGCGCCAGCGGCGCCTGCGCGGCCTGGCAGTGGCCGCACCAGTTGGCGCCGAACTCGAGCAGGACTGCGCCCGGCAGGGCATCGATATCGGCGCGCTGCGGCGCCTCGGCTAGGTAGTGAGTTTTCATTTTTTCCTGAATTTGGCGCAGGGGTCGGGTCGTTCCTGCGTGCTCAGCGCATAGGTTTGATCATAGCGGCCGGCGTGTTCGCCCGGCTCCACGTAGCCTTCGGCGCGCACCGTCAGTATAGGCTGGACCAGGTTAAGCCAGCGCGCCACACCGATATCCTTGCGCACATGGCCGTTGCCGGCGATGAGCACGACGTCGCGCGGGCGCTGGTCGCGGATGATCCTGGCCATCCAGATGTCGCGCGCCAACTGGGCATTGACCATGCCATCGACCATCATCGCTGGCAACATGCCGCAATGGCCCATCTCTATCTCTTTTTGCTGGGCGGCGCGCAGATCGGCCGGCAGCGGCTGGTCCAGGCGGTAGTCCTTGATGCCTTGCGGGTCGAACGTGGCCTGGATGCCGTCGCGCACCACGCGCGAGGCATCGGCCCGCGACAGGTTGCCCGCCACCAGCGGCAAGTGGTACGTGAGCGCCAGCTGGATCACCGGGTAGTACAACTGCCAGTCCCAGCGCGGACCGTGAACGATCTGGATCACGCACTGGGCATCAAGACAGCCCTTTTGCGCCCTGTCGAGCAAATCCTGGTTTTCGCGGTCGAACTGCTCCATCACGATGGTCGGGCGCCAGCCCGCCTCTACGCGCTGGCGCAGCAGCTCGTAGCGCAGGCGGTGGCCTTGCTGGTTGTCATGCACCTCGCCCAGCAGCAGGACCTGGGGATTCGGGCCCACCGGCGCCGGGGGCGCCGCAGCGGTGCTGACGACTGCGCCCGGCCTGGCCACGCCAGCGCAGCCGCTCAACAGTGCGAGGGTGGCCAGCACGCTGGCGCCACACATCAATCGGACTCTGTACATCATGGGATATCACCCTCTGCAGGCTAATTGGTTGATTTGATGGGTCTAATTTATGACAGACCCAGCGCCACACGTAACACTGTTGGTGCAGTGCAATAAAAAATTTCTATTGAATAAACTAAAATAGCAATGTGTTATGAATTGTGGTTAAATGTCAGTTCGGTCAGTTGTCAATCGATCTGGCGCAAAAATTATACGGATAACGCATTAAATTGCTGTTAAGCCTGGCGCCGAATACAGTTTCAGGAGTGTCATGTGAAAATTTTATCAAACATCAGTACCGCTATCTTCGCTTTGGGCTTGTGTGGCACCGCCTCGGCCGAGGTTGCCACCACGCCTGACGCGCCTGCAATATCGGTGTTCCACCAGTGCCCGGACGATACCGGGTGCGACAGCGTTGCACAGCGTAACGGCCAGCCGGCTACGCCGGACCGCCAGTCGGCCGCCAAGGTCGAGGAAGCACCGCTGCCGGTGCCGGAACTCGAAACTTCGCTGATGTTCATGCTGGGCCTGGTCGTGCTGGGCGTGACCTCGCGCCGACGGTCGTCGGAGCGTTTCGACCGCTAAGTGCCAACGTAGGTCCCCTGCAATCCCGCCTGGTGCGGGATTTTTTTTATGTCGAGGTTAGATGACAGGTGTTGCCGGTGTCACCGGTGTCACCGGTGTCACGCAGGGCATGCGCAGGGTAAAGCAGGCGCCCTGCCCCAGTACGCTGGCCACCGTGACGGTGCCGCCGAACTGCTTGGCCATCAGGTTGAACACGATATTCAGGCCCAGGCCGGTACCACCCTGGCCGCGCCGAGTGGTGACGAACGGATCGAATACCTTGTCGATCATGTCCGGCGCAATGCCCTTGCCGTTGTCGCTCACCTGCATCTCGAGCCAGTCGCCCTGGCGCGCCACGCCGATCATGATGCGCCCCTCCTCTTCCGGTTCGAACGCATGGTCCACGCAATTGAGCGTGAGATTGGTGAGCACCTGGGCCAGCGCGCCCGGGTAACTGTCGAGCACCAGGTCGGGCGGGCAGGCGATGCTGACCGTGATCCGGGTCTTCTTGAGCTTGGGCTGCAGGCTCGACACCACCTCGTTGATATAGCCGCGCAGCTCGAACCGGCGCCGCGCCTCGCTCACCTGGTCCACCGCGATCTGCTTGAAGCTGTGGATCAGGTGCGCCGCGCGGTAGGCGTTGTTCATGATCAGGCGCGTGCTTTCGGCAGCCGTCTCCAGGTAGCGGGTGATGTCCGACTTCTTGATATTGCCTTCGGCCACCGCTGCGTGGACCTTCTCGGTCGCCTCCATCAGCACCGAGGCGCTGGTGAGGGCGATGCCGACCGGGGTGTTGATTTCATGGGCCACGCCGGCCACCAGGCCGCCCAGCGAGGCCAGCCGCTCGGCTTGCAGCAGCGATTCCTGCGCCAGCCGCAGCTCGTCGAGGGCACGGGTAGTGGCCAGCGCGGCCTGGCGCGCCTCGTCCTCGGCCTCGCGGATGCGCTGGATATTCGATTTGACCTTGCGCTGGATGGCATTGAAACCACGAATGACTTCGCCCAGTTCGTCGTGGCGGTTGTCGGGCAACTCTTCCACTTCGTCGCTGTCGCGGGTGGCCAGGTCCACCAGGCCGTCGCGCAGGCGCTTGAGCGGATCGAAAACGATGCGCAGCGACAGGGCCAGCGCCGCCACCAGGATCAGGTCCAGCAGCAGCACCTCGATCACCTTGCGCCGCACCTCGGCCGCCAGCGTGGCCTCGATCTGGGCGCGGCTGAAATTGACCACCACCCGGCCCACGATCACCGGCTTGAGGGCAGCGCCGGCACCGCCGGAATCACGGTAGGCCAGGTCGGCCACCACCGGGGTGCCGCCGACGGCGGCGTCGGTTTCGATCGGTACCAGGGCGCCGTCCTCGCGCCGCAACCGGCCGGAGAACAGCCCGACCGAGGTGTCGTACACGCGGATCGAAACTAGTTCGGGGGGCATCATTTCGGCGGCCACGATGTTGTCGACCTTGGCCTTGTCCAGGTCCCACAGCGCCGAAGGCAAGCTCGTTTGCAGCCGCGCCAGCACGCCCTGGCGCAGCCGCTGGCTGCCCGCCTCGAGTTCCTGCGACAGGCTGTGCTGGGCATAGGTGCCGGAAATACCGAGCACGAGGGTGACGATCACCACGAACAGCAGCGTCAGGCGGCCTTGAATGCCAAACATCGAACTTTACCTCCCTCACGCTGAATTTGACCGCAACTGGTGAATGTAAGGTAAGCAATGCATCTTGGCAAGCAACGATCGGACAACACCGCGCGGCGCAAGCAGACTTGGAACGTTCTCAATGGTAATATCGATCCAAACAGGGAACCTCGGGAGACTGCAATGACAGGCACTTATCATCAACTGGCGCTGGCCGAGGTACGACCGGGCATGGTCCTGTCGGACGTGCTGCTCGACGTGCAGGGCCAGGTCCTGCTGCCGCAAGGCGCGGTGCTGACCGAAGCGATGCTGGCGCTGATGCCGCGCCACGGCATCGAAATGCTGCCGGTGGAAACCGGGGCGGTCTCGCCCGAAGAAGAGCAAGCCACGCGCCAGCACCACGAGGCGCGCATCGCCCACCTGTTCCGCAAGACCGACCCGGACGCCGGCGCCGACTGGGCCACCAGCCTGCTGCAACGCTTCGTGCGCGACTTCCGCATCGGCCGCCCGGAGCACCACCATGAGTAATACTGTCAGCTACGACGACGTGGTGCGCAACCTCGACGACCTGCCCTCGCTGCCGGCGGTGGTAATGGAGCTGCTCAACAGCATCGACCAGGACGACGTCGATATCTCGGTGCTGGCCAAAAAGGTGTCGCACGACCAGGCGCTGACCGCCAAGACGCTGCGCCTGGCCAATTCCTCGACCTACGGCTTGCAAGTGAAAGTGACCACCATCCAGCAAGCGATTACTTACCTGGGTTTCCAGACCACCCGCAACCTGATCACGGCCGCCGCCGTCACCGGCTATTTCGCCCAGGGCCACTGCCCGGGCTTCGACGACAAGGCGTTCTGGCGCCACTCGATCGCCACCGCCGCCTGCGCCAAGGTGCTGGCGCGCCACATGCGCTTCAACCAGGACTACGCATTTACGGCCGGGCTGCTGCACGATATCGGCCGGCTGGTGCTGGTGTCGTGCTTCCCCAACCAGTATTCGACCGCGATCGCCTGGCGCGACGAGCACGACTGCTATCTGCTGGCGGCGGAGCGGCACGTGCTGGGCGTCGATCACGTGCAGGCCGGCGTGGCGCTGGCCGAACACTGGAATTTTTCCGCCACCATGCGCCAGGCCATCGCTTATCACCACGACCCGGAAGTGCCGGGTGCGGGCTTTTTGGCGGCCATCATCCACGTGGCGGACGCGATGGTGCACGCGCTCGACCTGGCGCAGGTGCAGGACGACCTGGTGCCGCAGGTGTCGAACGTGGCGTGGACAGCGTTGGGGTTGGACGAGGAAATTTATTTGCAGATATTCCGTGAGACGGAATTGCAGTACGACGAGATTTCGATGGTGTTGCTCAGCTAATCAGCTGATCGGCCGACCTGGCAGCCTCGGCTCCCTGCCATGCCGGTCAAAGACCGGCGCGACAGGTGCGGAGCGCGGGGCGCATTAGTGATGTGCTACGTTTCCGGCCGAGGCCTTGTCGTTGTTGTTGCGGTCTTCAGGCTTCGGACGGCCCTGGGCGTCGGACAGGCGGTACTTGGTGCGGCGGTCGCCCATCAGGTCGCGCAGGTCGCGGATGCTCATGCCGGTCACTTCGTGCATGCGGATCAGCAGCGAGGCGCCTACCGGCAGGCGGTGGTGGCGGATCTTGCTGATGACCGGCGGCGCCACTTCCAGCAAGCGCGAGAGCGCAGCGTCGTTTTTCAGTTGCATCTTGCCCAGCAAAATGTCGAGCAGGTGGTTCGGGTTGTAGCTTTCCTGCGATGCGAGTGCGTGGTGTGCCATGATGTGTCCTCGTTGGTTGGGTGAACAGATATTGCTGGTCCGAACTTAAGGAAAACTTAGAGTTTTCAATAATTAACAAATGGACTTTTCCGGACCTTTGTCACGAATTGCATTTAAAGCAATATTATTCTATGCGCAAAAGCCGGGTTGTCCGATAGGCCGCCCGTATCAAGATTGTGCGGCATCAATCGCCATGTAGAAAACATGGCAACCATGCCATTCCAACACAGCGAGCGGCAGCGCGGCGCACGCAAGGGCGGCGGTCGGTCGTTTTACGCTAAACTAGCGGCTGCGCGCACCGGCGCCCCATCCTCCATAAAGCCCAACGCCATTGAAAACCAAGACCCCAGTCCAGCCGCACTACTTCGTCCCGGAGCCGCTCGATAACACGCGCCTGGCCCACCTGTGCGGCCCTCTCGATGAAAACCTGCGCCAGATCTCGGCGGCGCTGGACGTCACCATTTTCCGCCGTGGCGAGAAATTCATCGTCAGCGGCTACAATGCCGAACGGGCGGTGCAAATCCTCGAAAAGTTCTACGCCATCGCCAACAAGGTGGTGCCGATCGAGGAAGTACAACTGGCGCTGGTCGAGCAACGCGCCGGCCTCAACGCCGCTGCGGCAGCTGCCTCCACCCCGGATGCAGCGGCGCCGGTCAAGGAAGCCGCGCGCGCCGCTGCTGCCGCGCCGTTCGTCGAGCCCGACATCAACAGCCCGGTATTAAAAACCCGCCGCGCCGATCTGCGCGGACGCACGCCGCACCAGATCCGCTACCTGCGCAACATCCTCGAGCACGACATCAGCTTCGGCGTCGGTCCGGCCGGCACCGGCAAGACTTACCTGGCCGTGGCGTGCGCGGTCGACGCGCTCGAGCGCGACGCCGTCAAGCGCATCATCTTGACGCGTCCGGCCGTGGAAGCGGGCGAACGGCTGGGCTTTTTGCCCGGCGACCTGACCCAAAAAGTCGACCCGTACCTGCGCCCGCTGTACGACGCGCTGTACGACCTGCTCGGCTTCGACCGTACCCAGAAGATGTTCGAAAAGCAGGTGATCGAGATCGCCCCGCTGGCCTATATGCGCGGGCGTACCCTGAACCACGCGTTCGTGATCCTCGACGAGGCGCAGAACACCACGGTCGAGCAAATGAAGATGTTCCTCACCCGCATCGGCTTCGGCAGCAAGGCCGTGGTCACCGGCGACGTCACGCAGGTGGACCTGCACAAGAGTCAGAAAAGCGGCCTGGTCGATGCAGTCCAGGTGCTCAAGGACGTGCGCGGCGTGGCCTTCAGCCATTTCACCAGCGAAGACGTGGTGCGCCACCCGCTGGTGGGCCGCATCGTCGATGCCTACGAAACCGCGCAAAACCACGAGGCGGAAATCGCCCCCTGCTCAAAACCACCGCCCTGAAAAATGTCCGAAAAAAATAGTCCACCGTTCAGTCTGACCTTGTCGGTGCAATACCCCGACCCGCGCCTGAAAGCCCTGGTCACCCGTGCCAAGCTCAAGCGCTGGATCGGCGCCGCGCTGTTCGCGCCGGCCGAACTGACCATCCGCTTTGTCGATGTCGACGAAGGCCGCACCCTCAATCGCGACTACCGCGGCAAGGACTACGCCACCAACGTGCTCACCTTCGCCTACAACGAAGGGGAAGAATTGCCGGACGACGCGCCGACGCAGGCCGACATCATCCTGTGCACCGATGTGCTGGAAAAAGAGGCGGCCGAGCAGAACAAGACGGTGGAAGAACACACGGCGCACCTGATCGTGCACGGCGTGCTGCACGCCCAGGGCTACGACCACGAGGACGACGAGGAAGCGACCGAGATGGAAACGCTGGAGACTGAGTTGCTGGGAACGCTCGGTTTTGCCGACCCGTACGCCCAGGAAAAGACGGAACTTCCGCGAACATGACTGGTTTTTTGACAAAAACCGCTGAACCACACCATTTGGTGTATCCTATACCCCTTCAAAACAATGGCTCACGCCTACTATGCAAGAGCACTCTAGTGGCGTCAAAACTGACGCCAAACCCCATCGGTCGCTGTTCGAACGCCTGACCGCATTTATCTCCCCCGAGCCCGAGAACCGCGCGGAACTGCTCGAGGTTCTCCATGACGCTCACGAACGCAACCTGATCGACGCCGACGCCCTGTCGATGATCGAAGGCGTGTTCCAGGTTTCCGACCTGTCGGCGCGCGACATCATGGTGCCGCGCTCGCAAATGGATGTGATCGACATTTCCCGCCCGATCGAGGAATGGATGCCGATCGTGCTGGAAACGGCTCACTCGCGCTTCCCCGCCATCGAAGGCGAGCGCGACAAGGTAATCGGCATCCTGCTGGCGAAAGACCTGCTGCGCTACTACGCCGAAGAATCGTTCGACGTGCGCGCCATGCTGCGCCCGGCCGTGTTCATCCCCGAATCGAAACGCCTCAACGTGCTGCTGCGCGACTTCCGCGCCACCCACAACCACATGGCGATCGTGGTCGATGAATACAGCGGCGTGTCCGGCCTGATCACCATCGAAGACGTGCTCGAGCAGATCGTCGGCGACATCGAAGACGAATACGACTTCGACGAAGAAGAAGACAACATCCTGTCGATCAAGGAAGGGCCGCGCGGTCCGCGCTGGCGCGTCAAGGCGCTGACCGAAATCGAGCAATTCAACGAAGAGCTCGATACCGAACTGCCAGACGACGACGTCGACACCATCGGCGGCCTGGTCGCCAAGCACCTGTCGCGCATGCCGCACAAGGGCGACGTGTTCAATTACCAGGGCTTGCGCTTCGAAGTGCTGCGTGCCGACGCGCGCCAGATCCACGTGCTGCTGGTGGAAAAACTGCCAGCGGCACCAAGCGGCGGCGACGACCTGTAATGCGCTTTCGCCGCGCCGATCCCAACGCCCCACCCAAGCCACAGCGCAGCACCCAGGGCCGCATGTTGATGACGGCCGTGGCCGGCGCGCTGTGCGTGCTGGGCTTCGCGCCATTCGGCTGGTGGCCGCTGGAAATTCTTGGCCTGGCCACCCTGTTCTACCAGGTACTGCGCAGCAGCAGCGTCAAAGCTGCCGGCCTGATCGGCTGGGCGTTCGGCTTCGGCTGGACTGCCGCCGGCATCCACTGGCTCTACGTTTCCATGCACGACCACGGCGGCATGCCGGCGCCGCTGGCGGTGCTGGCGGTGGCCTTGTTGGGCTGGGCCATGGGCTTTTACGTGGCGCTGGCGATGGGCACGGCCGCCTGGCTGCGCAAACAATGGGCGCTGCCGCTGCCGGCTGCCAACCTGCTGCTGCTGCCTGCCCTGTGGTCGCTGTTCGAGTGGCTGCGCGGCTGGTTGTTTACCGGTTTTCCGTGGCTGTCGTCGGGCTACGCCCACAATCACAGCCCGCTGGCCGGCTTTGCACCGATCATTGGCGTGTATGGCCTCGGCTGGCTGGCGGCGCTGATCGCCGGGGCCCTGCTGCTGGTCTTCCACCGCACCCGGCTGCGCGCCCTGGCGCTGGTCGTGGCGATCTCGGTGGCCGGCGTGGGCCTGAGCTTTATTGCATGGACCCACCCGGAAGGCCAGCCGATCTCGGTACGCCTGATCCAGGGCAATGTGCCGCAGGAAGAAAAATTCGACGGCTCGCGCGTCGCTGCCGTGATGCGCCAGTACCAGGACGCCATCACCGCCGCGCCGGCCGACCTGATCGCCACGCCGGAGACGGCCATCGTCATGCTGCCGCAGCAGCTGCCGCCCGACTACCTGCCCGGCCTGGCGCAGTTCATGCACCAGACCAATAGCAACCTGATCCTCGGCATCCCGATGGCAGACAGCCGCACCGCGTATTTCAACAGCGTGCTCGGTATCAGCGCCAACCCGGGCGCGGCGCAAGTCGCCGGCGGCTACTACCGCTACGACAAGCACCACCTGGTGCCGTACGGCGAGTTCATCCCGTGGGGCTTCCGCTGGTTCGTCAACCTGATGTCGATCCCGCTCGGCGACCAGACCAGTGGCCCCGATATCCAGCCGGCGTTCCCGATCAAGGACCAGCGCGTGCTGCCCAATATCTGCTACGAAGACTTGTTCGGCGAGGAAATCGCCGCGCAATTGAACACCCCGGCGCAGGGCCAGCAGCCGGCCACCATGCTGCTCAACGTCTCCAACCTGGCCTGGTTCGGCGACACCATCGCCATTCCGCAGCACTTGCAGATCTCGCAGATGCGCACGCTGGAAACGGGACGCCCGATGCTGCGGGCGACGAACACCGGCGCCACCGCCATCATCGATGGCCGCGGCGCCGTGCGCGAACAGCTGCCGGTCAACACTACCGGCACCCTGGCCGCCAACGTCCAGGGCATGGCGGGCACCACGCCGTACATCGTGCTGGGCAATAAACTGTTCCTGGCGCTGGTGCTGTTATCAATAGGCGGTGCGTGGCTGTGGGCAAAACGGTCGCGGGCGGCGAAAAACGCTGCCACCTCCTGATAGATTAGCTCCAGCCCCCGTAAAACCCGCTAAAATTGCTCCTTTAGTGAAACTGCAACCCGCGCGCCTGCCCTGCTGGCGCGCCCTGGACCACACACGATGCTGACATTCCAACAAATTATCCTGACCTTGCAAACCTACTGGGACCAGCAAGGTTGCGCCCTGCTCCAGCCGTACGACATGGAAGTCGGCGCCGGCACGTTCCACACCGGCACCTTCCTGCGCGCGATCGGTCCGGAGCCATGGCGCGCCGCCTACGTGCAGCCATCGCGCCGTCCAAAGGATGGCCGCTACGGCGAAAACCCGAACCGTGGCCAGCACTACTACCAGTACCAGGTGGTGATGAAGCCGGCGCCGGAAAACATTCTCGACCTGTACCTCGGTTCGCTGGCCGCACTGGGCCTCGATCTCAAGCAGAATGACGTGCGCTTCGTGGAAGACGACTGGGAGTCGCCAACCCTGGGCGCCTGGGGCCTCGGCTGGGAAGTGTGGTTGAACGGCATGGAAGTGACGCAGTTCACGTACTTCCAGCAAGTGGGCGGTCTCGACTGCAAACCGGTGCTGGGCGAAATCACCTACGGCGTCGAACGCCTGGCGATGTACTTGCAGGGCGTGGAAAATATGTACGACCTGGTGTGGACGACCTGGGAAGAGAACGGCGCGGCCGGCGAACCGGTGCAAAAGACGCTGAAATACGGCGACGTCTTCCACCAGAACGAAGTGGAACAATCGGCCTACAACTTCGAGCACTCGAACACCGAGTTGCTGTTCGCGCAGTTCAACAACCACGAGTCGGAAGCCAAGCGCCTGATCGAAGCGCAGCTGACCCTGCCCGCCTACGAGCAGATCATGAAAGCCTCGCACAGCTTCAACCTGCTCGACGCGCGCGGCGCCATTTCCGTGACCGAACGCGCCGCCTACATTGGCCGCGTGCGTACGCTGTCGCGCCTGGTCGCGCAAGCGTATTACGAATCGCGCGAACGCCTCGGTTTCCCGATGGCGCCTGCCGCCGCTGCCACTGTCGCCGAATAATCAGAATTGAATAACATGACTCAAACCCTGCTCATCGAACTGCTGACCGAAGAACTGCCACCCAAGGCCCTTGCCAAACTGGGCAAGGCGTTTGCCGACGGCATCGTCAACGGCCTCAAATCGCGCGACTACCTCGACGCCGACAGCGTCGCCACCTCGTACGCCACGCCGCGCCGCCTGGCCGTGGTCATCACCAATGTGCGCGCCACGTCGCCCGACAAATCGATCCGCGAAAAAGTGCTGCCGGTGTCGGTCGCGCTGGACGCCGCCGGCAACCCGACTGCGCCGCTGGCGAAAAAACTGGCCGCCCTGGGCTTCCCCAACCTGACCGTGGCCGAACTCGAGCGCGCGCAGGACGGCAAGGCCGAGAGCTTCTTCTACACCTACACCGCCGCCGGCAGCGCGCTGCAAGCGGGCCTGCAAGCTGCACTGATGGAATCGGTAGCCAAGCTGCCGATCCCGAAAGTGATGAGCTACCAGCGCCCGGACGGCGCCACCGTGCAATTCGTGCGCCCGGCCCACCGCCTGGTCGCGCTGCACGGCGCCACCGTCGTGCCATTGACCTTGCTGGGTTTGACCGCGTCGAACGTCACCGAAGGCCACCGCTTCCTGACCGCTCCCGGCCAGCGCGACGTCACCATCGATGACGCCGACAGCTACGCCGCCACGCTCGAAGCACAAGGTAAAGTCCTGGCAGGCGTGGACCAGCGCAAGGAAAAGATCCGCGCCGAACTGCTGGCCGCAGCCGGCGCCGACCAGGTCTTGATGCCCGAAGCGCTGCTCGACGAAGTGACCGCGCTGGTCGAGTGGCCGGTGGTATACGCCTGCCACTTCGAGGAAGAATTCCTGGCCGTGCCGCAGGAATGCCTGATCCTCACCATGCAGACCAACCAGAAATATTTTGCGCTGACCGACGCCGACGGCAAGCTGCGCTCGCGCTTTTTGATCGTCTCCAACATCGCCACCGACACGCCGCAGGCGATTATCGGCGGCAACGAGCGCGTGGTACGCCCGCGCCTTTCCGACGCCAAGTTCTTCTTCGAGCAGGACAAGAAAAAGACGCTGGAATCGCGCCTGCCGCTGCTCAAGAACGTCGTCTACCACAACAAGCTGGGCACGCAGGCCGAGCGCAGCGAACGCGTGTCAGGCCTGGCCGGCTTCATTGCCACCCAGATCGGCGGCGACACCGCCATGGCCACCCGCGCCGCCAAGCTGTCGAAGGCCGACCTGCTGACCGACATGGTCGGTGAATTCCCCGAGCTGCAAGGCATCATGGGCACCTACTACGCCCGCAACGACGGCGAGCCGGAAGAAGTGGCGCTGTCCGCGTCCGAGCACTACCAGCCGCGCTTTGCCGGCGACGCGCTGCCATCGACCGTCACCGGCACCGCCGTGGCGCTGGCCGACAAGCTCGAAACCCTGGTGGGCATCTGGTCGATCGGCCTGCAGCCCACCGGCGACAAGGACCCGTTCGCCCTGCGCCGCCATGCCCTGGGCGTGCTGCGCATGCTGATCGAAAAGCGCCTGATGCTGTCGATCAGCGGTTTGCTCGAAGCGGCGGCCCAGCAGTTCACCGGCGTGGCCGGCTTTACCGATCCGGCGCGCGAAGTGTCCGCCTTCATGATGGACCGCCTGCGCGGCATCCTGCGCGAACGCGGCTTTTCGCCGAACGAGATCGAAGCGGTCGTGGCGCAGCACCCGGACCGCCTCGACGACATCGTCCAGCGCCTGGAAGCGGTCAAAGCCTTTGCGGCCCTGCCGGAGGCGGCCTCGCTGGCTGCCGCCAACAAGCGCATCACCAACATCCTGAAAAAGAACGAGGCTGCGCTGGCTGCCGCCGGCGAAAGCGCCACCGTGGTCGATCCGGCCCTGCTGCAGGATGAAGCGGAGCAGAACCTGGCCGCAGCGGTGTCGCGCGTGCAGCCCGACATCGACGCCGCCTTCATCCGTGGCGACTTCGAAGACGCCCTGAAAACCCTGGCGCAACTGCGCGATGCGGTCGATGCCTTCTTCAACGACGTGATGGTGATGGCCGAGGACGTTGCCCTGCGCAACAACCGCCTGGCCCTGCTGTCGTCGCTGCACGGCATGATGAATCGCGTGGCCGACATTTCGAAGCTGGCGGCGTAGTGGGTGCGCCGGCCTTCAAGCTGATCATCCTCGACCGCGACGGCGTGATCAATCACGACTCGCCCGACTTCATCAAGTCGCCGGCCGAGTGGATCCCCGTGCCCGGCTCGCTCGAGGCGATCGCGCGCCTGAACCAGGCCGGCTACCGGGTGGTGGTCGCGTCGAACCAGTCGGGCATCGCCCGCGAACTGTTCGACATGGTCACCCTCAACGCCATCCATCACAAGATGCACAGCCTGGCGCAGCAAGTGGGCGCCGACATCGACGCGGTGTTCTTCTGCCCGCATTCGGCGGCCGACAACTGCGACTGTCGCAAACCGAAGCCGGGCATGTTTACCGAGATCGCCCAGCGCTACAAGGTCAGCCTCAAGGGCGTACCGGTGGTGGGCGACTCGCTGCGCGACCTGCAGGCCGGCTATGTCAGCGGCTGCACACCGTACCTGGTGTTGACCGGCAAGGGCGAGAAAACCCGGGCCACCGGCGGTCTGCCGCCCGGCACGCAAGTGTTTGCCGACCTGGCCGCCATGGTGGCGCAGTTGCTTAAAACCGCGGCTGCACCGGCGCCGGCGCCTGCCATCAATCAATAAAGTATCTGGAGTCTGCATTGGGTCATCCGATTTTGTTTTTACGTTCGCTGCTGTTCACCATCGTGATGATCGTGGCGACCATCGTCTGGTCGCTGGTGTGCTTCCTGGCCGCGCCGCTGCCGTACAACAAGCGCTTCTGGGTGACGTCGCGCTGGAACGTGTTCATCGTCTGGTGCCTGAAGGTGATCTGCGGCATCCGCTACGAGATTCGCGGCGCCGAGAATTTTCCCGATGCGCCAGCCGTGGTGCTGTCGAAGCACCAGTCGGCCTGGGAAACCATCTTCCTGCTGCCTAACCTGCCGCGCCCGCTGGTGTTCGTGTTCAAGAAAGAGATTTTGTACATCCCGTTCTTCGGCTGGGCCATGGCGCTGATGCGCATGATCCCGATCGACCGCAAGCAGGGCAAGAACGCCTTCAAGCACGTGGTACGGATCGGCAAGCGCCGCCTGGCCGACGGCCAGTGGATCATCATGTTCCCCGAGGGTACGCGCATTCCCGTGGGCCAGACCGGCAAGTACAAGAGCGGCGGCACCCGGCTGGCGATCGCCACCGGCGCGGTGGTGGTGCCGATTGCCCACAATTCGGGCGAATGCTGGCCAAAAAATTCTTTTATTAAACGGCCCGGGCTTGTTACAGTATCGATAGGCAAGCCTATTTCTTCCGAAGGACAAACGCCGGACGGCATGATGCAACAGGTGGAAAATTGGATAGAATCAGAAATGCGCGTCATTTCGCCCCACGCCTACAACGCTGGCTCGACGACCTGACCACGCAGGCGCAGGCGGAGCCAACTCCCGCTCCAGCGGCGGCCCAGCCCGCCGCAGCTGCTGCTATCGACCAGCCCGACCTGTTCGGACGCGAGGCGCCGCCACCGCGTTCGGTGTACACGGCACCGGTCTGGTCGGTGCCACCACCGGCCGCCAAGCCGCCGCCGGTTTCTCCCTATATCACTCCGGCCGCGCCGGTTGCGCCACCCACCGTTGCAGTACCGGTCAAATCCCGCACGCCGGTGCCAACACCTGAACACAGCTCCAAGCGCCAGCTGCAAGTAGGCGAATTCATCCTCGAATACGAATTGCGCCGCTCGACGCGCCGCTCGATCGGTTTCATGATCGACGACGACGGCCTGCGCGTGACCGCGCCCAAGCGTGTGACCATCACCGAGATCGACAACGCCATCCGCACCAAGCAGGGCTGGATCCTGGCCAAGCTCCGCGAGCGCCGCGAACGCCGTGCCGCGCGCCTGCAAAAGCCGCCGGTGGAGTGGATCGACGGCGCCCAGCTGCCCTACCTCGGCGCCGACATCACCTTGCGCCTGCTGGTCGGCGGCCGCTACCGCAGCAGTTTCGACGCCGCCACGCGCGAACTGACCATGGTGCTGCTGCCGGGCGCCACCGAGAGCGCCCTGAAGGAACGGGTCAAAGCCTGGTACCAGCAGGAAGCCAAGCAGCTGTTCGTGCAGCGCCTGGACCTGTACGCGGACCGCCTGGGCGTGCATTACAGCTCGTTCGGCCTGTCGTCGGCCGGCACGCGCTGGGGCTCGTGCACGGCCGACCGCAAGATCCGTCTGAACTGGAAGCTGATCCACTTCTCGCTGCCGCTGATCGACTACGTGGTGGCACACGAGCTGGCGCACACGCTGGAGATGAACCACAGCGCCGCTTTCTGGGACACGGTGGGCCTGATCTACCCGGAATACGACGACGCCCGCAACCTGCTGCGCAAGCGAGCCCAGGAATTGCCCGTCCTCTTCAGCTAAAGCTTTGCCTGGCCGAAACGAGTGCGGCATAAAAGGTCGCCGTGTCAAAATGACACTTCATTACTCTCTTGCGAGGCTGCCATGGAAAACACATCCCCCCTCAACCCCGGTGACGACGCGCCCGCCGGCACGCCCGGCACCGGTGAAGATGTCTGCCCGATCTGTCACGGCAGTGGCCAGGTCGAGCAGGATGGCGATAACGTCTCGTGCGCCAATTGCGGTGGCACCGGCATGGTCATCGAGGGTATCGGTGGCGGGTGACTTGTTGGGCGCGTGCGTCATGTCTTAAATTGTTCTGGTCAACAAGGATGGGGAAGCCGCAAAATAGGCGCCCTCACCTTATTTCGATCAGGAAACCAATGTTCGTTCAACGCTTGCGCCAACTTATCCCATCGACCCTTTTAGTGGTCGCGTTCGCTTCTGTACTGACTGGTTGCGCGATGACACAGCCGCGCACCCTTGAAGAAGACCGCAATGTCAAAAAAGTCGCCATTGTGTCGCTGCTTGAAGAAAAAACACCGGTGGCTCACTTCGGACTGACGGTATTCAATAACGATTACAAGATAGTCGACCAAAAAGGCGAACTGAACCGCACTGCCTTGCGCGTGGTCGAGGAGCGCTTGCACGCGGCCCGTCCGCAGTGGTCGATCGTGGCAGTTCCAACCGACGCTGCGCTGGCGGCCAAATTGAACGATGGCATACCGTGGGTATCGTTTACCAATCGCGTCAAACCTGAACTGCTGGCCATCGCGCGCGACACCGGTGCCGACCTGGTATTCGTCATGCTCGATACCACCAGCGACAATACGCAGGCTCGCGGCATGGGCATCCGCACCCGCACCATGAACAAGGATAACGTGGGTAACGCCATGGTGCATGCGCGCATCATGTTGGCGCTGCTGGACAAGAATGGCGAGGAAATCCGCCGCGCTGGCGGCCCTGATGGCAGTGTGCCGGCCGCAGAGATCGGACTCAACTACGATTTGTCGAGCCTGCAGGATCCTGCCGTGGAACAGCGCGCGGCCGCAGCAATTCGCAAACAGCTGGAAGCGACGTTAATAGAAGCCACCACCAGCATGGGTTACTGATCGGCGGCCGTTCAGCCCAATAGTTCTGGCAGCAAGGCCAGCGTGCGGGCCGTGGCGCCACGGTGCTGGTTGGCGAACGCCAGCGCCTTGGCGCCCATGGCGCTGCGCACTTCCGTGTCGTTGAGCAGGGTTACTGCCTGCGCCATCAGGTCGGGAGCGTCGGCCACGCGCACGGCGCCGCCTGCTGCCACCGCTTCCTGCGTGACCAGTTCGAAATTGAAGGTATGCGGGCCGATCAATACCGGCTTGCCGAGGGCGGCCGGTTCGATCAGGTTCTGGCCGCCCAGCGGCAGCAGGCTGCCGCCCACGAACGCAACGTCGCATACGTAGTAGTAGGCAAACATTTCCCCCATCGAGTCGCCGAGCACCACGTCGATATGGGCCGCCAGCGGCGTACCCAACTCCAGCGTGCTGCGGCGCTGCACGTTCAGTCCCTGCCAGCCGATCAGTTTTTCCACGTCGTTGAAGCGCTGCGGATGACGGGGCACGATCAGCAGCAAGGTCTTGGCCGGCAAATCCGCACGGGCGCGGCGAAACGCTTCGAGGATCAGGGCTTCTTCACCGTCGCGGGTGCTGGCGCACAGCAGCACCGGCCGCGTGCCAATAGCGGCACGCAGGCTGGCGCCCACCGCCAGCGCCGCTGGGGGCACCACCACGTCGAACTTGATGCTTCCGGTTACTTCCACGCGTGGCACACCCAGGGTGCGCACGCGCGCGGCGTCGGCTTCGGTTTGTGCAGCAACCAGCGTGATGCCCTGCGCCGCTTCGCGGATCAGCACACCAAGGCGCTGCGCCTTGCCCAGCGAACGCTGCGACAGACGCGCGTTGGCCAGCAGCACCGGCACACCGCGCCGGCCACAAATGGCGATCAGGTTGGGCCACACCTCGGTTTCCATCAGGATGCACATCGCCGGCTTGAAATGCCGGATGAAACTGGACACCATCGGGCCGGTGTCGTACGGCAGGTACGCTTGCACCAGCCGCGCGCCATGCCTGGCGAAAAGGGTGCGGCCGGTCGCGCGGCCGGTAGGCGTCATATGGGTCAGCACCACCCGGCTGTGCGGATATTCGGCCAGCAAGGCATCGATCAGCGGCTCGGCGGCGCGGGTCTCGCCCACCGATACGGCGTGCACCCACACTACCGGCGCTGCGGCTGACGAAACAGCCTTACCGTAAAAACCCAGGCGCTCGGCCCAATGCTGGCGGTAGCCCGGTTCTCGGCGCCCGCGCAGCCACAGGCGCGCCAGCACCAGCGGCAACGCCAGCCACCACGCCAACGAATAAAGCAGGCGCATGTCAGGCCCCTGCCAGCAGGGTGCGGGCGGCGGTCAGCACCTGCGCCACCGTCGGCGGTGCGCCGGTGTCGCCGAGGTTAATGATGCGCGGCGACCAGTTGCCCTCGGTCTTCCAGCGCGGCGAGTCGGCGTAAATTTCCACCGTGGGCCGCACGAATGCAGCGGCGATATGGGTCAAGCCGGTGTCGACGCCGATCACCAGGTCGGCGCGGCGCGCCAGCAGCACGGCGTCGGCCATCGACAGCTTGGGCAGCAGCTGCGCATTGGGCAGGCCGGCTGCCAGTTGCTCGGCTTCGGCCTTTTCTTTCGGTGAGCCCCACGGCAGCAGGATCGGCATGGGAGCAGGCTCGTCCGCCAAGGCGCGGCCCAACGCGATCCAGTGCTGCGGCGCCCATTTCTTGGCGTCGCGCGCGGTGCCGTGGAAGAACACGGTATAGGCGGGGGGCATCCAGTCGGGACGCGGGGTGTCGGCAGCGAGCGGCGCCAGGCCGAAGTCGGCTGGCGTATCGACAGGGTAGCCGAGCGCAGCGCCGGCAACGATGCGTCCACGCGCCACCGCGTGGGTATGCGGATCGGTCGGCACACTGAGATTATGGAAGATGCGCGAAACGCCTTCGTAACCGGAACCTTCGCTGCCGTTGGCCATGCCGACCTTGCGCCCGCCCTTGACGACGCGCGCAGCGCCCATGATCACGCCGGTCTTGAGCAGGCCCTGGGTGTCGAACACATAGTCGTATTCCTGCGCGCGCAAGGTGCGAAAAAATGCCTTGATTTCGGCCCGGGTCTCGGGCTTGCCCAGGCTTTTGCGCCAGCGCCGCAAGGCGAATGGAATGATGGTGCGCACCCGGGGGTTGAGCCGCACCAGGCTGACAAAGCCCTCTTCCACCACCCAGTCGATATTGGCGTCCGGGAAGTGGCGGGCGATGTCTGCCACCATGGGCAGGTTATGCAGGACATCGCCCAGCGACGACACGCGCACCAGCAAAATATTCAACGGCTTGCCGCCGCGCGCTTGCGTCACCATGGGTTAGAACGGCAATTCGGCGTCCGGCTTGGCGGCCAGGATCACGCTGCGGAACTGGCCCTGGATGCGCGCCAAAGCTGCCGGCGTCTCGGCTTCGAAACGCATCACGATCACCGGCGTGGTGTTGGACGAACGCGCCAGGCCGAAACCGTCCTCGTATTCCACGCGCAGGCCGTCGATGGTGATGATCTGCTTATTGCCCGGGAACTCGGCGTTGGCGCGCAGGTGGTCCATGACGATGAAGTTCTCGCCTTCGGCCAGGTGCAGGTGCAACTCGGGCGTGCTGTCGGACTGCGGCAGCGCGTTGAGCAGCGCCGACGGGTCGGCCTGTTTGGTCAGGATTTCCAGCATGCGGGCGCCGGCGTACAGGCCGTCGTCGAAACCGTACCAGCGGTCCTTGAAGAAGATGTGGCCGCTCATTTCGCCGCCCAGCGGGGCGCCGGTTTCCTTCAGCTTGGCTTTCACCAGCGAGTGGCCGGTCTTGTACATCAATGGCACGCCGCCCGATTTTTCGATGTACGGCGCCAGGTGGCGCGTGCACTTGACGTCATACAGGATCTGCTCGCCAGGATTGCGCGACAGCACATCTTCGGCAAACAACATCATCTGGCGATCCGGATAAATGATCTGGCCATCCTTGGTCACCAGGCCCAGGCGGTCGCCGTCGCCGTCGAAGGCGAGCCCGATCTCGGCATCGGTTTCTTGCAGGCAGCGGATCAGGTCCTGCAGGTTTTCCGGGTGGGCCGGATCGGGATGGTGGTTGGGGAAGGTGCCGTCCACTTCGCAGAACAGCTCGATCACTTCGCATCCCATGCCCCGATACAGGTCGCCGGCAAACGCGCCGGCCACGCCGTTGCCGCAATCGACGGCGATCTTGATCGGGCGCGACACCTTGACGTCGCCGATGATGCGCTCGAGATACCGGGCGCGGATGTCGTGGGTGGCGTAGGTGCCCGGCACGGCGGCCGTGGAACCATCGTGATCGACGATGCTCTGGTACAAGGCTGTGATCGAATCACCGTGAATGGCCTCGCCAGCCAGCACCATCTTGAAGCCGTTGTAGTCGGGGGGATTGTGGCTGCCGGTGACCATGATGCCCGACGCCGCACCGAGCACGTTGGTGCCGAAATACACCATCGGCGTGGCGACCACGCCCAGGTCGATCACATTGGCGCCCGCCGCCTGCAGTCCTTGCGCCAACGCAGCCGTCAGGGCCGGGCCCGAGAGACGACCGTCGCGGCCGATCACCACGGTATGCTCGCCCTTGGCCAGGGCGGCCTGGCCGAACGCCTGGCCGATCTGGCGGGCGACGCCCTCGTCGAGGGTTTTATCGATGATGCCGCGAATGTCGTAAGCTTTGAAGATCGTTTTGGATAAGGAAACCATAGTGTGTAGGAGCGCAGGTCGTGCCAGTGCCGGCGGCGCAGACCGTCAAGCAAGAGCGGATTAAAGGGAAGTGGCTGCAGCAGGATGAAGCATGATGTCAAACTGCGATAATGGTGACATAGTAAGTGCGATATCGACGACAGGCAAGCCCTGCCGCCGCAAGCCGAACATTTCAGTTACTTAAATTTTCAGGCCGGCGATATCGTTGCCGCCATCGACCCAGTCCTTGACCCATTTCGGCTGGCGGCCACGGCCGGTCCATTGCTGCGATGCGTCGGCCGGATTGCGGTAGCGCGCTGCGACCGGGCCGGTACGGCCACCACGCACGGGGAGGCTGCCCAGCAGTTCCTTGAGCGGCAAACCGACGCCGCGCGCGATGGCGTGGATTCGCTCGAGCGCCTCGGCCCTGCCCTGGGTGGCGCGCTGCGCCAATTCATCTTTTAACTGGTCCTGCAATTGACGTAATTGCGCGGAAGTTAATTTACTCAGGTCCATGTCGATCCTTTAAGTGATAACGAACTATTTTCGCCGGCAGAATATATTACCTCATCACGGAAAAGTCACGGTTTCTTATGCCGTATCATCCAGCGCGGGGCTTTAAAACGCACGATGCGCACATAAATCCAGATATAGCTGGCCATAAATACCAGGCAACAGCCCATTAACACCGGCGTGTTATTCCAGAACAGGGTGGCCGGTATCACTGCCGAGAGCGAGAACAGCCACAAATAAGGGGAAGTGAGCGAATTGCGGCGCACCAGCGCCCGCGCTTCCTTGCGCCCCACTGCCCATTGCACCACCCGCCGAAAGATCAGGCTATGCAAATGGATGCCATCGGGTATGGCCGGGGATTTTCCGCGAACAAACATTCTGCGGTACACCGAGAACAGGGTTTCAAATGCGGGATAAATTAATAACAATGCCGCGTACCAGGTCGACACCTCGGGATTACGCATCACCAGCAACAAGGCCAGTTCTCCCAGCATGAAACCGATGAAATAAGCGCCGCCATCGCCGAGAAAGATCAGCCCTACCGGATAATTCCAGATCAGGAAACCGGCGGTGGCGCCGGCCACCATCAGCGCGGCCACCAGCACGAAAGTATCGCTCACTTGCAACGCCACATAGCCGAGCGAGAGCAACATGCAGATGCATACCACGCTGGCCAGGCCATTGAAGCCGTCGATGATGTTGACCGCGTTGGCGATGCCGGAGACCGCCAGCACCGTCAGCGGCAAGGTAAACCACCAGTGGCTCAGCGCCAGCACGGCAAACGGCCAGTCGATGCGGTCGATGCGGGCGTCGAGCAGGAAGAACCCGAGCCCGGCGGCAATCATGGTCAGCAGCAGGCGCCGCGCCGGGCTCACCCGCCCCGTGTAATCCTCGATGATGCCGCCGGCGAACGCTACCGCCGAGCACAGCAACAAGCCTGCCAGCCATGCGCCCATGGTGGGCACGCGCCAGACGGAAATGGCGGAACTGAGCGCCACCGCCAGGAAAATCGACAATCCGCCGATGCGCGCCACCCGGTGCGCATGCACTTTCTGCACGCCGGCCACGTCATCGAGCGCGGCCCCGTGCAGCCGCGATTCCTTGATTACCAACAAGGTCAGGAGCGCGGAAGCGATAAAGCTCAACAAGAAAGAAAACATAGATGGTCCATGGTACCGAAGGCGCCTGCTACGTCCGACGTCCTGGTTGTCAGCACGTCAACGCGATTGTACCGGATCGCCGGTAGCCGTCGTGTATTGGTGGGGATCTATGCGCGCAGCAAGGGAGGGGGCGATGCGCGGCGCATAAAGGTGCGCCGCGATCTTAGCAGTGGAAAATCGGTAAAGCTTGCTTGCTTACCAATCGATACAAACTCGCCAAATTTGTAACATGTTACTGCGATGTTACTGGCCCATGCACAGGTGCAGGGCCTGCTTCCAGTCGGGCAGGTGGCAGAAGCGCGATACCAGGCGTTCGGACGACATCACTGAATATTGCGGACGGCGAGCCGGGGTCGGATATTCGGCGCTACCGATCGGCAGCACGCGGCACGACAGGCCGGCAGCTTCGACGATGGCCTGGGTGAACTCGAACCAGGTGGTCTGGCCTTGTGCACTGAGGTGATACACACCGCTGTTCTGGCCCCACCACTCCGGACCGCCCTGCCGGGCTTGCGCCAGCACCAGGGCCGTGGTGTCGGCAATGGTGCGGCTCCAGGTCGGCGCGCCATGCTGGTCTGCCACAACCTTCAATTCCTCGCGCTCGCTGGCCAGGCGCATCATGGTCAGCAGGAAGTTCTTGCCGCGCATGCCATACACCCAGCTGGTGCGGAAGATCAGGTGATCGATGCCGGCGGCGGCAATCGCCTGTTCGCCGGCCAGCTTGCTGGCGCCATACACGTTGAGCGGGCCGGTGACATCGTCCTCGCCGCGCGGCTCGGGGTTGCTGCCATCGAACACGTAGTCGGTCGAATAATGCACCATGGCAGCGCCCAGCAATTTGGCTTCCTGCGCCATCAGGCCCGGTGCTTCGGCATTGACGCGATACGCCAGTTCCGGCTCGCTCTCGGCCTTGTCCACGGCGGTGTAGGCGGCCGGGTTGACGATCAGTTGCGGACGCACGGTACGGATCACGTCGCGCACCTGGTCGAGGTTGGACAAGTCCATGACGTTGCGGTCGACTGCCACCACGTCGCCCAGGCCTTGCAGACTGCGCGCCAGCTCGTAACCGACCTGGCCGGTGCTGCCGGTCAGCAGGATCTTCATGCGAAGACCTCGGCGTCGGCCAGCAGCGCTGCTACCTGGTCCTTGCCCGACAACTGCGGTTCGCCGTCGAGCGGCCACTCGATGCCGATCGCCGGATCGTTCCACAGCACCGCGCGCTCGAATTCCGGCGCCCAGTAATCGGTGGTCTTGTAGAGGAACGACGCCACGTCGGACGTGACCACGAAGCCGTGCGCGAAGCCGGCGGGTATCCACAACTGGCGCTTGTTCTCGGCCGACAGTTCGATACCGAACCACTGGCCGAAAGTTGGCGAGCTCTTACGCAGATCGACGGCGACGTCGAACACCGCGCCTTCGGTCACGCGCACCAGCTTGCCCTGGGCTTGCTGAATCTGGTAATGCAGGCCGCGCAACACGCCCTTGGCCGAGCGCGAATGATTGTCTTGCACGAAAACCGGATCGACGCCCGACAATTCCTTGAAACGACGGGCGTTATAGCTTTCGAAAAAATAACCGCGGTCGTCGCCGAACACGCGTGGTTCAATCACCAGTACGCCTTCCAGCGGGGTAGTAATCACATTCATCGGGTAACAACCTTATCTTGCAAAATCTGCAGCAAATACTGGCCATAATTATTTTTCTTCAGCGGCTCGGCCAGCTTGCGTACCTGGTCGGCGGTGATATAGCCCTTGCGGTAGGCGATCTCTTCGGGGCACGCGACTTTCAGGCCCTGGCGCTTTTCGATGGTGGCGATGAACTGCCCCGCTTCCAGCAGTGAGTCATGGGTGCCGGTATCGAGCCAGGCCATGCCACGTCCCATCACTTCCACCTTGAGCTTGTTCTGCTCGAGGTAGACGCGGTTGACGTCGGTAATTTCCAGTTCACCGCGCGGCGACGGCTTGATGCTGGCGGCGATGTCGCACACCTTGTTGTCGTAGAAATACAGGCCGGTGACCGCGTAGTTCGACTTTGGCTTGAGCGGCTTTTCCTCGATCGAGATGGCGGTGCGGCCGTCGTCGAATTCCACCACGCCGTAACGCTCGGGATCCTGTACGTGGTAAGCGAACACGGTCGCGCCTTGCGGCTCGTCGTTGGCGCTGCGCAGCAAACCATCGAGATCGTTACCGTAATAAATGTTATCGCCGAGGATCAGCGCCGATGGCGCATCGCCGATGAATTCCCTGCCGATGATGAATGCTTGCGCCAGGCCGTCCGGCGATGGCTGTACCGCGTAGCTGAGCTTGATACCCCACTGGCTGCCATCGCCCAGCAGATCCTGGAAGCGCGGCGTGTCTTGCGGCGTCGAAATCAGCAGGATTTCGGTGATGCCAGCGAGCATCAACACGGTCAGTGGATGATAAATCATCGGCTTGTCGTAAATCGGCAGCAACTGCTTCGATACGGCCATCGTGACCGGGTACAGACGGGTGCCGGAACCGCCCGCCAGGATAATGCCCTTGCGGTTCAGGGTATTGTTTACGGCGATCATTGCTGGCCTTCGCGATTGAAGTAGTTGGTTTCCACCCAGTTGGCATAGCTGCCCGACTGCACGTCGGTGACCCAGGCCTGGTTGTCCAGGTACCATTGCACGGTCTTGGCGATACCGGTCTCGAAGGTCTCGGCCGGCTTCCAGCCCAGTTCGCGCTCGAGTTTGCGGGCATCGATGGCGTAGCGGCGGTCGTGGCCCGGACGGTCTTTGACATAGGTGATCTGGGCGCGGTAGCTGCTGCCGTCGGCCTTCGGCTTTTGCTTGTCGAGCATGTCGCACAAGGTGTTGACCACGTCGAGGTTGGCCATTTCATTCCAGCCGCCCACGTTGTAGGTCTCGCCCAGGCGGCCGGCTTCCAGCACGCGGCGGATTGCCGCGCAGTGGTCGCTCACGTACAGCCAGTCGCGCACCTGCTGGCCGTCGCCGTAGATCGGCAGCGGTTTGCCGGCCTGGGCGTTGGCGATGATCAGCGGGATCAGCTTTTCCGGGAAATGGTACGGACCGTAGTTGTTCGAGCAGTTGGTGGTCACCACCGGCAGGCCGTAGGTGTGGAAGTACGAGCGCACCAGGTGATCCGAGGCGGCTTTCGATGCCGAATACGGGCTGTTGGGCGCAAACGCGGTGGTTTCGGTAAACGGCGCATCGTCCGGGCCCAGCGTGCCATACACCTCGTCGGTGGACACGTGCAGGAAGCGGAACGACGCTTTTTCTGCGTCCGGCAGCGCCGACCAGTAAGCGCGTGCGGCTTCCAGCAGGCTGAAGGTGCCGTTGATATTGGTGTTGATGAATTCGCCAGGACCCACGATCGAACGATCGACGTGGCTCTCGGCGGCGAAGTGCACCACCGCGCGTGGCTTGTGTTCCTGGAACAGCGCCAGTACCTGGGCCTGGTCGCAGATGTCGCCGCGCACGAAGATGTGGCGCGCATCCTGTTTCAGGGTCGCCAGGTTATTGAGGTTGCCGGCATACGTGAGCTTGTCGAAGTTGATCACTGGCTCATCGGACTGGGCCAGCCAGTCGAGGACAAAATTCGAACCGATGAAACCGGCACCACCTGTAACAAAAATCATTTAGTATCCTGCGGCAAGCGTTAGTTAATATTAGGCGATATTTTATGTGAAACTACCGTGCTGATGGGCAAAAATCGACATCGTGCCCTGATTTCCCCGTTATTTTCAAATGTCCAAACAACGATTCCGTGAGTATTTAATATGAAAACCTATGTCATCGGGGATCTGCAAGGCTGCCACGAGCAAGCCTTGTCCATGCTCGACCGCATCCGCGCGCACGCGGCCGAATGCGGTGACATGAAACCTGCCATCCTGTTTGCCGGCGACCTGATCAACCGGGGCCCCGACTCGCTGGCCACCCTACGCCACGTGCGCCAACTGGCGCTGGCCAGCGACGGTCGCATCGACAGTGTGCTGGGCAACCATGATCTGCACCTGCTGGCGGTGGCCCATGGCATCCGCGCTGAGCACAAGTCCGACACCCTGTCGGCAATTCTGACCGCCCCCGACCGAGACGAACTGATCGACTGGGTGCGGCGCCGGCCGCTGGCGATTGGCGTCCATGCCGCCGGTTGCCAGCACGTCCTGGTCCACGCTGGATTGTTGCCACAATGGAACCCTGAGCAAGCCCTGGCGCTGGCCGACGAGGTGCACGCCATGTTGCGCGGTCCCGATAACGAATTTGCAGCATTCCTGGCACAGATGTACGGCAATGAACCGGCGCACTGGTCGGACCGCTTGCAAGGCGCCGACCGCCTGCGCTGCATCATCAACGCCATGACACGGCTGCGGTTTTGCGATGCCGATGGCGTAATGGACTTCAAGATGAAGGAAAGCGGCAAGGCCGACCCGTCGTCCGGGCTGATGCCGTGGTTCGAGGTGCCGGGCCGCCAGAGCGCAAACGCCACCGTGGTGTTCGGCCACTGGTCGGCGCTGGGGCTGACGGTGCGGCCCGACCTGATCGGCCTCGACAGCGGTTGCGTATGGGGCGGGCAATTATCTGCCATGTGCCTGGAAGACCGCAGCTTGCTGCAAGTGCAATGTCCGCAGTTCCAGGAGCCAGGCAAGAAGAAAGCCTAGTGCAAAGAAAGCCTAGTGAACGCCGGCGGATACGCCCAGGGCGGCAGCGACGGCCTGTTGCGCCACCTCGGCCAGTTCGCGCCGGTGGGCGCCCGTGGTAGCGATGGCGGGCATGATGGCCACCCGCGCCGTCACCGGCGGGCCGTCCAGGATCGCCACGATGCTCTGGGCAAACGTCATCTCGCCGATGAAATCGACCGCATGGTGCAGCGCGCCCTTGGCATCGACGTAACGCAGCGCGAACGGCTGCACCGGCACGCCGGCGTCGATCGCCGCTTCGAACAGGTTCGCGTGGAACGGCAGCAACTCGCCCTGCGAGGCGGTGGTGCCCTCGGGGAAGAACGCCACGCGTTCGCCGCGCTGCAAGGTCGCCACCAGTCCTTCGAAAATCAGGCGCAAGTCGCGCCGATTGCCACGCGCAATAAACACCGTGCCGGCTTTTTGCGCCAGCCAGCCGGCCAGCGGCCACGACCGGATTTCGGCCTTGGCCACGAAATGGCTCGGATACAGGCTGTGGATGACGAAAATATCGAGCCACGACACATGGTTCGATACCACCATCGCCTGCGCCAGCACCGGCGCTGGCGCACCCGATAACGCGCCGCCATCCTGCGCCACCGTCACATTGCAGAGCAACAGCAACTTGCGCGACCAGCGGCGAATCTGACCGTTGCGCCGCTCCTGCCCCAGCCACGGGAACACGACAGCGCAAATCGCCATGCCTTGCAGCACGTGCAACAGCACGCGCGCCAGGCGCAACATCGTCGACAGCTTCATGCCATCAAGAACGCTGGAACGCGACGTGACCCGCCACGATGGTGGTGCGCACCTGCCCGGCCAGGTTGTAGCCGAGGAAAGGCGTGTGCTTGCCCTGGCTGGCCAGGGCCGAGGCTTCCACCGTCCAGTGTGCTTCGGGATCGAACACCACCACGTCGGCCACCGCGCCGACCGACAAGGTACCGGCTGCCAGCCCGGCCACGCGGGCCGGCTCGGACGTGATGCGCGCGATCGCGCGCGCCAAAGGACGGGTATCGCCAGTATTTTGCTGGGCCGCGTAGTCGGTGGCCCATTTCAGGCTCAGTGACAGCAGCAGTTCCAGGCCGGTGGCGCCAGGCGAGGCTTCGCCGAAGGGCAGCAGTTTTTCGTCGTCGTCGACCGGCGTGTGGTCCGAGCACAGCGCGTCGATGGTGCCGTCGAGCAGGCCCAGGCGGATCGCGTCGCGGTCGCGCTGGCTGCGGAATGGCGGCGTCATGCGGGCATTGGAGTCGAAGAAGCCGATGTCGGCGTCGGTCATGTGCACGTGGTGGGCGCCGACGTCGCAGGTGACCGGCAGGCCTTCGGCCTTGGCGCCACGGATCAGCTCCAGGCCGGCAGCCGACGAAATACGGCACAGGTGCACACGGGCGCCGGTGGCGCGCATCAGCTCAAAAATCGTGTGCAGGGCAATGGTCTCGGACATGACCGGCACGCCGGACAGCCCCAGGCGCGAGGCCAGCGGGCCGCTGGCAGCGATGCCGCTGCGGCCGATGTGCGCATCCTGCGGGCGCAGCCACACGGTAAAGCCGAACGTGGCCGCGTATTGCAGCGCGCGCAACAGCACGTTGGTGTCTTCGATCGGTTCCTCGGCCTGCGAGAAGCCGATGCAACCCGATTCGGTCAGCTCGGCCATCTCGGTCAGCGCCTTGCCTTTCAGGCCCATGGTCAGTGCGCCCAGCGGATGCACGTGAGCCTGGTTCAGCGAACGGGCCCGATGTTTCAGCATTTCCACCAAACCGGGTTCGTCGAGCACCGGGTCGGTATCGGGCGGGCACACCAGGCTGGTCACGCCGCCTTGCATGGCGGCCTGCATTTCCGAGTCCAGCGTAGCCTTGTACTCGTAACCCGGTTCGCGCAGGCGCGTGGCCAGGTCCACCAGGCCAGGGGCCACGACCAGGCCGGCAGCGTCGATGGTGTGGTCGGCGGTAAAGCCCACAGGTGCTGTGCCGATGGCGGCGATCTTGCCATCGACAATGTAGACGTCGTGCCGGCCATCGATGCCGTTGGCCGGGTCGATCAACTGGCCGTTCTTGATAATGATTTTGTTCATACTTGCGTTCATCCCTGCGTACCTGCCACGATGCTCATCACCGCCATGCGGACGGCGATCCCGAAAGTTACCTGCGGCAAAATCACCGCTTGTGCGCCATCGGCCACGGCCGAATCGATTTCCACGCCCCGGTTCATCGGACCGGGGTGCATCACGATGGCGTCGGGCTTGGCCAGCGCCAGGCGCTCGGGCGTCAGGCCATAGCTCTTGAAGTATTCCTGCGCCGATGGCAGCAGCGCGCCGCTCATGCGCTCGTTTTGCAGGCGCAGCATGATGATCACGTCGACATCCTTCAGGCCCTCATCCATGTTGGTGAAGGTGCGCACGCCCATCTGCTCGAGGCCGCCCGGCAGCAAGGTATGCGGGCCGATCGCGCGCACTTCCGGCACGCCCAGCGTGGTCAGGGCGTGAATATCGGAACGGGCCACCCGGCTGTGCAGGATGTCGCCGACGATGGCCACGCGCAGATTCGTGAAATCTTTCTTGTAGTGGCGGATCGTGTACATGTCCAGCAAGCCCTGGGTCGGGTGGGCATGGCGGCCGTCACCGGCGTTGACCACGTGCACGTGCGACTGCTTGGTTTCCATCAGGTGCTTGGCGATCAGGTACGGCGCGCCCGACTGCGCGTGGCGCACCACGAACATGTCGGCATGCATGGCCGACAGGTTGTCGATGGTATCGAGCAGCGACTCGCCCTTGCTGGCCGACGACGCCTGGATGTTCAGGTTGATCACGTCGGCCGACAAGCGCTTGGCGGCGATCTCGAAGGTGGTGCGGGTGCGCGTGGAGTTCTCGAAGAACAGGTTGAACACCGATTTGCCGCGCATCAGCGGCACTTTTTTCACATCGCGGTCGGAAATGCCGACGAACGACGACGCAGTATCGAGGATGTGATTGAGGATGGACTTGGGCAGTCCCTCGATCGACAGCAGGTGCTGCAGTTCGCCGTGTTTGTTCAGTTGCGGATTGAGCATGGTGGTTGGGCGCGGAGTTGAGCGTAGAGTTGAGCGTAGAGTTATGCGTGATCGATGGTGAGCGTGAATTGTCCGTCGTCGGCGCGCTTGAGGACCAGCGCCTGCCCTTTTTGCACGGTGACGTGCGCCGCCACGAAATCGGCCGCGACCGGCAGCTGCCGCTCACCGCGATCGACCAGGGCCGCGAGCATGATGCGCGCCGGGCGGCCGTAATCGAACAGCTCGTTAATTGCAGCGCGCGTGGTGCGGCCCGTGTACAGCACGTCATCGACCAGCAGGATGTTGGCCGCAGCCACATCGAACGTGATGTTGGTGGGCTTGACCTCGGCCGGCAGACCCTTCTTGGCATAGTCGTCGCGGTAGAACGAGACGTCGAGCACGCCGCAGCGGTCGGACAGGCCGAGGTCGGCTGCCAGGCGTTCGGCGATCCAGGCGCCGCCGGAGTGGATGCCGACGATGGCGACATCGGCCACGCCGGCCAGGCCGGCCTGGACGTCCGCCAGCAGCGTCGCGTACAGCGCTTCGGCATCGAGTTGGTTGGGGTTTGTTGTAGGCATAGTCAAGGGCGTGAAAAATGAGCGTCGAAATATTGTTGCAAGATGATGGCAGCGGCGCGGTCGTCGATCACCTCGCCGCGCTTGGCGCTGATCACGGCCGAGGTATAGCGTTCGTCGACCAGTTCTACCGGCAAATTGAAACGGCCGTGCAGCTGGTTGGCGAACTTGCGCGCGCGCGCCGTCATGTCGTGAGAGGTGCCGTCCGGGTGCATCGGCAGGCCGACGACCAGCAGCGTGGGCTGCCACTCGTCGAGCAGGGTTTGAATTGCAGCAAAGCGGGTGGCATTGTCGATGGCGGCAATGACTTTTACGGGCGTGGCCTGGCGGATCAGAGTATTGCCCATGGCCACACCGATGCGCTTGACGCCGAAGTCGAAGGCAAAGATGGTATCCGCGCTCACCGGGAAGTCACCGTGTACAGCGCTTTACGCATGACCGGCCTCGGACGCGAGCATCAAAGGGTCGATACCCAGCAGGCGGATGGCCGCCGTGTAGCGTTGATCGATCGGCACGCCGAACAGGATCTCGGGATCGGCGCCGACCGTGAGCCAGCCATTGCGGCCGATCTCGTCCTCGAGCTGGCCCGGGCTCCAGCCCGAATAGCCTATCGACACCAGCATGCGCGGCGGACCGTCGCCGGACGCAACCGCTTCGAGCACGTCGATCGACGTGGTAAACGCCACTTCTTCGGTGACGGTGAGCGAGGACGAGTAGCGCTGGCCCGGCGTGTGCAGGACAAAACCGCGATCGTCCTGCACCGGGCCACCAAACATGACGGGCTGATCGACTGCGCTGTCCTGGTCACCTTCGAGGGTCAGGTCGATACGCTCGAACAACACCTGCATGGTCATGTCGGTAGGCTTGTTGATCACCACGCCCAGCACGCCGTTCTCATTGTGTTCGCACACATACACGACGGTGCCGCCGAATACCGGGTCTTGCATGGAAGGCATGGCGATCAGGAAATGATTGGCCAGGTTCAGTTGCGGGACCGGGCTGTCACCTTCGGTGGCGGCTGGACCTGTGGCACCTGCGGGGGCCAATGGATCTTCCTGTAACAAGCCGGGAACAGGAAGCGTTTTGCCGATTTTGCTCTTCTTCATACGCATTGCTCTCTGTGTGCGGGGCCGCTCGGGGCGGTCGGTGCTAGTATTCGCCTGCAAGAAACCAGCAAATCACCGCGTAGTTTACACTGAAATCACGGCGCACCCACGATTGCGTTGCCCCACAAGATAGACACAGACTAAATGAAACACGATTCCACCCTGGTATGGCTGCGCCGCGATCTGCGGGTTTTCGATCACGTTGCCTTGCACCAGGCGCTGCAGGACAGCGACAAAGTCTACTGCGTTTTCATTTACGACAGCACCATCCTGGACGCCCTGCCGCGCCAGGACCGGCGCGTGGACTTTATCCACGCCAGCGTGGCCGAAGTGGATGCGGAGCTGCGCCAGCTCGGTGGCTGCCTGCTGGCGCGCCACGGCGACCCGCTCAAGGAGATTCCGGCGCTGGCCGCCGAGTTGAACGTCGCTGCGGTCTATTGCAACCACGACTATGAACCGCAGGCAATCGCCCGCGACGCCGCCGTCCATCAAGCATTGCAAGCCGATGGCCGCGCGCTGACCGGTTTCAAGGACCAGGTGGTGTTCGAAAAGAGCGAAGTGCTGTCGCAAACGGGTGGCGTGTTTTCCGTCTTCACTCCGTACAAGAACGCCTGGCTCAAAAAGCTCGAGGCCGATCCGAGCGTGATCGCGCCGTACCACATCGAGCCGCACGCGGCGCGCCTGGCGCCGCCGCCCTTCCCGTCCTCCACGCTGCCCACCTTGCAGCAGCTTGGCTTCGAGCCGAGCAACCTGGCCGAACTGAAAATCCCCACCGGCATGTCGGGCGCCGCACAATTGTTCGATGATTTTTTACCGCGCATCGCCCACTACAAGACCGCGCGCGACTTCCCGGCCGTCAAAGGCCCGTCTTACCTGTCGCTGCATTTCCGTTTTGGCACCCTGTCGGTGCGCCACCTGGTGCGCACCGTGGTGGACCTGATGGCGCGCGGCGGCGGCGGCGACGGCGCGCCGGTGTGGCTGGCGGAACTGATCTGGCGCGAGTTCTACGCCATGATTTTGTTCCACAATCCGCACGTGGTGGGTAGCGCGTTCAAGCCCGCCTATGACGCCATCGCATGGGAGACCGGGCCGGAAGCCGATGAGCTGTTTATCGCCTGGTGCGAGGCGCGCACCGGCTATCCGCTGGTCGATGCGGCCATGCTGCAACTGAACCAGACCGGCTATATGCACAACCGCCTGCGCATGGTGACCGCCTGTTTTTTGATCAAGGATCTCGGCATCGACTGGCGCCGGGGCGAAGCCTATTTTGCGCTGCACCTGAACGACTTCGACCTGGCGTCGAACAACGGCGGCTGGCAGTGGGCCTCATCGTCGGGGTGCGACGCGCAACCGTACTTTCGCATCTTCAACCCGATCACGCAGTCGGAAAAATTCGACGGCGCCGGCAAATTCATACGCCGCTACCTGCCGCAGCTGAAACACCTGGGCGACAAGGAAATCCACGCGCCGTGGCTGCACACGCGCATGGAGCCGCTGGCGTACCCCGGCCCGATCGTCATGCACGACGAGGCGCGCAAGCGTACGCTCGAGCGCTACGAGGTCGTCAAAAAGGTCAAGCCTCCTGAGGATTGAGCAGTTCCTGCATCGTCGCCAGCAGTTCCGGCTCGGGGAACGGCTTGCCGAAGAAGGCATTCACGCCCAGGTCCAGCGCGTAGTTGCGGTGCTTGTCGGCGCTGCGCGACGTGATCATGATGATCGGGATGGCCGCCGTGCTGTCGTCGCCGCGCACCTGGCGCGTGAGGTCGAAGCCGTCCATGCGCGGCATTTCGATATCGACCAGCAGCATGTCGGGCTTTTGCTCGCGCAGCTGTTCGAGCGCATCGACGCCGTCCTTGGCCAGCAGCACGCGGTAGCCTTCGCGCTCGAGCAGGCGCCCGGTTACGCGGCGCACCGTCATCGAATCATCGACCACCATCACCGTCGCTGCGTGTGCGCCCGCCACCGCACCGGTACCGGGGGCGGCGCCACCTTGAGCCGCCTGGGCATACTGCTCGCGCGCCTCCGGGTGTTGCGCCAGGTGCTGCACCAGCGCCACCGGGTTAAGGATCAACACGATATCGCCCGATCCCAGCACGGTGGCGCCGGCGATGCCGGCCATGCGCGCGAGCTGCGGACCGATATTCTTGACCACCACTTCGCGGTTGCCCAGTACCTGGTCCACCTGCAATGCCAGCCGCTCGGTGCCGTTCTTGAGCATCATCACCGGCGCCGACTGTTTCACCTGCGGCTGCGCGGCCACATCGCCCAGCAGCGCGGGCAGGTAGTGCAGCGCGGCCTGGCGGCCCTGTAGCGTCACGTGACCCGACCGGTGGGCGGCGGCCAGTGCCTCCTCCTTCATCTGCTGCACCTGCTCGACCAGGATGGCCGGCAAGGCGTAGCTGCGGCCACCGGCGGCCACCAGCACAACCTGGGTAACAGCGAGCGTGAGCGGCAGGCGGATCACGAAACGCGTGCCCTTGCCCGGCGTCGATTCCAGGTCCACCCGGCCGCCCAGTGCCTGCGCCTCGGACTGCACGATGTCCATGCCCACGCCCCGGCCAGACAATTCGGTCAGCGCTTCGGCGGTGGTAAAGCCGGGTTCGAAAATCAGGTCGGCCACCTGGGCTTCGGTGACATCTTCGCCGTCTTCCAGCAAGCCGCTGGCCACGCCCTTGGCGCGGATGCGCGCCAGGTCGAGGCCCGCGCCATCGTCGGAGAATTCGATCACGACCTCGTTGCCCTGCTGCGTCACTTCCATCAGTAGCTCGCCGGTTTCGCTCTTGCCTGCGGCGGTGCGCGCGGCGCGCGGTTCCACGCCGTGGGCGATCGCATTGCGCAGCAGGTGTTCGAACGGCGCGACCATGCGCTCCAAAACGCCGCGGTCGATTTCCACGCTGCCGCCGCGCAGGTCGAGGTTGACGCGCTTGTCCACTTCCTTGGCGCTCTGGCGCGCCACCCGGAACAGCCGTTCGGCAATGCTGGAAAACGGCACCATGCGCACCCGCATCAGGTCGCGCTGGAGGTCGCGCGTCACGCGCGCCTGCAGCACCAGGTCGTCGCCGGCGTGATGGACGCTGTGCGACAGGTGCTCGTGCAGGCTGGCTGCATCGTTGACGCTTTCGGCCATCATGCGCGTGAGTTCCTGCAAACGGGTAAAGCGGTCGAATTCGAGCGGATCGAAATCGCGCTCGTTGATGTCGGCCATGCGCGACATGCTCGAGGCGATCTGCGACTCGGCCTGCATCTCGATTTCGCGCAGTTGCCGGCGCAAACGGGACAGGTTGTCGGACACGTCGCCCAGCGTGGCGCGCATGGCGCCCACTTCGTTTTCCAGCCGCGAGCGGGCAATCGACACTTCGCCAGCCTGGTTCACCAGGCGGTCGAGGATGTCGGCGCGCACCCGTACCAGCGGCGATTTACTGGCCGGCTGGTCGTCGGTGCACGGTGGCGCCGACAGTTCGGCACAGGGCGCCGCAGCCGGGTCGCCCACTTCAGCGGCAGCAGCCATGCCACCCTGCTGCAACTGCTCGAACAGCAGCAGCGCATGGTCGTAATGGGCCAGCAGTTCGTCGAACGCCTGCGCCGTGGCAGAACTGGCGTGCACCATGTTTTCGATATGGGTTTCGATCTCGTGCACGTGCTGGCCCAGGCGCATGGCACCGGCCATGCGCGCGCTGCCCTTGACCGTGTGCAGCAGGCGCAGCAAGCCTTGCGCGTGACTGGTGTCGAGCGGCGCCCCCTGCCAGGCGCGCAGGGATTCACCCACTTGCGGCAGCAGGTCGGCGCCCTCCTCCAGGAACACGGCCAGCAGTTCCGCGTCCAGTTCATCGTTGAAGATGGCCGGCGGCGCATCGTGCTGCGGCGGCGCGGCCAGCGGCAGTTCGGTGATGCCGGTGTCGGCGGCGTTGAATGTCGCTGGCTCTGGATACAGTTCCGGTCCCGGTTCCGGTTCCGGTCCCGGCTCCGGTTCCGGTTCCGGTCCCGGTGCCACTTCGGACTCCTGGCCTGCGTCCATGGCAGGCGTGGGCACCGGTTCCGGGGCGGTTTCGGCGGCCGGCGCGGCGATGTGCAGCGGCGGCTCGGCAAAGGTTTCGTCGAAGGCAGTGTTGAACAGGTCATCGATGTCGTCGTCGACGCGCGGCTCGACGTGGCGCCAGCCGCGCTTCGGCGCCGGGGCCGGAACTTCCGAAGCCGGCACGGTGCCGCTGAGCTGTTCGTACACCTGGCGGAACATGGCGTCCAGCGGCGACTCGTCCTGTGCTGGCGCGGCGCTGCCGGCCTGCTCATTTGCCTGCTCGTCCGCCACCAGCTGGTCGAGCTGCGCTTCCAGCGCCGGGTTGGCGGCTGGCGCGGCCGCGTGCAACTGCGCGCGCAGCGCCGCCAGTGCGGCGATCAGTTCCGGCTGGGCGGACGGCATGGCGCCGCCGCCCACGGTATCGACCATTTGCCGCAGGCGCTGCGCCGTGAAGTCGAACAGGTCGTGCTGCGCCTGGTCGAGGAACGACGCGGGCGCTTGCAGCGCTTCCAGGGTATTTTCCAGCGCCAGCGCCAGTGCGCGCAGCACGGGTACGCCCACGGTGCCGGCAATGCCGGCCAGCGTGTGCGCCGCCCGCAGCGACTGCGGCTCGGCCGCGCGCTGCGGGACGTGGCGCCAGGCGCCGAAGTCGTGCGCCAGCTGGTCCACCAGCTGGCTCGCTTCCGCCACGAAAATGGCGAGCAGCGGACCCGGTGCGGTCAACTCACCGGCAGCCGTTGCTTCGGTGGCGTGCGGGTCAGCGGCAATGTCAGCGGCATCAGTGGCATCAGCGACATCAGCCACATCAGCGACAGCAGCGGCGTCGGCAATCCGGGGCGATTCAGTGGCGTCTGGTATCGCCGGCAGGCCACCCTGCACGCGCGCAGCGTCTGCAGCCAGGGCCTGGGCGCGGTGGCTCAACGGTACTTCTGCGCCGTCACTTGCCAGCAACGCGGTCCAGGCGCGCAGTTCGCGGGCCGCGCGTTCGAGCAGCGCCGCCAGCGCTTCGTCCACCGGCCGCTCTTCGGCCAGCCAGGTATTCATCACCCGCTCGACCGCTTGCGCGCCGTCGGCAAAATCGTCCAGCGCCACGGTGCGGGCGCTGCCCTTGAGGGTATTGAAGGCGCGGCGCAGCACGATCAGGCGCTGTTCGTTCGCGGCGGCGCCCAGCGTGGCATCGACAAAGTCGAGCGACTCGCGCGCCTCGGACAGGAACAATGCCAGCAGTTGCGGCGTGTTGGCGGCAGTCTCCACGACCGGCACAGCGTCCTGCGGCGGCGCGGCGGGCGGCGGCGCCGGTACCGCGTCGTCGAGCACGGGGATCGATTCCGCGCCCGCCATCTTGGCAAACGGCACCGCGCGGAAGCTGCCCTGCTGCGCGTCGAAGGCGAAGCGCTCGCGCGCGCCGGCCGCGTTATGGGCCAGCAGTTCGGCAAAAAAGCCCAGCGCGCTGACATTTTGCACCACGTCGTCGAGGGTTTTGAGTTCCTGCGCCGGCTCGGCGCCGTCCTGCCCCAGCGCGTCCATCTGCGCGCGTACCTGCTGCGCGCCCTGCGCGGCGGCCGGCTGGTCCAGTTCAGCCAGCGTCGCGTGCAGCACATCGAGCACCGGCGCCATGCTGGCCAGCGCCGCGCGCTGCCGGGCATCGGCATGGAAGCGGTCGAGCGCGTGTTCGACCGCGCGCAGCGCTGCCTTGATCTCGGCGGTGGTGTGCTCCGGCGCGGCGTTCTGCCAGCTACGCGCCTGCGCGGGCGCCAGCGCATCGCGCTGGCCGTAGCGGCGGCTGTCGTAATCGGGCGGCGCCAGGCCGTCCAGCGCAAAGGCCGCGAACAGCGCGCGCGCCGTGGCCGAGCTGCTGGCCGGACCGGCCACGGCGATGAAGAACAAGGCGTCGCGCAGCATGGCGTCCGGTTGCGCGGCAGTGCCCTGGGACAGGCGCCGCAGCTGCAGGTTGATCATGCCGAACAGCTGCTTGACCTGCACGCTGCCGGCGATGTCGCCGCCGGCCACCAGTTCGGCAAAGGCCTGCAGCGCCAGCCAGAACGCGCGCGGCCCGGCCTCCTGCTGGGCGCCGGCCACCGCCGCCACGGCCTCGGTCAGGGCGGCGGCGTGTTCGCGCTGCTGCGCCGGCTCCGGGCTTTTCAGGTACGGCAGCAGCGCGCGCTCGAAGCGCTGGCGGCAGGCGGCGTAGTCCTGCTCCGCTGCGGGTACCGGGTCGGCTGGCGGCAGCGTCACCGCGCGCGCCAGGTCGGGGAAAAACAGGTCGGCCGGGTGGATCCGTTCCGCCCCGACGATTTCCTGCACCGCGCGGTAGTACGGGTACAGCCTGGCCGGTTGAGACGGTGCGCCGCCGAGCAGCTCTTCCAGGTACTCGACCAGCGCCTGGTACAGCTGCGTGACCGCTGCCACGTGGTCGGGGCTGCACTTGACGGCGCCCGACTTGAAACGCTCGAGCGCGGTCTCGGCCAGCGCCGTGACCTGGCCCACGCCTTCCACGTCGACCATCTGCAACGCGCCATGGGCCTGGTGCAAATGGGTTTTGGCCAGTTGCAGCTGGGTGGCCTGGTCTTCCGGGGCGCGGCCGCCGGCTTCGTGCAGGGCGGTGCGCGAACGGGCCAGCGCTTCGCGGATTTCTTCCATTACCCACGACAGCGGGCCAGTGTTTGCGATAAAAGTATCAGTCATGCGGGTACCGGCCTTTCAATGTTGTGCCGCTCAGGAGGCGATGCGAAACCGCGCCACCGAGTTTTTCAGTTCCTGCGCCAGCACCGACAGTTTATGGATCGACTGCGCCGTGTGCTGGGTGCCGTCCTGGGTCTGTTCGGTCACCGTCAGGATCAGCTGGATGTTGCGCGCCACGCCGCTGGCCGACGTGGCCTGTTCGCCGGTGGCCTGGGCGATGCCGGAAATCAGTTCCGCCAGGCGGTGCGACACCTGCGAAATATCGTTCAATGCCGCGCCGGCGGCGTCGGACAGGCGCGTGCCCTCCACCACACCGCGCGTGGATTTTTCCATGGCCGCCACCGCGTCGTGGGTGTCGGTCTGGATGGTGCGCACCAGCGCGCCGATCTGCTTGGCGGCGCCGGCCGAGCGCTCGGCCAGCCGCTGCACTTCCTCGGCCACCACGGTGAAGCCGCGCCCTGCCTCGCCGGCCGATGCGGCCTGGATGGCGGCGTTGAGCGCCAGCACGTTGGTCTGCTCGGTGATGTCGGAAATGAGCTCGGTAATCTCGCCGATTTCCTGCGACGACTCGCCCAGGCGCTTGATGCGCTTGGAGGTATCCTGGATCTGGTCGCGGATCTCGTGCATGCCGAAGATGGCGTTGGCCACGGCGGTGGAGCCCAGATTGGCCGCCGCCACCGACTGCCGCGCCACGTCGGCCGATTCGCTGGCCGAGCGCGAGACGTCGGTGATCTGGTCGGCCATGCGCACCACGGTGCTGCTCACGCCCTGGATTTCACGCGACTGCTGCTGCGATGCGCGCAGCAAATCGTTGGAAATGCTGTGCGCGTGCAGCGAAGCGCGCGTGACCTGTTCGGCGGTGGCCGTCACGCGGCCCACCAGCACCCGCAACTCTTCCACCGTGTAGTTGACAGTGTCGGCAATCGCCCCGGTGACGTTTTCCGACACCGTGGCGCGCACGGTCAGGTCGCCGTCGGCCACTTTTTGCAGCTCGTTCATCAGGCGCAGGATGGCGGCCTGGTTCTGGGCGTTGGTTTCCCTGGCCGCTTCCTCCTTGCGCTGCGACTCCATGCGCATGGCATCGGCCTCGCGGCGGCGGCGGTCGGCGCCGCGCGTGCGGTTGTTGGAATCGATCAGCAGCACGCGGCCAATCGCCACCGCCATCACCAGCGTGAACATGCCGCAGCCCACCATCAGCCAAAAGGTCAGGCCCAGCGAATCCTGCTCGGCGCGGTAAGCCTGCTGCAAGGTGTACAGGCGCTGGCGCAGCGCCTCGTTTTCGTTGAAGATCAGGCGCTCGGCGTTTTTGGCGGCGCTGAATTTATCGAGCTTGTCGAGGATGGCGGCCACCAGCTTCTGGTAATCCTCGAACTGCGCCTTGAGGGCAACGATTTTCTCGCGCAGCTCCGGCTCGCGCACGGCGCTCAGGCCCTGCGCGGCGCTGCCGCTCAAAAAGCCGTCCAGCGTGGTGCGGAACACGGTGGTGTCGCGCCCCAGCTGGAACGCGGTTTCGGAACTGATGCCGCCGGCGGTGAGAAATTCGCTGGCGCTGCGGCTCATGCGCTGGGTGAGCATGGTGAGCTTGCCCAGCGCGGCCACCTCGCGCGCGGCGCCGCCGCCGGCCACGCGCAATGCGCCGATCTCCTCGGTGCGGGCCAGCAGGTCGGGCGACATGGCATTGAGCTTGTGCAGGGTCTGGTCGACGCCGCTCAAATCGGTCTTGAGGGTAAGGATGGTGGCGGCGGCCAGGTCGGTGGCGCTCCACTGCTTGCGCACCGAGTCCACGGTGGCGGCCAGGTCGGCGCCCGGCGCGTGCAGCTGACGGCCCTGCACCTTGCCGCCCTGGGTGAGCAGCTTGATGTCGTTATTGAGTTCGCGCCGGCTTTCCTCGAGCTGGCGAAACGCTTCGTCGCTGCCCTGCACAGCGTTGGGCGCGGCCTTGCCGATGCGCTGCGAGTGCATCAGCGCGTCGCTGGCGACCTGGGTTTGCGCCGACCGGTTGGCGCTGTGGATGGTGTTGAGGGCAACGCAGGCGGCCGACACGCTCAGGCTGATGCCGAGCGCGGTGGACAGGATGCTCAACTGGCGCTGGGTGGGCAGGCGGCCGATCAGCGGCAGCCGCCGCATGCCGGGCTTGGCCTCGTGCTGGGCCTCGTGCATTCCGGCGGCAGAACCGAGGCGGTCGAGCGCATGACGCAGGCGCACCGGCCCGCCCTGGCTCACGCGGGCGGCAGCGATGTGATCGAACGTCTCCTGGTCCAAAACCCGTTCCTTCCCTTAAAAGCCGACCAGCGCGAAGCGCGGCTCGCGCACCAGTTGCGCCAGGTCCAGCAGCGTCCAGCGCCGGCCGTCGGCATCGTCGAACTGGCGCCCGGCCCAGGCCGGCGCTGCGGCGGCGTGCTGGGCTTGCGCACCTCGTCCGAGA
>NZ_LROM01000083.1 GCF_001758785.1 Duganella phyllosphaerae
ACAGCGCCGACCGGCCATTGATCACGTTTACCTTCAGCGAAGCGCCGGTCGGTTTCAGCAATGCCAGCCTGGCCGTCACCGGCGGCGTGCTGGGCACGCTGACGCCCACCACCAATCCGCTGGTGTTTACGGCGGTGTTGACGCCCACCGCCGGCCAGGCCGCCGGCACGGCCTCGGTCGCGCTGGCCGCAGGCAGTTATACCGACGCCGCCGGCAACAGCGGCATCGGCGCCAGCACCCCGACCATCAGCTACAACACGCTGGCGCCAGGCGTGGCGATCAGCAGCAGCGCCACCACCCTCAAGGCTGGCGAGACCGCGCTGATCACCTTCAAGTTCAGCACCGTGCCCACCGGTTTTACCGACGGCGACCTGGTGGTCACCGGCGGCGCCTTGGGTTTGCTGGCCGCCACCGCCGATCCGTTGGTGTTTACCGCCGAGTTTACTCCCGCCGTGGGCGTCACCGAGGGCGCGGTGGCGATTGCCAACGGCGCCTATACCGATGTCTCGAACACGCCCGGCCTGGGCGGCAGCCTGGCGCCTATCGTCATCGACAACCTGGTGCCCACCCTGGCCATCACCAGCAGCGCTACCACGCTCAACGCCGGCGCCACCGCGCTGATCACCTTCACCTTCAGCGAAGCGCCGCTCGGCTTTACCCTGGCCAGCCTGGGCGCGGCCAACGGCGCCTTTGCCAACCTGGTGCAGACTGCCGATCCGCTGGTATACACGGCAGTGTTTACCCCCGCCGCCAACGTGGCGGGCGACAGCGCCCAGATCACGGTGGCGCCGTTTAGCGACCTGGCGGGCAATGCTGGCGTGGTCGGCGCCGTGCCGGCCATTGCCATCGACACCGTCGCGCCGCTGCTCACCGGTGGCAGCGTGCAGTTCTCTGCCGACCATGGCGCCAGCAGCACCGACCTGGTGACCGACACCGCGCTGCAGGACATCGCCGGCACCCTGTCCGGACCGCTCGCGGCAGGCGACGTGGTGGAAGTGTCGCTCGATAACGGCGCCACCTGGCAGGGTGCAGTAGCCGCGCCGGGCGCCAGCACCTGGCTGCTGGCCGGCCAGACCCTCGGCGCCGGCAGCGGCGCCGTGCAGGTGCGCGTGACCGACGCCGCCGGCAACCACGGCGCCGTGACCGCGCGCGCCTATACCATCGACACCACCGCCCCCACGGTCACCATCGCCACCGCCGACACCAGCCTGCGCGACGGCCAGTCGGCGCTGGTCACCTTCACGTTTACCGAGGCACCCAGCGGCTTCACCCAGGCCGACCTGGTAGCCACCGGCGGTACCTTGAGCAACTTCACCGCCACCGCCAACCCGCTGGTCTACACCGTGTTGCTGACGCCGCTGACCACGCTAACCGGCCAACTGGGCGGCGCCAGCGTGAGCCTGGCCAATGGCCTGTACACGGACGCCGCCGGCAACCTGGGCGCCGGTGGCGGCCTGGCGTCGATCGCGGTCGATACGGTGGCGCCGGTGCTGACCATCGACACCAGCGCCAGCAGCCTCAAGGTGGGCGAGACCGCCACCATTACCTTCACGTTTACCGAAGTGCCGGCCGGCTTCACGCTGGCCGATATCAGCGCGCTCAACGGCACGCTGGGCAATTTCACCGCCAGCGCCGACCTGCTGGTGTACACCGCCACCTTCACGCCGCAGCCGGGCCTGGCCGGTGGCAACGCGGTGGTCAGCGTGGCCGCCAGTGCGGTCGCCGACGCCGCCGGCAACCTGGGCGTTGGCGCCAGCAGCGCGCCGATTGCCATCGATACGCTGGCGCCGGCCATTACCGGTGCCTCGATCGCCTTCTCGACCGACAATGGCGTCAGCAATACCGACCTGGTCACCAACGTCGCCGCCCAGGTCATCAGCGGCACGCTGAACGGCGCGCTGGGCGCCGGCGAACAGGTCGAAGTCTCGCTCGACAGCGGCGCCACCTGGCTCACCGCCGTGCCGACGTCGGCCACGCAGTGGGCGCTGGCGCTGCAGGTATTGCCCGACAGCGGCGGCGCCGTGCAGGTGCGGGTGCGGGTGGCCGATACGGCCGGCAACACCGGTCCGGTATTCTCGGCCAGCTATGCGCTCGACGTCACCGCGCCGACCGTCGCGGTGACCAGCAGCGCCACCAGCCTGCGCGCCGGTGAAGCGGCCACGCTCACGTTCACCTTCAGCGAAGTGCCCACCGGCTTCGATCTGGCCGACCTGGTGGCCGTCAACGGCACCCTGGGTGGTTTTGCCGCCACCGGCGACGCGCGCGTGTTCACGGTACAACTGACCCCGGCCGCCGGCCTGGCCGGCGCCAGCGCCTTTGTCACCCTGGCGCCGGGCGCCTACACCGACGCCGCCGGCAACGCTGGCGCCGGCTTCACGTCGCCGTCGATCACGGTCGACAGCGCGCCGCCGGTGCTGCAAATTACCAGCAGTGCCGGTAGCGGCGGCGTGCTGGCGCTGGGCGAGCAGGCGGTGATCCGCTTCAGCTTCAGCGAACTGCCGGTGGGCTTCGATGCCGCCGACATCGTGGTGGCCGGCGGCGTCCTCAGCGGCTTTGCCCAGACCGCCAACCCGCTCGAATACACTGCCATCCTGACCCCCGACCAGTCGGTGGCCAACGGTGTGGCCACCGTCAGCGTGGCCGGTGGCTACGTTGACGCTGCCGGCAACCCTGGAGCGCCGGCGTCGATGGCGCCGATCAGCTACAGCACCCAGGCGCCCACCACCACCGGCGCCACGCTGGTGTTTTCCAACGATACCGGCATCAGCAGCAGCGACCACCTCACCAATAATCCGGTGCAGACCATTGGCGGTACCCTCACCGCCAACCTGGCCGTGGGCGAGACGGTCGAAGTGTCGCAGGACGATGGCGTGACCTGGAGCACCGCCGTGGCGCCGTCCGGCGGCGCCATCTGGGCGCTGCCCACGCCCGTGGTGCTGGCCTTCCAGGGCTTGCTGCTGGTACGCGTGACCGATGCCGCCGGCAACCACGGCCCGATAGCGTCAACCGCCTACGCGGTCGATTCACTCGCACCGGCCGTGACCATGACCAGCGACGCCGCCACGCTGGCGGCCGGCCAGAGCGCCAACCTGACCTTTACCTTCAGCGAAGCGCCGCAGGGCTTTACCGCTGCCAGCCTGACGGTGGCCGGCGGCGTCGTCAGCGGCCTGGCCGTCACCGCCAATCCGAACGTCTATACCGCCGTGTTCACCCCCGCCGCCGGCTACCTGGGCGCGGCCGGCGTGTCGCTGGCGCCGGGCAGCTACAGCGATGCCGCCGGCAACGCCGGCCTCGGTGGCGCCCTGCCGGCCATCTCGGTCGATGCGCAGGCCCCTGGTTTGACGATCACCAGCAGCAGCACCCAGCTCAAGGCCGGCGACACGGCGGTGATCACCTTCACCTTCAGCGAGGCGCCGGTGGGCTTCGACCTGGACGCCATCAACGTCTCCAACGGCGTGCTGTCGAACCTGGTCGCCAGCGCCGATCCGCTGGTGTACACGGCGCTGTTTACCCCGAGCGCCGGCGTGGCCGGCGCCAGCGCTGCCATCGGGGTGGCGACCGGCGGCTACCGCGACCTGGCCGGCAATGCCGGCGTGGCCGTGGCCGGCCCGCAAATTGCGCTCGACACCCTGGCGCCGGCCGCCTCGACCGTCGGCTTCCCGCGCTTCTCGGCCGACACCGGCGTCAGCAACGCCGACCTGGTGACTGCAGTAGCGGCGCAGACCGTGAGCGGCGTACTGTCGCTGCCGCTGGCCACCGGCGAAAGCGTGCAGGTCTCGTTCGACAACGGCGCCACCTGGGAGGTTGCCACCGTCAATAACCTGACCTGGTCGCTGGCCCACACCCTGACCGGCAGCGGCGTGCTGCGGGTGCGGGTGGCCGACGCCTTTGGCAACCTCAGCGCGGAAACTTTCAACACCTACGCGCTCGACCAGAGTGCGCCCACGGTGGTCATCAGCAGCAATGTGGCGGTGGCCAACGGCACCGATGGCGCCATCATCACGTTCACCTTCTCCGAGCTGCCCACCAGCTTCTCGGCGGCCAATCTCAACGTGAGCGGCGGCGTGCTGGGCGCGCTCACCGCCACCGCCGATCCGCTGGTGTACACCGCCGTCTTCACGCCGCAGGCCGGCGTGGCGGCAGGCACTGCCAGCATTGCCGTCACCGGCGGCTACGCGGACGCCGCCGGCAACAGCGGCCTGCCCGGCAGCATCCCGGCGCTGCAGATCGACACCGTGCCACCAGTGGCCAGCGTCACCGGTGGCGTGCTGTTGTCCAACGATACCGGCACCCCGGGCGACCTGATTACCAACAATCCGCAGCAGACCCTGAGCGGCACGCTGTCGGCGCCGCTCGCTGCCGGCGAGTTCGTGCAGGTGTCGGTCGATGGCGGCCAGACCTTTACCGCCGCCACCGTCAACGGCACCGGCTGGACCCTGGCAGGCCAGACCCTGGCCGCTGCCGGCAACCTGGTGGTGCGCGTGGCCGACGCCGCCGGCAACGCCACGGCAGCCATCACCACGCCCTACACGGTCGATACGGTGGCGCCCACGGTGGCTATCGCCAGCAGCAGCGCGGCGCTGTTGCCGGGCCAGAGCACCACGCTCACCTTCACTTTCAGCGAGGCGCCGCAAGGCGTGTCGGCCGCCAGCCTGGCGGTCACCGGCGGCACCCTGAGTAACTTTGCTGCCACCGCCAATCCCAATGTCTATAGCGCCGTCTTCACGTCCGATCCGGGTTATACCGGCGCCGTCGGCGTGACCCTGGCTGCCGGCAGCTACAGCGACAATGCCGGCAATGCCGGCATCGGCGGTGCGCTGGCCGGGCTGGTGGTGGACGGCACGCCGCCCACCCTGGCCATTACCAGCGACCTGGCCGCGCTCAAAGCCGGCGACACCGCGCTGATCACGTTTACCTTCAGCGAGGCGCCGCAGGGCTTTACCGCCGCCGACGTCGTGGTCATCAACGGCGCGCTGTCCGGCTTAGCCGTCACCGCCAATCCGCTGGTGTACACGGCGTTGTTCTCCCCTGGCGCCGGCGTGGCGGCGGGCGTGGCTGGCATCAGCGTGGCCGCCGGCGTCTATACCGACCTGGCCGGCAACGGCGGTCTGGCCGCCGTTGGCCCGCAAATCGCCATCGATACCGTGGCCCCGCTGGCCGTTGCCAGCGGTGCGCCCGGCTTCTCGGCCGACACCGGGGTCAGCAGTACCGACCTGGTGACATCGGTTGCCGCGCAAACCGTACGCGGCAACCTGTCGCAGCCGCTCGACGCCGGCGACCGCGTGGAAGTCTCGTTCGACAATGGCTTCAACTGGCAAACCGCCGCCGTCGACAACACCGGCGCCGCCTGGACGCTGGACCATGTGCTCACCGGCAGCGGCGTGCTGCAAGTGCGCGTGGTCGATGCTGCCGGCAACACCGGCATCGCCAGCACCACCGCCTACGCGCTCGACCAGGGCGCGCCGACCGTCACCATCAGCAGCGATGTGGCTGCCGTCAGTGTCGCCCGCCCGGCCGTGATCACGTTCACCTTCTCCGAAGCGCCTGCCGGCTTTGGCGCCGCCAGCCTGACGGCCACCGGCGGCAGCCTTGGCGCCGTGGCCGCTACCGCCAATCCGAACGTATACACCGCCACCTTTACGCCGGTAGCCGGCTACGAAGGCGCCGCTGGCGTGGTGCTGGCCGCCGGCAGTTACACCGACCTGGCCGGCAATGCCGGCACCGGCGCCGTGCTGGCCGGCCTGGTGGCCGATGCAACAGCGCCCACGCTGGTCATCGCCAGCAGCACCGCCGCCGTCAAGAGCGGCGACACTGCCCTGATCACCTTCACCTTCAGCGAGGCGCCGCAAGGCTTTGGCGCCGATGATGTGACGGTGGCCAACGGTGCGTTGTCCGGCTTTGCCGCCACCGCCAATCCGCTGGTGTACACGGCGCTGTTCACCCCCGCCGCCGGCGTGGCGGCGGG
>NZ_LROM01000084.1 GCF_001758785.1 Duganella phyllosphaerae
GCCATGATCTGGCCGCCAGCAACGACCTGGCGCGCACCTGGCTGGCCACGCCGGCGCTGCACGTGCAGCACCATTGCGGCGCCGGCCTGTTCTTCGAATGCGCGCTGCCAGACCTGGACGCGCTGCGTCCGCTGCTCAACCGCACCGTGCAGACGCTGTCGTACGCCGGCGTGACGCGCGCGGAGTTGCGCGCGCTGGTGGCAGCGGCGCCGCTGGCCGGCATCGACCGCATGGTGCCTTTCGGCCATGCGCTCGATTTCAGCCCGGTGTGGGATGGTTACGACCTGCCGCGCGTGTTCATGCGCGAGATCAGCATCGGATAGTCGAGGTCAGTAATGGCCGTGGGCGGTGACAAAGTCACGCCAGGCGGCCAGGAACGGTTCTTCGGAATCGGGTTCGCCGGCCATCAGCGCCGGCAGCCGCGCGCGGATCTCGGCGGTGTCGGGCTGACTGGCGTAGTGCAGCAGCACGTTGGCGCCGACCGTGCCGATGGTGGCCAGCATCTGCTCGCGCGAGAGCTGGCCGAGCCGGTGGCCGGTCAGCGCCAGGCCCAGGTACGACATGATCGCGCACTTCATCACCGCCGAATTGCCGTTGGCCGAATTCTGGTTCGGGCTCTGGCGGAAGAAGCCCAGATGCTCGTTGATAAAGCACAGCGGGTTGGCGATCGAGCCGACCGTCAGCGCGCCGAGGTCTTCCAGTCCCGCCATCGAAATGCCGCCGACCCCGCGCTGCACGATCAGGTTGGCGGTCTCCGCGCGCATGACCGAGTTGGACACCTCGCCGAACCAGTTGCGCGACCAGCCCACCGTGGTGGAAAATACCACGCCGCTGTCGAGCGGCACCAGGCGCTGCGGGTGGTTGGCGATTTCGTCCGGAATATTGAGACCGCCCTGCAGCGGCTGGCCCACTTCGCTGGCGGTCCAGCGGCGGCTGACCGTGCTGCTGAAGGTGCCGTGGCGGTGGGCCCACCGGTGGCGCTCGTAGAACTGCGGATAGATGATGTCGTCGTCGCACAGGATGTGCACCAGCTCGGTCTTGCCGCCGTAGGCGTTGATGCATTGCGACCAGTTGGCATAGGCGCCACGGCGCGGTCCGGGCATCACAGTGATGTTCAGCTTGCGCACGATGTCGGCCAACTGTTCGTTGGCGAGCATGGCGGTGAAGCTCTGGTCCGGGCTGTCGTCGGAGAAAATCACCTCGTCGGCCGGCTCGGTCTGCTGGGCCAGTGCCGCCAGCAGTTCTAACAGGTATTTCGATTTATAGGCCGGAATGACGGTGGTGATTTTCATCGACGCTCTCACTGAAAAGACTTGCGGCGATTATCACACGGCGGCCAACTTTGACGCCACTATAATTGTCGCTGCGCTATAGTAGCGGACACCGTATCAACAGGAGCTACCATGCAAGCGAGTCCCGTGATTTATCCCGCCGCGCGCCTGACCGGCAACAAGCTGATCCTGCGCGACGTCGAGCCCGGCGACGCCGCTTTCATCCTGTCGCTGCGCCTCGATCCGAAAAAGAATGCCTACCTGTCGCCGGTCGCCGACGACGTCGCGCGCCAGGCCGCCTGGATCGAACAATACCAGCGCGGCAGCGGCCAGGCTTACTTCATCATCTGCGACCGCGACCTCAAGCCGCTGGGCACGGTGCGGCTGTACAACGCCAACGGCGACAGCTTCGAATGGGGCAGCTGGATCATCGTCGATGGCGCCGCCGTCGATACCGCCATGGAATCGGCGCTGATCATTTACGACTACGCGCTCGGGCACCTGGGGTTCCGCGATTCGCACTTCGAGGTCAACCGCGAAAACCGCAATGTCTGGGCCTTCCACGAGCGCCTGTTCGGCGCGCGCCGGGTAAGCGAGTCGGAGGCGTCGTACCATTTCGAGCTCAGTCACGAGCACATCCTCGCCGCCCAGCAGCGCTACCGCCGCTTCCTGCCGCAGCCGGTGGCGGTCGAGCGCGCAGCGGCGCCGGACCAGGCCGGCTAAACCTGAAGGTTGCAACGGCCGCCAGGCGATACCAGGCCGCACCGCCGGCCAGGCTGGCTGCCGGTCACCTTTACAGGCCGGCGACGGCAGCGCGCACGGCGGCGGCCACCTTGGCCGCCTGTTCCACCGTCATGGTGGGGCCCATAGGCAAACTCAGCACTTCACGGTGGATGGCCTCGGCAATCGGCAGCCTGCCTTCGGCCAGGCCCAGCTGGGCGTAGGCCGGCTGCAGGTGCGGCGGCAACGGATAGTGCACCAGCGTGCCGACGCCGGCGTCAGCCAGCCGCGCCGCCAGCGCGTCGCGCTGGGCATGGCGCACCACGTACAGATGCCAGGCCGACTCGGCCCACTCTGCCACCTCGGGCAGGCGCAAGCCTGGCACGTCGGCCAACTGGATGTTGTAGACGGCGGCGATGGCGGCGCGGGCGGCGTTCTGCTGGTCCAGTGCTGGCAGCTTGACCGACAGCACCGCTGCCTGCAATTCGTCGAGCCGCGAATTGAAGCCGGCCATTTCATTGTGATACTTCTTTTGCGAACCATAGTTGCGCAGCGTACGCAGCTTCTGCGCCAGCGCGTCGTCATCGGTGGTGATGGCGCCGCCGTCACCGAGCGCACCGAGGTTCTTGCCCGGGTAGAAGCTGAAGGCGGCGGCGTGGCCCAGTGCCCCGACCTTGCGGCCGCGGTACAGCGCGCCGTGGGCCTGGGCCGCATCTTCGATCACCTTCAGGCCGTGTTGCTCGGCCAGCGCCATCAGCGGGTCCATGTCGGCGGCCTGGCCGTACAGGTGCACCGGGATGATGGCGCGGGTGCGCGGCGTGATGGCGGCAGCCACCCGCGCCGGGTCGAGGTTGTAGGTGCCTTCGACCGGCTCCACCGGCACCGGCGTGGCGCCGCAATGGGTGGCAGCGAGCCAGGTGGCGATGTAGGTGTTGCTCGGCACGATGACCTCGTCGCCGGGACCGACGCCATAGGCCTTGAGCAGCAAAAAGATCGCGTCGAGGCCGTTGGCTACGCCGATCGCGTGGCGCGTGCCGCAATAGTTGGCGAACGCCTGCTCGAAAGTGGCCACTTCCTTGCCCAGCACGTACCAGCCCGACTGCAGCACGCGCCGCATGGCCTGTTCGATGTCGTCCTGTTGGCTCAGGTTGATGGCCTTGAGGTCGAGGAAGGGGATGTTCATGCAGTCTCCTGGGCGGCACCGCGCTTGGCGGCGACGAATTCGTCGTAGTCGCGGATGTAGTCGTCGGCCGCGTAGTAATGGGAGGCGAACACCAGCAACACGGCGTCGCTCGAATATTTGTACTGGATGCCCCAGGTCATCGGCGGCAGGTATACGCCGATGTCGGGCGAGTCGAGGTGGACCTCGCAGCGCTGTTCGAGGTCGTCGGCCACCACCGCGCAGCTGCCTTTGACGCACACCAGGAACTGGTGGCATTCGCGGTGGGCGTGCTCGCCGCGCGACTTGTCGCTCGGTACGTTGAGCACCAGGAAGTAGCGCTTGGGCGTGAACGGAATTTCGCGTTCGAACTCGCCCACCGACAGGTCGCCGCGCGGGTCGTGCATGAACTTGAAGCGGTGCACGGTCACGCCGGCGACCTCGAGCGCCACCACCGACGGCTCTGCGGGGACGTCGACGCGGCGGTGCCAGTCGAGCGCCGGCGAGCCGCTGACGTTCTGGGTGTAGCCGGTCACGCGCGCCGGGGAGCCGCTGACGATGGCGTACGGCGGCACGCTCTGCGCCACCACCGTGCCGGGCGCGACCACCGCGCCCTGGCCCAGCCGCACGCCGCGCGAGATCAGGGCACCGGCGCCCACGCGGGCCTGGGCGCCGATGACGATGCTGTCGCCGGCTTGCCTGGCGTCGAGCGAATCGGGCGCCTCCAGGGTCACGCCGGGACCGAGGTCGGCTCCCGCTTCCAGGCGCACGCCCGGCCACAACTGGGTAAAGCCGCGCACCCGGCAATGCTCGCCGACGTCGGCGCCGGGGTAGGCCACCACGAAGTCGCCGAGGGTGGCGCTGGCGGCGACGACGGCGCCGTCGTGGATGCGGGCAGTGTCGGAATGGGCCATGATGATCTCCTGTATTGTTGTTGTGCTTCAGGCCGCGACTGCGGTCACGATGTATTGCCATGGCAATGCATCTTCCACCGCCATCACCGGGTCGATGCCGGAGGCGCCGGCCATCAGCCGGATCGCCGGCAGGTATTTTTCACGGGCCGGCTCGTCGGTGATGCGGGCGCTGCCACCGCTGATCTGGAAGCCTGCCTGTTGCAGCAAGGCCAGCATGGCGCCCCGGGTAAACATGCGCTTGCGGGCCATGGCGATGCCGTCAGGACCGTAGCGCAGGTCGCCTGCGTTGAGCCGCGCCTGGATGCTCCAGTGCTGGAAGTTGTTGATGGTGGCAACGATCTTGCCGCCCGGTGCGATGCTGGTGCGGATCTTTTGCAGCACGCTCCACGGGTCGTCCATGTGCTCGAGCGACTGGTCCAGGATCCAGCAGTCGGCGCCGCGCACGTGGTCCCAGAAGGCGGCGCCGGTGGTCTCCAGCTGGTCGAGGAACACGAAGTCGCAATGCTGGCGGGCGGCCTGGGCCCGGCTGGGTTCCGCTTCGATGCCGGTGATGTTGCAGATCGGGTTGCGCTGGCGGTAGGCGCGGGCCAGGGTGCCGTCGCCGCAGCCCACGTCCACCAGCTTGCGCGCCGTCGTCGGCACAAAGTGCAGCAGGTCGGTGTTGACGGTAGTGGCGGCGCCGGGCAGGTCGTAGTGGTGCGCCACGACCGCTGCGGCTGCGCCGGCCCCGGTGCGCTGCAGGAAACGCGGTGTGTGTGCACCTTCGGCTCCTTCGAGATCGGCGCGCACCCAGTCGAGGTGCTTGATCAGGCCGGTGTTACCGCTGTGGTTCAAGGCCAGCATGGCGGCGATCAGCGGCGCGCCGTGCTTGATCGGCAGCGGCCACTGGCGCACCACGTCGATATTGGCCAGCAGGCAGGCCGGGTGCAGGTAGCGCAAGGCGCCGTCGGGGCGGTCGTAACCGAGTTCGTTTACGGCGTGGACCGCGCCCACGCCGTACATGCCAGGCGCCAGCTCGGCATGCAGCGCCGCCAGCAGGCCGTCGTTGACCAGCGCCACGTCGGGCGCAAGCAGCAGCGCTTCGCCGGACAGGCCCAGGTGTTCGATGGCCCAGGCCAGGCCAGGGCCCTGGCCGATGTCGTAGCCGAAGGCGATGAACTCGACGTTGTCGTAGTTGGCGGCGATGGCGCGGATCTGCTCGGCGACGTCCGGGTTGGAGCCGTCGATGATGGTCACGCGGTTGCTGTGGAAGCGGCGCACGCTGGCCAGCAGGGTCTCGATCTGCTGCGGCGCGTTGTGCGAGACCGTGATGATCGGGATCTGGTCGAGCTGTGCCGGCGCCGGTGCTGCCTCTGCTGCTGTCACCTCGGACGGGCGCACCGCGTGCGCCGGTGCGGGCAGGCGCGGCGCGGCCGGCTTGGCCACGCGCTGCAACGCTGCCTCGAAGTTGCGCACGAAGCGCGGGCTGTCGAACAGCGCGCAGTTGAGGCGGTTGGCGGCCAGTTGGCGTTTCATGGCGGCGATGCGGGCCGGGTCGTGCGCCAGCGCCACCGCCAGTTCCTCGTAGTCTGCCAGGTTGTCGGTGATCAGTTGCGGCAGATCGACCGCGCGCAGCAGGCTGCCGGCCATGCGCGACGAGAAGGTGCGGCCGGTGCGGGTAACCAGTGGCAGGCCGGCCCACAGGGCGTCGCTGGCGGTGGTGCCGGCGTTGAACGGATACGTATCGAGGAACAGGTCGGCCAGCTGGTAGCGCGCCAGGTACTCGGCTGGCACCGCACGGCTGTTGAAGATCAGGCGCTGGCGGTCGATGCCGGCCTGCTCGGCATAGCGCCACAGGTTGTCGCGCACCTCGGGGTAGTCGGCCACCAGCCACAGCACGCTGTTCGGCACTCGGCGCAGGATGTTCATCCAGCTGGCGAACATCTCCTCGGTGAACTTGAAGTTGTTGTTGAACGAGCAGAACACAAAGGCGTCGTCGGGCAGGTTGACGCTGGCGCGCGTGGGCGTGGGCGCGATCGGGCGCTGGCGGTCGTTGATCTGGAACGCGTCGGGCATGTACAGCGGCTTTTCGCTGAAGTGCTCGGCCATGTCCGGCGTGATCAAAAATTCGTCGGACACCACGTAGTCGATGCCGGGCAGGCCGGTGCTGCCGGGGAAACCGAGGTAGGTCATCTGCACCGGCGCCGGTCGGTACGCCAGGATGTTGGGCCGCGCGCCCAGGGTGAGACCGTGCAGGTCCACCAGGATGTCGATTTCGTGGGCGCGGATGGCGCGCGCGGCCTGCTCGTCGGTCAGGTGGTCGATGCGGATGTAATGGTCCATCGCCTTGACCACGCGTGCGCGCAGCGGCGAGCCGTCTTCGCGGCTCCAGCTGAAGGCATAGACCTCGACCTTGCTGCGGTCGTGCAGCTCGTACAGCTCGGCGGTGAGGATCGACACCGCGTGCGAGCAGAAGTCCGACGACAGGTAGCCGACACGCAGGCGCGCGTGGCCGTAGCCATGCTCGCCGGTCAGCGGGGCGACGGCGGCGTTGACCTTTTCCACCACGAAGCGGCGCGCGGCCGCCAGTTGCATGGCCGGGTCGTCGGACGCGCTGAGCATGGCCAGCGCCGAGGTACCCTCGAGCATGGTGGCCTGCGAGATGTGTTCGAGGCCGCTGTACACGGGCCAGGCGCATTGCTTCTGGCGCAGGTGGACCCAGTGCGTCATCACGTTGGCCTGCTGCGGATCGACGTGCAGGCTGCGCGCCAGCATCGCTTCCGCTTCCGGGTAGCGCCGGCGGATTTCCAGCAGGCGGCCCAGGTTGTTCAGGGTTTGCACGTACAGCGCCGGCGTGGTCTTGATGTCGGGCACCAGGCCGCCGTCGAGGATCGACTGCCACATGGCCAGCGCGTCATCGGGCCGGCCGGTGCGCTCGAGCAGGCTGCCCAGGTTCAAGCGCGCCTCGACGAAATTGGCATTGTTGGCGATGGCTTTGCGCAAGGCCGCCTCGGCGCCGGCATTGTCGCCGGTGTTCGACAGCACCACCGCCAGGTTGAAGCAGGCCGCATAGATCAGCCGGGCGTCGCTATGGGCGATCCAGGTGTGGTACAGGGCGATGGCCACCTGCGGCTGGCCGCTTTCGGTGAGCACTGCCGCCGCGCCGAACAGGTCGGCAATCGCCAGCCGCCCTTGCGCAGCCAGCGCCATCACATTGTCCAGCGCGCTGGCTGGGTTGTTCGTCACGGCAGGGGCGGCAGCAGGGGCAGGAGTGGTCATGAAGGCAGGGGTCAGGTAACAAAAAGACGGCGCAAGTGTTCACCTATCATACCGTTTAGCCGCAGGGAAATGGTCACATTTTGGCCTTGGAGCAACAATGTAAAACACCGCCTGCTCGGGGGATAGCGATGGGCAAATCTGAAAGGCGGTAAGATGGGCCCCCGCCTTTTATCGAGCCTGCCTTATGCTGTCTACGCCCGCCACGTTCGAACCCCTGATCCGCCCGCAAGCGGCCGACCACCCGCGCACCTTTGTCTTTCACCGTGGAGAGTTGTTGCTGAACAACGCCACGCTGGGCTTGCCGGCGCCGGCCATCGTCGCCGCGCTGCCGATCGCCCCCGAGCGCATCCACGCGCTGGGGTTGTGGCAAGGCGTGTACTACCAGCTGGCCTGGCTGGACGCCGCGGTGGCGCCCGACGCCGAGCATGGTTATCACGGCCTGCGCTCGCTGTTCGGCGTGGTCGATGATGGTTTCCTGGGACTGGCCGGGCGCGCCTTCCAGCTGGCCGAATGGGCGCGCACCCACCGCTACTGCGGCGTATGTGCGACGCCGATGGCGCAGCTCGAGGGCGAGCGCTGCTACAAGTGCCCGGCCTGCGGCATGATGGCGTATCCGCGCATCTCGCCAGCCATGATGGTGCTGATCCGCAAGGGCGATTCGGTGCTGCTGGCGATGCACACCAGTTCGCCGTACAAACGCTATACGGCGCTGGCCGGATTCGTGGAAGCGGGCGAGTCGATCGAAGAAGCGGTGCACCGCGAGGTGTACGAAGAAGTGGGCCTGCGCGTGCACAACCTGCAATATTTCGCCAGCCAGTCGTGGCCGTTTCCGCATTCGCTGATGGTGGCGTTTACGGCCGACTACCTGGACGGCGAGATCCGTGTGGATGAGAGCGAGATCGCGGAAGCGCGGTGGTTCGGGCCGGGGGATGAGTGGCCGGAGTCGCCGGTGGGGGTGTCGATCGCGGCCAGGTTGCTGGCGGCGCATAAGCCGCGGGCGGTGTGACGTCACGAGTTCCGTTATTGCCTGTGGATCCCCGCGTTCGCGGGGATGACGACTCATCGTTTGCGGTTAATCCGTCATCCTCGCGCACGCGGGGATCCATGGAACCTTTGAGTCGTGGCAGTGTCCAACCAAGATGGAAAAGCTCAGCTACGTCTACATGCTCGCCAGTGGTCCTTACGGCACGCTGTACATCGGCGTCACCTCCGACCTGATCCGCCGCGTCTGGCAGCATCGGGAGGCGCTGGCGCACGGGTTTACCGAGCAATACCATGTCAAGCGCCTGGTCTGGTACGAACAGCACAGCGACATCCGCGCCGCCATTACCCGCGAAAAACACCTTAAAAAATGGCGCCGCGAATGGAAGATCGACCTGGTTCATCAATCCAACCCGCGCTGGCACGACCTCTACCCAACCCTCACCGCCTGAACTCCACCTTCTCCCGCCACACCGGCCCGTCCTTACCCTGCGCAAACCGGTATCCCGCCTCGAACAGCAAATTCATGTCCTGCACCGCGCCGCGCAGATCCCATTTCGGGTCCACCACGTCGTGTACCGTGTGGTAGACCTGGGCGTGGTAGCGCATCTGCTTTTCCTGGCCCCAGGCCGGTGGCCGGCCGACGTAGTCGAGGCTGTCGCCGAGGGTGACCACCGGCACGCCGACGCGGGCGAATTCGAACTGGTCGCCGCGGTACATGTTGCCGAATTCGAGCGGGCCCTCCGGGCGCAGCGCGCGGCCCTGGCGGCGCGCCACGGCGGCCACCACGTCGTCGGCGCTGGACTTGCCCATGCCGCGCAGTTGCACCGACCGGGTGCGGCCCCAGACGTTGATGCCGTGGATGTTCAGGTTCACCACGGTGTTTTTTAACGGATAGAGCGGCTGGCGCGCGTAGTGGCGCGCGCCCAATTGGCCGCGTTCCTCGGCGGTGGTGGCGAGGAACACGATGGTGCGCTTGGGCGCCACCGGCAGCGCCTGGTAGGCTTTGGCGATTTCCAGCAGCGCGGCCACGCCGGCGGCGTTATCGAGCGCGCCGTGGAAGATCTGTTGCGGACGCGGCCCGGGCAGGGTCTCGTCGATGCCGAAATGATCCCAGTGCGCGCTGTACAGCACCACCTCGTGCTTGAGTTGCGGGTCCGATCCCTCGATGCGCGCCACCACGTTGCTGGTGGCAACCGTGCGCCAGGCGTTCACTTCCGTGAAATTGAGGGTGGCGCCCAGCGGCACGGGATGGAAGTCGCGCTTGCCGGCCTGCCGGGTCAGCTTGTCCAGGTCGAAGCCGGCGGCCGTGACCAGCGCCCTGGCGCGGTCGTGGTGCAACCAGCCCGGCACCAGTGGAAAGTCCGGGTTCGGTGCCTGGCTGTCGAGGAAGAAGTTCTCGTTGGTCCAGGTGTTGCGCACCACCTCGTACGAGGCGCCGGCGGTCTTCGGATCGTGGATCAGCAGGGCGCCTGCGGCGCCCAGCCTGGCCGCCATCTCGAACTTGTACGCCCAGCGGCCGTAGTAGCCGCCAGCCTGGCTGGCACCGCCGCCGAAACCCTTGGCGCCGGGCGGCTCGCCGATCAGCATGACCAGGGTTTTGCCCTTGACGTCGATGCCCTTGTAGTCGTCCCAGAGCAACGCTGGCGCCTGCACGCCATAACCCACGAACACCAGCTCGGAACCATGCAGGTCGACTTCTTTTTGCGGGCGCGCCGACCAGGCCACGTAATCATCGCCGAATTTGAGCTGGGTGGGCTTGCCGCCGACCGTGTAGCTGAGCGTCGGGTAGCTGGAAATGGCCGCCACCGGCACCGCCTGCACATAGCTGCCGTCCGGGTTGCCGGGCGCCAGTCCCAGTTGCTTGAACTGTTGTTGCAGGTAGTCGGTGGTAAGTTTTTCGCCGGGCGTGCCGGGGGCGCGGCCTTCGAACTGGTCCGACGACAAGGTGGTCACGTGGGCCAGCCAGCTGGCGCTGTCGATCGCGCGCCTGGCCGCCGGCGACGGCTGGTCAGCAGGCGTGGCCGCCAGGCTGGATGAGATGCACGAGGCCACCAGCGCCGCCGACAGGAGAAGTTTCATAAAAAGCATAATTGTTAAGGTAGGTTATCGCCATTCTGACAGATTTTGTTTCTTCTGTGCACATGTCTCTCACCTTTCAATTGACTTTCAGTCGTCGTCGCCGGAGGGCGCCGGCTACGTCAATTACTATTTGCACCGTCCGGGCAGCACCGAGGCGGTGCCCAAGCTCAGCCGCGTGCAGCGCTATGCGCCGTGGGAGTGGGACCTGTCACCGGCGTGTACACCGATGACATCGACGGCGCCTTCCGTGCGTCTCTGGTCTGCTCGGGTGGCGTGCTGCTGGTCGTGTGCGCGCTACTGTGGGGCATCGTCAGCATGGTCAACCGCAGCGTGCGGCGCTCGATCGGCGGCGACCCCGCCCACGTGGGCGAAGTGGCGCGCCGCATCGCCGAGGGCGACCTTAGCGCCGAGATCCGCACCGGCGCCGGCGACCAGGATAGCATCCTGGCCGCCATGAAAGCCATGCAGCAGCGCGTGTCGGACACCATTGGCAACATCCGCCGCAGCGCCGACACCATTGACACCGCCTCGGGCGAAATCGCCAGCGGTAATATGGACCTGTCGGCGCGCACCGAGTCGCAGGCCAGTTCGCTGGAAGAGCTGACCTCCACCGTGGCCCAGAACGCCGCCAATGCGGTGCAGGCCAACACCCTGGTGCAGTCGGCCTCGAGCGTGGCGGCGCAGGGTGGCAAGGTGGTCTCGCAAGTGGTGCAGACGCAGCGGTGGAAGCGGCGCGCGCCGGCGAGCAGGGCCGTGGGCTCGCAGTGGTAGCCAGCGAGGTGCGCAACCTGGCGCAGCGCTCGGCGGCGGACGCCAGGGAAATCAATGAATTGATTAACTCGTCGGTGGATAGCATCAGTGCCGGCAGCGCGCTGGTGGCTGAAGCGGGCACGACGATGGACCAGGTGGTGGCCAGCGTATCGAAGGTGACGCAGATCATGGCGGCGATCACCGACGCCTCGAGCGAGCAGAGTACGGGCATCGGCCACGTCAACATGGCGATCACGGAAATGGATGCGGTAACGCAGCAAAACGCCGCGCTGGTGGAACAGGCCGCTGCGGCGGCGGGCAGTATGCAGGAGCAGGCGGGCAACCTGGCGGAGCTGGTGAGCCGGTTCAGGCTCGGTGGGGAGCAGCCTGCAGTGGTGGCACCGTGTGCACGCACCAGCCCGCAGCGCGTTGCTCTGAGCCGCTAACCGTTCGACCGCAGGCTCTTAAAGCCGTCATTCCTGCGAAGGCAGGGATCCATGCGGCAGTGAAATCATGTTGGCTCGTGCAGACGGTGGCACGATTCAAATGTGCTATGGATCCCCGCCTTCGCGAGGATGACGACGCAAGAGCCGGCGACTGGCGGTTACTGCACTGGCGCCGCAGCCGGCGTCACCGGCACCGGAACCGGAACCGGCTCCAGCACCGCCTCCTCAAAAACGAACTTGCCGCCATCATCGCGGAACACGCCGATCAACTCGCCGCCGTCGCCCTTGACGTCGGGATACATGGTGCAGGTTTGCGATTCCACTTGCCACATCTCGCTGCCCGAGCGCAGGGTCCAGACGTTGTCGCCACCGGACAGCACTTCGATTTCCACTTCGTCGGCAGGCAGGTCGGTCAGTTCGAAGCGGCGCATGCAGTCGGGCAGGCGCTGCATGATCAGCTCGACCGTGGTGACATTGCTCCAAAAGTATTTTTGCGCGCGGTGCACAGTCAGCGCGTGGCTGCCGGCCTTGCCGTCGACGAAGTACGAGGCCGAGTCATCGACGCAGGCCGTCAGCAGCAGGGGCATCAGGAGTATCAGTGTCTTGCGCATGGGCGGGGTTCCATTGGTGACGACAAACGTGGATACCCCATTATAGCCTCATGACAACAGCGTAACCCAGCCTCAGAATCGGTAACCGACCCCTACGCCGATCAGCACCGGATCGACCTTCACCCGGCTGGCCTTGGCGCCGCCGATGAATACGTCGCTGCGGATCTGCACCTTTTTCACGTCGAAGTTGAGCGACCAGTTCTTGTCGAGCTGGTAGTCCACGCCGGCTTGTACCGCCAGGCCGAAGCTGTCGTTCTCGAGGTCGGCGCCGCCATTGAGCAGGTTGACGCTCGAGATGCGGGTGTAGTTGACGCCGGCGCCCACGTATGGCTTGAACGGCGTGCTGTTGGTGAAGTGGTATTGCAGCAGCAGCGACGGCGGCAGGTGCTTGAAGCTGCCGATCTTGCCGCCATCGAGGAACACATCGTGTTTTTGCGGATAGGTGAGCACCAGCTCGGCCGCCCAGTTGGGGGTGAAGAAGTAAGAGATATCGACTTCGGGAATGGTCTTGTCGCTGACGGTGAGGCGGTCGGACGCGCCTGTGCCCGCCACCGGCGCCGACTTGTCGGCGGGGTCGAGGTACACCGCGCGAGCGCGGACTTGCCACGGGCTTTCTTGCGCCATCGCGGCGCTCGTGCTCAGTGTAAGGGTTGCCAGGACGGCTGCTGCGGCGATCAGTTTGCTCATTTTCACTTCCTTTAAAGGTAACCTGCTCTCGGTTGGCCGGCATGCGTGTGCAGTGCTGCCGACGCAACCGAGTATGTGGGCCTGGCCCACGTCAATAATCTGCCGCACGGTAGGTACGGCCTATGCCACCCGGCATATTTTTACGATTAAGTAGCGAGAACAAGTGTATTGATCAGGAGCATGAAAATCCTTGATCCAGGTCAAAACGCACCGGCTTAACCCGGAAGCGTCCCGAATGTTCGTGCGCGCACAGGCACGCGTGCCAGAGCATGGCATCTTGATAGGCCCTATTCCACTCACGGAGGACAACATGAACCAGCCCGATAACGGCAGCCTGTCCGGCAAGCGCATTGCCGTCCTGATGACCGACGGCGTCGAACAGGTCGAATACGAGCAACCGCGCCAGTTCCTCGAGCAACACGGCGCCCAGGTCACGCTGATCTCGCCGAAAGCGAAAGGTGAACAGGTGCAGGGTTTCGAACACCTGACCGCGTCGCGACAGTTTGCGGTGGAGCTCGATGTGAAAGACGCCAAGGCCGGCGACTACGATGGCCTGGTACTGCCGGGCGGCGTGGCCAATCCGGACGCGCTGCGTCTGTCCGAGCCATCGATTGGTTTCATCCGCGACTTCGGCGCCACCGGCAAACCGATCGCCTCGATCTGCCACGGCCCGTGGACCCTGATCGATGCCGGCCTGGTGGATGGCCGCAAGATGACCAGCTGGCCCAGCCTGAAAGGCGACCTGCACAACGCTGGCGCAAGCTGGGAAGATAGCGAGGTGGTGGTCGACGGAAACCTGATCACCAGCCGCAAACCGGACGATATTCCGGCGTTCAATAAAGCCTTCCAGCAACAACTGCTGACGGCATAAAACATGGCACCTTCGCCCCGGCGAAGGTGCATTTCTGCAAGCCTAGCTACGACATCCAAACGTGCTTTCATCCTGGCAAACGAGCGCTAAACTCAAGCCGTAACACGTAGACTGGTATTGCAACCGACCTCATGCGTCCTAAACCAAGGGAGACCATCATGACCCACGTACTCGCAGCCGTATTCGAAACCAGTGCCGAAGCCAACCGGGCCAAGGACGAACTGATACTGAGCGGCTTTGACCGCGACACCATCCGCGTGAGCGATTCCGTCGGCGTTGCCGGCACCCATCACATCAACGATGACCAATCGATCCTCGGCAGCGTCAAGACCATGTTCAGCGACCTGCTGGGCCGCGAACACGCTGACCATAGCGTCTATGCGGAAGCATTGAATCGCGGCCACGTGGTGCTGACCATCAACACTGGCAGCCAGGAAACCGCCGAACGCGCGGCCGACATCATCGACGACTTCAACCCGATCGACATCGACGAGCACGAAACCATGTGGCGCGCCAGCGGCTGGACCGGCGCCGACACGCTGCGTAGCGGTACCGGCATGCAGCAGACCACCCTGAACTCGCAGCAGACCGCCGTGCCCGAATACCACGGCATCCGTCCGCGCGAAGAAGCGGTCGACTTCGCCCGCACCGAGCAACTGGCCACCACCGGCTCGCTGCAGCGCGGCGAGGTACTGCCGCCGGTGATCGAGGGCCTGGCGCCGCCGATCTCGGTGGAACCGACCGTGCAGCGCAGCGGCATGCGCATCTACCCGCGCGACGTGGCCACGCCCAACCAGGATAGCCTGAACATTCTGCGCGGTGACGACAGCGCCAGCGACCCGGCCTACTTCCGCTCGCACTGGGAGAAAACCTACTCGTACACGGGCGGCACCTTCCAGGACTACGACCCGGCCTACCGCTACGGCGAATCAATGGCCGGCAACCCAGGCTACAAGGACAAGCCGTGGGAAAGCGCGGAACCGGACTTGCGCAGCAGCTGGGAATCGAATCACCCGCAGTCGAGCTGGGAGAAGTTCAAGGATGCGGTGCGTGAGGGGTGGGATCGTGTGACCAAGTAATCCTGTAGCACCAGCTTCGCAATAACCAGCGCCCCTGGCCTTACCGCCAGGGGCGTTTGCATTTCTGGCCCATATTTTTCCAATAGGGAAGATTGTTTTACCTCAAAATTTCCTGGTGGCAGCAGTGCCATCATCGACCTCCTGTGCCACGAGGATACTGCGATGGAAAAACTGCTGCCGTACTACGAACGCGAATTGAGCATGCTGCGCCGCGCCGGCGCCGAGTTTGCTTCGCGCTATCCCAAGCTGGCCGGCAGCCTGCAAATCCACGGCGAAACCTGTGCCGACCCCCACATCGAACGCCTGCTGCAAGGCGCCGCCTTCCTCAACGCACGCACCGCCAAGCTGCTCGACGACGGCTACGCCAACTTCACCGAAGCGCTGCTGGGCATGTTGTACCCGCACCTGCTGCGCCCCATGCCGGCCTGCTCGATCGCCCGGGTGGATTTTTCCGGCGCCAAGGCCAGCCAGATCAACGGCGTCACCACGCTGCCGCGCGGCACCGCGATGAAGTCGCAAGGACGCGGCGCCGTCACCTGCCGCTTTCGCACCGCCTACGATGTCACCATCGCACCGGTCGCCATCAGCACCGCGTGGTTCGAGCCTTACCTGCAGGCGCCGGCCACGTTGCCGCTGCCGCCGGACGCCGCCTCGGCCATCTGCATCACCATCGAGAGCACGGTTGCCAACCGCGCGCTGGCCGCGCTGGAACTGAACCACCTGCGCGTGTTCATCGACGGCGAGGCGTCGTTGCGCGCCACCCTGCGCGACCTGCTGTTCATGCGTACGCGCTGCGCCTGGGTCCAGGCGGGCGACCAGTGGCACATGCTGGAACGCCCACCGTTCGAACCGGTGGGCTTCAAGGACGACGAAGCCTTGCTGCCCTCGGCTCCATCGGAGCACAGCGCCTACCGCCTGCTGTCCGAGTACTTCGCTTTTGCCGACAAGTTCGACTTTTTCGACCTCGACCTGGCCGCGCTGCTGCAAGGCGCGCCGGCTGGCTGCACCAGTGTCACCGTTAGTCTGGCGCTGTCCGATCTGCGCCCGGACGACTCGCTCGCGCGCCAGCTGCGCACCCTCACTGCCGACAACCTGGTGCTGGGCTGCACGCCGGTGATCAACCTGTTCGCGCAGCCGGCCACGCCGATTCGCATCAACCACCGCCGCAGCAGCTATCCGCTGGCGCCCGACGAGATCCCCGGCCACGCCTGCGACATCTACAGCGTGGACTCGGTGCAGCTGCTGCGCAAAACGCCGCAGGGCAGCACCGTTACCGAGTTTTTGCCGTACTACGCGCTGGGCCACGCCGGCAACCACGGTCATTACTGGCGCGTGCAGCGCGACGAAGAGTTGGCAGCGACCGGCGCCGGCCACGACATGTCGCTGGCGCTGGTGGACCGCGACTTCTCGCCGCTGGCAGTGGACGAAGGCACCGCCTCCGTGCGCGTTACCTGCACCAACCGCAACGTGCCGCACGACCTGCCGTACGGCCGCGCCGGCGGCGACCTGGTGACCGAAGCGCAGGCCGGCGGCTTGCCGATCCGGCTGCTGCGCCGGCCCACGCAGTCGTACCGGCAATCGACCGGCGCCCACCAGCAATGGGGCCTGATCGCGCACCTGGCACTGAACCACCGCTCGCTTACGCAGGAAGGATTGCCGGCGCTGGCCACCATGCTGCGGCTGTACGCGCGCACCGACAGCGTGGTGGCAGAGCGGCAGATAGCCGGCATCGCCGCGCTGGCGCATCGGCCGGCCACCGCGTGGGTGCAGCAGGAGCGCGGCGCCGCCTACCTGCGCGGCGTGGAGGTGCGCGTGTGGCTCGACGAAGAAGCTTACGCCGGCACCGGCATCCACGCCTTTGCGCAACTGCTCGACCACCTGTTCGGACTGCACGTCCATCTCAACAGTTTTACCCAGCTGGTGGTGCTGTCGCACCCGGACGGAAAGGAGCTGCTGCGATGCCTGCCTCGCAACGGAGCGCTGACACTGGCGTAATCGCCGAATTACTGGAGCAGCCGCACAGCTTCGAATTCTTCCAGGCGGTGCGGCTGCTGGCGCAGGCTCGCCTGCCGCAGCCACGCTACCGCAACCGCCTGTCGCTGGCCTTCCCGCCGAACCAGATCGAGAACATCGGAGAAGAGAGCGATGGCCGCATCCGTCTCACGCCCGCCTTCATCGGCATGTTGGGCAGCCAGGGCGTGCTGCCGCTGCATTACAGCGAGTGCGTCAACCGCCACGAGAAAAGCCACAACGACGGCGGCCCGCGCGCCTTCCTCGACCTGCTGTCGCACCGCGCCACCGAACTGTTTTACCAGGCCTGGGCCAAGCACCGCCCCGAAGCGATGGATGGACCGGACGACGAAGACGACAGCTTTCTCACCATGCTGCTGGCGCTGGCCGGCGTGCCTGAATGCGAAGGCGTGCAGCCCGAAACACTGGCGCGCTACGCCATGCAGATCCGCAGCCGCAGCGTGTCGGCGCCGCAGATGGCGGGCATGTACGCCGAGTACTTCGACGTCCCGTTCGCGGTGCAGCAGCTGGTCGGCCAGTGGCAGCCATTGGCGCCGGAACACCAGGCGCAACTGGCCCACGCCAACGTGGACCTGGGCAGCGGCGTGCTGCTGGGCGAGCGTATCTACGGCTGCGACGCGCGCGTGCGACTGCGTATCGGCCCGCTGCCCGAGAGCGCGTACGAGCGCTTCCTGCCCGGCGGCGCCAACGCCTTACAACTGGCTGCGATGCTTGGCCTGCACTGCGGCGCTGGCATGACCTGGGAAGTGTTCCTGGGACGCGAGGGCAGCGCCATGCGCGCACCGCGCCTGGACGGCACCAGCCGTCTGAGCGTGAATGCCTTCCTGGTCGACGACGAGGTTGGACACATCGCACAAGCCGACCGCGAAGAACTGATGTACCTGCTGCATACCTGAGGAGCGAGCGTGGACAGCGACGACGATTTTTTCAGCTTCATGGGCCTGGCCAAGGAACTGGTGACCAGCAACCGGCCCTTGCGCCTGCGGCTCGACCTGCCGGGCGGGATCAACGACGACATGCTGCTGCCGCAGCGCGTGATGGGCACCGAAACGCTGTGCGGCGGCATCGACTACCGCGTGCTCTGTGTGTCGGCCAGTGCGCACCTGCCGCTCAAGCAGATGATCGCCGTGCCGGCCGCGCTCGATTTTGTGACCGACAGCGGCAGCGTGCGCAGCGTGTGCGGCATCGTCACCGAAGCGGCCGCCGGCGACAGCGACGGCGGCCTGGCCAGCTACCAGCTGGTGCTGCGCGACGCGCTAGCCATCCTGGAAAAGCGCATCAACACCCGCGTATTTCGCGACATGAACGAAGTTGAGATCGTCCAGCGCATCCTCAACGAATGGCGCCAGAAAAGCCCCATCCTCGGCACCAGCTTCGCCCACGAGGTGGACGAAGCGTTCGCCCAGCGCGAGTATCCGAGGCGCGAGTTCACCATGCAGCACAACGAATCGGACGCCGCCTTCATCCGCCGCCTGCTCGCGCGACGCGGCATCGGCTGGTACATCCGTACTGGCGGCGACGGCGAAGCACCGCTGCACATGCTGGTCCTGTTCAACAACGCCGACAGCCTGCGCCAGAACGCCGCCGGCACCGTGCGCTACCACCGCGACGGCGCCACCGAAGAGCGCGACGCCATCACCTCCTGGACGGCGGTTCGTACGCTGCAAGCGGGCGTGGTCACGCGCCACAGCTGGGACTACCGCAACCCGCAGGGCCGCGACTTCATGACAGCCGATGCCGTCAGCGGCGTGGACCAGGGTGTGAGCGGCAACGAGCTGGCAGCAAGTCTGGACGACTACCAGGTCCTGATGCCCCACGCCGGCGACGACAACGAAGACCTGTGCCGCCTGGGCCAGCTGCGCATGAGCCGCCACGACTACGAATCGAAATGCTTCCACGGCGAAGGCAGCGTGCGCGACTTCTGCGCCGGCGAATACTTCACCCTGGCCGACCACCCCGAAGTGGACGGCCACGCGCCGGAGGAACGCGACTTCGTCCTGACCGCACTGCGCGTGCACGCCCAGAACAACCTGCCCAAAGCCCTGGCCACCCGCGTGGAACGGCTGTTCGCCCGCAGCCGTTGGGGCATGGAATCGGCAGACTCGCTATTGTCCCTTGAGCCTACAGACGTCGTGGCATCGGGCCCGCTGCGCATGCACATCCAGTTCACGGCAGTGCGACGCGGCGTCAACATCGTCCCGACCTACGACGCCCGCACCGACCTGCCAGCCGCGCAGATGCAAAGCGCGATCGTGGTGGGGCCGGCAGGGGAGGAGGTGCATTGCGACCAGCTGGGCCGGGTGAAGATCCGCTTTCCTGGCACGCGGGCGGTGGATCACGAGGCCGCAGTGGGTGCGGGTGCGTCGGATACGGAGGCCGATTCGGCCCGGGTGCGGGTGGCGTCGAACTGGGCGGGGAACGGGCCGGGGAGTTTGCAGCAGTGCGGAACGGTGGGATTGCCGCGAGTGGGGACGGAGGTGTTGGTGAATTTTCTGGGTGGGGATCCGGATCGGCCGGTGATTGTGGGGCAGATGTTTAATCAGGGGGCGGAGCCGGCGGCGCTTAGTGGCGTGGGTGACTTACCCGGTAACCGCTACTTGTCGGGGACAAAAAGCCGGGAAGTCAAAGGACGGAGGGGAAATCAAATACGCTTCGATGACACCTCCGGACAAATTAGTGCGCAGCTTTCCAGCGATCACGGGTGCAGTGAGCTAAACATTGGTTTTTTAACCCAATCACGATTTGAGGGCGATGCGAAGATACGCGGTGAGGGGGCAGAACTTCGAACCGATAAAGCGATTGGCTTGCGGGGAGCCCACGGCGTGTTAATAAGCGCGAGTGCGCAAATCGGAGCAGAAGGACATTTTCTTGAACGGGAGGAGTTATGCCGTTCAGCAAACCTTGGATGCCAAATTTCTGACCACCTAGCCCAGCTTGCACAAAAATATTCAGCAGATTCAAACGACTCCTCGGGACTGCCACTTCTCGCCGAACGAATTTCATCTTGGACTGACTCTGAAGGCAACGAAAATGCGAGAGCACCGATTGTCGCTGTAAGCGCACCTGCGGGTCATTTCGTCGGCAGCCAAGATGCGATCGGATTGGGTGCGCAGTCGACAATCGATCTTGTGAGCGGCTCAGACTCAAGGATTAGTACTGGGCGCAACCTTCTAGCCAGAGCAAGCCGCAGTATAAGCATGCTTGCGTTTAAATGTGGAATAAAAATTGTCGCGGCTAGCGGAAGTATCCGCATTCAGACTCACAACGGCGATATAGAAATAACCTCGCTGAAGAAAATAAAACTGATCGCAAATGAAAACATAGAAATTCAATCGCCTGCGATAAAAATAATTGCGAAGGGCTGTCAATCTCACTATGGGGGCGGAGCTATTACGCAAGAAAGTAGCGGTCTCCACACAATTAAGTCATCGAAATTTTTACATAAAAATGGCGGTGACGGTGATCCTGAAGAATTCAAATTTGTCCATTCTGATATCGAGCATGACCAGCAAGTTATCGTCAAGGATTTTGTGACTGATGTTCCTGCGGCCGGCAGACGATATCGGATAAGCGTAGAGGATGGTCAAATTATAGAAGGTACAACCGACGAGAATGGAATGTCAGAAAAATTCAAAAGTAATATTGCCTTTGCAACATATCAGATAGAACTACTTGACTAGGAATAATTATGTCAAATTACCTACCTATTAGTACAGCGAACGGCGGAAAAATGACAGAGGGTTGCTGCACGCCGACAATTGATAAAACGCCCCAAACAGTGGTAGCTCTTCCTAAAAAAGTTTTGCCAATTATATTCATACCTGGAATTATGGGGACAAATCTTAGACTCACAAGTGGTCAACAACGGATTTCAGAACGAAGTAATAATATTGCTTGGCATCCGGATAGTAAGACTTCATCGTTAGGGTTGGTTTTCGTCGATGCGTCGGATCGTCAAAGCCGGTTGAGCCCGCTTACTACGGAAGTAGATGTGTACGACCCTGTTAAAAATCCCACTGGCAATCCAAGTGAAACTTCAGAGGATCGTCACGACATGGGCGATATTTATGTCTTTTTGAATGCTGATCCTCTATCACCATTATTGGTCAATGACCTTAAAACAAAAGTCGGTGGAAAGACGAAAGAGCAGAAAGCAATGGAGCGAGGGTGGGGAGAAATATATTTCAGCAGCTATCAAATGATTTTGGAAAGCTGTGAAAAATATCTGAATAGATTTACGTTGGGAAAGTTTTGGAGATCAGTGCTTGATCAGTCGCCTTCAGATTTTAAAGCCCATAATGAACCAGTTTTACCTCCAATCACCGAAGCTGAATGTAGAAAAGCGTTGTCAGAGTGCTTCTTCCCTGTACATGCGATGGGATATAACTGGCTGCAATCAAATGGGGTATCCGGGGCAAAAATGGCAATAAGAATTCGCAAGCTGATACAAAAATATCGTTCAGAAAACTATCAGTGTGAGAAAGTCATAGTTGTTACTCACTCTATGGGAGGGTTGGTGGCGAGAGCGCTGGTTCATCCTGAAATCGGTGGCCTGGCCAATGAAGTGCTTGGGGTAATCCATGGTGCCATGCCAGCGGTTGGTGCACCTGCTGCTTACAAAAGGATGCGTTGTGGATTTGAAGAGGGCGTGACAAAAATGGCAATTCCTCCTAAGGTTCTCGGAAATTATGGGTATGAAGTAACAGCTGTTTTGGCAAATGCGCCCGGAGGACTGGAGCTACTGCCTAGCCGTGCTTACGGGAACAATTGGTTAGAAATACGTCAGGGCACTACTCTATTAAAAAGTCTTCCTGAGAGAGGGGACCCGTACAGTGAGATCTATCAGATAAGGGGGAAGTGGTTTTCCTTGCTAAGAGAGGAATGGATTAATCCAGCAAACCTTCCAGGGCGTGGGTTTGCTAATACCTGCAATTTCCTCCAAGAGGCAAGAATTTTTCATGACAGCATACACAACACATATCACCCTTGCACCTATGTCCATTACTCAGCAGAAGAAGACCGTCCTTCTTGGGCAAGTGTTGTATGGCAGTTTGACGTACGTAGTCGAGAGAAAAATTGGGAGGATCTAGCGATAGACTTTGATGATGCCCAGGGTAAATTCGAATTGCGTAAGGTTGGTGAGAAAACTATGTACCGTCATCGTGCATCATTGGGCAGAAGCGTCGGTGCAGGCGATCAAACCGTACCTTTAAGATCATCAGAGCATCAACTGTGGAGTAAGAAGCCTCAAGGTATATTTCGTCAATCTGGCTATGAGCACCAAGCTAGTTATGGCGATAATAATGTAATAAGGGCAACCATGTATAGCCTGATTCGCATCATACAGACTATGAAATGGGGTGAGAATGGATGAAAGAATAAAATTCTGCTCGGTCAAAATAATTTTTTTGAGCGCATTTTTGCTTATATTTTTGTTGGTTAAGAGTAATATGGGAGCTGTAATGAGAAGCGAATCCCTTGAGTTTTTTGATAAAACCAAAACTGTATGTATCGGCCGATTTTTGATAGACGTCCCCGAGACTGCAAAAATTATTTACGGGCCTGCTGACGTATCGTTACCTATTGAAAGATATATCGGGAAAGGGAGTGAAATAAATGAAATCGTAAAGTCGAGGTTGCTTGAAGTAGAAGAAGAGCGTTTCCTTGCTTCTAATGCATTGCGAAAGAGCACCTCTCTCTTAGGAAATGTAATAGATGGAGGCATGCCTTATCAGAAAATTGTATTCGGTGTGAGTAAAGCTAGTGGATCATTTTATCGAATTCAGTCTTATGTTCAAGTGGGGAATGATTTGTTTGTTCAAGAAGGCGAAGCGTATGGGGAAAAAGATGACTATATCTTAATGATCAAAACCATGAATTCCATTGCGTCGAAGTTGCGTTCTAGGGCTGATGGCGAAATATCGAGTGGCGAGGGAATTTGTATAGACGGAGGATTTGTGAGCGAGACATCCCGGTTGGACTACGAGAATTTGACATTGGGAATCCGTCTGAGTGAATTTCCCGACGTCCATTTTTCTCTTGCTACATCTCTGAAGCCAAAATTGGTCGATTCAGATGCGTTAGAGCCGCGACTACGACAAGCAGAAGAATTTGCTAAGCGTAGTGGCAAAGAGAACTGGTATTCCAGAATAAAAATATATAGGCGTGGCGAACGAAAAATCGGGAAATGGGATGGTTTTGAAGTTTTAGCTAAAAAACCTCAACAGTTATCCGAGAAAGATTCTCATGAATTTCTTTTTGTTAGTCAAGGGCAGCCAGATAATCCTTTGTTGCCTGTTCTAAAATTGTCGCTTAACAGTGGTCTGAAGAAAAATTCCAGAGGAGCAATCTTGCCTAGTATTACTGATAATCAGGCGATTTTAATATGGGATAAAATCACTTCTTCAATACGTGAGCGTCCAGTTGAAAATATTAGAAAAAGTGCTCGTTAATTCTAACTTCCAAGATTTTTTGATAGCTGCCTTATGAAGAATGTTATTCGTCTGGGAGACCCAACGGCGCATGGCGGAAAGGTCATGGAAAGTGGGGCTGAAAATTTCACAGTGTCTGGCAAGCCAGTTGCACTAGTAGGTGATAAATGTAGCTGTCCCATTAAAGGACACCAGAATTGCATAATAGTTAGTGGAAATTCGAAGCATTTGATCAACGGCATAGCGGTGGCTTATGACGGTGACAAGACGAGCTGCGGCGCAATGCTGATCTCCACAATTGGAACGTTTTCCTCTTCGTAGATCTTGATCCACCGCATTGCTTGTTCATAGACGGTATTCGGTAGTATATTGTGGAAAGATCGGTGCATTTCCGATGATCTAACTCTTTCGATTCCATTGAGATTGGAATCCCAAACGCGGAACCTTGATGGCAAAAAGCAAAAAGAAAGACTCTCCACTGGCAGTGCTGCTTTCCGAACTGCGCACCCTTACCGAACGAATTTCCACGGCCGAACCCGGCGACGATCTACGAGCCGTGAAAAAACTCAGACTCGGCCTGGAGCAAACTACCGCTCAGCTCAAAAACATCACGAACAAGCTCGACCCAGTACTGCGCCCCGAGTCCATTTTTGACCCCTCAGACCCTAACACTTCCGGCCGCGTAGTGGCGTTGACGCTGGTGGCTCAAACCAAGCACCCGTTGGCAAAAATCCCCGAGTTCTATGGCGCCGGCGTTTACGCAATCTATTACCGTGGCAACTTTGGCCCCTACGCCCCGCTCAAGGGTGTGGACCACCCGATCTACGTCGGCAAGGCCGACCCGGACAACCAGGCCGCAAAGGATGCGGTCAGCCAAGGTACCAAGCTGTCGCGCCGGCTAAACGAGCATGCGCGTAGCATTGGTAAGGCCGTGTCCACGCTCGACATTGATGACTTCGATTGCCGTTGCGTATTTCGGTGAACGTGCCCACCCATTCCGGTCTATCGTGCCCACTTGCGC
>NZ_LROM01000085.1 GCF_001758785.1 Duganella phyllosphaerae
CGCTGTCGGACAGGCGCGTGGCGCGCTGCTGGTACATCATGTTCGACAGGTCGCTGTCGCCACTGTCGCGCACCGTGGCCGCTGCCGCCAGCGAGTTCGACGACGAAGCACCGAAAAAGAAAAAGGACAAGCCAGCCAAGGCCACCTTGCCGATGAGCGCTTTCCGCGTGGAAGTGGGCAGCGTCAACGCCGTCACCCCGGCCAACATCGTCGGCGCCATCGCCAACGAGACCGGCCTGGAAGCGCGCCTGATCGGCCGCATCGAGATCTTCGACACGTATTCGATGCTGGAACTGCCGGACGGCATGCCGAACGAGCTGTTCAAGAGCCTGGGCAAGGTCTGGGTCGGTGGTTCGCAGCTGAAGATCAGCCAGGTGGACCGCATGCCGCCGGAGTCGGGCAAATCGACGCCGCCCAAAGCGGCCGCGCCGAAAAAGAAACCGGCGCCGGGCAAGAAATACTGATCCTGTCGCCACGCAGAACACCATGAAGGGGCCGCAAGGCCCTTTTTCTATTTCCGCAGATTATTTCCGCACATCTACGGTGCTGCGCTGCACCAAGAAAAAGCTTGTGAAAGTGCAAACGTGGTGCCTGGCGCGATGTTGGCAAAGTGTTCTCATAGGAGAACGCGGGGTGGCCCGCTTATTGCATGATGACTTGGCACAAATGTGATAAACGGTGCGCTTGACGCGCCTCAACCTGGAGACAAGTCGTTGAACCGGAGCTTAGCCATGACGCCATTCAGTAAGCTGTGGAATACCTTTGTCGATGCGATCAAGCCGCCGCTGTTGCGGCAACACAGCGATGCGGGGACGAACATCATCATGATCGATACCCGGCCATTCACCATGTCGCGCAAGGATCTCTGATGTTACTGCGCAACGATCTGCTGCACTACCCGCAGCCATCGGCGCGCACCGTCCGCGTGTTGTGGATCGACCCCGGCCAGCGACACGCTTACGTGTATGACGTAGCGGCGCGCTCGGCCGAGGTTGAACTGGTCCAGTTGCCGGCGTTGCTCGCCGACTTGCGGGATGGCCGGGCCAGCGTGCTGCCGGCCGATCCCTACCTGATGGTGGTCAGCCAGGAAATGCTGCCGCCCAAATACCTGCAGCTGCGCGCGCGCGCCTGGGACATCATCGCGCCGCTGGTGGCGCAGGAGCCCGACATTTACGATGCGCGCCAGCGCGGCCAGATGATCGCCCGCGCCACCGCCGAACACCAGGTGTCGCACCCCACCATTTATCGCTACCTGCGCCGCTACTGGCAGCGCGGGCAAACCCCCAATGCGCTGCTGCCCGACTACTGCAATTCCGGGGGCAAGGGCAAGGTGCGCCAATCGTCGGAAGGTGTCAAGCGCGGCCGGCCGCGCAAGAACGGCGCCGACGACGGCCCGGGCCTGAACGCCGACGAGGACATTCGCCGCATCTTCCGGGTAGCGATCGCCCGCTATGCGGCCAGCCACGACAAGTTCTCGCGCCTGGGCGCCTACCAGCAAATGCTCGACGAGTTCTTCATCGAACGCCGCATCGACCCCGTGAGCGGCCGGGTGCAGACCGCGCCGCAACGGCGCGCCGCCATGCTGCCCACCTTCGGCCAGTTCAATTACTGGCTCGACCACGACGACGACCGCCCGCCGGAAGTGGCGCGCCGCAGCAGCGGTAGTGGTTCCCGGGCCGGCAGCGGCATCATGGCCGACGCTGCACCTGCGCTGCGCGCCACAGCGCTGTCGGCCCCCGGCCGCCCCGGGGCCAGCTACCAGCTCGACGCCATGCGCGCCGACGTGCAGCTGGTGTCGCGCGCCGACCGCGAGCAGGCCATCGGCCGTCCGCATATTTACGTGGTGCAGGATGCTTACAGCCGCCTGATCACCGGCGTGCACGTGGGCCTGGGACCGGCCAACTGGCCGCAGGCGATGCTGGCGCTGGCCAACTGCGCCGCCGACAAGCAGCGTTACAGCCAGCAGTACGGCCGCCGCATCGAGGCCGGCCAGTGGCCCGGCCGCCATCTGCCCGACACGTTGTTCGTGGCCGCACCGCTGGCCGCGCTGGCCGGCGCCGAGTGGGGCGACGGCGGCACGCTGCGCACCAACTTCAACCTGCGCTGCGTGACCGCCGACCACGGACCCGGGGACTGGCAGGAAGTGCTGGCGCGGCGCTTCCGGCTGCTGGCGCCCGAGGTGGCCCACGCCGCCACCGGAGCCAACGCTCTGGTGGCTGGCGCGCCGTGCCGGCTCGACGGCGTGCTCGATGTGGCGCAGTTCACCCGTATCGTCATCGACTGCATCCTGTACTACAACCACCGCCAGCCTGCGCCGGATACGGCGGCACCGGCGACCCTGTGGGACTGGGGCGTGGAGCACCGCGGCGGGGCGCTCAAGACCTATCCGGAGCACCTGGTGCGGTGCAGCCTGATGCCGGTGGCCACTGCCATGGTGAGCTGCGACGGCATCGCGTTCGCCAACAGCAGCTATACCTGCGCGCGCGCCGTGCAGGAGCGCTGGTACGAGCGCGTGCGCCAGCGCGGCGGCTGGCAGGTGAGGGTGGCGCACGATCCGTCCAACCTCGATACCGTCTACCTGCTCGACGCCGCCGCGCCGACGCAGTTCCACGCCTGCCACCTGGCCGACGCCACCGGCGTGCGCCGCCAGCTGAGCGCAGCGGAAATGGCGCACTTGCCGCCCGCTGCTGCAACCAGTGCACCGGCGGATGCCATCATCCGCACCAGCGCTGCCGCCCTGGTCAGCTTCGCCGGCTGATTCTCCTTCGCCTTTTCGATCCCTTGCACCGCAATGCACCACCGCCATCTGGTGGTGCGTGCGTTCGCGTACCGACGACTTTTCGGTAACCCGCATCGCCACAAATAAAGTCTGTTTCAGGTGAATAAAGTTTGTCGCCGGACGCGCTCTGCGACGTGCTGCAAGCGCCCGCAATGCGCTGCCGAAAAAACTTTGTTCGATGCGGCAGGCGTTGCAGAACAAGGCTCGCTTTGGCGGCGAATGATGTTTATTTGCTTTCCAATATGGCACGCTGCTTGCTATGAAGAGGACTACGGAGACGCTAGTGACTCCAGGGTTTTTTCAGCACAAAGTCGAGGAAAGCAGATGCAAAGCAAAACAGTAAAACCATTTAAACCGTTTAGCTCTTTTACCCGCAGAGACTTCCTGTACCGGGCCGCAGCGGTGGGCGGCACCAGCTTGCTGTTGACCACCATGAATGCATGGGGCATGGGCATCAACTCCACCGTGTCGGCGCCGCCGGCACTGACCGGCAGCGGCAAGGGCAAAAAAGTGGTGATCCTGGGCGCCGGCCTGGCCGGTCTCACCGCTGCCTACGAACTGGGAAAACTGGGCTACCAATGCCAGATCCTCGAAGCGCGCGACTTTGCCGGTGGCCGTTGCCAGACAGCCCGCAAGGGCTTTGCGCTGACCGAGCTCGGTGGCGAGAAGCAGACCTGCGCTTTCGACGCCGGCCAGTACATCAACCACGGCCCGTGGCGCATTCCGCTGCACCACCAGTCCACGCTGCACTACACGCGCCTGTTCGAGGTGCCGCTGGAAGTGATGGTCAATGAAAACGACCACTCTTATGTGTACTCCGAAAACGCCGGCCCTTTCGCGGGCAAGCGCATGCGCATCAAGGAGGTCAAGGCCGACATGCGCGGCCACGTCGACGAACTGCTGGCCAAGTCGATCAAGAACAAGCAGCTCGATCAAACCCTGAGCGCCGACGACCAGCGCCTGCTGCTCGACTACCTGGTGCACGAAGGGCATTTGTCCGCCACCGATCTGACTTACAGTGGCCGTCCTGGTCGCGGTTACACCGTCTATCCGGGCGCCGGCATGGAGCCGGGACCGGGCAAGGCGTCCGACCCGCTGGGTTTCAAGGACCTGCTCGAATCGAAGCTGGGCAATGTGTACAGCGCGGTGCACGACTTCCCGATGCAGGCCAACATGTTCCAACCGGTGGGCGGCATGGACGCGATTCCGAAGGCGTTCGAAAAGCGCCTCGGTAAAGTGATCCGCTACCGCGCCGAAGTGCAGACCATCCGCCAGAACGACAAGGGCGTGACCATCGCCTTCAAGGACACCGCCAGCGGCAAGGCCGGCAGCGTCACCGCCGACTACTGCCTGTGCACGATTCCATTGTCGGTGCTGCGCCAGATCGATACCGATTTTTCGGACAAGTTCAAGAAGGCCGTGGCCACCGTCGCCTACGCCCCGGTGGGCAAGATCGGCCTGCAAATGAAACGCCGCTTCTGGGAAGAGGACGACCAGATCTACGGCGGCCATGTGCTGACCGACCTGCGCGGGATTAACACCATCTCGCTGCCGTCGTCGAACTGGCAAAAGCAGAAGGGCGTGGTGCTCGGCTACTACCAGTACCAGACCGCCGCCATCGAGATCAGCGCCTTGAGCCCGGCCGAACGCGCCGAATTCGCGGTGGCCGCCGGCGAGAAGATCTTCCCGCAGTACCGCAAGGAATACGAGAACGCGTTTTCCGTGGCGTGGCACCGGGTGCAGTACAACCTCGGTGGCTGGGCCGAGTGGACCGACAAGACCCGCGCCGCCGCGTACCCCACGCTGGTGGAAGGCGAGGGCCGCATCATGCTGGCCGGCGAACACCTGAGCTATCTGACCGGCTGGCAGGCGGGCGCCATCGAATCGGCATGGCAGCAGATCGCCCGCATCCACGCGAGGGCCAGCGCATGAAGCCTGTGCTGACAACTGCCCTGATGAGCGCCGCCGCGCTGGCGGCCACCGCGCTGCTGGCCGTGGCGCCGGCGCGCGCGCAAGCCCCGGACGGCAAGGCGCTGTTCATGAAAAACTGCGCGGCCTGCCACCAGGCCAGCGGCAAGGGCATCCCGGGCGCTTTCCCCGCCCTGGCCGGCAGCAAGTTCGTTACCGGCGACCATGCCGAAGTGGCAGGCGTGCTGCTCAAGGGGCGCGGCGGCATGCCGGACTTTTCCGAAACCATCAGCGACCGCGACCTGGCCGCCATTCTCACCTACGTGCGCGGCGAATGGGGCAACAAGGCCGACGCGCTGACCGAAGACGAAATCCACAAGCTGCGCACCGCGCTGGGCGTGGCGCAATTCGGTACCGCCGAAATGTCGAACAAACATTAAAACCACGAGAGAGAACCATGAAAAAAATCATTGCCACCGTGTTGACCCCGATCGCCTTCGGCCTGCTGTGCAGCGCCGCCCAGGCTGCCGCGCCTGCCGCCGAGATTGTGCGCCACAAGATCCCGAACTCGGACTTCCCGATCGCGCTGGCGGTGACCATTCCGCCGACCGCCACCATTCACTTCATCAGCGGCCAGGTACCGGCGGTGGTGAACAAGGAAGTGCCGGGCGACACGCTGGCTGCCTTTGGCGACACCAAGGCCCAGACCGAGACGGTGCTCAAGAAGATCAAGGAAATCCTCGAAGGCATGAAGCTGCAAATGTCCGACGTGGTCAAGATGCAGGTGTTCCTGGTGGGCGATCCGGCCAAGGGCGGCAAGGCCGATACCAAGGGCTTCATGGAAGCCTACACCCAGTACTTCGGCGGTGCCCAGCCCAATTTGCCGGCACGCGCCGTGGTGCAGGTGGCGGGGCTGAGCAACCCGGGCTGGCTGGTGGAAATCGAAGTGGTCGCCGCAAAAAAATAATAAGCGTTGCAGGTCTTACTTTGTAATTTTTTCCAAAAATGGGGATTTAAAAATATGCACAAGACCACTCTCAAGATCGGCGTTGCCGCCGTCCTGTCCACCCTGGCGTTTGGCGCCGCCTCTGCCTACGCTGCACCGGCCGAAGCTGAAGCCGAAGTCGCTGCAGCGGCGGTCGCACCGACCGAAGTCGCCGCGACCGCCTCGGTCATCGTCACCGGCACCCGCTCGAGCGGCATGAAAGCCGAAAACAGCGCCTCGCCGATCCAGGTACTGGACGCCGCTTCGCTGCAGCGCACCGGCCAGCCGGACCTGATCCAGGCGCTGGCGCAAAACCTGCCGTCGTTCACGGCCCAGGCCTTCGGCGGCGACACCGCCAACCTGACGCTGTCGGCGCGCCTGCGCGGCCTGTCCCCGAATAACACGCTGGTGCTCATCAACGGCAAGCGCCGCCACGGCACCGCCAACCTGGCCGTGCTGGGCGGGCCATACCAGGGCGGCGCAGCGGCCGACCTGAACTACATCCCGGTCGCCGCGATCGACCATATCGAAGTGCTGCAGGACGGCGCTGCCGCCCAATACGGCTCCGACGCCATCGCCGGCGTGATCAACATCATCCTTAAATCGAACAACCGGGGCGGCAATGCGACGGTCACCGGCGGCGGCTATTGGGATGGTGGTGGACGCAGCGCCAGCGGCGCCGTCAACTTCGGCGTTGAACCGTTCGAGAACGCGTACCTGAGCGTGACCGTGGATTCGAAATACCATGGCCACAGCGACCGTGGCGGCATCGACCCGCGCCTGGTCGATCCGCGCAACGTCGCCAATATCCCCGGCATGACGCAAATTTCCGGCTACCCGTACCTGAACAAGATCCAGGGCGACGCCGCATATCACCTCAATGTTTTGGCAGCCAACTTCGGCTGGGACATCGACGCCAACAGCCAGCTGTACTCGATCCTGACCGCCGGCCGCAAGGAAGCGAGCGCCTACGAAAACTACCGCCTGCCCAACCGCGTGCCGGGCCTGTACCCGCAGGGCTTCTCGCCGAAAGAGGCGATCAAGCAGGACGATGTGGCGCTGACCATCGGCGTCAAGGGCAAGCTGGCCGACTGGAACACCGACATCAGCACCACCTATGGCCGCGACAAGTCGCGCATCGGTGTGGAAGATTCGGTCAATGCCTCCCTGTTCGCGGACACCGGCGCCTCGCCGACCGAGTTCTCGGCCGGCGCCTTCGTCGCCACCCAGACCACCACCACGCTCGAAGCGAGCCGCGAAATCGAGGTAGGCTGGAGCAAGCCGCTGACGTTTGCCACGGGCCTCGAATACCGCGTCGACCAGTATGAAATCCAGGCAGGCGATCCGGCCTCGCGCTACAAGGAAGGCTCGCAGTCGTATCCGGGCTTCTCGCTGACCGACGCCGGCAAGCACCGCCGCACCAACAAGGCCGCTTACGTCAACGTCGCCGGCAACCCGGTGAAGGATTTGACGGTCGACCTAGCCGGTCGCTACGAGCACTTCAGCGATTTTGGCAGCGCCCGCGTGGGCAAGCTCACCTCGCGCTACGAAATGACGCCGACGGCAGCCGTGCGCGGCACCATCAGTAACGGCTTCCGCGCGCCGACCCTGGCCGAATCGTACTACTCGGCTACCAACGTCGGCCCGACCAGCGCGTTCGTGCAGCTGGCGCCCAATTCGCCGGGCGCCCGCCTGGTGGGTGTGAATGGCCTCAAGCCCGAGAAGTCGAACAACCTCAGTTTCGGCCTGGTGTTCAACCCCGCCAGCAACCTCAATGTGACGGTGGACGTGTACCAGATCAAGATCCGCGACCGCATCGTCGGTTCCGGCGCCTTGTACGGTTCCGGTGGCGCGATCAACTCGCCGGCGGTGGTGTCGGCGATCCTGGCCAACGGCAATGTGCTTGACAGCACCGTCAGCCAGACCGGCATCAACATCTTCTCGAACGCGGTCAACACCCGCAGCCGGGGCATGGAGTTCGTCGCCACCCTCAACGAAAGCTATGGCACCTACGGCCGCGTGGACTGGTCGATCGCCGCCAACTACAACAAGGTGGAAGTGACCCAAATTAACCAGGCGCCCACCCAGCTGATGCCGCAAACGCTGCTCGACAAGACTGCCATTTCCAACCTGGAGACGGCCTCGCCGAAAATGCGCGTGAACCTGGGCGCGCTGTGGAAGATCGGTAACTGGACCGTCAACCTGCGCGAAGCGATCTACGGCAAGTCGAACAACTACGACAGTGAAGACGGCGCCGTGTATCACAAGAACGAGATCAAGATGCGCGCCATCACCGATCTCGAAGTGGGCTACAAGATCGACAACGCGTGGTCGGTGGCGGTGGGCGCGAACAACCTGTTCAACCTGTACCCGAACGGCATCAACCCGGCGCTGCTGGCCGACCAGCGCGCGGCGCTCGACAACGCCGCCGTCACGGTGCTGCCATCGTTCTCGCCGTTCGGCATCAACGGCGGTTACTACTACGCGCGCGCCAACTACAAGTTCTAACTTGTAGTCCGCACTGCCGTCCCTCGCGGGGTCGGACCCATCCGGGTCCGACCCCTTTTTTCGCTGTGCGGGTTGGACCGATGGTGTAGCATGGCCGCTTCCCATCCGGAGCACGCCCACCATGAGTATCACCGCCACCACCTTGCTGGCCGCCGCCATCGTCACCGCGCCGATGTCGCTCGATCACTACCTGGCCTTGAGCGGCCCGGCCCCCACCGCGCACATCGCCTACGGCGCAGCGCCCTCCCAGTTCGCCGAGCTGTTCGCACCCGCCGGACCGGGACCGCACCCGGTGGCGGCCATCATCCACGGCGGCTGCTGGACCAAGCAGTTCGGCGGCATCGTCCAGATGCGCAACATGGCCGGCGCGCTGGCCGCGCAGGGCGTCGCCGTGTGGAATATCGAATACCGCCGCTACGACGAGGACGGCGGCGGCTATCCCGGCATGTACCAGGACGTGGCCACCGCCATGGACCGCCTGCGCACGCTGGCGCCGCAGTACCAGCTGGACCTGGCGCGCGTGGTGCTGGTCGGGCATTCGGCCGGCGGCCACCTGGCGCAGTGGGCCGGATCGCGCGCGCGGTTGCCCACATCGAGCCCGTTGTACGTGGCCGATCCGCTGCCGGTACCGGTGGTGATCAGCCTGGGCGGCCTGGCCGATTTGCGCAACGAGGCAAAGCTGATCCAGACCAGCTGCGACCGCAGCACCGAACAACTGGCCGGCTTGCCGAGCGAGGCTCGCCCGGACGTGTACGCCGACACCTCGCCGGCCGAGCTGCTGCCGGCCGGCGTGCGCACGGTGCTGATCCACGGCGAACTCGATACCATCGCACCACCGCGCGCGGGCGAGGACTACGCCCGGCGCGCGCGTGCTGCCGGCGATGCGGCCGAGGTGGTGCTGCTGCCGGGGGGCAGCCATTATGACGAAGTGTCGAGCACGTCGGCGGCGTGGCATATCGTGGGCGCCGAGATACGCAAGGCGCTGGGCATGCCGGCGAACTAACCCGCAAGGCCGTCCGGGGGCGGACCCCCGACGGGGTCCGACCCCACGGGTCTCAGGGGTAAACAGCGCCCCCGACGGGGTCCGACCCCACGGGTCTCAGGGGTAAACAGCGCCCGGGGGCGGCGGGTACTTCACCGCATTGAGCGCGATCTTTTCCAGCGCCGCCGCGTGCAGGTCCACGCCGGCCTGGTCGGCCAGTTGCACCAGGTAGAGCAGCACGTCGGCCAGCTCGTGGCGGATGCCCAGGCGGGCGGCGTCATCGAGTTCGGCGTCCACGCCGGTGGGCAGCCACTGGAAATGTTCGATCAGCTCGGCCACCTCGACCGACAGCGCCATGGCCAGGTTCTTCGGCGTGTGGAACGGCGCCCAGTCGCGGTCTTGGGCGAACTGGCGGGTGAGGGCGCGCAGGTGCGCCAGGCTGTCGGGAGGAGTGTTCATGTCCGCCATGGTAGCACTCCGGGCAAGGCGGCAAAACGCGGTTCAGGCCACGAATTTTACCGTTCGTCGCATCGCCAGCACCGTCGCCGGACATTCTGGCTACAGTGGCAACATCACCACTGACCAGGAACTCCGCCATGCGCCGTCTCGCCTTTTCTTCTTCCGCCCTTGTCCTCGCCCTGATCGCCGGCTGCGCCGTGATCGTCGTGCCCGATGATGGCAATGCCCAGATCAAGTCCGCGTTCAGCAGCAATGCGGTGCAGGGCAATGGCCAGGTGCTGACCGAGCAGCGCGTCGTCAGCGCCAGTGTCGATGGCATCGACATCAGCGGTTCGATGGTCGTGACGGTGCGGGTGGGGCAGGCGCCGTCGTTGACGGTGGAGGGCGACAGCAACCTGCTGCCGCTGCTGATCACCGATGCCAGCGGCGGTACCCTGCGCTTGCGGACCGAGGGCAGCGTGCGCTCTTCCAACCCGCTGCGGGTCACGCTCACTTTGCCACGCTTGCGCCAGGCCGAGGCAAATGGCTCGGGGCGCCTGCAGGTGACCGGTCTGAATGGCGGCGACTTCCAGCTGCGTCTTAACGGCTCGCGCGACGTCGAGATCGCTGGCCGGGTCGACCGCTTCGATGTGCGCCTCAACGGGTCGGGCAGCATGAACGCCAATGCCCTCGACAGCGTCACCACCGACGCCACCCTGAACGGCTCCGGGCGGCTTCAACTGGGCCGCCTGCACGGGCAGTCGCTGGGACTCGAGTTGCGCGGTTCCGGCAGCGCCACCGCCAGCGGCAGCGTGGAACGGCTGCGGGTGCGCCTGAGCGGCTCGGGCAGCGCCGACCTGGCAGGCCTGTCCGCTCGCGATGCCGATATCTCCACCAACGGTTCGGGCAGCGCGACAGCCACCGCTAGCGGCTCGCTGGTGGCGGGCAGCAACGGCTCCGGCAGTATCACGGTCTATGGCAATCCGGCGCAGCGCAGCGTCAGCGGCAAGCGTATCACCGTGGTGCAGTAACGGATACCGTGGCGGGTGGCAGCAGTGCGATCAGCGCCGCCAGCGGCATCGGCCGCCCGAACAGGTAGCCCTGCATGCAGGCGCAATCGTGGCCGATCAAAAAGTCGGCCTGCTCACGCGTTTCCACGCCCTCGGCCACCACCTTCAGCCCGAGGTGGCCGGCCATGGCCAGGATGGCCTGCACCAGCGCCACGCTGCCGGCGTCGCCCGGCGTATCCATGATGAAGCTGCGGTCGATCTTGAGTTCATAGAGCGGCATCTGGCGCAGGTAGGCCAGGCTCGAATAGCCGGTGCCGAAATCGTCGATCGAAAAACGCAGGCCCAGTGCGGCCAGCTGCCGCATGCGCGCGATGGTGTCGGCCATGTGGTCGATCAGTACGCCCTCGGTCACTTCCAGCACCAGCATCGAGGCCGGGGCGCCGGTGTCGGCCAGCACGCCGCGCACCTGTTCCACAAAATCGGGCTGGCGAAACTGGCTGGGACTGACATTGACCGACAGCGGCAACGGCACGCCGGCGCGCGCCAGCAGCAGCACGCTTTCGCAGGCCTGGCGCATGGCCCACGCGCCCAGCGCCAGGATCAGGCCCGATTCCTCGGCCACCGGGATGAATACATTGGGCGGCACCATGCTGCCGTCGGGCTGCGGCCAGCGCATCAGCATCTCGGCGCCGACCACGCGACCCTGGCGGTCCACCTGCGGCTGCACCACCATGCGCAGCGCGCCGCCGGCCAGCGCCGCCGCCAGCTCGCGCTCCATCGACAGCCGCTGCTCCACTGCCGCCTGCATCGACGCCTCGAAAAAGGCGACGCCGTCGCGGCCCCCGGACTTGGCGCGGTACATCGCGGTATCGGCTTCGCGCAGCAGGTCGAGCGCGCTCTGGTCTGCGCGTGCACCTGTGCTGCCATCATTGCAGCGGCGGGGCAGCATGGTGACGCCGATGCTGGCCGTGCAGCGATATCGCTGGCCGTCGATCTCGACATCCTGGCCCAGGGCTGCGCGGATTTTTTCGGCCACCAGCCGCGCCGCCTGCGATGCGGTGATCAGGTCGTCCGCCAGGTGGCCGAGCAGCACCACGAATTCATCGCCGCCAATGCGCGCCACCGTGTCGGCCTTGCGCACCGTTTGTTCCAGCCGCGCGGCGGCCTGGCACAGCACGGCGTCGCCGACGGCGTGGCCGCGCGCGTCGTTGATGGTCTTGAAGCGGTCGAGATCGACGAACATCACGGCGCTGAAGGTGCCGCCCCGCTGCGAGCTGGCCAGCAACTGGTCGATGCGGTCCATCAGCAGGCGGCGGTTGGGCAGACCGGTGAGCACGTCGAAGAACGCCAGCCGGTGGTTGTCTTCCGAGTGCAGGCGCAATTCGTCGAACGAACTGGCCAGCTGCTTCAACAGCACTGCGCAGCACAGCGTGAGGATGGACGTCATGAACATGAAGTTGAGCGCCAGGATGGCCGCCTTGAGCAGGCCGTAGTCTGGCATGCCGGCGATAACCATCGGTACCTCCGGCTCGATACTGAGCAGCAGCACCGTCAGGCCGGTCAGCAGCAGGATCCAGATCGCGGGCCACATGCCGAGCAGCAGCGCCGCCAGCACCGGCACGGCCATCAGGTAGATCTGGCTGACCGCCCCCACCTTGAGCATCAGGCCCGCGCCGACCATGAACGCCACGGTCAGGAAGTGGGCCACGCGGATGGTGTATGCCACGCGCCGCAGTACCAGGATGGCGCCGATCCATGCCACTGCAATGCAGTCCATGATGGCGACCGACCACAAGCCGGCATTGGCGGCCAGCAGGGCGCTGGGCACTGCCGTCAACAGGCCGAGCACAAATACCACTTGCAGCAGCCGCGCAAAGATCCGCGCGCGCCAGTGGGCGATGTCGTTTGCTTCAGCCACGCTGCCCCCGGTATTGTTTATTGTTTTATCGCGTTACCGCTAGCACTACGGTCGGATCAGTCGCCGGCGCTGACGTTGCCGATGCCCGATACCGACTTGTTGATGGTCTTCGGCTTGCCGTAGTAGGTCAGCGAGCCCATGCCCTTGGCCACCGCGTTGACGGTGTCGCTGGCGTACACGCTGACATCGCCCACGCCGCTGAAATTGACATCCACGCGCTCGGCGTGCAAGGCCTTGGTATCGACTTCGCCCACGCCCTTGGCATTGAGGCGCAGGTATTTGACCTTGCCGCTGGCGCTGAGCCGGCCGGCGCCCAGGTAGCCCACGTCGAGGCGGTCGCTGGCCACGCCGGTAATGATGGTTTCGCCCGCGCCTTCCACCTTGACCCGGCTGAGCGACGGCAGGGTGATGGTCACGCGCGCATCGCCCTTGTTGTTCTTGGGCTGCTTGCCGTTGACGGTGATTTGCAGCTCGTTGTCCACCACGCGCGTCTCGAGCGCGGCCACGAACGCGTCTTCGCCGGAGATCCTGACCGACTGCGTCTTGCCCGCTTCGACCGTCATGGCGAACGCGCCTTTTGCGTTGACCGCGATGAACGGCGCCACCTGGCGGACGGATTCGGCGGCAGTTGCCGACCAGGGCAGGGCGGCGGCGAACAGGGTGGCGAACAGAAGGCGGCGCATGGGTTCCTCGATCAGATTGCATTTTTAAACATGGTCGATTTTACTGGCGCACCGCGCCGGCGGCGACAAATCATTGTGAATCCCCCGATGTGTTGCAGCATGGATACGGATTATGCAAGCCACCCGCGCCAAAGGCAGGGAAACTACCGATTTACTTTACAAATGGAATATCTATAATGGGGTGATACAGTCCGCCACTCCATTTGCAAACCCGAGGTAGCCATGTCAGCCATTCCTTCCAGTCTCCCGCACCAGCCAGCGCCCGTCGTGCAATCGCGCGCTGGCACCGTGTTCCGCGTTGTCAGCGGCAATTTCATGGAGATGTTCGATTTCTTCCTGTTCGGCTTCTACGCCAACGCCATCGCCGCCGCCTTCTTCCCGGCTGGCGACGAGATGGCATCGCTGATGATGACCTTCATGACCTTCGGCGCCGGCTTCTTGATGCGGCCGCTGGGCGCCATCATCCTCGGCGCCTATGTCGACCGCGTGGGTCGCCGCAAGGGCCTGATCGTCACCCTGGCGCTGATGGCGGCCGGCACCCTGCTGATTGCCTGCGTTCCCGGCTACGCCACCATCGGTTACGCCGCGCCGCTGCTGGTGCTCACCGGCCGCCTGTTGCAGGGCTTTTCGGCCGGCGTGGAGCTGGGCGGCGTGTCGGTGTACCTGGCCGAAATGGCGCCGCCGGGACGCAAGGGTTTTTACGTGAGCTGGCAGTCTGCCAGCCAGCAGGTGGCGATCGTGGTTGCCGCCGCCCTGGGCTTCGGCCTGAACCAGTTGCTCGCGCCCACCCAGGTGGCCGAGTGGGGCTGGCGCCTGCCGTTCTTCGTGGGCTGCATGATCGTGCCGGTGCTGTTCATGATCCGCCGCTCGTTGCAGGAGACCGAGGAATTCAAGAACCGCAAGCACCGCCCCGAGCTGCGCGAGATCTTTCGCTCGATGCTGGCCAACTGGGGTCTGATTATCGCCGGCATGATGCTGGTGTCGATGACCACCGTGTCGTTCTACCTGATTACCGTGTACACGCCCACCTTCGGTAAAACCGTGCTGCACCTGACGACCAGCGCGGCGCTGCTGGTCACGCTGTGCGTGGGCGTGTCGAACTTCATCTGGCTGCCGGTGATGGGGGCGCTGTCCGACCGCGTGGGCCGCCGTCCGCTGCTGATCGGCTGCACCGTGCTGGCCATCCTCACCGCCTGGCCGGCGCTGCACTGGCTGGTGCAGGCGCCGAGCTTTACCCGCATGCTGGAAGTGGAATTGTGGCTGTCGTTTCTGTACGCCAGCTACAACGGCGCCATGGTGGTGGCGCTCACCGAAGTGATGCCGGTGGAAGTACGTACCGTGGGCTTCTCGCTGGCCTATAGCCTGGCCACCGCGATCTTCGGCGGCTTTACGCCGGCGGTGGCCACCGGCTTGATCGAGGCGACCGGCGACAAGAGCGCGCCGGGCTGGTGGCTCACTTTTGCCGCCGTGTGCGGGCTGCTGGCGACGCTGATGCTGTACCGCCGCAAGGGCAATCTACACGCGCAGCCGAACAGCTAGCCGCTCCAGGTCGATTTCCTCGATCAGCAGGTTGCCGCCGTTGGCCTTGATCAGGCGCGGCGCCAGCGCCTGGGCATCGGTGCCCATGGGCGAGGCGGTCAGCGCGTCGTCGGCAAACTGCTGCACCGAGTGCAGGTCGTCCACCAGCAGGCCGATGGTGCCGGCGCAGGTGCTGGTGCTGAGCCTGACCAGCATTACCTGGCTGTTGTCGGTGACGACGGCGGCGCGGCCGGTGGCCAGCAGCGCCAGGTCGAACACCCACACGAACTGCTTGCTGCCGCCGCCCGGCGCCACGTCGAGCATGCCCACCCGCGCCGGGTTGTTGCCCGCCGCGCGCTGCACGCGGGTGAACGGCACCGCCTCCTGGATCGACCGCGCCGGCAGTGCCATCAGCGCACGGCCGGCGTGGAAGATGGCGTAGTCGGTTCCAGTCCCTGCTTCCTGCATGCCTTGCGCCGATTCCACCTGCATCGCCTGCGCGCCCAGCGCCGCCAGCTCGCGCCGATCGCGCACCGGCCCGAACGACTCCAGCAGCAGCGCCAGCACCGGCTGCTCCACGCCAGCATGGGCGCGAAACTCGCGGTAGCCGGCCGCGCGCGAGCAGGCCGCGATCACGTACTGGCCATCGTGCTCCATGATCACCGAGCCGCTGCCACGACCGTTGTGATCGGAAGCCGCCAGCAGCGCGGCCAGCTGCTCTGCCTTCAGCGCCAGCGTGGCGCCCGGGGGATGGACGGCGTCGGTGCTGGCCAGCACCTGCCGCTCGGGCGTGATGAAGTACGCCTGCATATTGCGCCGTCCCGCCACGCCGCTGTGCAGCATGTTGGCCAGCTCCGGTCCCGCATCGAACACCACGCCAATGCCGCCCACCACGCTGGCCTGCTCCGGGTGGCGGATGGCGGCGTGGTAGATGAAGGTGGGCGCGCCGTCGTACAGGGCCGATGGCGCGAACAGTTCGACGTGGTGATCGAGTTCGCTGCGCAGCGCGCAGACGTGGCCCAGGGTGTCGGCATCGACGTGGGTGCGTGGCAGCGGCTGGGCACCGGTGGCGGCCAGGATGCGTCCCTGGCGGTCGTACACGAACAGCCGCGCGTACACGGTGTACAGGCGGTTGATCTGGGCCAGCACGGCGCCCATGGCGGCAGCGGCGGCGGCGTCGCCCTCGGCCAGGCCGCGCCGCAGCTGGGCGGTGAGCGCCCACCAGCGGCAATCGTTGGCACGCTCGTACAGGTTGCGGTCCAGCATATCGACCAGCAGTTGCGAGGTCAGCTCGGCCTGGCCGACGCTGGCCGCCAGCACGGTCTGGTACAGGTCGCGGATCGAGCGCGAGAACAGCGCGTCGCTCCGCGCTCCGGTGCCGCTGATCTGGTCGAGGATGGTGTTGAGGCGGCTGCTGCCGGCACCAGCGGCGCCGCCTCGGTTGTCTTCAGCGTGACTGGTGACCTTGCCGTTCCAGACGATGCGGCCGATGGTGCGCGTCGTGCGCGTGACGGCGGTCATCAGCTCGTGCAGCGGCGGGCTGAAAGCCTGCGCATGCGACAGCAGTCCCTGCACCAGTTGCGCATCGACGCCCGCGATGGCATCAACGCCGCCGTTGCGGAAGGCCAGGTCCAGCGGCACCATCAATTGCGCTTTCCAGCCGGCGGGGCCGGGGTAGCCCTGGTAGACGTTGCAGCCGAAGGTTTGCACCAGGTATTCGCGGCCGCCGAACAGCAGCGGGCGCGCGCTGCCGTCCGGGTTGACCGGTACCGGCACGCCGGCCGGGATCCAGAGCGGATCGGCGCTGCTGACCACGCGGTTGTCGGCGTCGAGCAGCAGCATGTTGGCGCGGTGCGACGGATCGCGGTACGCGGCGAAGATGGCGTCCATCTCCTGCTCGAAATTGAAGCACAGGCACAGCACCCCGACCACCTCGCCGCTCTGCGGGTCGCGCATGCGGTGCGAGTACACCAGCGCGCGCGGCTTGCCGGGCCGCAGGTCGGTGGTGCGGAAGGTCTCCACGTAGCCGTCGGTGGCCAGGGTGGCGGCCAGCAACGGATCGACGCTGCGCGCCACCGGTGTGGCCATGTCGGCCTGCACCAGGACCCGGCCGGCAGTATCGAGCAGCAGGATTTCGTCATACACGGTGTACTTGTCGCGGTAGGCCGCCAGGCGCCGGCGCACGGTGTCCAGGCTGGCGCCCGCGTGGTCGTCGCCGGCAACGAAGCTGCACAGGTCGGCGTCGGTGGCGAGAAAGCCCACGTCGGCGGTGCGCTCGAACAGGTTGCGCACCAGGATGTCGATGGCGTAACGGGCCTGGGTACCCAGGTTGGCCAGCACCTGGTTGACCTTCTCCTGCACCAGGTTGGCGATCAATGCCTGTTCCAGGTGCGCGAAACCGGTGCGCGTGGCCACCATCGCAGGCAGCAGCAGGCGCGCCTCCGCCGGGCAGTTCATCTTGGCGGACGACTCGATCAGTTGCCACATCTGGTTGAGTTCTCGCAGCGACAGCTCGCAGCGGGCAACGTCCGGCATGTAGGGTAGAAACATGTCCGAACGCGTTAAAGTATTTGCGTTCATTACTTTTGGTTCGATCACAAAAAGTATATCTCAAGCAATTCTTATGCCAGCATGGTAATTTTTGGCACAAAAAAAACGCCACCCGGCGCTGGTTGCGTGGGGTGGCACAGTTGGATGGTGTTGGTGGAAGATTATCGCTTACTTGGCGCTCAGGCAGGCCTTCATGAAGACTTTGCGTTCGTCGCCTTTTTTGCCGACGGCGTCGTTATTACATTTTTTCATCTTGTTTTGCTGGGTCAGCGGAATTTCCGGCTCGGCGGCAACCGCTGGCGCCGGCTTGGCACTCAGGCACTGCTTCATGAAAGCCTTGCGCTCATCGCCTTTCTTGCCAGTGGCTTCGGCATTACAGGTTTTCATCTTGTTTTGCTGGGCGGTGGGCTCAGCAGCAAACGCCGCACTGCCAAACGCCAGCAGCATGCCGGCAAAGAACAGCTTCTTCATGGGTGACCTCGCTTATAAAGGACGTGCAACAGGGATATGTCGCCAGAGCACTATACCCCTGCTGGATTTACCTGGCAAAACATTGTTAGTTCCAGGCCGCGAGTAGCTGACTGTCAGTTTTGTGTATTGGTTTGGCGGTTGCCGGGCGACCGGTCAGGCCAGCAGCTTGAGCAGCGCTTCCGCGGCAGCTTCCGACGAGGCCGGATTCTGGCCGGTTACCAGGATGCCGTCGGTAATCGCATACGACTGCCAGTCGCCCACTTTCGAGTAGTCGCCGCCGTTTTGCTTGAGCATGTCCTCCACCAGGAATGGCACGATCTTGGTCAGCCCCACCGCTTCTTCCTCGGTGTTGGTAAAGCCGGTGACCTTTTTGCCCTTGACCAGCGGCGAGCCGTCCGGTGCTTTCACGTGGCGCAGCACGCCCGGTGCGTGGCACACGGTGGCCACCGGTTTGCCGGCGGCGATCATGGTTTCGATCAGGTTGATCGAATCGCGGCTTTCGGCCAGGTCCCACAGCGGGCCGTGGCCGCCCGGGTAGAACACGGCGTCGAAGTCTGCCGCTTTCACGTCAGCGAGCTTGCCGGTGTTGGCCAGCACGGCTTGCGCGTCCGGATCGGCCTTGAAGCGCTTGGTCGCTTCGGTCTGGGCATCGGGTTCGTCGCTTTTCGGGTCGAGCGGCGGCTGGCCGCCAGCTGGCGAGACCACCGTCAGGTTGGCGCCGGCGTTTTTCAGCGTGTAATACGGCGCAGCGAATTCTTCCAGCCAGAAGCCGGTTTTTTTGCCGGTGTCGCCCAGTTGGTCATGCGAGGTCAGTACCATGAGGATGTTCATTGTGTGTCCTTAGTCGTTAGTGGATGGGTGGGTGGATCGGGATCAGAGTGCTGCTTGCAAAATCTTGCGGCTGCGCGCCAGGTCGATATCGCGGTGCTCGCCCAGCGCGGTCATGCCGTGCGTCTGCAGTTGTTTCAGGACCGCTTCCACGGCTTCCTCGCCCAGCTGGTAGGCGGACAGGCGGGTTGGAATGCCCAGGCCCTCGAAAAAGGCGCGGGTGCGGGCGATGGCGGCGTCGATGCGCTCGTCGTCGGTGCCGTCGGTAATGCCCCACACGCGTTCGCCAAACTGTAGCAGCTTGCCGCGCTTTTGCTCGCGCTGTACGTCCAGCAGGGCGGGCAGCACCAGCGCCAGGGTGCGGGCATGGTCGATGTCGTACAGCGCGGTCAGCTCATGGCCGATCATGTGGGTGGCCCAGTCCTGTGGCACGCCGGCGCCGATCAGGCCATTCAGGGCCAGGGTGGCGGTCCACATCAGGTTGGCGCGGGTTTCGTAGTCGTCCGGCGTGGCCACCGCTTGCGGGGCGATTTCCACCAGGGTTTGCAGCAAGCCTTCGGCAAAGCGGTCCTGCACCTTGGCGTTGACCGGGTAGGTCAGGTATTGCTCGGTGGTGTGGACGAAGGCGTCGACCAGGCCGTTGGCGACCTGGTTGGTGGGCAAGGTAAAGGTTTTGCGCGGATCGAGGATCGAAAACGCCGGGAACAGCAGCGCGCTGCGGAAGGCCAGCTTGGACTGGGTGGCCTTGTGGGTGACCACGCCGCCGTTGTTCATTTCGGAGCCGGTCGCCGGCAAGGTCAGCACCGAGCCGAACGGCAGGGCGCGTTGCACGTTGGCGCCGCCCTGTTGGGCGATTTCCCATGGCTCGCCGTCGTACAGCGCGGCGGCCGCAACGAACTTGGTGCCGTCGATCACGGAGCCGCCGCCAACCGCCAGCAGGAAATCGATTTTTTCTTCACGCACCACGTGGACGGCGCGCATCAGGGTTTCGTAGCTGGGATTCGGTTCGATACCGCCGAACTCGCGCACGGTGCGCTCACCGAGGGCAGTGCGTACTTCGGCCATTGTGCCGGTTTTTTCGGCACTGGCGCCGCCGAACAGGATCAGTACGCGGGCGTCATTGGGCACCAGAGTGGAGAGTTTGCCGACGGTGTCGGCGCCGAAGACGATCTTGGTCGGATTATGGAAGTCGAAGTTGTTCATTGTTGCTCCTTAATATAGAAATTATTAGACTGGTCGTCTAGATGCTGTCTCAAAAAAACGCGGACGAGGTCATCCGCGCAGGGGATACATTGCTGGCGCCAAGTGCAGCAGGTCCAACGTGGCGTGCCAGGCCGAATTCAGGGCGCTCGGCTCGCGCCGCAGCTTGGTGAGCATGGCCGCGCCCAGCCAGAGCTGGTACAGCGTTTGCGCCAGCTGGGCAGCATCGGCAGCATCTGCCACGGCCGGCAGCGAATCGTCCGCCGCGCCGCGTTCGATGGCCAATGCCAGTCGGGCGATGATATGGTCGGTGCCATCGCGCAGCGCTACACGCATGGGCTCCGACATATCGGCCACCTCGCTGCTGAGCTTGACCACCAGGCAGCGGCAATTGCAGCTGTCCGGGCTTGCGGTGGCGTCGCTGAACCAGCTGTCCCAGTAGGCCATCAGGCACGGCGCGGCCGGTTTGTCCGCTTGCTCGAGCAGACTGTCCATGTGCACCAGGTACTGCGCCACGTAATCGTCCAGCAGCGCCTCGCCGAACAGTTCCTTCGACTTGAAGTAATGGTAGAAGGAACCCTTGGGCACGTCAGCTGCGGTCAGGATCTCGTTCAGCCCCACGCCGGCAAAACCCTTGCGCGTAATAATGGCCTTCCCCTGATCGAGGATGTGCTGGCGGACGTCGGTGTATTCGGCTTTCATGAAACGTATAATAGCACAATTAGACCAGTCGTCTAGTATTTTCCACTTCGGGGTCAGTGCCGACATTTAGACACGAACTCATCGCTATGATGACCAAGACTGCGCAATTAAGTTCAAAAATGTCCGAAAGTCGGCACTGACCCCCGAAGTTTAGCGGAAGATCTCGCCAGCGCGCTCGGGCTGGTAGGGCAGGTCCAGGATGCGCAGGGTGCTCATCTGGCCGTCGGCCAGGGGCCAGTCGATGCGGTCGCCCACGGACAGGCCCAGCAGGGCGGTGCCGATCGGGGTCAGGATCGAGATGCCGTCGTCGAGTTCGGCCATGTCTTTCGGGTATGCCAGGGTCAGGCACAGTTGCTGTGGCGGTTGTTCGATCTCGAAGCTTACGCGCGAGCGCATAGTGACCACGTTCGGTGGCATTTGTTCCGGTTCCACGACCTTGGCGCGGCCCAGTTCGGCCAGCAGGCGGGCGTTGGCATTGGCGGTGGCGGTGGGCAGGGCGTCGAACAACGCTTCCAGGCGTTCGATGTCGAGCGACGAGACGGTAATCTGAGGATGCATGATGGCTCCAGTTCAGTGGTAAAGACGTGCGTGGGGATGCCGGTGATCCGGCAGCGGTGAAACAGGCGTTCAGGGATTCAGGTGGTCGGCTCGGCAGGCGCGGAACCGTGGGAGTTCTGGCTTACCGAGCGAGCGAGAGGCTGGCGAGATCCTTGGTGGACGGGCAGTAGCGTCCGGCCACAGGCGATGCGCCCTCGTTCAGGGAAGAACGTTGACTTTGCGCGAGGAGGCGTAAGGCGTTCATCGGTACCAAGTATAACCCCTTTTGCGGCAACGGCCAGCGCGTCGCCCGCGCCACCGGAGAATTGGCCCCGGTGGCGTGGTGTTACAGCGCCTGCCTAGTTGCTGGCGGTAGCAGTGGCTGGCGCGTTTTTGACGTACTTGTCGAACCAGCGCAGCATTTCATACACCAGCTGTTCGTTCGACTCGCGCGCCGCGTACCAGTGCGGCTCGTGCGGCAGCATCACCAGGCGCGTGACGCCGCCGTTGCCGCGGATCGCTTCGTACAGCTTGGTCGATTGCAGCGGCGTGGTGCCCGGGTTGGCGTCGTCGCCACCGTGCACGATCAGCAGTGGCGTCTTGAGCTTGTCGGCGTAGAAGAAGGTCGAGACCTTGGTGTACACGTCAGGCGCTTCCCACACCGAGCGGCGCTCGTTCTGGAAACCGAACGGCGTGAGCGACTTGTTGTACGAGCCGCTGGTGGCCGCGCCGGCGCGGAACAGGTCCGAGTGCGCCAGCAGGTTGGCGGTCATCAGCGCGCCGTGGCTATGGCCGGTCACACCTACGCGGGCCGGATCTGTCACGCCCAGGCGCACCGCTTCGTCCACCGCCGCCTTGGCGTTGGCCACCAGCTGCTCGGTGTACGTGTCGTACGCCTTGCGCGGGTCGCCCACGATCGGGAAGGCGGCGCTGTCGATGATGGCGTAGCCCGCCAGCAGCAGCAGGCGGTACTGGCGCAGGCGGGTGAACGTCGCTTGCGAGCCGGTGGTCTGGCCGGCCTGCGAGGCGTCGGCGTAATCGAGCGGGTAGGCGTTGAGGATGGTCGGCAGACGCGTGCCTTCCTTGTAGCCCGGTGGCGTGTACAGCGTGAACGACAGGTCCACGCCGTCGGCGCGCTTGTATTTGACCAGGCGCTTCTGGATCTCGCGCACCTGCGGCGCGGTGTCCTTCAGGTGCGTGAGCGCCGTGCTCGATGAATCGAATGCCGCCTCGCCCTTGACCGCGCCTGCCGCCGGCGCGCCCACGGTGCGCAGCAGCGCGTTCGGGGTGTCGGTGGTGGACTGGTACCAGGTCAGCAGGCGCCCGCTGTCGTTGCCGGCGAAGCCGATGAACTGTTCATACGAGGTTTTACTGCTGCGGAACAGGCGCTCCGACTGCTGCGTGCCCAGGCTGAACTTGTCGAGGAACGGCCGGTCGCCATCGGGCGACGAACCCATGCCCGACAGGTAGATGGTGTCGCCGTCCTGGCGCATCACCCACGAACCGTTGGCCAGCTGGCGTCGCACCGGGTTGCCCGGGTTGGCGTATTTTTCATCGGTCGACATGTCCCACACCAGGCGGCGCGAATTTTTTGCATCGTCGACATTGAGCTGCCAGGTGCGGCGCCATTTGCGGTTGACGTCGTAGTCGGTCAGCAGCGCCACGCCGGCGTTCTCGCTCCACGCCAGGCCGGCGTAGCGTTGTTCGGTGCGGGTGATTTCCACCGGGGCGCCGGTAAACGGCGCCTTGAGCATGACCAGCTTGTCGCGCTCGGCCGCTTTCACTTTCGGATCGCCGCCGTCGAGCGCTTCGGCCCATACCAGCGTAGCCGCCTCGGTCGGACGCCAGGTGAAGTTGCGCGGGCCGGTCGGCACGCCGCGATTGGGCACGCGGTCGGCCAGCGGCAGCGCGGCGATCTCACGCACGACCGGATTGGCGCCTTTTTTCACGCCGCGCTGGTTCAGGTCCCACAGGTCGATCTGCTTGGGGAAGCGGTCGAACGTGGTCACGTACGAGTACGGCGGACGGATTTCAGTGACCACCACATGGCGGCTGTCGGGCGCCACGCCCAGTTCCTCGTACAGGCCCGGTTTGCCCACCGTGGTGATCTTGCCGGTGGCGGCATCGACCAGCGCCAGTTGCGAGGTGCCGTAGTAGTTGAACAGCGATTCGTCGTAGCGGTTGCGCAGGGTGTCGCGGTTTTCGTAGGTGCTGCTCTGGCCGGTGCCGCCGAGCGACTCCTGGATGCCGGGACCGGCCGAGCCGGGGGCTTCCACCGGCGGCGCCTTGTCACCGGTAACCAGCTTGACCAGCAAGGTTTTCTGGTCGGGCATCCATTGCACCTGGTCGCCGAACATCTGGTTCAGGCGCACGCCGGGCAGGCGGCGCACGGCGCCGGTTTTGGCATCGCCCACCCACAGCTCGACGGCTGCAGCGGTGATGTTCTCGAACGCGAAGCGCTGGCCGTCGGCGCTCCACACGGGGCGGCGCGGGCAGGCGTCGGCCGGCAGCTTGACGGCGGTTTGCTTGCCGTTGGCCACCTGCACCAGGTCGATCGCACTCACGCACGGTGGAATGCCGTAGCCGCCCGGGGTGTCGTGCTGGCTATGGTTGCCCGGTTCGATCCGTACGCCGGCCAGGCGCAGGAACGGCGTGGCCACCTTGGCGATCGACGGGAAGTCCTGCATGGTGACGAGCATCAGCTTGTCATGCGTGGGGCTCAGCGATGGCGACGGCGGTGGCGGCGCGCGCATGACGTCGAGGATATCCTTCGGCGGCTGGTTGTATGCCGAAGCGGCCGGGGTGGCCGGGGTGGCGGTGGTGGGCGCGGCCAGCGCGCCCGAGGTCATGCCGACGGCGAGCGTGGCGCTCACGAGGCTGCTTAACAAGTATCTACCCTGCATGGTGTTTCTCCATTTTTTATCGAAATTATTTATCTACATCACTGCGCCAGCAGGATCGCCGCCCGCGCCCGTGCAGCAGAGCATTAGGCCACGAAAATATTGCATCAGCAATATCAAATCTCTGTGAGAAAACTTTTGCTACAAATCTCCCTGTCTGGATGGTGACCAATAGTGTGCAAGCCGATGATTATTTTTGGGCGTCGTAATCGGCGCCATGACAGCCATCCTATACTCGCGTCAATACCAATATTTCAGTGAGACACGTTCCATGACCACCTTCATGACGTCGCGCCGCCAGTTCATGCAATCGGCAGCCAGCGCCGCCGTGATGTCCACGCTGCCATCGCTGGCGCTGGGGATCACCGCCAATGATGGCAGCGAGCCACGGCCGGTCGCCGGCACCGATTTGCGCTGGCTGGACGGCGCCGTACCGGCGCGGTTCGAAGGCGCGACCTTGGGCGTGCCCTGGCCACGCGGTACGCTGCGCGCACCGACCAAGGGGCCGCTGCAAATGCGACTCACTGGCGCCGGTAACGGTGCCCGGGCCGTGCAATCGTGGCCGCTCGCGTACTGGCCCGACGGGTCACTGAAATGGACCGCGCACGCGGTGGCGGCCGGCAATTCCGCCGAGGCATGGCGACTGGAGCTTGGCGCGTCCGCAGCGCCGGCCGTCGGCGGCGTCGCCGTCAAACAGACCTCCGCCCTGATTACCGTCACGGTCGGCCCCACGGTATGGCGCATTCCCACCAGCGGCGAACACCTGATCGCCTCCGCCACCCGCAGCGGGCGCGCCATCGTGCAGGACGTCAAGCTGCTGGCGCTGCGCCAGGACGGACCGCAACCCGACGAAACCGGAACAGTGACACGCCAGCGCTATACCAGCCGGGTGGACCAGGTGACGGTCGAGCAGACCGGCCCGGTGCGCGCCACGCTCAAGCTCGACGGCATGCACCAGGGCCAGGGGCGCAACTGGTTGCCGTTCTCGGTACGCCTGTACTTCTATGCCGGCGCCGAGAGCGTGCGCATGGTCCATACCTTCATTTTCGACGGCGACGCCAAACAGGACTTCATCGCCGGCCTGGCCGTCACCGCCAAAGTGCCGATGTCGGACCCCGCCCACGACCGCCACATCCGCTATGCCGGTGAGGGCGTAGGCGTATGGGGCGAGGCGGTGCGCCCGGTCACCGGCCTGCGCCGCGACCCCGGTGACGCCTACCGCGCCGCGCAAGTGGCCGGCCAGGCACTGCCGCCGTTGGCCGGCATGGCTAAAACGGTGCAGGACGGCCTGCAGTGGATCCCGCAGTGGAACGATTTTTCGCTGACCCAACTGAGCGCCGACGGTTTTACCCTGCGCAAGCGCACAGTTGCCGGCCAGGCCTGGATCGACGTCAACGGCGGCACGGCCAGCAAGGGCCTGGCCTACGTGGGCGGCGCCGCAGGCGGCGTGGCGCTGGGTCTGCGCGACTTCTGGCAGCGCGCCACCACGCGGCTCGACGTGCGCAACGCCGCCGGTGAGGTAGCCGACATCACCGCCTGGCTGTACTCGCCGTCGGCGCCGGCGCTGGACATGCGGCCGTACCGCGCCACCAACGGCATGAACACGCACGAGCAGCAGATCGCTGGCCTGAACATCATCTACGAGGATTACGAAGAAGGGTGGGACTCGGCCACCGGCGTGGCCCGCACCAGCGAGCTGCAACTGTGGGCCTTGAGCGCCACGCCGTCACACGATGTGTTCTCGCACATGGCCGAGCAGGTGGCCAATCCGGCGCGCCTGGTGCTGGCGCCGGAGCGCATCCACCAGTGCGCGGTATTCGGCGACTGGGACGTGGTCGATACCGGCACCCAGGGCCGGCGCCTGCTCGAAGAAAAGCTGTCAGCCCAACTGGACCAGTACCTGCGCGAAGTGAAGCAGCACCGCTGGTACGGCTTCTGGAACTACGGCGACGTGATGCACGCCTACGACAACGACCGCCACATGTGGCGCTACGATATCGGCGGCTACGCCTGGGACAACTCGGAACTGTCCACCGACCTGTGGCTGTGGTACAGCTATCTGCGCACCGGCCGCGCCGACCTGTTCCGCATGGCCGAGGCCATGACGCGCCATACCGGGGAGGTGGACGTGTACCACCTGGGGCCATTCAAGGGGTTCGGAACGCGCCACGGCGTGCAGCACTGGTCCGATTCGTCGAAGCAGCCCAGGGTGTCGAACGCCGCCTACCGCCGCATCTATTATTTCCTGACCGCCGACGAACGCGCCGGCGACCTGATGCGCGAACTGCTCGACTCGGACGCAAATTTGCACAAGGTCGATATCTCGCGCAAGCTCGCGCCCAATGCCGCACGCGCGGCGCCGGATGGCATGATCAACGCATCGTTCGGCACCGTGTGGGGTTCGCTGATCGCGGCCTGGCTGGCCGAGTGGGAGCGCACCGGCAATAGTCGTTGGCGCGACAAGATCGTCAACGGCATGCAGACCATCGGTGGTCTTAAGCGTGGCTGGTTCGCCTCGGCCGCGCCGTACGATCCGAAGACCGGCAAGTTCGGCGGCGCTGGCGACTACTTCCAGTTCTCGAACCTGAACGGCGTGTTCGGCGTGGTGGAAATGAATTCCGAACTGCTGGCGCTGGTGGACGTGCCGGCCTACCGCAAGACCTGGCTCGCGTACTGCCGCGCCTACAACGCGCCGAAGGAAGACCTGGTGGCGCTGCTGGGGCGCGATCCCGGCGGGCGCGGCATGACCAATACCAACTCGCGCATGACCGCTTACGCTGCCTACCACGAACGCGACCGTGCGCTGGCGCTGCGCACCTGGCGCGAATTCTTCGGCGACGACTTCGCCAAAAACGCCGCCCGCGACGCGCCGCGTCATATCGACGGCACCGCCACCCTGCGCCCGCTTGACGAACAGCCCAACATCAGCACCAACGGCTCGGCGCAATGGGGCCTGGCAGCGATCCAGAACATGGCGCTGGTCGGGGGCAGCCTCGACGAAGCGGCGCGGGCCGCCGGCCTGTTGCGCTAACCACTACCTGACCACGAAAACACTCATGAAAAAACTGCTGATCGCCTTGTGCCTGGTGCTGTACTTTGGTGCTGGAACCGCTGCTGCTGGCGACACCGCCGCCAATGCCGAGCTGCGTCCGGCCCTGCTGCTGACCGCTTCGCAGTCGCGCGACAGCCAGGACTTGTCGGGCCAGTGGACCTATTCGAAAGACCTGTACCGCACCGGCCTGAACGACATCAATGGATGGGTAGCCAAATCGCGCATGCAGCGCTACCGCGACATCGACATCGCCGCTGCGGAAGCGAAGGGCGGCGTCGAGTTCTTCGAGTTCGACCTCGATCGCAGCGCGCAGATGAACATTCCCGGCGCCTGGAACGCGGCCGCGCCCACCTTGCGCTACTACGATGGCCTGGTCTGGTTCCAGCGCAAATTCAACGCGCGCAAGGAGCCTGGCAAGCGCGCCTTCCTGCGCTTCGAGGCGGTCAATTACCGCGCTTACGTGTACCTGAACGGCAAGGAAATCGGCCGCCACGAGGGCGGCTTCACGCCGTTCGTGCTGGAAGTGACCGACGCCCTGCGCGCCGGCGACAACCGCCTGACTGTCGGTGTCGATTCCACCCACGACGCCCAGACCATTCCTACCCCGATCACCGACTGGGACCTGTACGGCGGCATCACGCGGCCGGTGCGCCTGATCACCACGCCCGCCACCTTCATCGACGACGCCACCCTGAGCCTGGGCCAAGATGGCCGCATCACCGGCGCCGTGCAATTGCAGGGCGCGCAGGCGGCCGGACAGGTCGTCAAAGTGGCGATTGGCGACCTGGCCACGGCCAGCGCCACCACCGATGCCAACGGCCGCGCCGTGTTCGCGCTGGCCGCGCCAGGCAAGCTGCAACGCTGGTCGCCCGACAGCCCCACGCTGTACGACGTGCGCTTTACCACCAGCGGCGACGCTGTGCGCGACCGCATCGGTTTCCGCACCATCGCCGTCAGGGGCAACGAGATTCTGCTCAACGGCAAACCGATCTTCCTGCGCGGTATCTCGCTGCACGAAGAAGAATTCGGATCTAACCCGGCGCGCAATATGACCGAACAGGCCGCGCGCGCGCTGCTCGGTGAAATCAAGCACGGCTTGAATGGCAACTACGTGCGCCTGTCGCACTACCCGCACTCGGAAACCACGCTGCGCCTGGCCGACGAAATGGGCCTCTTGGTGTGGAGCGAAATCCCCGTGTACTGGACCGTGGACTGGGAAAATCCGGCCGTGCTGCACAAGGCCCTGGTGATGCAGGCCGAGACCGTTTACCGCGACCGCAACCGCGCCTCGGTGGTGATGTGGAGCGTGGGGAACGAGACGCCAGTGTCGCCGGCGCGCACCGCCTTCCACGGCGCCATGGCCGATAACGTGCGCGCGCTCGATCCCACCCGGCTGGTGAGCGCGGCGCTGCTGGTGGAGCGCCATAAAGTGAATGGTGAAGACGTGACCGAAATCCAGGACCCGCTGGCGGACAAGCTCGACGTGCTGGCCGTCAATACCTACGCCGGCTGGTACGGCGCCGACACGCTCGCCGCTCTACCGAACCTGAAATGGAAGCTGCCGACCGACCGGCCGCTGATCCTGTCCGAATTCGGCGCCGACGCGCTGGCCGGCTACCGCAACGACAGCATGAAGAAATTCACCGAGGAATACCAGGCCGAGTACTACCGCCAGACCCTGGCCATGGCCGAACAGCTGCCGACCCTGCGCGGGCTGTCGCCGTGGATCCTGAAAGACTTCCAGTCGCCCCGGCGCGAACACCCGGTGTTCCAGAACGGCTGGAACCGCAAGGGACTGATGTCGGAGACCGGCGTGCGCAAGCAGGCGTTTGGCGTGCTGGCCGATTACTATCGCAGCAAGGCGGCCAGGTAGCCCTGGGCGTTACTTCAACGCCTCCACCAGCCCCGGCGCAAATTCGGCGCCGTACTTGACCTGCGCGGTGGACGCCTTGATGGTGCCGCCGATCGGCTCGGCGCGGCCACCGAGGCACTTGCCGAGGAAGTTCTCGGTCACCGCGTTAAAGGCGATGTTGTTGACCGGGCGCGCAAAGCCGTGGCCCTCGTCCGGGAACTCCACGTACGTCACCGGTATATTTTTCGCTTTCATCGCGTCGACGATCTGCACCGACTCGCGCACGTTCACGCGCGGGTCGTTGGCGCCCTGGCCGATCAGGAGCGGACGCTGGATGTCGGCAGCAAAGTTGAGCGGCGAGCGTTCCTTGAGCAGGGCCTTGCCTTCCTCGGTGGTGGGGTCGCCCATGCGCTTGTAGAACTGCTGCTTGCCCGCTTCCCAGTACGGCGGGATGGTTTGCAGCAGCGTAAACAGGTTGGACGGACCCACGATATCGACGCCGCAGGCAAACGTGGTGGGTGTAAACGCCAGGCCTGCCAGGGTGGCGTAGCCGCCGTACGAGCCGCCCATGATGGCCACCTTGTCGCTGGTGGTGATGCCGTTCTTGACCGCCCAGTCCACCGCGTCGAGCAGGTCGTCGTGCATCTTGCGGCCCCACTGCAGGTCGGCTGCCGAAATGAAGTTCTTGCCGAAGCCGGTCGAGCCGCGATAGTTCACCGACAGCACCGCGTAGCCGCGGTTGGCCAGCCACTGGTGGTAGCTGTTGTAGCCGTAGCGGTCGCGCGCCCACGGGCCGCCGTGCACCATCAGCACCAGCGGCACCGGCTTGCTGGCGCGGCCGGTCCCTGCTGCATCGACTGACTTGGGCAGGGTCAGGTACGACACCAGCGTCAAGCCGTCGCGCGACTTGATTTCCTGCGGATGCATGGCGGCGAGCGGCGCACCTTCGAGCTCGGGCCGGCTGACGTACAACTGGCTCAGTTTCTTGGCTTTGCGGTCGTACAGCCAGGTGGACGAGGGCGCGGTGACCGGATCGACCGTGATCAGCCATTTGTCGTCGGCCTCGTTGCGCGAGCTGAGGAAGAACTGGCCCTTGATGTTTTTCTTCAGGTAGGCCAGGTCGGCTTTCAGTTCCTCGGTGAGCGGTACGTACTCCTGCTTCAGGTAATCGACGCCATAGGCCAGCACGCGGCCGGTGCGTTTGTCCTGCAAGGCGTTGGAGATGTCGGCGCGCGGGTCTTCGGCCACCACCGTGGTTTTGCCGCTGGCGACATCCTGGGCCAGCAGCGCCGACGTGTTGCGGTTGCGCGAGTCGGTCCAGTACAGGGTTTTGCCGTCGGTGGTGAATCCCAGCGGCGCCGTGGTCTGCGAATCGTCGAGCCCCACCTCGGTCACCGGCGTGGTCTCGATCTTGCCATCGACGATGCGGTAGTAGGTGGCGCCGCCATCGGCGCGCGCCTTGATCGTCAGGCGCAGCTTGAGCTGCTCGTCGGCCAGGAAGCCGGCGTAGCCGTCGTTCTGCTGCACCAGGGTCAGTTTGCCGGTCTTGAGGTCGAGGCTGTGGACGTCGTGCCACTTCGGATCGCGGTTGTTGACGCCGATGAGGATGCGGTCCTTGACCTTGCTGCTGATGTTGACGATCTGTACCCGGGTCTTTTCAAACGGCGTGTAATTGGTCTGCTTGCCGGAGACGACGTCAACGCCGTAGAGCAGGAAGTTTTCATCGCCTCCCTTGTCCTGGATGAACAGCACCGTGTTCGAATCGGGCGCCCAGAAGCTGCTGCGGATCGGCCGCGATTTCTCCTCGGTGAGCGGCTTGGCCCTGGCCAGATCGGAGCTCGGCGCCACCCACACATTGAGCACGCCGTCGCGCGGCGCAATCCACGACAGCCACTTGCCGTCCGGACTGATGTTGGCGCCCGACTTGCTGGCATTGCCGAAGATCTTGGCGCGCTCGATCAGCGGCACCTCGCTGGCAGCGGTCGCCGAGGCGGCGACATTCTGGGCGTGGACGGGCAGGGCGCCGGCCAGCAGCAAAACCGGCAGCAGGGAAGGCAGGGCGTTCAGGGCAATACGGTTCATGGATACCTCGTCGAAGTGGCGGGATGGTCAAACATGCCAGGTTTGCATGTGTGAGCCGATGGTAGCGGTAATTGCCCGCGGCGGGGAATTCTTGCGATGGACGGTCGCTGGCGCGGCATGAACGGCGAAAATACAGTACTGCGAATTTGTTGTTGCGGTGCAAAACAGTCCGTCGGAGTGGCGCGCCATGTAATGGCGCATACCGATTTGCAGATTGGACAAACGCATGGTCTTTGAGGCGAGAAAGCAAAAAAAATGCCCACTGCAAGAGTGGGCATCGGCGTCGATACAGCGCTGAGCGGCTGTTATCGGACTGCTCTTAGCGAACTGATGTCAAGAATTCAGGAAGCTGGGCCTGGGTTGATGACAGTGCCCAGCGGCGCCCAAACCCTGCCGCCGAGCGGCATCACCGGCGTTTCTGTCGTGACCTTGCCTTCTGCCTGTAGTTGCAGCAGCGCGTCCAGCGATACCGGGCCTTGCGGGTTGCGGTCTTGATCGAGATACGAGTACTCCATGACCTGTTGCTGCTTCATCCTGGTCTGCGCTGCGGTCATCGCAACTTTTCCGTGCTCGACGGCTTTGTTGCTGACGGTGCGCAGGACCGTCGCGGTTTGCGATCCTACCGCGCCGAGCATCTGTTTCACCCGTTCGCCGTCGTCGTTATTCATGGTGTTGAGCATCCCCATGTCCTGCGGCTCGTCGTTGTGCAGTTCCAGGTAGGGAGCGTTACGGAATCCCAGCGCAGCGGCATAGAATACGTGCGGAATCGATGTGCGCTTGGTGTTGTACGCGCGCGCTGCTTCGTTGAAGCGCTCGCGTTGACGCTCCAGGTCGTTTTCGACGTTATAGATTGCTTCCATCAGGGTATTGTACTGCTGGCTTGATTTCAAATCCGGATAGCGTTGCGCCAGGCCGTTAATCGCCGACACCATCGAGTGCGACTGCTGCTGGATCTGGGCAATATTGGCCGCCGAGATGTCATCCGATATCTTCAGGTGAACGAATTTTTCGGTGTCGGCGTAACCCTTGACGGCTTCGATCAGCTGGTTCGTCAGGCTGACCTGTTTGCGGGCGGTCACGCCAATATTCGAAAAGGCTGCCTTGACGGCTTCCGACAACGCGCGCAGCTGGTTGTATCCGAATAGCGCCATCACTGCGAGGATGATGGCCGCATAGATCGCAATCTTGATGATGGATCCGATGAAATCGAATATGCCCGACATGAGAGTGCCCTTTGCTCTTAATGAAAATGTAAGTAATCATAACATTGCCTGCTCTGCAAATGGGTATGCAGTGAGGCAAAGGAGCAAGAATTTTTCGTTGTGGAAACAAAAACGCCAACCTGCAGAGGTTGGCGTTTTGTTTGATACTGTTCTTGGTGGCCCGGGGCGCAACCAAAAACACCGCCATTTTTCGAATACAGGCCGCCGTTGCAGGAACTCTTGCGCATGGGTCGGCTAGAAAGTTGCCCCTCCAGTTGCCCCGCGCAGTGCAATATTTGTTGATTGGATTCACGTTTTTACTCCTCGAACAGAAGTTCCAGCGTAGCTGTGCGCGTATCGATTTTCAAGCGCACGCAAGTACTGTTGACGGTCCTGTAGGCAAGATTTACGGCCGGGGAGGGTGGGTCGCCGGTGAGAAGCAAGCCATGTTTTCGTTGCACTTAAACTGTCTTGCCCTGCGGGGCCACCCACCCCGTTTAACGCCAGGGGAGGTGGCGGACCACGCTCCCTGGCGTCAAACGGGGTGATCACGCATCGCCCAGGCGCAGCCGTTCGAGGTAATCGGCCCACAGTTGCATCATCGCAACGCGCTCCGGCAGATGGGCGGTGCGGTTATACGCCCGACCATGCGGATCGCGTACCGCGTGCGCCAGCTGGTGTTCGATCAGATCGGCACGCACGCCAAGCACTTCGTCGAGAATGGTGCGCGCCATGGCCCGGAAGCCGTGGCCGGTCATGGTGTCGCGGTCGATCCCCATGCGGCGCATGGCGGCCAGGATGGCGTTGTCGCTCATCGGACGCTGGGCGGTGCGGGCGCACGGAAACACATACTGGCCGGTGCCGGTCAGCGGTTGCAGCTCGGCGAGGATGGCGATGGCCTGGCGTGCCAGTGGCACGACGTGGGCGGTCCTGGTCTTGCTCACGGTGAAGCGCCACTCGCCCGCAGCCAGGTCGATGTCTTCCCATTTTGCCATGCGCAGCTCACCCGGGCGCACGAACACCAGTGGCGCCAGCCGCATCGCGCATTTGACGACGAAGCTGCCCTCGTAATCGTGCAGAGTGCGCAGCAGTACGGCCACCTGCTTCGGTTCGATCACGGCCGGGAAATGACGCACCTTGGCCGGTGGAATGGCGCCGCGCAGATCGGCGGTGAGGTCGCGCTGGGCGCGTTGCGTGGCCACGGCATAGCGAAACACCTGGCTGCAGTTTTCACGCGCCCTGTGGGCCGTTTCGATGGCGCCGCGCTCCTCGATCCGGCGCAGCACCTCGAGCACCATGGCGGGCGTGATCCTGGCCAGGTGGTGCGCGCCAAGCCAGGGAAAGACATCGCGCTCGAGGCGACGGATGATGCGGGTGGCATGCGACTCGGCCCAGGTGGGCGAGAACCTGGCAAACCACTCTCGCGCCACGGTCTCGAAGCTGTGCGGATCGCCGGTCTGGCATAGCGGGTTCTTTTCGGCCTGGCGTTGGGCGCTGGGATCGATGCCCTGGGCGAGCAAGCCAAGGGCATCGCCACGCCTGAGACGCGCTTCCCTGAGTCCAACCTTGGGATAGACGCCCAGCGACAAGCGCTTTTCCTTGCCGTGGAAGTGGTACTTGAAGCGCCACCATTTGCCGCCACTGGGCGCGACCTCGAGATAGAGGCCGGCACTGTCGTACAGCCGGTAAGGTTTTTGTGCAGGCTTGGCCGTGCGAATGATGAGGTCGGTCAGAGCCATGGCAGGCCTCCTTTCGGGGCAACTCTAACCCCGGCAGGGCAACTCTGGCTTGATGTTGCCCTGCCAGGTGCGTGGCTGTAGGCGGACCGTAGAGGATTGCATGTGACGTAAAAAAACCGCAGTCTCCTATGAAGAATGCGGTTTTTTAGACTGCTCAAGACGAACTGAGCGTTGTTCTTGGTGGCCCGGGGCGGAATCGAACCACCGACACAAGGATTTTCAATCCTCTGCTCTACCAACTGAGCTACCAGGCCAAGGCGCGCAATTATAGCAGCCCGGTTTGAAATTGCCAAATGTTTGCTGGCCGCTGCCAGATTTCATGTCGGCCCGCTGTCCGAACTTTGTTATGCTACCGGCTTGACGCCGGCGCGGCCGGCAATCCCATACACGGAGCAGAGGACATGGTCTCCTTACAAGAGCAGTTTTTAAAAGCGGGCCTGGTCGATAAGACCAAGGCCAAACTGGCCAACCAGGAAAAGAGCAAGCAAAAGAAAATCGAACGCCGCACTGGCGAACAGTCGGTGGACGAGGCACGGCTGGCGGCGCAGGAAATCCAGCGCAAGAACGCCGAAAAAGCGCGCGAGGCCAATGCCCAGCGCGATGCAGCGGCCCAGCAGAAAGCCATCATGGCGCAGATCGTGCAGATGGTGCAGCAGAACCGCCAGGACAAGACCAAAAACGGCAAGGACGATATCGCCTACAACTTCACTCATGGCACCAAGATCGAACGGATCTACGTGTCGCCGGCGGTGCGCGAGCACCTGGTGGCGGGGCGGCTGGTGATCGTTGTATTGGGCGCGACGGTGGAACTGGTGCCGCGCGTGATCGCCGACAAGATCGAAGAGCGCGATCCGTCGCTGGTGGTGCGCGTCAAGCAGTCCGCTGCGGTGGTGGAAGAGGATGATCCGTATGCGGCGTTCCAGATTCCTGATGATTTGATGTGGTGAAAAAAATGGCGGAACCGAGGTTCCGCCATTTTTTTATTGCTTGGTTTTGAGCGTCCGCTCGAACAGCTGGTAAATCCGGCGGTACTGGTCATACCAGCTTTCCGCATGCACGTATGCATGGCGTTCCAGCGGGTACGAGGCCAGTTCCCAGTTGTCCTTTTTCAGTTCGATGAAGCGCTGCGCCATGCGCACCGAGTCCTGGTAGAACACGTTGTCGTCCACCATGCCGTGGGCGATCAGGATGTGGCCCTTGAGCTGGTCGGCGTATTCGATCGGCGACGAGATCCTGTACGCTTCCGGGTCCAGTTCCGGCGTGTTGAGGATGTTGGACGTGTACTCGTGGTTGTACGTGGTCCAGTCGGTCACCGGGCGCAGCGCGGCGCCGGCCTTGAACTGGTCCGGCGCGCGCAGCAGCGCCATGAAGGTCATGAAGCCGCCGTAGCTGCCGCCGTAAATACCCACGTTTTTCGCATCGCCCTGCTGGTTGGCCACCAGCCAGTTCAGACCATCGATGTAGTCTTCCAGTTCCGGGTGGCCCATCTGGCGATAGATCGCCGTGCGCCAGTTGCGGCCATAGCCGAGCGAGGCGCGGTAGTCCATGTCGAGCACGATGTAGCCTTGTTCGACCAGCAGGTTGTGGAACATCTGCTCGCGGAAGTACACGGGGAAGCGCTGGGTCACATTCTGCAGGTAGCCGGCGCCGTGCACGAACATCACCACCGGGTATTTTTTTCCGGGTTCCAAGGTGGCCGGGCGGTACAGCTTGGCCCAGACCGGGTCGGCGCCATGCGTCGATGGCACGGCGACGATTTGCGGCGCGACCCAGTTGCGGGCCTTGTAGTCGGCGCTGCGGGTGTCGGTCAGCTGGGTGGCAGCGCCGCCGGTGGCCGGCACGGTGGCGATTTGCGCCGGCATGTACGAGGTCGAGTAGCGCACCAGCAGCTTGCGGCCATCCGGGGACAAGGTAAAGCTCTCCACGCCGCCCAGGGTCGTCAGCTCTTTCACCGCAGCGGTGGCGGTATTGCTGGCGCAGACTTCATACGTGCCCGGCAGTTTCGGGTTGCACAGGAAGTAGGCAGTCTTGCCATCTGCCGACCAGGTCACGTCGCTCGCTTCCCACTTGCCGGCCGTGATCGCGCGCGGCGCGGCGTCCGGTGTTTGCGCGTTCTTCAGGTACAGGTGGGCGTAGCCGCTTTCCTCGGACTGGAACCACAGCGTGCTGTTGTCGGGCTGCCAGCCGAAGTCGTTGCCGCGATTGTTTACCCACGCCACGTCGCTCAGGCGGTGCAGCGGTTGCAGCTTGGCCCCGGCCAGATCGATCGTGGCGATCCAGCGGTCCTTGTTGTCGATCGATTGCGCCATCACCGCCACGCGCGCGCCATCGTCGCTCCAGCGGATCGATTCTTCGCTGCGCTCGAAGCGCAGCGGACGGTTGCCCTTGAGCGGGTCGAGCTTGCGGGCGGCGCGCATCTCGGCCAGCGGGTCGGTGGCGATGCCGGGCAGGGTATCGAAGGCCAGGTTGGTCACCTTGCCGCTGGCGATTTCCAGCAATTTCAATTGGTGCGGCACGGGACCGGCGTCGCTCACGCGCTTGCGTTCGTCGTCGGTTTCTTCGTAGCCCGATTCGGTCACGTAGCGCGGCATCTTGCCGGTGCGGCGCTTGTCGGCATCCTTGGCGCTGGTGATGATCAGCAGGTAGCGGCCACTTGGTGACAGTGCGCTCGATTCGATTACCACCTTCTCGCCCAGGTACACCGGTTTCGGTGCGCGGGTGGCGTCGGCGCTGCGCTCGGCGTCGCGCTGGGCGCGGGTGGCGTCGCGCTCTTCCTTGACCCGCGCCAGGGTGGAGATCAGGCGCAGTTGCAGGTCGCGCAGCGAGTCCGCTTCGGGCTTGGCGTCCGGGTCCTTGGCGGTGCGCAGCACGGCCACCGGCGCCACCAGGCGCTCGCTGCGGCTCCAGTTGAACCAGTCGTTACCGATGCGAAACTGCACGCTCTTGCCGTCTGCCGCGTATTGCGGATCGGCGGCGGCAGCGGTGCCGCGCACGATCTGCGTCAGCGCGCCCGATTTGAGGTCGCGCTCGAACAGGTCGCCGTTGCGCAGCACGAGGGCGCGGGTGTGGTCGTGGTTGTAGACCGGGTTGGCGGTGTCGAGGTTGGCCAGTTGCTTGTCATCGACCTGTTTGGCGGCGCCGCCGGCGATGATGAAGGTGTCGCGCAGCGGCGAGCCGGCGCGCTTTTGCTTGTAATAAACCTGGCGGCTGTCCCAGCCCCACCAGGCCGATTCGACCGGCGTGCCGATCCAGTCGGGGTTGGCCATGGCCTGGTCCAGCGTGATCGGGGTGGGAGCGGCGGAAACAGTGGCAGCGGCAGCGTGGCCACTGGCAAGCGCGGTGGCCAGGATGGCGGCCAGCGCTGATGAAGGCAAGACAAAACGCATGGATGGTTCGCTTTGAAGTTGGGTGGACGGAAGCGCCGGTCGCGGGGTAGAGCGTCACTTTCCGGCGCACGGTATTCTAGCCTAACAGGTCAGGCCGATCGTCCATCCAGGTGGTCAGCGCTGGTCCGAATTGCGCGCCAGCTTGTCGCCACGCGCGCTGAGCGACGCCGGATCACCACGCCGGGGCGCCAGGCGTAGCGCCAGCAGCAGCAACAGGCCCGCCGCCAGGTACGCGCCAACCAGCGCGGCCAGCATGGCGGCGGTATCGCCCCAGGCCAGCAGGCGCGTGCCCAGCGCCGGCCCGAAGGCGCCGCCCAGAACGCCCAGGCTGGTGATGAGGGCAACGCCGATCGCCATCTGCGTCCGCGTGAGCAGGTCGGTGACAATCGCCAGCAGCAGCGGCGTGGCCGAGGCGATGCCGATGGTGGCCAGCGCCAGCCCCGCCAGCGACCAGGCCAGGGCGCCGTCGGCGGCGATCGTCAGTCCCAGGCCGCCGGCGGCCAGCACGGTGCTGGCGACAAAGTGGCCGCGCCGCTCGCGGCGGCGGTCGGAATCGTAGCCGATCGCCACCATGCCGACGATGCCGGCCACGCCCGGCGCCAGCGCCAGCAGCGCCAGTTGCGCAGGGGGCAACTGGGCGCCGGCGGTCCAGCGCTGCAGCAGTGGCGGCGACCAGTGGACGATGGCAAAGCCGGCGCCGGTGAGCAGCAGATTGGTCGCACCGAGCAGCATCATGGTGCGGTCGCGCAGCAGGGCCCACAGCACGGCCAGCGCCGCCGGCGCTTCGTGCTCGTCCACATCGACATCCTTGCTGCTGCCGCCGTGGCGGCGCGCCTCGTCGCGGGCCAGGTCCTGCGCCACCATTTGCTGCTCGAAGCTCGACAGCCAGTCGGCCTCGCCGGGGCGATCATCGAGGTACCACCAGGCAAACACGCCGAGTACCAGCGGCGGCAGGGCCTGCGCCAGCAGCAGCCATTGCCAGCCGTCGAACAAGTCCAGCGGCGCGAGCGCCTGCAACATGGCGGCGGATAACGGCGCGGCCAGCAGGGCGGCAGCCAGCGTGCTGGCGGCGAACAGCGCGATGGCGCGGGCGCGCCGTCCGGACGGGAACCACCAGGTCAGGTAGAGGATCACGCCGGGGAAGAAGCCGGCTTCGAACACGCCGAGCAAAAAGCGGATCAGGTAGAACTCCAGCGGCGAGCGCACGAACGCGCTGGCGGCGGAAAACGCCGCCCAGCCCAGCATCGTGCGCAGCAGCATCTTGCGCGTGCGCAAGTGTTCGAGCAGCAGGTTGCAGGGGATGGCGAAGACGCCGTAGCCGATGAAGAACGCGGCCATGCCCCAGTTGTGCACATGGTCGCGGAAGGCCAGGCTGGCGCCGATGTGACGCGCGACAAGATCGACGTTGACGCGGTCCAGGTACGCGACCGCGCAGCAGAGCATGAGCAGCGGCAGCAGGCGCCAGCTGATCTTGCGGTAAATCGCATCCATGCCGGCCGCGCCGCGCAGGTGCAGAAGGGTGGCGCCTTGACTCATGGTGAGGTGGCAAGCTTGGTGGGCATGCGTCGATATTAGACCTGCCTAATTTGTTAGGCAAGCAATCCCGGCAGTGCCACGCTCAAAACAACACGAACCCGGCTTTCTGATCAGATGCGGATATCCACCGGGCGGCCGGCGTAGGTGGCCGCATGGCGCGGGCGCAGCGATGGCTGGTTGGCGGCGCCGCTGTCTTCCTGCGCCAGCAGCTCGCGGCCGATCTCGAACCACTCGGCGCTCGAGATGACTTTTTGCGCCAGCGGCAGCAGTTCCTGTTCTTCGCGGTCGAGCCGCTTGAGCAGGTTGTGGCAATACAGGTCGATGGTGCGGCACAGGAACTGGCACTGGCTGGCGCTGCGCCGCATGGCCCGCCGCAGGCACTTGTTGACGGCGTTGAGGGTGGCGCTGCCGTGCCGGCTCAGCGATTCGAGGTCCCTGATCAGGGCGTCGCAATTGCGGTCGGTGGCGCGCGCGGCCGCGCACACGGCCGGCATCAGGCACGCTTCGACCTTGCGCTGGTGGCGCGCTTCGGCAAACGTGGTCAGTTGCCTGAGTTGATATTCGATCGTGGCAGGGTCCATTTCCTGCGGACGGCGCCGGATCGACTGCACGGTTTGCAGCAGGCGCGAGATGAACTGGCGTTCTTTTTTCTGTTCGGCGGACAGGGACAGAATCACGTAGGTGGCAGTAAGCATAGCGTTTCCCGTTTCTGACTTGAGCGTATGACTGAGGCTGCGCGGGTGGCGTTGTCGAGAGACGTCCGGCGCGGCGGAAGGGCTACATTAGCGCCGAGTCGGCCGGGTTCAACGCCGATTTACACTTGTTCACAACTGTTCAGAATTCAATGTTGTGTGCTGTTCAATTACCGGCGGGAAAGCGCGTTATTCACATGACATGCCGGTGGTAGTCATGCAAGATTTGAACTGGTGAGCGGGAAATTATGCGCCCATTTTTGTCGGCGTGGAACCGGTAAACGCTTGTCATTGAAATATATTTTCCTATCAGTTTGCGCCGTTGCTTAGCTCGCTAAGTAGCGTAAAGTAACATTTGCCCTTGGCACCACATGATCTTGGTATGATGTTCGACGACCGGCCACCAGCCGGTACTTTTTGTTAACAGTCGGAGATCCCCGAATGAGATTACCTGTGCTGATGCTGGGCGCCGCCGTTGCGGCCTCGAGCGCCATGGCCGCGCCGCGCGGCTTTACCGTAGAAGACATGGTCAAGATGGAGCGCGTGGGCGCGCCCGTGTTGTCGCCGGACGCCACCCGCGTGGTGTACACCGTGCGCACCACCGACATGGACAAGAACCGGGGCAATACCCAGCTCTACCTGCTCGACCTGCGCAGTCCCAAGGCCGCACCGGTGCGCCTGACCCAAGCGGACGCCAGCAGCAGCGAGCCCACCTGGTCGCCCAAGGGCGACGCCATCTACTTCCTGTCCGGCCGCAGCGGCTCGTCGCAAGTCTGGCGTCTGCCGCTGGCCGGTGGCGAAGCCGCCAGGGTCACCAGCCTGCCACTGGACGTGGAGAACTTCCGCCTGTCGCCGCAGGGCGACCGGCTGGCGCTGAGCGTGGCCGTGTTCCGCGATTGCGTGGACCTCGCTTGCACCAAGAAGCGTCTCGACCAGCAGGGTAAAAACAAGGCCAGCGGCAAGGTCTACGACAAGCTGTTCGTGCGCCACTGGGACACCTGGGCGGACGGCCGCACCAACGTGCTGTACGCTGCGCCGATCGACGCCGCCGGCAAGGTCAGCGCCGAGCCGGTCGCGCTGTCGGGCAAGCTCGACGGCGACGTGCCGTCGAAGCCGTTCGGCGACAACGGCGAGTACCACTTCAGCCCGGACGGCAAGACCGTGGCATTCTCCACCCGCATCGCCGGCAAGACCGAAGCCTGGTCCACCAACTTCGACGTGTACACGGTGCCTGCCACCGGGGGCGAGCCGAAGAACCTGACCGAAGACAACAAAGCCTGGGACACCAAGGCCATCTATTCGCCCGACGGCCGCACGCTGGCCTACCTGGCGATGGACAAGCCCACCTTTGAAGCCGACCGCTTCCACCTGGTGCTGATCGATGTTGCCACCGGCAAGAAGCGCACCGTCGCCGACAACTGGGACCGCTCGATCGCCGATTACCGCTGGACGCCGGACAGCAAGACCATCCTGGCCACCGCCGACGACATCGGCCAGCATCCGCTGTTTGCCATCGACGCCGCCAGCGGCAAGGTGCGCAAGCTGACCGGCAACGGTTACGTCAGCGGCTTCGACGTGCTGAAAGACACGGTCGTCATCGCCCGCAACGACCTGTCCTCCGGCGCGCAGCTGTACCAGTTCAAGCTGGGCGGCTCTGGTGAGAAGGCCACGCAACTGACCAACGTCAACGAGGCCGCACTGGCCGACGTGAAATTCGGCCAGTACGAGCAGTTCTCGTTCGCTGGCGCCAACGGCGAAACCGTGTACGGCCACGTGATGAAGCCGTGGGATGCCAAACCGGGCGTGAAATACCCGGTCGCCTTCCTGGTGCACGGCGGCCCGCAAGGCAGCTTCGGCAACTCGTGGAGCTACCGCTGGAACCCGCAGGTGTACGCCGGCGCCGGCTACGCCACCGTGTTCATCGACTTTCACGGTTCGACCGGCTACGGCCAGAAGTTCACCGATTCCATCAGCGGCGACTGGGGCGGCAAGCCGCTCGAAGACCTGCAAAAAGGACTGGCAGCAGCGGTGCAGAAATTCCCCTGGCTCGACCGCGAGAACAGCTGCGCGCTGGGCGCGTCGTACGGCGGCTTCATGATGAACTGGATCCAGGGCCACTGGTCCGACGGCTTCAAGTGCATCGTCAACCACGACGGCGTGTTCGATACGCGCGGCATGGCTTATTCGACCGAAGAACTGTGGTTCACCGAGTGGGAAAGCGGCGGCACCTATTACGACCACCCGGAAGCGCACGAAAAGTTCAACCCGGCGCTGTTCGTGAAAAACTGGAAAACCCCGATGCTGGTGGTGCAGGGCGACCTCGACTTCCGCATCCCGACCGCGCAAGGCCTGGGCACGTTTACCGCGCTGCAGCGCCGTGGCATCCCGAGCAAGTTGCTGATGTTCCCCGATGAGAACCACTGGGTGCTGAAACCGGCCAACTCGGTGCTGTGGCATCACGAGGTGATCGGCTGGCTTGATACTTACCTGAAAAAATGAAGAACCGCTGACGCACGATCCGTCATTCCCGCGCAGGCGAGGATGACGTAGCTACCACGCCCGCCTCGCGGGCGTTTCCACATCAAGGAACACCATGAAAAAACATCTGATCGCCGCCGCCCTGGTGCTGGCCTTTGGCGCCGCCCATCCGGCCTTCGCTGCCACCCCGGCCCCACGCGCCGAAAACGCCTTCCTGTCGCAGCAAGACGCCATGGCCCGCTCGGCCCGCGTCGCCAATGTCGATTACACCCTGAAATTCACGCTGACCGGCAAGGAGACTTTCTCCGGCACCACCACGCTGGACTTCGACTTGAAAGACACCGACCAGCCGCTGACCATCGACCTCGACAAGGCAAAAATCGCCAGCCTCACCGTCAACGGCAAGACCGTCGCGCCGCAGTACAACCAGTGGTTCATCACGGTCGCCGCCCAGGATTTGAAAGTTGGCCGCAACAGCGTCACCATCGCCTACGAGCGCCTGCACAGCACCAACGGCGAAGGCTTGCACCGCATGGTCGATCCGGTCGATGGCCGGGTGTACACGTACTCGCACTTCGAACCGGCCGCCGCGCACCAGATGTTCGCGCTGTTCGACCAGCCCGACTTGAAAGGCACGTACCAGGTCACCGTCACCACGCCGGCCGACTGGGTGGCCGTGTCCACCATGCGCGAGAGCGGCGTCAAGGACGTGGCCGGTGCAAAAGAATGGACCTTCCCGCGCACCAAGAAACTCAGCCCGTACAACTTCTCGATGCACGCCGGCCCCTACAAGGTCTGGGAAGACAATAGCGGCCCGTACCCGATGCGCCTGTTTGCGCGGCAGTCGGTGGCGGCGCAAGTGTCGCCCAAGGACTGGTTCACCTACACCGCCCAGGGCCTGAAATTCTTCGACGAATACTTCGGCGTGCCGTACCAGTTCGCCAAGTACGACCAGCTCCTGGTGCCGGACTTCCTGTACGGCGCCATGGAGAACGCCGGCGCCATCACCTTTGCCGAAGGGAGCTTCCTGCACAAGGAAACCATGACCGCCGCCCAGCGCCAGAGCCTGGCGTCGGTGATCATGCACGAGATGGCGCACCAGTGGTTCGGCGACCTGGTTACCATGAAATGGTGGAACGGCCTGTGGCTGAACGAGAGCTTCGCGTCGTTCATGGGCACGCTGGGCACGGCCGAAGCGACCGAGTTCAAGAACGCCTGGCAGAGTTTTTACTCGACCGGCAAGCAGGCCGCCTACGTGATGGACGAGCGTGTCACCACGCACCCGATCGAAACCCCGGTGCCCTCGACCGCCAACGCGTTCGACAACATCGACGCCATCACCTACTCGAAGGGCGCCTCCACTTTGATGCAACTGCGCCACCTGCTGGGCGCGGAAGTGTTCCGCAAGGGCGTGCACAATTACCTGGTCAAGTATTCGTACCAGAACGCCGAGCTGAAGGACTTCATCGGCAGCCTGGGCGAGGCCGCCAACCGCGACCTGACCGGTTGGACCAAAGAATGGTTGTACGAGCCGGGCGTCAATACCATCCAGGCGTCGCTCAGCTGTGCCGGTGGCAAGGTCAACAGTTTCAAACTGCTGCAAACCGCACCGAGCAAGGACATGCCCACGCTGCGCGAACAACGGGTGCAGGTGGCCCTGTTCAGGCAGGGCAAGGACGGCATGGCGCTGAGCCAGAACGTGGCGGTTACCTACAAGGGCGCCGAGACGGCGGTGCCGGAGCTGGTGGGCGCGGCCTGCCCGGACCTGGTGTATCCGAACTACCAGGACTGGGGTTTTGCCAAGGTGGCGCTGGACCGTAAATCGTTTGCCACCGCGCAGGCGTCGCTGGGCAAGGTGGACGATCCGCTGCTGCGCGCGATGTTGTGGCAGAGCCTGTGGGATAGCGTGCGCGACGGCAAACTGCCGCTGAACGCCTTCCTCAAGACCGTGCTGGCCAATGCGCCCGCCGAAAAAGACTACACGCTGCTCGGCGACATCGTCGGCAAGATTGGCCAGTCGAAGTATTACCTCGACAAGATGGGGCCATCGGCTGCCAGGTACCGCAACAAGGTGGGCGTGCAGCTCGAAGACATGGCGTTCAAGGCCACCGAGGCGGCCAGCGGCGACAGCAACTTCCAGCGCCGCTGGTTCGCCACCTATGTCAACCTGGCCAGCAGCCCGGCCGCGCTCAAGCGCCTGGCCGACATCCTCGACGGCAAGCTGGTGGTACCGGGCCTGAACGTGAGCCAGGATGCGCGCTGGGACATCGTTGGCCGCCTCAACCGCTACAACTACCGTGGCAGCACGGCGCTCCTGGATGCCGAACAGGCGCGCGACAAGTCCGACAGCGGCCAAGCCGCCGCGCTGGCTGCGACCGTTTCCCGTCCGGACGCCAAGGTCAAGGCCGAATGGCTGGCCACCATCGGCGACCTGCAGACCAAGCTGCCGTTCTCGCGTATCCGCACCGCCATGTTCGGGCTGTACCCGGCCGAGCAGGGCGCGCTGGCCGAACAGAGCGCCGGTGCGCGCCTGGACAGCCTGGCGCAGGTGGACCAGGCCGCCGGCCCGGTCTACATGCGTGCCTACGCGGCTGCGCTGATTCCGTCTGCGTGCACACCGGCCAGCGTGGCGCGTCTGCAGGCGGCAGTGGCGGCGCAGACCGCGCTGTCGGCCGGTACCAGTCGCGCCTTGCTGGTCACGCACCAGGAAGATCAGCGCTGCGTTGCTATCAAGAAAGCACTGACGGAATAATCTATTCCCTGTTCGAAGTAGGGCTAAGGCCGGCGCTTGAGCCGGCTTTTTTTATGCATGTCATCAAACTGTCACGAACCCGGACGATGGGCTGACATTGTCAGCGCGAAGGCCGACGATAACAAGATATTTTCAATAAGAATGTTAAATTTCCTGATGGGAAATTTGTTTGCTTACAACGCTCAGCAAACTCATCAAGATGATTCGTGGACGAGTGGCAAGCCTATGATTTCATAGGAGAATCTGCATATTATTCTGTTCTTATCAATATAAATAAAATAATAAATTGTAAGAATAGGTAACTGCGCAGAGAGTTGTTTGTTTATATTCATTGTTACTTCTCAAATTCCGGGCAACCTGCGCTCACCACTTAACCACAAGGGCACCAGAAATGACATTCTTCCAATCGCAACTGCGCCAACTGAGCGTCGCCACCGTGGGCGCCCTGGCTGTGATGTCGGCCACGCCGGCAATGGCCGAGGTGATCAATTTCGAGTCGGCCACGCCGAACATCTATGGCGGCACCGAAGTCATCACCGAGTCCGGCTACAACCTGACCGTGATCGATAGCCCGGCCGCCGGCCCGTCCGGCACCGGCTTCGCCGGCGCCATCGGCAACGGCAGCGATCCGTTCCTGTGCACGGTGGCCGCCTGCCCCACCGGCAATGCCAGCCAGTTCTACCTGGGAGTCAACGACGGCAGCCTCAAGCTCGAGCGCAGCGACAACCGCCTGTTCCAGCTCACCGGCCTCGACTACGCTTTCCTGGCCCCGGTGGGTGGCCTGGCCAGCTACACCTATGGCCAGCTGACCCTGGTCGGTGTGCTGTCCAGCGGCGCCAACGTGTCCTACGCCTACAATTTCCCAGTGCTCAACAGCCTCGGTTACTCGCCGTTCGAGAGCCTGTCGCTGACAGCTTTCGGCGGTAACTATTTCAGCAGCGTGACCATTGGCTCGTGCCTGTTCGACGGCAACGGCGGCTGCTCGAACCCGCTGGCCGGCGCCGAGAACCAGTCGCAGTTCGCCATCGACAACCTGCAAGTGGCCCCCGTGCCGGAGCCGGAAACCTACGCCCTGATGGGCCTGGGACTGGGCCTGGTGGGCTGGATGTCGCGCCGCCGCGCGCGTGCTGCCCGTGCTGCTGCCGGTACTGCCGCCGCCCCCACCATCGCCGCCTGATCGAGGAACCGTCCCATGAAACTTCGTCCTATCTGCTCCGCCATCGTCCTGCTGGCCGCACTGTCCGGCGCCGCCCACGCCGCCGAACAGGTGCGCCGTTCCTACATCGTGCAACTGGTCGATAAACCGGTTGCCACCTACACCGGCCAGGTGGCCGGCCTGGCCGCCACCCAGCCGGCCTCTGGCCAGCGCCTCAATGTCGATGCCGGCAATGTGCAGGCCTACATCAACTACCTCGAGTCCAAGCAGAACGACGTCATCAGCACCCTGGGCGGCGCCGAGATCACCCACAAGTACGACGTGGTGTTCAATGGCTTCGCGGCCCTGCTGACCGACGCCGAAGTGCGCGCCCTGAAGAAAAACACTGCTGTCGCCGCCATCACGGCCGACTCCGAAATGATCCTCGACACCAGCTACACGCCGACCTTCCTGGGCCTGGACCAGCCGGGCGGCCTGTGGTCGCAACTGGGCGGCCAGAAACTGGCAGGCGAGAACATCATCGTCGGCATCGTCGATAGCGGCATCTGGCCTGAAAACCCCAGCTACGCCGATCGCGTGGACGAGAACGGCAGCCCCACCCACAGCGGCGGCACGCTGGCCTACGATGCGCCGCCCGCCAGCTGGAAGGGCGGCTGCGATATCGGCGAGGGCTTCACCGCCGCCAATTGCAACAACAAGCTGATCGGTGCGCGCGCCTACAAGACCGCCACCCAGCAACTGCATTGGACCGAATTCGCTTCCCCGCGCGACTCGCTGGGCGGCTCGGTAGGCGAGGGCGGCCACGGCAGCCACACGTCCACCACGGCTGCCGGCAATGGCGGCACCACCGCCGTCATCAACGGCGCCAGCCTGGGCAAGATTTCCGGCATGGCGCCGCGCGCCCGCATCGCCTCGTACAAGGTGTGCTGGACCGATCCTACCCGCCGCAACGGCTGCGCCACGTCCAACAGCGTTTCGGCGATCAACCAGGCCGTCAAGGACGGCGTCAACGTGATCAACTTCTCGATCGGCCCGTCGGCCGGCGGCGGTTCCTTCGACGAAGCCACCGAGCAGGCCTTCCTCGGCGCGGCGGCAGCCGGCGTGTTCGTTGCCGCCTCGGCCGGCAACTCGGGCCCGACCGCCACCGCGCCGGCGCCAGCGAGCCACATCAGCCCGTGGTTGTCCACGGTCGGCAACTCCACCCACAACCGCCTGTATGTCGGCGACGTGATCCTGGCCACCGGCGTCAAGCTGACCGGCGCCTCGAGCAACGCCAACACGCCGTCCTCGCCGCTGATCCTGGCCAAGGATGCGGGCGTGGCCGGCATTACGCCGGCCCAGCAGGTCTCGCTGGCGCAGTGCTTCGGCCCGGCCGACACCGTCGCGGCGCTGCTCGATCCGGTCAAGGTGACCGGCAAGATCCTGGTCTGCGACCGTGGCAACAACGTGCTGGTCAACAAGAGCGCCAATGCCAAGACTGCCGGTGCGGTGGGCGCGATCATCGCCAACGTCGATGGCGGCGCCGCCACCATCCTCAACCAGGCGCACTCGCTGCCCACGGTCCACATCACCAAGGAAAACGGCGCCATCCTCAAGAGCTACATGGCGGGCAATACCGGCGCCACGGCTGCGCTGGGCAACCTGAAGGCCATCGTCGATCCGACCGTGGTCGCGCCGGTGATGAGCGGCTCGTCCTCGCGTGGTCCGAACGTGGCCAACGCCAACATCCTGAAACCGGACGTGACCGCACCGGGCACCGACATCCTGGCCGCGCTCACGCCCGACCTGACCCAGGCCCAGCGCGACGCGATCGCCGCCGGCAGCCCGGCGCAGGCGGTCGAATTCGGCTTCCTGTCGGGCACCTCGATGGCTTCGCCGCACGTGGCCGGCGTGGCCGCGCTGCTCAAGCAGCGCCATCCGACCTGGAGCCCCGCCGCCATCAAGTCGGCGTTGATGACCACCGCCTACGATACCTTCAGCGACGGCCAGGGCGCCAAAGTGCCATGGGATACCTCGGCCACCTACGCCGGCAACCGTTCGTTCGGCCAGGGCGCCGGCCACATCGCGCCGACCTCGGCCGCCGATCCGGGCCTGGTGTACGACATTGCCCCGGTCGAGTACGCACGCTTCCTGTGCGGCCAGGGCCTGGTGTACAGCGCGGCGCAGTGTAACGCCTTTGGCGGCGGCATCGCGGCCTATAACCTGAACCTGGCGTCGCTCACCGCCTCCAACGTGCTGGGCGCGCAAACGCTCACCCGCACCGTTACCAACGTCGGTGAGACCACCGCCACCTACAACGCCACGGCCACGCTGCCGGGCTTCACGGTAGCGATCTCGCCAGCCACGCTGACGCTGGCGCCGGGCGCCAAGGCCACCTTCACGGCGCGCCTGACCCGCACCACCGCGCCGCGCGACACCTGGTCCTACGGTTCGCTGACCTGGACCGACGGCGTGCACACGGTGCGCAGCCCGCTGACCGCGCGCGGCACCGGCATTGTCGCCGCCGCCAACGTGTACAGCGAAAACGCCGCGGGCGCCAAGGTGGTCACCGTCGGTACCGGCTTTGCCGGCGCCTTCGGCACCGCCAAGGGCTTGCTGCCAGCCACGCAAGTGTCCCGCACCATCGGCCAGGCCGGCGGCGCGGACAATGCCACGCTGTGCCGCAACGGCGCCTCCGCTGGCGTGAACGTGCATAACTTCACGGTGCCGGCCGGCACCTTGCTGGCGCGCTTCGCGCTGTTCGATTCGGACAACACCGGTGCAGCTGCCGGCGACTCCGATCTCGACCTGATCCTGTTGCGCGGCACCACCCTGGTGGACCAGAGCGGCGAGCTGACGTCGAACGAACGGATCGAGGTGGTGGCGCCAGCGGCAGGCACGTACACCCTGTGCGTGATCGGTTACGCCCCGGCCGGCGGCCAGGCTACCTACAAGCTGTCGAGCTGGCTGGTGCAGCCGACCTCGACCGCTGGTAACTTCAAGGTGATGTCACCAAGCTCGGCCACCCTGGGTGGCACGGCGTCGGTCGGCATGAGCTGGAGCGGCCTGGACCTGGGCAAACGCTACGTCGGCGCGGTGGACTACCTGGTGGGCGGCGTCAAGCAGGGCACCACGGTGATCGATATCGATACCACCGATCCGCTGCCACTGTTCAAGAGCTCGTCTGACAAGGGCAAGCTGGCTTACTAAGCAGTAGTTGCCTGGTTAAAAAACCTGCGGCAGCCTTCGGGCGCCGCAGGTTTTTTTCGTTGCTCGTCTCGGGCGACGCAACAAGTGAAAAATCGGGTACTGATTGCAAACGCTTTTTTCACTATCCCTGTCACACCGGGCATAGTGAAGCGACAGAGAAAGTGAAAATTTTCGGCTGATGTGCCTTGAATAATGAAAAATTCCGTCAGGCTGGCGGGACCTATCGACAGGCCGCTTTCGCCCCGAAGCGGACCTTGCACTTACGCCGCGTTCCTGCACTGAGTGACGTTCATTCGAGCTTGGAGTCTTGGTCGCACGCGTATTTCGGGTGCGACGCTGGAACAAGGAAGGTATCGATGGCGGATACGATTCTGGCCTTCAGTTGTTCACTGCCAGCATCTTGCATATCGTTGTGACGCGAGCCTTCGATGTGCACTATGCATGTACCGTAGCGGCTCCGCTCTTCCTTGTTCGGCAGTACACCGGGGTCCGCAGTGGTGTCACTGGCACGAATTGTAAGGACGTGGATACCAGCAGAGCGGGGCAACGCGACCCGACGGCTGTCTAGGCTGATCAGGCTTGAAACGCGGCTCGGGTTGTCAGCGGCAAACTGAGCCGAACTGTCGCCGCCAAGGGAGTGCCCGACGAGGACCAAGTGTTTCCAATCGAACTGAGGGTAGCGTACGGCGGCCTCGTCAATCACGGTGGAAATTGACCGTGAAGCTACGTGAGCCATTGCTTGTACTTGCGGTGACACTGGGGCGTCCCGATCCAATATAACGCCGCCGGCACTGTCTTGGAGTGCGACAACCAAGTAACCCATCCCATTAAGACGGTTGGTGACAAATGAGTAGTCTGAACCAGAAAGTCCGTATCCCGGGCTTAGGATCGCTACTGGGCATGGTTTCGCATGAGTACAGGCTTGAAGATTAGCTGGAGCGTGAATGTCCACTGGAACGGCAGCTATGGCCATAGGTAAGGCAAACAGCATAGACAATGGGGCAAACAGTCGAAGCATAAGATCCTTTTCTTGATAGGGGACTTGGTCTGGTTTTGGCCGAAACCAGAAGTTCGACCAGTGTACGGCAACCATTGCCTTTGCCGCAACAACCGGCCCGACCAGAAGTTTTTTTCAGTACCCGTGGCACGCGGTTTTCACTAACTTGTCACAGTTTTCATTTTCTGTGTCTCCCGACAGCTCGCCCCCGGATTTAACGCATCTCCGGCGCGTTGCCGACCTTCCCCGGGTTGAGCACGCAGCGGTTGGCCTGGCAGCTGGCGCCGGGGGACGAGACTACCGAGCAGGTGGACATCATCGCTGCGCGCGCGTCGCGGGCACGCAGCGCGGCGGCGTGCTGTTCCACCAGTTGCTTGAGGGCGGCGCCGTCGTCCTGCTTGCTGGACCAGGGCAGGTAGCTCTCCGGTCCGCCGCAAGCCTTGGCGCCAATGCCGATCGTATGGCACTGTCCGCTGTTGTCGCAGGTGGCGTTGGCGCTGGCAGCCTGGATCTGCTGCCACAGGCTGTCAGCCGATGCCGATGCCGCTGCAGGCGAGGGAGGGGCAGATACCGGTGCTGGCGGACTGGCGCAGGCACTGGTCATCAGCAACAGCAGGCTGGCCGCAGCCAGGCGCGCAGGCAGTGACAGGGACGGGGACAGCTTCATGGTGGCGCTCCTGGTAGGGGAAACTACAGCGGCTCGGTCAGGCGCGCCTTGCGGGCCACGCCGTCCGGGCCAAATAAAATAACGAACTCGGCAAACGCCGGCGGACCGTCGCTGCCCTTGCCGCTGCCCTGGCTGGTAGCCTGCGGGTAGCGGTAACGCCACACCTGCATGCCGGTGTCGAATTGTAGCGCGGTGGCCGGTCCCAGTTTGGCGCGCACGTCGGCCGTGTTGCCGTAGCCGGGCGCGAGCATGGTGGCGGGCGGGTCGTCCATGTACTCGAAGGCGAGCAGGGTGTCGTCGGGCCAGGACGTGTCCCACAGCGGCGCATAGTAGCTGCGGTCGAGCAGGACCTGGCAGTCGCAGTAGGGCAGAGTGGCCGGGGTTTGCGCGCCGCCCGCGTACAGCAGGTCGAATGGCAGCGCGGCAGTGCGCGCGCCATGGCGCGCGGTGACGCCGAACAGGGGCCGCTCGGCGAAGAACAGGTAGTTGCCGTCGGCCGAGCCGCAGACGCTGTCGGGGTGGGTGAGCAGCCCGTCCAGCCAGGCAAAGGCCTGGGCGTTATTCGACAGCAGGCCGGCAGCTACCCCCCCCTGGCATTCGAGCCGCAGGTCGCCCAGCCGGCGCATGCCGGCCGGCACGCCGGGGCTGCGCACCAGGGCGCGCCAGGTCATGGTGCTGGTCTTGCGGCTGGCGATCAGGGACGCGTCCTGCGCCAGCGCGCGGGCGTCGCGCGGCAGCGTGAACGTGTGGTCGGGCGCCACCGTCACCGGCAGTGAGACGCTGTCGCCGGCCACCCGCAGGGTGATACCGTCGAGCACGGTGGTGGGCAGGCGCGGCAGCAGCTGGAAACGCAAGGTTGCCTGCGGCGCCAGCGCATGCAGGCGCTCGAAGCGGTCCATGCCCTCGATCATCTTGCGGTAGGACTTGTCGACCGGATCGCGGGTGGCAGACACGTCGACCCGGGCGACCGCGCCGGCCTCCTGCGGCATCGGTGTCGATTGCTGCGCCGGCTGGGCGGTCGCGCCGGTGGCCAGCAGCAAGCCAGCCGTGACAATGCAGGAATAGGCAAACATCGATATGTATGGTTGAGGACCGAGACATCATGGTAGGCCGGCGGGACGGTCCATGGCGCACGGTTTCGCCATTTCTTTCAGCTAACTTTTTCTTGCCTTTATAATACAGGCATGAGGTGCAGTGCAGCCCAGGCGATCTCCTGCCCACCATTTGTTCATTTTTTGACCGTGAATTCGATGACATTTTTTTCCTCTCTGGCCGCGCTGAAGTCCTGGTGCCTGCGCCACAGCGATGTGCTGCGCCACCGCCACGCCGGCTTGTTCTTGGCACTGGTTGTGCCGTTGCTGTGCGGGCTGGTTTCGCTCTTCAAGGGCCAGGACGATGGCTGGGACATGCGCAATTACCACCTGTACAACGTTCATGCCTTGCTCAATGACCGCGTGGGATTCGACATCGCAGCTGCCGGCTTCCAGACCTATTTCAACCCGACCATCGAGTTGTCGCATTACCTGCTCGGCCGCTGGTTGTCGCCACCGCTGGCAGGCATGCTGATGGGCGTGTTGCATGGCCTGAACTTTGTGCTGGTCATGGGAATAACACGGCAATTGATCGGCCCGCGTCACCGGCTCGTCATCCTGCTCGCCATCGCGTGCCTGTTCGTCCCCGGGTTTCAAAGCGAGCTGGGCAACAGCATGGGAGATAACCTGACGGCGTTGCTGGTGCTGCTGTCCTTGTACCTGGTGTTACGCAACTGGCGTGTGTTGCCGCAATGGCGCGGAGCGGCGGCGCTGGCGATGGCAGGCTCTGGCCTGGCCATGGGCTGTGCCACCGGACTCAAACTCACGAACGGCACTTTCGCGCTGGCGCTCGGCCTGTCGCTGCTGGCGATTCCCCTGCCATGGTGGCAGCGGCTGCGCCTACTGCTGGTCTGGGGGATGGCCGCGCTCGCGGGTGTGGCAGCCACGGCCGGATGGTGGTTCCTCAAGATGTGGCAGCTGTTCGGCAACCCGGTATTTCCTCAATTCAACGATATCTTTCGTAGTCCGCTGGGCGTCGACCTGGGCGTATTCGACGTCGCCTTCCGGCCCGTGGGGGGGCTGGAGAACCTGCTGTGGCCGTTCATCTTCACGCTCAATCCGCGCCGCGTCTCGGAATTGCAGATGCAGCTGTTCGTGTGGCCAGTACTGTATTGCTTGCTGGCGGTAATGGCGTTGTTGTGGATCGTGCGTCGGTCGCGCCGCCCGAACCGGCCAGAGGTGCCCCAACCCGGCCGGGCGGAACTGGCGCCGCCGGCGGCGTTCGTACTGCTGTTCTTTGCGCTCAGCTATCTGGTTTGGATGCGCATGTTCAGTATTTATCGCTACCTGGTGCCAATCGAGCTGCTGGCGCCGTTGATGATCTGGATAGTGTGGTCTTACATCGCCCCGCGCCGTGAGTGGGCCGCTGCCGTACTGCTGGCTGTACTGGCGGTCTGCGTGTTCCCGATTGCCAACTGGGGCCATCAGCCTTGGAGCGCGAGCGCGATCCGCGCGGAGTTGCCGGCGATTGCCGCGCCACAGCGCACCACAGTGTTCCTGCTGTCCAGCGACTCGCCCATGACCTGGGCGACGACGCTGTTCCCGCAGCCGCTGAGGTTCGTGTCGATCGGGCCCGGTTTCGCGCAATCGCCCGCCTGGCTGCAACGCCGTGATGCCGCCATTGCCGAGCGCGACGGCCAGCAATATATGCTGTATCCGGCCCCCAAAAATGATGAGGATGGATGGCGCCAGCGCAAGCTCGAACTGGCCCGGTCGCTGCGCCTTACCGAGGATGCCGCTGGCTGCCGCAAGCTCACCTGGCTGCTCGGGCGGGCACGCCACAACGTGGTCTTGCGTGATCTGCCGTCGGGCGGTTGTACGCTGGAATTAACCGAGCAGGAGCGCCTGCAACAGGCTGCCCTGGAGCGTGCCCGCCTGGCTGAACTGGTGCCGCATTGGCAGCAGTTTGGCCTGCGCACAGATGTTGGCAGCTGCACCGTGTACCGGGCCTACGTGGGGACCGAACCTTATCGTTATTACTGGTGCAAGGTCACCTACGTGCCCCCGGCTACTTGAGCATCGCCACGGAGCTTCAGTGCAGCACGTCGAGGCGGGTCTTGCGCCCGCCCCGGTAGGTGTACAAGGTGACGGCCGGGTTGGCCAGGTCGCCGTAGCGGTCGAAGCCGATGGCGCCGGTCACGCCCTGGTATTTGATCCTTGCCAGTTCGGGCAAGTACAGTTTCGGCACGGCGGTGCCGGCTGCCTGCATCGACTTGGCCAGCAGCATCACGGCGTCGTAGGCATACGGCGCATAGGTTTGCAGGGGCAGCTTGTAGCGCTGCTGGTACCGGTCCACGAAGGCGCGGTAGCCCACGTCGTAGTTGCCGGTCACGCCGCCGGCCACCGCGCAGGTGAGCTGGTTGTCGGCCAGGGCGTCGCCAGCCAGTTCGGGCAGGCGCTCGGAGCAGATGCCGTCGCCGCTGAGGAACCGCAGGTTCATGCCCAGCGCCTTCATCTGCTTGAGCATGGGACCGGCCACCGCGTCCATGCCGCCAAAAAAGATCAGGTCGGGCTGGCGCGCCTTGATCTGGGTGAGGATGGCGTTGAAGTCGGTGGCGCGGTCGGTGGTGTACTGGCGGCTGACGGCGTCCGCCGCCGTGCCCTGGGCGCGCACGCCTTTCAAAAATGCATCGGCCAGGCCCTGGCCGAACGCGGTACGGTCGTCGATCACGGCAATGCGGCGCGCCTTGAGCGTGTGCACCGCGTAGCGGCCCAGCACTTCGCCGATCTTGTTGTCGTTGGCCACCAGCCGGAACGCAGTCTGGAATCCCTGGCGCGTGTAGAGCGGCGTGGTGGCGGCCGGCGTAATTTGCGGGATGCCGGCGGCGGCGTAAATGCGCGAGGCCGGCACGCTGGTGCCCGAATTGAGGTGGCCGACCACGCCGGCCACCTCGGCATCGACCAGCTTTTGCGCCACCGCCGTGCCCTGCTTGGGATCGGCGCCGTCGTCCTCCACCTGCAATACGAAGCGCACGTTGCGACCGCCGATTTGCGGGCCGGTGGCGTTGAGGTCGTCAACTGCCATGCGGGCGCCGTTTTCGATGTCCTTGCCCATGTGGGCGCTGGCGCCGGAGAGCGGGGCGGCAACGCCGATGCGGACCTGGTTGACGGGGGCCTTTTGTGCATGGGCGTTGAGGCTGGCGAGTAACAGCAGTATGGGCAGGCGCATAGGAGTCCTGTGGCGTTCTATGGATTCCCGCCTGCGCGGGAATGACGGATTGATGGATCGCAGTGTTGTTTTGCTGAGGCGGTTGTCGACTAATTATTGCATGGCTGGCGCTTTACGCCGATGAGCTCGTTGCTTTTAAGACTAGAATGTTCGCAGACCAATATTTCTACGGAGGCGGCATGTCGTTCCTGATTGTTCTTGCAGCACTAGGTTTCTTGATGTTGGCCGCGTATCGCGGCTACAGCGTGATTTTATTTGCGCCGATTGCCGCGCTGGGTGCGGTGTTGCTGACCGACCCTGGCGCAGTGGCGCCGGTGTTTTCCGGCATCTTCATGGAAAAGCTGGTCGGCTTCGTCAAACTATACTTCCCGGTGTTTTTGCTTGGCGCCGTGTTCGGCAAGCTGATCGAGATCTCCGGCTTTTCCGAGTCCATCGTGGTGGCGGCGATCCGCTACATCGGCCGCACCCGCGCCAATGCCGTGATCGTGCTGGTGTGCGCGCTGCTGACCTACGGCGGCGTCTCGCTGTTCGTGGTGGTGTTTGCGGTGTACCCATTTGCTGCCGAACTCTACCGTCAAAGCAATATCCCCAAGCGGCTCATGCCCGGCGCGATTGCGCTCGGCGCGTTCTCGTTCACCATGGACACCCTGCCGGGCACCCCGCAAATCCAGAACATCATTCCCACCACCTTTTTCAAGACCACCGGCTGGGCCGCGCCGTGGCTCGGTGTGATCGGCAGTATCGCCATGCTCACGGCCGGCCTGCTGTACCTGGAATGGCGCCGCCGCAAGGTGATGGCCACCGGCGAAGGCTATGGCGGCAGCGCTGCCGAAGCCAAGGCGGATAACCAGCCGGCAGTTGCCCGCACCGGCCTGCCGCACCCGCTGCTGTCGATCGCGCCGCTGGTGCTGGTCGGCGTGGTCAACTTCGCGCTCACCAAGATGATCCCGCACTGGTACGGCGACAATTACGCGCTCACGGCCGACGCCTTGCCCGGCCTGCACACTGCCATCACGCTACCCATCAAGACCGTGATCGGCATCTGGGCCGTCGAGGGCGCGCTGCTGCTCGGTATCGTGTTCGTGCTGGTCACGGCGTTTAACCGCGTGCGTGACGCCTTTGCCGAGGGCACCAAGGCCGCTGTCGGCGGCGCCTTGCTGGCAGCGATGAACACCGCGTCCGAGTACGGTTTCGGCGGCGTGATCGCGGCGCTGCCGGGCTTTCTGGCGGTGAGCAGCGCGCTCAAAAGCGTGCCCGATCCGCTGATCAACGCGGCCGTGTCCGTCACCACGCTGGCCGGCATTACCGGCTCGGCGTCGGGCGGCATGAGCATTGCACTGGCTGCCATGTCGGACCAGTTCATCCGCGCGGCGGAAGCGGCGCAAATTCCGCTCGAGGTGCTGCACCGGGTGGTGTCGATGGCCAGCGGCGGCATGGATACCCTGCCGCACAACGGCGCCGTGATCACGCTGCTGGCGGTCACGGGCCTGACCCACAAGCAGTCGTACGGCGAAATCTTCGGCATCACCGTGATCAAGACGCTGGCGGTGTTTTTCGTGATCGCGGTGTACTACCTGACCGGGGTGGTGTAAGCGGATATTGCAACTGGCAGCGGGCGCAGTAAAAGCTGCGTCGCGCGGTCTTGCCCAGGTGCCCGCGCAGGAACGAGATATTGCAGCGCGGGCAGATTTTCCTGGTGTGCGCCAGCCAGTGCTGCTTGAGCGTGCCGGCTTTTTTCCAGGCCAGAAAATCGAAGCTGTACTCGCGCGCCTGCGCCACCAGTTCGCGTAATTTGGCCGCCGGGATGTCGCCGACCGTCGACAGTGGATGGATGCGCACCCGGAACAGCACTTCGTTCTTGATGATGTTGCCCACGCCGGCAAAAATGGTTTGATCGAGCAGGGCGTCGCACGCCAGCGTATCGGGTTGCGCGCGCAGTTTTTTCAGCGCCAGCGCCGCCGACCAGGCGTCGTTCATGACGTCGCCGCGCCAGTCGTATTCGCTGTCGAGGTCGTCGGAGATGGTCTTGATCGAGCACGTATAAAAATGCAGCGCGCTGCCGTCGTCAAAGAACAGGCTCAGGCGCGGCCCGGCGCGGTCGGCAGCCTTGGTCTCGTTGATCAGGTACGTGCCGAACATCAGCAAATGGATGCGCAGTGCGCGGTCGCCCAGCCGTATCAAAAAATGCTTGCCGAAGCTGCGCAGCGCCAGGACTGGCTGGCCGGCCAGCTCGTCCATCGCGACATCCTTGCTGCTGCCTTCGGCGCGCACCATGGTGCGGCCTTCGAATTGCGCGACCTGCTCGCGCAGAATGACGATCGATGGTCCTTCGGGCATGGCGGTTCTCCACGTTGACGTAGTGTCCAGTGTGCACCGCGTCGGTCACGCGGGCTGTACGCTGCTGCACTGACACCAATACGGCCCACCATTGCGACCACAAGTATTTCATGTCATATTCGTTCTTCGTTGCAAACTACCGAGGAGCCAGATTTGAAACACACGCTGATCATTGCCGCACTGCTGTCTGCCGGCATCGTCCATGCCGCCAACGGTCCCGAGTTCGACGCCAAGCGCCTGTCGCAGGACGTCAAGGTGCTCTCGTCCGACAAGTTCGAAGGACGCGGCCCCAACACCGCCGGCGAGACCCTCACCGTCGACTACCTGGTGCAGCAGTTCAAGGCGGCCGGCCTGCAGCCTGGCGGCGATACGGTCAAGGGCAAACCGGGCGAGCGCGCCTGGACCCAGGACGTGCCGCTGGGTCGCTTCGAGATCAAGGGCCCGGTCGCGCTGTCCGTGCGCGACGCCAAGGGCACGCACGCGCTCAGGCAGGGCGACGACGTGGCCGTGCGCGCGTCGATGAGCGGCAGCAAGCTGGTGGACTTCAAGGATGCGCCGCTGGTGTTTGTCGGTTACGGTGTGACCGCGCCCGAGCGCAAGTGGGACGACTTCAAGGGTGTCGATTTGAAGGGCAAGCTGGCCGTGGTGCTGATCAACGATCCCGATTTCGAGACCGGCCAGGGCGAATTCGGCGGCAAGGCCATGACCTATTACGGCCGCTGGACCTACAAGTTCGAGGAAATGGCGCGCCGCGGCGCATTGGGCACCATCATCGTGCACGAAACCGCACCGGCCTCGTACGGGTGGGCCACGGTGAAAAACTCGAATACCAACGTCATGTACGACATCGTGCGCAAGAACCCGGCCGAGGCGCATGCCCCGGTGGAAGCGTGGATACAGCGCGACCTGGCGGCAGACCTGTTCAAGCGCGGCGGCCAGGATTTCGAGGCGCTGAAAAAACTGGCGCAAACGCGCGACTTCAAGCCGGTGCAACTGAAAGACGTGACGCTGTCGGGCAGGTACGCGGTGGACGCGCAAGTGATCACGTCTAAAAACGTCGCCGCGCGCGTGGTAGGCGCCAGCCACCCGGACCAGACCGTCATCTACAGCGGCCACTGGGACCACCTGGGCGTGGGTCAGCCCGATGCCAAGGGCGACAAGATCTACAACGGCGCGGTGGACAATGGCACCGGTCTGGCCGCCATGCTGGAACTGGCGCGCGCCTACGGCAAGGCGCCCAAGCCCGCCCGCAGCGTGCTGTTCCTGGCGGTGACGGCCGAAGAGAAGGGCCTGCTCGGCTCCGAGTACTACGCGTCGTACCCGCTGTACCCGCTGGCCACCACGGTTGGCGTGATCAATATGGATGCATTGAGCCCGCACGGTTTGTCGCGCAATTTCACCATCTCGGGCAGCGCCAGGCTCGACCTGCTGGACCAGCTGGTGGCCAAGGCCAGGCAATGGAACCTGGCGTATTCGCCCGATCCGAAGCCGGAAGCCGGCTACTTCTTCCGCTCCGACCACTTCCCGTTCGCCAAGCGCGGCGTGCCGGCGTTCTCTTACGGTTCGGGTAACGACTGGGTGGACGGCGGCATCGCCGCCGGCAAGAAGACCGAGCAGGCCTACACCACCGACAACTACCACCAGCCGTCCGACGAGTGGAGCCCCAAGTGGGAGTTTACCGGCATGGCGCACGACCTGGGCATGTTGTACGCGCTGGGCCGCGACCTGGCCGACGGCAAATCGTGGCCGAACTGGGCCAGCGACGCCGAGTTCCGCGCGGCGCGCGACAAGACTGCCGGCGAGCGCCGCTAGGCTAACAATGCGTCAGCGGGCACAGCGCGGCGTGGCTGCAGTCCCACGCCCGCAGCAGCGTGGCGTTTACTCGCGCTTGCTCAGATCCACCGCTGCAGCCTTGGCGGCTTTCTTGCGGCCGAATAGCTGGTAAATCCAGCCACCGGCCGCTGCCAGCCCAATCAGGATGATTTTCTTGAATGCCAGCAGCAAGGCCAGCAGTTTGCCAAAGATGCCAAGCTTGCTGGCAATGCCACCCGCCACCAGCGCGGCCAGGCCATATTCGGCGACTTTGTCGCTCGTGGGGTTGAAGTCGGTGTAGCGGTTGCCGGGAGTGAACTCGGTAAAGGCGGTGACGTTTTTCATCTCGCGCTTGACGTAGGCGATCTGGTCCATGCTGGCCACCGCGTTGAGCACCAGCACCCCCTCTCGGCCCAGCACGCGGATGTTGTAGTTCAGTCCGTTGTCTTTGTCACCTTCGGTATGCAGCTCCTGGGCCCAGTACAGCTTGTGTTGTGCCTTGTCGTAGCTCGGCTGTTCTGCCCAGCGCACCAGCGTCATCGGCGCATAACCTTGCTCTTTGCGCTCCTTGTTGTTTTCAAGCGTGCCTTCCTGCATTTGCTTGAGCAGGTCGGCGTAATTGATGGTGTCGGCATCGTCATCCTTGACATGGCCGTCCTTGTCGTAGGTCACCACGACGCCCCAGCCCTCCGGACTGAGCGGATTGACGGCAGCCGGCACGATCATGCCCAGCGTCTTGGCGCCCGGAGGGTTGCCCCAGCCATCGGTGAGCAGCTTGGCGGTATCTGCCTGGTCCAGGTAGCGGAAGTTGGATGGCAGATCCAAGGTGGCGATGTCGCCGGGCAGCTTGATCTTGCCTTCGCGGAAAGTCAGGCTGGCAAGAAACTGCGCCATCGTCATGGTCGGCTGCGCCGCCACCGGGTCTGCCGCACGGGCAGGAAGAATAGCCGTCAGGCTGAGACAAAGCAGGGCAATAACGATACGGCGCATGACAGTTCCTTTTGAGAAAGGCCGTATCTTACAGGAAACTATTGCCGCTTTGGTAATGCTGGTAACCTCTGTGGTAAATAATTTATATCTAACTTTTTCCGAGTTACAATAAAATAAAAGCGCGCCGGCACTGATGCCGGCGCGCTTTTTCTTTCAGGAGCCAGTGCATGACCATTTCGCTTCGCCGCACCATCCTTGCGGCGTCCATCGCCGTCTTCTCAGCTGCGTCCGTCCATGCGGCCGACGTCAAGCCAGTCGCGAAGGCCGATATCGCCATCCCCGACATTCCCTACAAAAAGTTTGTACTCAAGAACGGCCTGACCCTGCTGGTGCACGAAGACCACAAGACGCCGGTGGTGGCGATCAACACCTGGTACCACGTGGGTTCCAAGAATGAAAAACCGGGCAAGACCGGCTTTGCCCACCTGTTCGAACACCTGATGTTCAGCGGCAGCGACAATTTTAACCAGACCTACCTGAACGCCTTGCAGCGCATCGGCGCGACCGACCTCAACGGCACCACCAATCCCGACCGCACCAACTACTTCCAGAACGTGCCGACCTCGATGCTCGACTACGCGCTGTTTGCCGAGAGCGATCGCATGGGCCACCTGCTCGGCGTGCTCGACCAGAAGAAGCTCGACCTGCAGCGCGGCGTGGTGCAAAACGAGAAGCGCCAGGGCGAGAACCAGCCGTACGGCGTGACGCGCCAGCTGCTCACCGAAAACACCTGGCCGGTCGGCCACCCGTACTCGTGGACCACGATCGGCTCGATGGCCGACCTCGACGCGGCCAGCATGGCCGACGTGACCGAGTGGTTCAAGACCAACTACGGTCCCAACAACACCACGCTGGTGCTGTCGGGTGACATCACACCCGAAGACGCGTTGAAAAAAGTCGAACAATACTACGGCGACATTCCGGCTGGCCCACCGCTGGCCAAGCACAGCGAGTGGATCGCCAAGCGCACCGGCACCCATCGCAGCACGGTGCAGGACCGCGTGCCGCAGGCGCGCATCTACCGCGTGTGGAACGTGCCTGGTGCCAAGAGCCCGATCGAGCCGCTGCTGGACCTGGGCGGCTACGTGCTGGGCGAGGGCAAGACCTCGCGCCTGTACAAGCGCCTGGTGTACAAGGAGCAGCTGGCCACCAGCGTGGACACCAGCAACTCGACGTCCGAGATCGCCGGCCAGTTCTACATGGTGCTCACGGCCCGTCCCGGCGCCGACTCGGGCAAAATGGAACGCCAGGCCGAGGAGGAACTGCAGGCGCTGCTCAAAAGCGGTCCCACCGCCGCCGAGCTGGAGATTGCCAAGACCAAGATCCTGGCGCAATACACCCGCATCGTCGAACGCGTGGGCGGCTTCGGCGGCAAGAGCGACTTGCTGGCCAGCTGCCAGACCTACACCGGCAATCCCGACTGCTACAAGGATTACCTGAAGGCGGTCAAGGCGGCCACGCCGGCGTCCGTCAAGCAGGCCATGAACGCGTGGCTGGCCGACGGCGACTATGTGCTCGACGTGCAGCCGTTCCCGACCAACTACACGACCACCGCCAAGTTCGACCGCAGCAAGCCGCCGGCGCTGGGCAAGGCCGAATCGTTGAAGCTGCCGGCCATGCAAAAAGCCACCTTGTCGAACGGCCTGAAAGTGGTGCTGGCCGAGCGCCACGCCGCGCCCGTGGTCAACCTGTCGATGATCGTCGATGCCGGTTATTCGTCGGACTCGCATGAACTGCCCGGCGTGGCCAGCCTGACCTTGTCGATGCTCGACGAAGGCACGCAAAAGCGCAACGCCGCAAAAATCAGCGAGGAAGTTGAATCGCTGGGCGCGCAGATCTCCAGCAACAACAACCTCGACAGTTCGTTCGTGCAGCTCAACACGCTCAAGGCCACCTTGCCGCAAGCGCTCGACGTGTATGCCGACGTGGTGCTGCATCCGGCTTTCGAACAGAAGGAACTGGACCGCCTGCGCAAGGATCAGCTCGCTGCCATCGGCCGGGAAAAAACCAATCCGTCGGCCATGGCGCTGCGCGTGATTCCGGGCCTGGTCTACGGCAAGCAGCATGCCTACGGTTTGCCGCTGTCGGGCAGCGGTAACGAAGCGTCGGTGTTGCGCATTACCCGTGACGACCTGGTCAAGTATCACCAGAGCTGGTTCAAGCCCAACAACGCCACCTTGCTGGTGGTGGGCGACACCACCCTGGCGGAAGTGTTGCCGCAGCTGGAAAAAGCGTTTGGCGGCTGGAAGGCTGGCGACGTGCCGAAGAAAAATATCGCGCAAGTGGCGCAGCCGGAGAAAACCAGCGTGTACCTGATGGACAAGCCGGGCGCGCAGCAAAGCATGATCTACGCGGTGCAACTGGCGCCGCCACGCAATGCCCCGGAAGCGGTGCAACTGAGCGTGGTCAACAACATCTTCGGCGGCAACTTCGGTTCGCGCATCAATATGAACCTGCGCGAGGACAAGCACTGGTCGTACGGTGTGCGCTCGAGCGTGCTGCCGGCGCGTGGCCAGGGCCTGTACCTGAGCACGTCGCCGGTGCAAGCTGACAAGACCAAGGAAGCGTTGCAGGAACTGGTGCGCGAGTATGGCGACATCGCCGGCGCCAAGCCGATCACCCAGGCCGAGCTGAGCGAAGCCCAGGACAATTCAACCTTGTCGCTGCCGGGCTCATTCGAGACCGCCGGCCAGCTGGGCGGCGCCTACAGCACCATCCTGCAATACCAGCTGCCGGAAGACTACTACAACACCATTACCGGCAAGATCACGTCGATGACGCCGGCCGACGCCAATGCGCTGGCCAAGCGCGTGATCGAGCCGGGCAAGCTGGTGTGGGTAGTGGTGGGGGACGTGAAGAAGATCGAGGCCGGCGTGCGCGAACTCAAGCTCGGTGAGGTGCGCAAGGTCGATGCTGATGGCAACCTGCAGTAAGGGTTACCTGTAAGCGCTGCCTGCAGCGTCAGGCGCCGGCGCTTTCCTTGATGAACCGCGACTCCGCCGACCACATGGCGCAGGCGCGGGCCAGCAGGGTGGCTTCGGCGTCAGCCAGCACGCCGTCGGCGTCGGCAATTGCCCACATTGCCCGCAGCAGGCGGCGGCGCAGGTCGGGCTCGGTCACTTCGGCCAGCAGGCTGTCGATGGTGGCCGGTTCCAGTTCCACGTGGCCCTGCTTGACCGAGCTGGTGAGCAAGTCGTTGCACAGGTCTTCGAGCAGGCCGTGGAAGGTATCGATGTCGATGTCGATGTGTTCGAGCAGGTGCGAACGGGTGAGGGCGCGCAGTTCGGACGGCGCCAGCGCGCCATCGACCACCATCGCCAGGGCCACGATACGGCCAGCGGCGCTGGCACTGTTTTCTTCATAATGTCGCATAGTCTTTTCCTTTGATGTGCCGGGCAAGCTGGACTTGCCCGGCATGTTGCAATGATTACTTCTTGCGGGTGGCGTACAGGCTGGCGATCACGCTACCAGCAATCAGCGACGCCACCACGGTCAGCGAGATGTGCACCGGGATGTGGATCCACGGCAGCAGCAGCATTTTCAGACCGATGAAGCAGAGCACCAGAGCCAGGCCATACTTGAGCAGGTGGAAACGGTCAGCCACGTCTGCCAGCAGGAAGTACAACGCCCGCAAGCCCAGAATCGCAAACATGTTCGACGTGAACACGATGAACGGATCGGAGGTGATCGCGAAGATCGCCGGGATCGAATCCACTGCGAAGATCAGGTCGGTCACTTCGATCAGGATCAGCACCAGGAACAGCGTGGTCACGTAGCGCTTGCCGTCCTTGGTCACGATGAACTTCTCGCCGTGGTCAGCTTCCGACACCGGCAACACCTTGCGTGCCCATTTCAGCACCGGGTTGTTCTTGACGTCCGGTTCTTCATCGACCGCCTTGAGCATTTTCAGGCCCGTGAACAGCAGGAACGCGCCGAACAGGTACAGTATCCATTTAAACTCGTTGACCACCCAGGCGCCAGCGAGAATCATCACGGCCCGCATGACGATCGCACCGAGCACGCCGTAGATCAGCACGCGGCGCTGGTATTCGGGCTTGACGCCGAACGCGGTAAAGATCAGCAGGAAGATAAACACGTTATCGACCGACAGCGCTTTCTCGATCAGGTAGCCGGACAGGAACTCGAGCGACTTTTGCTCGGCGATTTCCGGGCCAACGGTCCCTTTCAGGTAGTACCAGAGGCCTGCATTGAACAGCAGCGCCAGGCTGAACCAGCCCAGCGACCACGCGCCCGCTTCCTTGATCGACACCTTGTGCGCCTTGTTGCCGCCAAAGACCCACAGGTCCAGCGCCAGCATCACCAGCACGAACGCCACGAACCCGGCCCACATGGGCGCCGTGGCAATATTTTCTAATCCGGTCATTGACGGTCCTCCTTGCATGAAAATAGATGAATGTTATCGATCAACCCGTAGCCATCATAAGAGCGTACGATTGTTCGTACAATTCGAATATACTTTACTAATTCATCGTAAATTTCGATGTATTGGAAAGCTTGGGAGAAAAGCATGGCGACGGTATCTGCCCTGAACTACAAACACTTACGCTATTTCTGGATGGTGGCGCGCAGCGGCAGCATCGCCAAGGCGGCCGAACAGTTGCACCTGACGCCGCAGTCGATCTCGGGCCAGTTGACGGAGTTTGCCGACACCCTGGGGGTGGAATTGTTTCGCCGCGTGGGCCGGCGCCTGGAACTGACCGAGACCGGCAACCGCGTGCTGCGCCACGCCGAAGATATCTTCAGCGCCGGCGACGCCCTGCTCGACGTGGTGCGCGACCAGTCCACCACCACGGTCGGCAGTTTCCGGGTGGGCGTCTCCGATTCGGTGTCGAAAGCGGTGGCGTGCCGGCTGGTGGCGCCGGCGCTGTCGCTGGCCGAACCCACCCGGCTGATCTGCCGTGAAGGGCGGCTGGCGGCGCTGCTGGCCGACATGGCGATCCACCGGCTCGACATGATCATCGCCGACCGTCCCATGCCCAGCCACCTGAGCGTGCGCGGCTACAACCACTTGCTGGGGGAGAGCGAGCTGGGCGTATTTGGGGCGCCATCGCTGGCCGCCACCCTGGTCGGTGATTTTCCAGCCTGCCTGAACAATATGCCGCTGCTGCTGCCGGGCGAGGATTTCGCCGTGCGCGCCAAGCTGATGCAGTGGCTGCACACCCACGTGCCGCGCCTGCACGTGGTGGGCGAGTTCGACGACAGCGCCATGATCAAGGCCTTCGGCGAGTCGGGCGCGGGTCTGTTCTTCGCCCCGGTCGCGATTGCCGAAACCCTGACCGACGCCCACAACGGCCAGTCCGGCATGGTGCTGGTGGGGACAATACCGGCGCTGCGCGAGCAGGTGTACGCGATTACCACCGAGCGCCGCTTGAGCCATCCGGCCACGCAGGCGATCAGCCAGGCGGCGCGGCAGACGCTCACCGCGTGAGTGGCCGGGCCGGGCGCGAATGTCTCGCCCTCGTCATCTTCCTGGTTGGGCATCGGCCGGTTGCCCAACAGAACCGTACGACTCCTCCCAGGGTTGATGTGTAAGATCAGCGCATTCATCAGCAAGAAGAAGTGTCTCGGAGTTGCAGTTGTTAACTGCACCGAGAAATTTTTCGTCGTGCATAACTTTTTAAATTTGAGGACTCTATGAACATTGGAATCATTGGTGCCGGTCATATCGGCAGCGCGCTGGCAGTGCGACTGGTCAGCCTGGGGCATTCGGTACATATCGCCAACTCCCGCGGGCCAGAAACGCTGCAAGACGTGGCGCAAAAAACAGGCGCAAAGCCTGTGACGATTCAGGAAGCTGCCCGGCATGGCGACATTATCGTGGTCACCATTCCACTCAAAAATATTCCCCAGTTACCCAAAGATCTGTTCACCGGCATTGCCGCCGACGTGCCAGTCATCGATACGAGCAACTACTACCCCATCCTTCGCGACGGCCACATGCCGGAGCTGGAGTCCGGTTCCCTCACGGAAAGCGAGTGGGTGCAGCAACATCTGGGCCGTCCGGTGATTAAGGTCTTCAATAACATTTTTGCTGAACATATTCGAACCAAGGGCTTGCCCAAGGGTGTTGCCGGTCGTATTGCACTACCGGTCGCCGGCGACGATGCTGGGGCCAAGCAAAAAGTGATGGCGCTGGTCGAAGAAATGGGCTTTGACGCCGTCGATGACGGCAGCCTGCACGAATCCTGGCGTCAGCAACCGGGGACGCCATGTTACGGTGCGGATCTGCCGGCCGATCAACTGCGCGAGCTGTTCAGCAAGCTGGGGCCACAGCGCAGCGAAGCGCAACACGCCGAATACCTGGCAAATCACGCCAAGCTCGAACGTGAAATGGCTGAAAAGGGCTCCACCTGAGGAAGGTGTCGCAGCCTAGCCAGGTAGTGTGCCAGGAATGATCGCGGGGCTGTGCAAAGCGGCATGCGCCGTACTCCGCGACCCTGGCTGTTAAATCACAGCGGCTTGGAGCACAACCGGAAATCCGGATCATCCTCGTACGGCCGGATCTGGAACCCCAAGCTGGCCATCAGTTTCAGCATGCCGCTGTTCTTCACCAGCACCAGGCCGTTGAGCTCCTTCAGTCCTTTATCGCGCGCAACGTCCATGATCGCCAGCATCAGCCGCGTGCCCAGGCCCTGGCCGCTGAAGCGGTCGTCCACCACCAGCGAAAACTCGCCGCTGCTGTCGTCCGGGTTGGCGATGTAGCGCGATACGCCCAGGATGCGTTCCGCTTCGACGAAGCCGCCGTCGGCGCCCGGCGTGCGCAGCGTCTGCACGGCGACGAGCGCCATTTCGCGGTCGTAGTCGATCAGCGTGTACTTGGCCAGCATGGGCACCGACAGTTCGCGCAGTGACGAGGCGAAGCGGTAGTAGCGCGATTTTTCCGACAGGCCGCGCACGAACTCCTGCAGCATGAAGGCGTCGTCGGGCTGCACCGGGCGCAGCGTGTACAAGCCGCTGCCGCGCAGCGGCCATTGCTGGGTGTAGGCGGCCGGGTAAGGCAGGATGGCCAGGTGGTCGTACTTGTGCGATGACGGCGGCGCCGCATCGATGACGATGCGCGCATCGACTGCCAGCGCGCCGTATTCGTCGACGATGAGCGGGTTGATGTCCACTTCGCGCAGCTGCGGCAATTCGCACACCATTTCCGATACCCGCAGCAGAATGTGTTCGATCGCTTCGCGCTGGGCTGGCGGTGCGCCGCGCCATTCGCCCAGGGTGTCGGCGGCGCGCACGCGGCCGATCAGGCGCTGCGCCAGGAACTGGTTCAGCGGCGGCAGTTCGGTGGCGCGGTCGGCGATCAGTTCGATCATGGTGCCGCCGGCACCGAAGCTGATCGCAGGGCCGAACAGGCGGTCGGTGGAGACGCCGATGAACAGCTCGCGGCCATGGCGCTTGCCGGCCATCTTCTGCAAGGTCACGCCGTTGATGGTGGCGTCGGGACGCAGGCGGCGCACGGTGGCCAGCATGTCGTCGTAGGTGTCGCGCACGCCGGCGGCGGTGAGCACGTTCAGCGCCACGCCCTGCACGTCGGATTTGTGGCTGATATCGGGCGAGTCGATCTTCATCGCCACCGGGTAGCCGAGCTGGCTGGCGATCAGCACCGCCTCGGTGGCGCTGCGCGCCAGCATGGTGGGCGTGATCGGGATGTGGAACGCGGCCAGCAAGGCTTTGGATTCCATCTCGGTGAGCACCTTGCGCCGCTCGGCCAGCACGCTTTCGATCAAGAGGCGCGCGCCGTCCAGGTCCGGGTCGGCCAGCTGCGATAGCGGCGGTGGTGTTTGATGCAGCAGTTGCTGGTTCTGGTAGAACGAGGCGATGTTACTGAAGCCATCGACCGCCGCCTCGGGCGTGCGGAACGTCGCGAGGCCAGCGGTATTGATCACCTGGCGCGCTTCGATTACCTGGCTGTCGCCCATCCAGCAGGTAAGTAGCGGCTTGCCCAGGCCCGCGTTCAGGGCGCTCACGGCACGGGCCACGCCGGCCGGATCGCCGCCCAGCTTGGGCGAGTAGATGACCAGGATGCCATCGACCTGGCTGTCGCGCGCGCAGGCCAGCACCGCTTCGCGGTAGGCGTCGGCGCTGGCGTCTTCGCCCAGGTCGAGCAGGTTCGATAACGTGGCGTGTTCCGGCACCAGCGGGCGCAGTGCGTCGATGCTGGTGGTGGACAGGCGCGCCAGCTGCAGGCCCAGTTCGTGGATCCAGTCGGCCGCCAGCACGCCGGGGCCGCCGCCGTTGGTGACCACGGCCAGCCGAGGGCCCACCGGCCGGTAACGCGATGCCAGGCATTTGGCGGCTGAGAACAGCTGCACGAACGATTTCACCCGCACAGCGCCGGTGCGGCGCAGCGCCGCATCGAAGACCACGTCGCTGAGCACCATCGCCCCCGAGTGGGTGAGCGCCGCCTGCGAGGCGGCGGTGGCGTTGCCCGCCTTGAGCACGATCACCGGCTTGGTGTTGGCCGCACCGCGCAGCGCCGAAAGGAAGCGGCGCGCATTGGTCAGCCCCTCCATGCAGATGACGATGCTTTGGGTAGCCGGATCGGTGGCGAGAAAATCGAGGGTTTGCGCCAGGTCCACCGCCGTGTTGGGGCCGAGCGAGACCACGGCCGACAAACCGACGGCGTTCTTGTCGGCCCAGTCGAGAATGGCGGTGGTGAGCGCGCCCGATTGCGAAATCAGCGCCAGGCTGCCGGGGCGGGCCAGCGGGCCGGCCACGCTGGCGTTCAGGTGCAGGCGCGGGCGCTGGTAACCGAGGCAATTGGGGCCGAGCAGGTGGATCTCGTGGCGCTTGGCGATGGCAACCAGTGCCGCAGCCAGCGCCGGATCGACGCTCGACGACAGGATCAGCGCTGCGCGGCACTGGATGCGGCCGGCCACCTCGAGCGCGAACGCCAGCTGGTCGTGCGGCAGCGCGATTACGGCCAGGTCGGCGCGCGACTGCGCCAGGTCGGCCAGGGTGCCGGTCATGCCGATGTCGAGATAGCTGACCGGGCCGGTGAAGCCGCCTTGTTCCAGCTGGGCGCGAATGCTGCGGCCATAGCTTGTCTGAGTCTGGGTCTGGCTGTCCGGCTGGTCATCGCGGCCGGCGAAGACGACGATGGACTTGGGAGCGAACAGCGGGGTGAGGTAGTGGTTATCCATGCGGCGATGATAGCGCAAAAGCCCTGGTTTACAGCTCCCATAAAAAAACGCCACCCGGTGGGTGGCGCAAGCGCTGCGGAGAGGAACCTGCGGTTTCCCTGGTCCTGCTACGGGATTACTTCGGCATCAGCACGGTATCGATCACGTGGATCACGCCATTGTCGGCGGCGATGTCGGTCTTGGTCACGTGGGCCTTGTCGACCATGACCTTGTCGCCTTTGACGGCCACTTTTACCGAGGCGCCTTCGACGGTCTTGACGTCGCCGGATTTGACGTCGGCGGCCATCACTTTACCTGGTACCACGTGGTAGGTCAGCACCTTGGTCAGCGCGGCCTTGTCTTTCAGCAGTGCGTCCAGCTTGGCTTTCGGGATCTTGGCAAAAGCCGCGTCGGTCGGCGCGAACACGGTGAACGGGCCCGGGCCTTTCAGGGTGCTTTCCAGGCCGGCCGCCTGCACTGCCGTGACCAGGGTGTTGAAGGAACCGGCCGCTTTCGCGGTATCGACGATGTCTGCTGCCTGGGCGGCGCCAAAGGCCATGGTGAATGCTGCTGCCATCAAAAATTTCTTCATTTTCCTGCTCCTCGGAGTGGTGGTTGAACCGGTCTTTGAACCGGCATGTGTGTCACAGTATCGGCCAAACTGAAACATGTATACTGTGCGCTGCTCCCGTGTTTGCTTATATCGGTTCAATGACGGTTCAATGGCTGTGGTGAATCGTCCTATTGCTAATGGGAAAAATGGGGCTTTTCGTTTATATTGGCTGTCTAAACTCATACGGAGCAAGTCATGGCAAGTGCAGGGATCACCTTCGACGCGGTTGCGGCAGCGGCTGCAGGTTTGCAGGGCAATGGCCAGCCGGTCACCATCGAGGCCGTCAGCGGCGCGCTGGGCGAGCCGGCATCGATTGCCATGCACAAGCACCTGGCTGCCTGGCGCAGCGCGCAAGCACAATCGACGCCGGCGCCCGCGCCGGAGATGCCCGCCGAACTGGTCGCCGCGCTGGCCGGTTGGGCCAAACAATACGCGGACGAGGCGGGCGCCGCCAACCGCGCCGGCCTGGAGCAAACCGGCGGCGACCTCGATGCCTTGCTCGACGCCAGCGCCCGGCTGGAGGCCGAACGCGACAGCGTGACCGCCGCCCGCGACGAGGCGCTGGAAATCCTGGCCGAGCGCGACGAACAGATCGAACGCCTGCAGGCCGAACTGCGCAACGCGCGCCAGATCGCCACCGACGCGCTGGTGGGCAAGGCCAAGGACCACCTGGCCATCGAAGGCAAGGACAGCCAGCTGGCCGACCTGCGCCACCAGCTCGAACGCAACGTGGCCGCTGCCGCCGCCGATTCCGACCGTCGCCTGGCCGCCGAAATGGAACTGGTGGGCGCGATTACCGCGCGTGACAACTTCGCCGCCGAGATCCAGGAACTGCGAGCACGCCTGGATGCCCGCCAGGTACGCGGCGGCGGCTAAGCTGCATTAAGATTCGCTTCATCTTCGATCCTCACACTCGCCCGCCATGCGCATACTGTTAGTCGAAGACGACACCTCTCTTGGCGAAACCATCCTGGCCTGGCTGCGGCTCGACCAGCACGCGGTCGACTGGGTGCGCCGCGGCGACTCGGCGCAGACCGCGCTCATGACCCACCGCTACGACTGCGTACTGCTCGACCGCGGCTTGCCCGGCATGACCGGCGACGCCCTGCTGGCCGAGCTGCGCGGCGCCGGCAACCGGGTGCCGGTGATCCTGATCACCGCCTTCAACGCCCTGTCTGACCGCGTGGAAGGGCTGGACCTGGGTGCCGATGACTACCTGGTCAAACCGTTCGAACTCGAGGAAATGTCGGCCCGCATCCGCGCTGCCGTGCGACGCGGCGCCGACCAGGTCAGCAACGCGCTGGTGCACGACGACCTGGCGCTCAACCTGGAAACCAAGCAGGCCAGCCTGGCCGGCCAGCCGGTGGCGCTCACCGCGCGCGAATACAACGTGCTCTACGCGCTGATGCTGCGCAAGAACAGCATCGTCTCGCGCGCCCAGATCGAAGAAACCCTGTACGGCTGGGGCGACGAAGTGGAGAGCAACGCCATCGAGGTGTACATCCACAACCTGCGCAAGAAGCTCGGCGGCGAGCGCATCGTCACCGTGCGCGGCCTCGGCTACCGGCTCAAGCACGATGGTGATTGAACCATCGTGGTCGCTGCGGCGCCGCCTGCTCGTCGCCATCGTTGCTGCCAGCACCGTGCTGTGGCTGGCCAGCCTGGGCATCGTCACCTACATCGCCTGGCACGAAACCAACGACGTGTTCGACGACGCACTCGAGGAATCGGGCTATATGCTGCTGGCCGCCACCACCGACTGGAATGAACGCGGCCTGCTGCCACGGGCCCAGGCTGGCCGCACCAGCGAGCGCAAGGTCGACATGCAGTACCAGATCGTGGTCGATGGCCGCGTCCTGCAACGCACCAGCGGCGCGCCGGCCACGCCGTTCGTGGCCGGCTTCGACGACGACCACGGCTTTGCCGATCCGCGCCAGGGCCAGCAGCGCTGGCGCGTGTTCGTGGTGCGCGACGACGCGCGCCGCTTCGAGGTGCAGGTGGGGCAATTGCACAAGAAGCGGCTCGACATCCTGGAAGAACTGGCCGAGCACCTGTGGCTGCCCATCGCCGGTTTTCTGGCCTTGCTGGCGCTGGTGTGCTGGCTGCTGATCCACCGCGTGCTGAAACCGTTGCGCCAGACCGCGTCCGCGATTGCCGCCAAGACGCCGCACGATCTGGCGCTGGTGGCGGTCGATGGTCAGCCGCGCGAACTGCTGCCCATCGTACAGGCCCTCAATGGCGTGCTGGGGCGCCTGGACGCCGCCCTGCAGGCCGAACGCCGCTTCACCGCCGACGCCGCGCACGAGCTGCGCACGCCGCTGGCCGGCCTGCACATGCACGTGCAGCTGCTGCAGCGCCAGCACCCGGACGCCGCGCTGGCCGCGCCCTTCAAAAAACTGCGCGACGATATCGCCCGCGTGACAGCGCTGGTGGACAGCCTGCTGGCGCTCGCCCGCCTTGATCCGGTCACGCGTGAACAGCTGGCCACCGAGCCGGTGCCGCTGGCGCCGCTGTGCGAGCAATTGCGCGCGACGCTTGCCGACAACGTCACCCGACGCGGCATCACGCTGGTGCTGCGCTGTACCGGCGCGGTGGCCCAGGCCAATCCGGCCATGCTGCAGATCGCCGTGCGCAACCTGCTCGATAACGCGGTGCGCTACTGCCCGGACGGCGCCCGCATCGAGCTCGACGCAGTGCGTGCCGCCGGGCGCATCGTCATCACCGTGCGCGACAATGGCCCCGGCGTGGATGCAGCGAGCCGCCAGCGCCTGTCCGAGCGGTTCTTCCGCGTGCTCGGGCACGAGGCAGGGCAGGGCGGCAGCGGGCTGGGACTGTCGATCGTCAGGCGCATCGTGGAGCTGCATGGCGGCGCGCTGGTCTTCGGCGCCGGCCTCGAAGGGCAGGGTCTCGGCGTGACCATGGATCTGCCGGCGCATTAAGCCCATTAAACCATTAAGCATCCGATATTAAGATCCGGTTAATGTCCGCTCGGTGTAATACGTCCAAGCCCACCACGAAAGGACCACACCATGAAACGTTTTATCCAGGTCACCTGCCTGACCGCATTACTCGCCGGTTCCACCTTGGCCATCGCCCAGTCGGGCGGCTATACCGGCCCGACCACCAAGCCTGCCGCCACCGGCTATACTGGCCCGTCCAGCGTGGCGATGAGCACCGCCAACGACCTGCTGGCCAACGGCAAGGACGACCAGTACGCCAAGCTCAAGGGCAAACTGACCAGCCACAAGGGCGGCGAAGACTACGAGTTCACCGATGCCAGCGGCAAGATCACGGTGGAAATCGACGCCAAGCACTTCCCGCAAGGCGTCAACATCGACCAGAACACGCTGGTGGAACTGACCGGTGAGTTCGACAAGGAAACCTTTGGCGAATCGACCTTCGACGTCAAGCAGGTCAAGGTTGCCCAATAATTTGCCGAATAAACAAGCGCAATTCTGCGCGATCTGTCTCATTTCCGCAGCAGGAACCGGAGCGCCTGTGCGCTCCGGTTTTTTTTTGCGCGCCCCGCACGCCCCCGGTTTATCCCGAAAACAGCACAGGATCTGCTGCCGACATAATAGTTTCGGTATCAGGTCGCGCAAAAATGTGATTGGTTCACCGATTGCGCGCTCTCTAAGATGGCACCGGTTGCATTGGGTCTTCGGTCCGGTGCACCGACAAAAAATATAACACTGGAGAGAGATATCATGAGCGCACACCGCTTCGGGCGTCACGCAGCATCCCCACGCCTGCAAATCAAACTGACCGTTGCCGTGCTGGCCGGCGCCGGCATCCTGAGCAGTGCTTCGGTCTGGGCGCAGGACGCCCAGGTTGTGGCCGAGCAAGAGGCCGCCAAGCCGGTGACCTCGGTCGTCGTGACCGGCGTGCGTCGCGCGGCACAGAGCGCCCAAAACATCAAGAAAAACGCCGACGACGTGATCGATTCCATCGTCGCCGAAGAAGCCGGTAAATTCCCCGACAAAAATGTCGCCGAAATCCTGGGCCGAGTGACCGGCGTGCAGATCCGTCGCGAAGGCGGTGAGGCCAGTTCAGTGATCATCCGCGGCCTGCCCGGCCTGACCACGCTGCTGAACGGCCGCGAAGTCTATACGTCCAATAACCGCAACCTGTACCTGGCCGACATTCCAACCACCATGCTCTCGCGCATCGACGTCTACAAGACACAAAGCGCCGAGATGGTGGAGGGGGGCACCGCCGGCGTGATCGACGTACGCACCGCGCGTCCGTTCGACTTTGCCGGTTTTTCGGGCAACCTGGCCGCGCGCGTGGAAGACCGCGACAAATCGAATACGCGCGACCCGCAGGTATCGGGCATGGTCTCGAACCGCTGGAAAACCTCGTGGGGCGACTTCGGCGCGCTATTCGGCCTGTCGTACCAGCTGGGACGCTACCACGATGAGGTGGCGTGGAATTCGCCGCCATCGAATACCATCACCAGCGACCCGACTGTCACCGGTCCGTTCGACCTGGGCCACACCAACGCCCGTGGCGACCGCACGCGCTACGCCGGCAACTGGGCCTTCCAGTGGCGGCCATCGAACACCGTGGAGCTGTACGCGGAGGGCTGGTCCACCCGCATCGACCATGACATGGAACGCCAGTTCATGATCAGCAGCATGGGCTGGAATGCCGACAGCAAATACACGCTGTTCCCCGGCACCAAGCAGGTCGATACCATGACCTCTACCGGCAACCTGGGTGCATTGAGTTCCAACCAGACGCCGCAGGATGATTCCGAAACCCACCAGGGCGCCATCGGCGGCCGCTGGAACGTCACGCCGTCGCTCAAGGTCAGCAGCGAATTCGTGCGGACCTACAGCAAGTGGAAGCAGGAAATGCCGATCATGGAAATGTCGGCCCATCCGACCACCATCACGGCCAGCACCTACCGTGACGGCGGCGCCTACTACAACTACCCCGGCTACGACATGCTGGACCCGAACAACTACACGCTGGGCGCTTTCATCGACAACTGGTCCAGTTCGCGCGGCAGCTCGAACGACTGGCGCGGCGACGTCACCTGGAACGCTGGCGAGGAACACTTCTTCCGCGAATTTTCGGGTGGTGTGCGGCTGGCCAAGCGCAAATCGTCGTACCAGCACGAGAGCCTGAATTTCCTGCCGGCGCCTGCCAACCTGCCGGCCGTCTCCTCGTTGCCAGGCCTGACCTGCCCGTCGATGCCGCTGGCAAACGACTACGGCATGAACCGCTGGCTGGTGATCTGCGAGAAGTACCAGCACGCCAATATCGACGCCTGGCGCAAGCTGTACGGCCGCGATGGCAAGACGCCGGCCGACCCGTACTCGCTCTACACCAACAGCGAAGACACCACCGCCTTTTACGGCAAGACCCGCTTCGGCTTTGATGCCGGCAAGGTGCCGGTCGAAGGCACGCTGGGCGTGCGCGTGGTCAAGACCGAACTGGACGTGAACGGCTTCAGCAACATCAACGGCGTGCCGGTGCCGGTGAACCGCAACGTGTCGGACACCGACGTGCTGCCCAACCTGACCGTCAAGGCCAGTCTGACCGACAAGCTGATCGCCCGCTTCAACGCCGGCAAGGCGATCCAGCGTCCGGCCTTCGGCGACTTCAACCCGGGCGTATCGCTGGGCGCGACGCCTGACGGCGAGGGTATTTATGGCGGTAGCGGCGGCAACCCTGACCTCAAACCGGTGACCGGCAAGAACGCCGACCTTGCGCTGGAATGGTATTTTGCGCCAACCGGCAGCCTGACTGCCACCGTGTTCAAGCACAAGTTCGAGAACTACATCATCCGGTCGCTGGCGCTGGAAACCATCGACGGCAACCGGTACCGCATGGATCGTCCGCGCAACGTGAACAAGGGCCAGCTCGAAGGCGTGGAATTCGGCTACCGCCAGTTCTTCGATTTCCTGCCGGGCTGGCTGGGCGGCTTCGGCATGGAGGCAAACTACACGTACCTGAAGGGCCACCTGGTCGATGACGGCAAGGAAGTACCGTTCGCCGGTCTGTCGAAAAACTCGTACAACATCGTCGGCCTGTACGAGCGCGGCAAGTGGTCGGCACGCGTGGCCTACAACTGGCGCAGCAAGTTTGTCGATACCTTCAACTACCGCACCCTGGCCGCGCCGGTGGGGCCGCTGGACCTGATCGTCGATCCGATCAAGACCGCCGATGCCTCGATCTCGTACCGCGTGACCGACAACCTGGGCTTCACGCTGGACATGGAAAACCTGCTCGATCGCACGTACCACGACTACCACGGCATCGCCAGCAACCCACGCGATATCCGCCGCTATGACCGGGTAGTTGGACTGACCATGCGCCTGAAGTTCTAACCACGCATCTGCCTCAAACCCACGCACTGTGCGGCCTTCGGCCCACAGTGCGTTTTAATTTGCTTGCCACTCAACCACTTTTAAATGATAATAGTTCTCATTTAATTCTGGATGGGCAGGGCCTAGCGTGGATGTCAGTGTAGAAAGTCTGTATCGCGAACACCGGCCGTGGCTCACCGGCTGGTTGCGCGCGCGCCTCGGGCATTGCTCCGACCGCGCGGCCGACTTTGCGCAAGACACCTTCGTGCGCATCCTGCAATCGGGCGCCTGCGTGGCCGAGGTGACGCAGCCGCGCTCTTACCTGGCCACCATCGCGCGCGGGCTGATGATCGACCACTTTCGCCGCCACGACATCGAGCAGGCTTACCTGTCCGAGCTGGCGCTGGTGCCGCCGTCGCTGCAACCGTCGCTCGAAGAGCGCGCCATCCTGCTCGAAACCCTGCTGACCATCGACCGCCTGCTGGCTGACCTCGGCCCAAAGGTGCGCCAGGCCTTTTTGCTGGCGCAGGTGGAGGGGCTGGACCAGGCCACCATCGCCGCGCAGTTGGGCGTGTCGGTAAGCAGCGTTAAAAAATACATGCAGCAGGCGGTGGTGCAATGCCTGAAGTGCCTGTGACCACAACCAACGACGACCTGCCGCTGGCAGCGGCTGCCGACTGGTTCCTGCTGCTGGCCGAGGACGACTCGTCCGAAAACCGCCGTCGCTGGCAGCACTGGCATGACGCCCATCCGTCCCACCGCTGGGCATGGGAAAAAGTAGAGAAGCTGCAAAGCCTGCTGGCGGCGGCGCCGCGCCAGGCGCCGCACGTGTTGCAGCAGGCCGAACGCAATCAGGTCGAGCGCAAGGTCCACCGCAGCCAAAGTGCCCGGCGCCAGGTCCTCGCCATGCTGGGTGTAATCGCCACCGGCGGTATCGGCTACCGCTTGGCCTCCACCTGGCAGCAGGCCCCGGCCGCGCCGCAGATCGACTGGATCGTCGCCGCCAAAGGCGAGCGGCGCGAAGTCAGCTTGCCCGACGGCGGCCGCCTGTGGCTCGCGTCCGGCACCCGGGTGGGTATCGCCTACGATGCCGGTCACCGCGACCTGTACCTGGACGCCGGTGTGCTGCAACTGACCAGCGGGCGCGATCCGCAAGGGCGCAAGCTGCGCATCCTGGCGCGCGACGGCGTGATCCGCCCGCTCGGCACACGGCTGACCGTGAGCCTGTTCGCCACCCACACGGTGCTGGCGGTGCAGCAGAGCGCGGCCGAGGTGCAGCCGCTGTCCGGCTCCCGGGTGCGGGTGGAAGCAGGGCAGCGCGTGCTGTTTTCAGGCACCGCCAGCGGCCGCCCGGAGACCGCGCTGTTCCCGGAAGACGCCTGGACCCGGGGGCTGCTCACCGCGCTCAATATGCCGCTGACCGAATTTGCCGAGCGCTTCGCACTGTACTCGGGCCAGCACATCGAGGTGGCGCCGGCGCTGGCCGTGCGGCGCGTTTCCGGCACCTTCCGCATCGACGCCGCCGAGCGTTCGCTGCGCACCCTCGCCGACGGCCTCGGGCTGCGGCTGGACCCGGCCGGCGACGGCTGGCGCTTGCGGCCCCGCTAGGCCAGTACCACCGTCGCAAAAATATTTTGCCGGAAGACGGTACTTTTTCAGTTGTGGTCCGGCCTACAGGCAAGTCGATCACTTTTCCATCAAAAATGAACCTTGTCCTCCAGAGTGCCGTAACAGGCCGAGCGCGCAATCGTCAACTGCGTATCCGCCCCTTGCTGGCCGCCTTGCTCAGTGCTGGCATCCTGCTGCCGGCCACCGTCGCCATCGCCGCCGACGATGCGGGTGGCGCTGTCCGCAGCCAGCCCACCAAGGCTTACGCCATCGCCTCGGCGCCGCTGGCCGAGGTGCTGAATCGCTACGCTGCCGAAGCGGGCGTGGTGCTGGTGTTCGACGCCGGCAAACTGGGCGGCGCGCGATCGCAGGGCTTGCAGGGCAAGTACGATGTGCAGGGCGGCTTCCAGGCGCTGCTGGCCGGTACCCGGTACGATGCGGTGATGAACAGGTCGGGCGGCTTCGTGCTGCGCGAACGGCCGGCAGTTGCTCCTGCTGTTGCCACTGCTGGGGGCGGCAAGACCGCGGCCAGCGACGTACCATCGACCCTGCAGGCGATTCACGTGCAGGCGTCCACGCTGGGGACGGTGGACAAGCTGGACCGCGAAATGATCAGCAATGCGGCCGCCATCAACGGCGACCTGACCAGCATGTTGCGCATCAATCCGAACGTGCAATTCGACGAATCGCTGCTGTCGTCGGCCACCGGTGGTGAAATTGCGCCGGCCGAGATCAGCATCCACGGCGCCAAGCCGTACCAGAACGAGATTTTGCTCGATGGCGTGTCGATCTCCAACAGCATCGATCCCGGCAACAAGATCATCAGCGGCAGCCCGGATTTCGTGCCGGGCGCGTCGCAATCGCTGGCGGTTGACGCCAGCATCCTGTGCGAGATCGAGGTGCTCGACTCCAACGTGTCGGCCGAGTATGGTCGCTTTACGGGCGGCGTAGTCAAGGCGAAGATCTGCTCGGCGCGCAAGCAGTTCGGCGGCAAGGTCGCTGTCGGCTACAGCTCGTCGAGCTGGAGCGAACTGCTGATCGATCCGGCCCAGCGCGAGGACTTCGAACAGTCGTCCAACGCCGACTTGCAGCCGCGCTTCAAGAAATGGACCTACAAGACCACTGCCGAAGCGCGCATCGGCACCGATTGGGGCGTCCTGGTGAGCGGCGTAAGACGCAAGTCGGAAATCCCCCTCAAGCGCTTCGATACCGCGAACGAAAGCACCACCGTCAGCCGCGAAGTCACGCAGGAGCGCAAGCAGGATACGCTGGTTGTCAAAGCCGATTACACGCCGGTGCAAGGCATCCACAAGGGCGAGTTGACCCTCGCTTACGCGCCATCGGACAACAGCTATTTTCTCGAAAACTTTCGTGACAGCGATTACACCATCAAGTCCGGCGGCTTGAATTTGAGCGGCCGGCTGGAGTCGCGCTTCGACCTGGCCAGGGTGACCAACCAGCTGTCCTGGTCGCGCAGCCGGCAATCGCGCCGCGGGGAAGCGAACCTGTACCGCAACTGGCGCTGGTCGGAGGCGAAGAACTGGGGCGACCCCACCGGCACCAACCCGACCAGCGGCGAAGGCGCCTGGGGCGATATCGACCAGGAGACCAAGTCGCTCGAGTACAAGCTGGGCGCCGCTTTCACGCCGTTCAAAACCGGCGCCGTGACGCACCGCGTGGCCGGCGGCCTGGAACTGCGCAAGCAGGAGGGCACTTACGCCCGCCTCAAGGACCAGTACCACTACCTGACGCCGGCCAACCTGGCCACCACCGGCGCCATCTCGCGCTGCGAGATGGCGGACGGCACCGTCGATACCGAGGCCTGTTCGACTTCGCCGACGCTCACGCGCGGACAGGGCGATTATTTCCGCAACCTGATCATTTATAACACCGGCGGGTTCACCGTCGATGCGCACTCCACGTCCGCCTACCTCGAGGATGAAGCGACCTGGGGCGGCTTCTCGCTGCGCGCCGGCGTGCGGGGCGACCGCGATTCGCTGGCGGGCCAGACCAACTTCGCACCGCGCATAAAACTCGGCTGGCAGGTCAGCGATCCGCTGTCCCTCGACCTGGGCGCCAACCGTTACTATGGCCGCAACCTGTTCGGCATCGCGATGCAGGAAAAGGTCAACCTGCTCAAGACCACCCGCCAGCGTATCGGTACCACGCTGACCTGGGGCCCGATTACCGCCAGCAAGCCGCTCAACCGCCTGGAAGACGTGAACTCGCCGCATGACGACGAGCTGACGGCCGGCCTGACCTACGAGTCGGACCTGCTGGCCGGGCCACTGAGCGTGCGTTACACCCATCGCGACGGCAAGGACCAGATCGTGCGCCGGCTGCTGACCGGACAGGCCGATTGCAATGCCAATCAGTGCTACGTGTTTACCAACAACGGCGCCAGCGAAACCAGGGACTGGACGGTGAGCTGGTCGAACGCCCGCGCGTTCAAGCTTGGCAGCACCGTCAACCGCATGTGGGTAGCGGCCAACAAGAGCGATACCAATTCCAACTACTCGACCTACGCCGAGACCTACAGCAGCGCTTTGCTCACCGACGAGCTGATCAACTACGGCGGTACCGTGATGCGTTATTCGCAAATGCCTGCCGACAATTACAACCGCCCGTGGACTGTGCGCGTTGGCGCCATGACCACCTTGCCGGCCCGGCACCTGACCGTCAACAACATGTTGCGCGTGCGCGGCAGCTACGACAGTTACACGCGCCGTGGCACGGCGCAGTACGAGGGCGCGGCTATCCCGAACTTCGAGCTCACCCGGTTGCCGACGTCGCTGGCGATCGATACCGTGGTGCATTGGTCGCCGCGCATCGACAAGCGCCAGGAGCTGGACGTGAAACTGACCATCGAAAATCTCACCAACCGCAAGAACAAGATGACCGTCAGCGAAGCGTATGTGACCTACGAGCGCGGTCGCACCATCGCACTGGAGATCGGCTATGACTTCTAAATTCAAACTCATCGCTGTCATCGGCCTGTGGTTTACCGTGTCCACCGCCACGGCGGCTGAAGCGTTCCGCTGGGATCAACGGGTGCAGCGCGGCCAGCTCGCTAACGGTTTTACGTACTACATCGTCGATGGCAAAAGCCTGGGCAACACGGTCTCGCTGCAACTGGTGGTGCGCGCCGGTTCGCTCGATGAGCGCGACGACCAGTCCGGCGTGGCGCACATGGTCGAGCACATGGTGTTCAAGGCGTCCACCGCCCACCCCGAGGGCGTGGGCAAGTACCTGGAAAGCCAGGGCTGGCGCATCGGCAAGCACTACAACGCGCAAACCAATTTCGAGCGCACCCTGTACCAGCTGATGGCCGCCAACAAGCCGGCCAGCATCGCGGCCGGCGTGGGCGCGCTGGCGCAAATTGCCGGCGGCGCGCAGATTCCTGCGGATGCACTGGAGCGCGAGCGCCAGGTGATCCTGGAAGAGTGGCGCGGCAAACTCGGTGTGCGCGAGCGCATGGACCGCCAGCGCCGCGCCATGCTGCGCGAAGGCTCGCTGTATCCGCAGCGGCCCACCATCGGTACCGAAGCGAGCATCCGCAGCCAGCCAGCCGAAGCGCTGCGCAAGTTTTACCAGGACTGGTACCGCCCCGGCAATATGGCGCTGGTGGTCGTGGGCGATGTCGATGCGAAAACCCTGCGCACGCAGATCGCCGCCGCCTTCAACGGTTTGACGCCGGGCGCGCTGCCAGAGCGCAACTCTGCCGACCCGGTATTGCGCGACCAGCTGCAAATCCTGCGCTTGCAGGATTCGGAAAGCGGCACCAGCCAGGTGGGTTTCATCAACCGCTTTACCGTGGACCAGCGCCAGGACGACGACGGCTTGCGTGCGCGCCTGGTGGACCGTGTTGCAGAACGCAGCCTGCGCGCGCTGGTGCGCGAGGCTGCCGGCAACCTGCCGGCAGGCGTGTCGTCGCTTACCAGCAGCAAGGGCGAGCTCGGTGACGCTACCGCATCGCTGGGCTTTTCGTCGAGCGTGGCGGTGGGCAGCCACCAGGCCGGCCTGCGCCAGATTTTGCTGATGCGCGAGCGTGTGCGCCGCGACGGTTTGCGCGACGACGACATCCGCGCCGAGATTGAAGAGATCCGCCGCATCAACGCCAAGGGCCCGCAGCAGCAGGCCGCGCGTGATTTCCAGGGCTGGCAGCAAATGCTGGTCGGCGCGGTGCAGGCCGGGCGCGTGCTGCAAGATCCGCAGCAAAAGCAGGCGCAGATCGCCCGCATCGCCGACGCCATCACGCCGGTCGAAGTGAACGCCCGCGTGCGCGCGTGGATAGACGCGCCCGACCGCGCCGTGTTCATGCTGGCGCCGGGCCTGAGCCCGCTCACCCTGCCGCCTGCCGCTGAAGTGCTGGCATTGCAAAAGACGCTCGCTGCGCAACCATTGCCGGCGCTGGTCAAGGTGCACAAGGAGGCGCTGGCCGCCTTGCCGGCCGTGGTGCTGCCCGAGATCGAATCGGCTGGCGCCGTGCTGCGCCAGGACGACCTGGGCGGGGGCGTGCAGCGCTGGACCCTGGGCAATGGCGACGTGGTGGTGTGGCGCCACGCCCCGAACGACGCGGTGATGCGCTTTGCCGCCCAGTCAGGCGCCGGCTACCGGCTGCCCGGCGCGCCCGGCTGGCAGTGGCAACTGGCTGCGCAACTGGGCAACATCGCCGACCTGGAAGGCCAGGAGCTGGGGCAACTGGCGCGCTGGAGCGCGGCGCACAAGGTGCGGCTGTCGCAACAGCAGACCGAAACCCAGCTGACCTACAGCGCACAAGTGCCGGCGCCGCAGCTTGATGACTTGTTGCAGCTGTACGCGGCCGGCCAGGTGCAGTCCGATATTTCGCAGGCCGCCCTGAGCGACGCCAGCGAACAGCTGGCGCGCCAGAGTGCGCGCCGTCCCGACAGCGCCGGCGAGCGCGCCGGCCGCGAGATGAGCCGCCTGCGCTATGGCGAACAGTTGCCGGGCGACGCCATGCCGGACCTGGCGGCGGTACAGGAACTCGACAGCCAGGCCGGTTTGCAACGGGTGCGCCGCCAGTGGCGGCAACTGCGCGCGTTGCCGGTGACGTATTTCGTCAGCGGCCCGGTTGATGAAGCGACCGTGAAGGCGCTGGTGGAGCGTCACCTGGCCGGCATTGTGCGTCAAGCTGCAGCTACAGCTACAGCTACAGCTGCAGCGGCACCGGCACCGGCAACCGCAACCGCAATGGTATCCGCACCGGTACCCGCATCGGCCTTTTCCGGCCCAGCATCCACATCTGCGTCTGCCACGGCGCTGCAGCAAGCGGGCGGCTATCGCGAGACCCGGTTGGCGATCGGCATCGAGCCGCAGGGCAGCGTGCGCGCCCACGGCAGCCAGCCCCTGGCCTGGTCGCCCGAGCGGGCCATGCGTACGGCCATCGTCTCGCGCATCGTGTATCGCCAGTTGCGCACGGAGTTGCGCGAAAAAGAGGCGGGCATCTATCGGCTTAACTACAAGCTGAGCCTGGAGCCGCAAGGGCGCCTGGCCAGTGAGCTGTCGTTCACCGCCGCACCGGAACGGCTCGATGCGCTGTGGGCATTGGCCAAGACAGTGCTGGAGCAGCTGCCAGCCCGGATCGACACGGCCATGCTGGAAGAAGAAATCCGCCAGATGCGCAGCGACGAGGGCAAGCGCAAGACCGACGCCACTGCCCAGTTCAACCGCCTGCAGCTGAGCTACAACCGCTACGGTGACGCGCGCTACCTGAAGGAGAGCGCGCAACTGGCGGCAGGCCTGACGCCCGAGAGCGTGCGCGCACTGGCGCAGGAGTTCAGGCTGGTCGGCGACCTGGTGGTGGTGAAGGTGTTGCCGAAACCAGCTGTACTGCCGTAAGTGCCCCGCAGGCTCTTATTTCGTTCCCAAGTGCTCGCGCAATTCCTGTTCGTTGGCTTGCGTGTAGTCCTTGTTAATCTCACGTTCAATGAACGACTTCACGTGCGGATCGAGCACCGCGCGCAGCGCCCCGAGAAACTGTGGCGAGGCGCAAAGCACCAGGCGCTGAAACTGGCCTTGTTGCTGCGCCTCGCGCAGTCGGGCGGAGATATCGCGGGCGAACTGTTCGGCTTCCTGTTCGGCTGGCGTATGGGCCGGCTGGTAGGCCTTGTTGGGCGCGCCGGCTTTGGCGTTGTGGGCCAGGCTGACGCCCTGGGTGCCGCCGATATTGTGGCCGGTGTTGGTGGCAGCCGTGGGGCCTATCTTGTCCGGCTCGGTCTCGGTCACCCGCAGCCGCATGGCCGGATTGACCATGTCTTCGAGCTCCTGCAGCGGCTTGGCCGGATCTTGCGCGCTGAAAATTCTGGCCCGTCCGGCGTTGGCGGTGACTATCCATGTAGTGTCCATATCGATCTCCTTTCAACGTAGCGTCAACGTTTTACGCGTGGAGATCCAGTATAGGCACGGTCCTGTAAATGAGGCGCACCGTCGCAGCGACGACCAGCCAGCCGACACCGCTCCGAACAATACTTCACCTGCTCCCAGTCACGCTCCCACTTCTTGCGCCACGTAAAAGGCAGCTGGCAATGCGCGCACAGCTTGGTCGGCAGCTCTGATTTCTTGCGCATCTTGGCCATGTGGTTCTCCTCAGGTGCTCTTGCCGAGTTCCTTCTCCAGGAATTGCTCCAGCCCCTCCAGCGACTTGCCCTTGGTTTCCGGCAGGCAGGTCGCCACAAAGATCAGCGACAGCACGTTGATGCCAGCAAACACGAAGAACGTCGCACTGCCGAAATGCGCCATGGCAATCGGGAACAGCAGCGCCACCAAGCCATTGAACACCCACTGGCACGCCACGGCGGTGCCGGTCAGCACACCGCGCACATGCATCGGGAACAGTTCCGACATCAGCAACCAGTACACGGGCGAAATCAGCATCTGCATGAACAGCAGGAAGCACAGGATGCAGGCCAGCGCGGCGTAACTTTTGCGATCATCAGCTCGTTCTGGCTGACCAGCCGGGCGCGCCGACTGGGGCCCGCCATCTCGGCGATAAACACCGACACCGTGGACGAGGCGCCACCGACGGCCAGGCCGAGTACGAAGCGCATGGCAACCATGATCGCCACCGAGGGGGCAAACGTCGTGCCCAGCACGCCGATCAGGAACACCAGCGACAAGCCCATCAGCGTGGTGCGGCGGCCGTATTTGTCCGACAACGTGCCTGCCATCAGCGAGCCGATGGCAGCGCCAAAAACCAGGGCCGAGGTGACGATGCCGTCGGTCACTGGGGGCAGGCCCAGGCCACCCTGATCGAGCGGCGCACTCATGAAGGGCAGGGCGCCCGAAATGACACCGGTGTCGTAACCGAATGCCAGCGCCCCCATGGTAGCTGCGATGGCTACCTTAAAAACAAAGCGGCTTTCCTTGGTATCGGGCGTTGTGGGCTTGGCGGGCGCTTCTGAAGGGGAGGGCATGACTGAATCCTTGGCAATTTCTTAGCATCAATCTTTTGCAGAGTAAACGAAATTGCCCAGGATGTAAGTTCGGTGGGATGCATAGGGAAAGCGAGCGGGGCACTTCCCGTCAGGAATTTTTCAGCTCCCCGTACAGTGCCAAGTATTCCTGGCTCAGCTTGTGATTCCGGTCGAGATGGATCATCGGCAGGTTGCGCTCGTGCGATTCACGAATACGGATTGAGCTCGACAGCTTGTTCTCGAACACCGGCAAGCCTTCTTCGGTCAGTTGCTCGACCATCCTGCGCGGCAAGCTGGCTCGCGGCTGGAACTGGTTGACCACGATGCCCTCGATGGCCAGGTCGGCATTATGGTCGGCCTTGATTTCCTTGATGTTGTTGATCAGGGTGTAGAGCGCCTGGCGCGAAAAATCGTCGCAGTCGAACGGAATCAGGCAACTGTCCGCACCAATCAAGGCAGCCTGGCTGAAGAAATTATAGGCGGGCGGCGTATCGATAAAGATCTGGTCGTATTCCTTGCCCAGTTCGCGCAGCAGGTCGCGCAGCTTGTAGATCTTGTTGCGCGATTCGAGCTTCGATTGCAGGTCGCCCAGCTCCGGGTGGGCGACGATGATGGACAGGTTGTCGAACGGCGTGGGGTGGGCGTAGTGCCCGGCCGGCTGGGCAAACTGGCTGAAGCTGAGCACCTGCTCGAAGTAATCTTTTAGTGTCGGCGTGGCGTCGTGCGCCGCCGCGCCCAGCACGTAGCGGCTGGAATTGCATTGCGGGTCGATGTCGATCAGCAGCGTGCGCTTGCCCTGGCTGGCAGCGATGGCTGCCAGGTTGACCGCGATGGTGGATTTGCCCACGCCACCTTTTTGATTGAAGATCACCCGTTTCATCGCACGCCCGTGTAGTGATGGAAATGCAACCATTCTAGATGAACTGGCGTGGGCAAGCGATATAAAGATCACTTATCGCCTTGAGCAGGCGCGCTCAACGCACGTCGGTCTCGCCCGTCGGTACCTCGATATGGGCCACCTCCACCCAGCCTTCTTCATCGAATACCGGGCAGTCCGTTGCCAGCCTGACGGCTTCGTTGAAGTCGGCAGCGGCAATCACGGAGTAACCGTGCAGGGTGTCGGCAGAGATGTTGGGACCGGTCAGTCGCGTCTTGATTTCGACGCTGCCGCTACACAGCTTGCCACGGTCGACCAGCGCGGCGCCCAGTTGCTGAAACCAGGCATGCCAGCGGTTGCCATCATGCGGCGTGGCGTCCGAGGCACCTGCGGGCGGGCCCCTGAAGACGAGCAGAAATTGTTCCATGATGATCCTCCAGTAAAGAGATCGCTGGATAAAATCCTAACAGAGCTCCCTGCTCGATGACGCGCGTTGTGACGCACGTTGTGACATGCACTCGACGGCGCACCGGACACTACCACGGCAGTTCATCCCCGGTGTAGGACCGGAACGAACCGCTGTCGGCCGGCGTGAGCGCATCGAGCACGCGCAGCATGTCGCTGGCGGCGTCGTGCGCCGGGCGGCCGATGGCGTCACCGCGAAAGGGCCGCGACAGCTGCGAGTTGACGGTGCCCGGATGCAACGCCACCAGGACGCTGTTCTTCTGGCTGCGCGCGATTTCGATGGCAGCGGTCTTGACCATCATATTGAGCGCGGCCTTCGAGGCGCGATAGCTGTACCAGCCGCCGAGCCGGTTGTCGCCGATGCTGCCCACCTTGGCAGACAGCATGGCCACGACGGCGCGCTGGCTGTCCAGCAATGGCGCGAAGTGGCGCAACAGCAGCGCCGGCCCGAACACGTTGGCCTCGAACGTGGCCTGCATTTGCACGGTGTTGAGGTCGGCGAGGCGCTTTTCCGGCATGAACGCTGGCGTGTGCAGCAAGCCGGCAGCGTTGATGATCAGGTGCAAGCGCGGGCCAGCCGCGAGCTGGCGCGCGGCCTCGGCCACGCTGTTTTCATCGGCAAAGTCGAGGCCAGGCGACGAGTGGCGATGCAGTCCGTGCACCGATGCGCAGCGCGGTGAGGCGCGCAGCAACGCGACAAAGGCGGCGCCGATGGTGCCGGAGGCGCCGATCACCAGCGCGTGAAACTGGTCGGGAAGACTGTCCATCATGGCGGGCTCCTGGTGCATGTTGAATTGGTTCAGTGTTCAAATCGCGAAGGGCAGGGCAGCAGCTGCTTCAGTGTATCGCCAATGAGCAGCAGTTGCGGTGTGTCGGGTGCGGCGTTGTCGCTGGTGTCGTTGATGCAAAAAAAGTCGAGCTTGCCGAAGCTGGCGCGCAGTTCGCCGAATTGTTCGGTGGCGTCGGCCGCCCCGCTCGACAGGTAGGCCGACGCGCATTCGCGCACGATCGCGCGGCCGAGGTGCACCATCCAGCGCGGCACCAGGTCGGGAATCAGCGGCGGCACCGCCCACGAACGGAAGACGGTGCTGCGCACGGCATGGAACAGTTCCGGCGCTTCGTGCTCGAGCTGGTGCATCGCGCTCACCAGCATCGGCCGCGGCGAGTGGGCGAAGATGCGGGGAACGTGGCGGTAGTGCGGGTCGCGCGCGGACAGCCAGCTGCGCGACAGCAGCGACGCATTCACCAGCGCGCTTTCATGCGGCTGTGGCGCCGGGTAATCGGGCAGCAGTGCCGCTTCCTTGAAGACCGCCAGGCCAGCCTCGGAAAACCACCATGCCGCATCGAAAGGCGCGCCAAGAAAAACGTCGTCATTGAAGTAGATAAAGCGTTCGGACAGGCCGGGCAGGTGGTGCAGATAGCTTTCGATATGGCCGGAGTCGAACACCGGCAGTGCTGCGGCCGGCATCAGGGTGCGATGATCGACGATGCTGACGCCCGGTCCTGCCCGCAGCCAGGCCGGGCACTGGCCATCGGTGACGATGTACACGTGCCCGTGTTCCGGGAAAAAGCGCTGCAACGCGCGCAGGTTGTACCGCAGTTCGCCATTGTCGCGGTAGCGGCCCGACACATCGGCAAAGCGCGCCGCGCCGGCCGTATCGCCGCTGCGTGCCTGCGCTGCGCGCCGGTTCGCCTGCCAGCGCGGATCGGCCCCGTCCACCCACAGGTAGACGACGTCGATGCGGTCGGCGTCTGGCGTCGGGGTGCCTGCGTGGCTCAGGCAGGGCAGCCTGGCGTGATGCGCGGCAGTGCAAGGCGCCAACGGAGCAGACGGCACGCTTGGGGTCAACATGGGGATTCTTTCTCGATCGGTAACCCCCGATTGTAGTTACTTTCGACAATTCCCTGTGCTTTAAGAATATATTTTTGCGGGACAGGTGGCTGCTGGAGCCGGGCTTTGTCCCGCTATCGTTGCCGTAACGGGCCGGGCGTAAGCGGCCGACCGCTGCCGATGGCGGTACAATCGGACCGTCCGACCGTTTCCGCCAATGGGCCCATCCATGTACCGACGCCATTTTCTCGCCGCACTGGCGGCATGCGCAGCGCCTGTTGCCAAGGCCGCCCAATCGCCGTGGCCGCTGCTCCAGCGCGGCGGCTACGTTATCCTGATGCGCCATGCCGCCACGGTGCCTGGCATTGGCGATCCGCCCGGATTCAGGCTAGCTGCGTGCGCCACCCAGCGCAACCTGTCGCAGGTCGGCCGCGCCGATGCGGTCAGGATCGGCGCGGCATTGCGCAAGAACGCGGTGCCGGTCGGACCCGTGCTGTCGAGCCGCTGGTGCCGCTGCCTGGACACTGCCCGGCTGGCGTTCGGACGGGTCGAAGCCAGTCCGATGATCGATTCGATGTTCCAGGATGACGAAGCGGCGCGCGCGCGAAAACTCGCGCAGCTGCGCAGTTATCTGGCGCGGTACAAGGATGCCGCCAACCTGGTGCTGGTGACCCACGACGTGAACATCCGCGCGCTTGTTGGTCAATACGTGGAACAGGGCGAGTTCGTCATCGCCGGGCGCAGGCCCGATGGGGGCCTGGTCATCGAAGCGACGGTCTCTCCGGCGCAGCTGGAAAGCTGAATGTCAGATAAGGAAATCGACCGGGCGCGAGGCTTTCTGTTCCGGAAACAAAAACGCCGATCTGCAGGGATCGGCGTTTCGTTTAAGACTGTTCTTGGTGGCCCGGGGCGGAATCGAACCACCGACACAAGGATTTTCAATCCTCTGCTCTACCAACTGAGCTACCAGGCCAAGGACCAGAATTATAGCAGGCTCCGGAAAAAGCGCAAGCGTCAATTTCTATTCCACACAAACGCTATAATGGTCGGATGAATAAATCCACGTCCCCGTCCACCTCCGCCGCTTCTACCTTAAGCGCCGAGATTTGTATCGTCGGCAATGGTGCGATTGCCAAGACCACGGCATTGGGGCTGGCGAACGCCGGCCTCAAGGTGATTCTGCTGGGGCCGCCGGCGGCGCCGGTAACTACTCCAGCCGAAGGCTGGGATGCGCGCGTGTATGCCCTCAATCACACGGCGCACCGGCTGCTGTCGTCGCTCAAGGTGTGGGGCGCGCTCGATGCCGCGCGCGTCACGCCCGTCGATGCGATGATCATTCACGGCGACGGTCCCAAGCCGGGCGGCCTGGCGTTCGACGCCTACGGCGCCCATACCGATACGCTGGCCTGGATACTGGAAGAGCGCAACCTGAACCAGGCGCTCGACGCGGCGCTGCGCTTTGCCCAGAACGTCACCATCGTCGGTGGCCGTGCGGCGGCGCTGCAGCGCGGCGACGACCTTGCCACCGTCAAGCTGGCCGATGGCAGCAGCATCGAAGCGCAGCTGGTGGTGGGCGCCGACGGCGCCGAGTCGTGGGTGCGTGGCCAGTGCGATATCGGCCTCGATTACCGCCCCTATGGTCAGCGCGGCGTGGTGACCAATTTTGCCTGCGAAAAGCCGCACCACGGCGCCGCGCACCAGTGGTTCACGGGCGAGCAGGGTATCGTCGCGCTGCTGCCGCTGGCGGGCAACCAGGTGTCGCTCGTCTGGTCGGCGCCCGATGCGCTGGCCGATACCCTGCGCGCCGAAGCGGCGCAGCAGATCGCCGACCGCCTGGCCGTATATGCGGCCGACACACTCGGCGCACTGACGCCATTGCAGCCGGAACTGGTGCGCGATTTTCCGTTGCGCCTGATCCGCCCGCACGCCATGACGTCGCCGCGCGTGGCGCTGGTGGGCGACGCCGCCCACGTGGTCCACCCAATGGCCGGCCACGGCATGAACCTGGGCTTTGGCGACGTAGCGCAATTGATCGAAACGCTGGCCGCCCGCGAACCGCAACGCGGCGTGGGTGACGCGCGGGTGCTGGCGCGCTACGAGCGCGCGCGCAAGGAAGACGTGCTGCTGATGCAGGTCACCACCGACGGCCTGGCGCGCCTGTTTGGTGCCGACGCCGAGCCGCTGCGCGCGGTGCGCAACCTGGGCTTGAATCTGCTCGACAAAATACCGGTGCTCAAGCGCCGTTTGATCTCGCACGCCATGGGCAAGTGAGTCTGTCATGTTTATCGGAGAAGTTATGAGAAAGAGTAAGTTGGCGTTGGTCCTGCTGTCGGTATTGATGGCGTCGTGCGGCAATGCGCAGGATGCGCAAAAAGCGCCGTCGGAAGAAGAGCTGCGCAAGATCGTCGAGCCGCGCCTGGGCGAAGGCGTCAAGGTCGATTCGATCAAGGCCACGCCGTACGGCGGCCTGTATGAAATCCGCATGGGCAGCGACATCCTGTACACGGACAAAACCGGCACCTATGTATTCAACGGCCATGTCTTCAACCTCACCACCGGCGTCGATCTCACGCGCGAGCGCATCGATGAAATGACCCGCGTGAAGTTCTCCGATCTGCCGCTCGACAAGGCGCTCAAGACCGTCAAGGGCGACGGCTCGCGCGTGATCGCGGTGTTCGAAGATCCGAACTGCGGCTACTGCAAGCAGTTCCGCAAGACTACGCTCACCGAGATCGACAACGTCACCGTGTACACCTTCCTGTACAACATCCTGCGCGAAGACTCGTTTACCAAGTCGGCCGGCGTATGGTGCGCGCCCGACCGCAACAAGGCCTGGGACGACTGGATGTTGACCGGCAAGCAGCCCCCGGCCGCGCCGGCATCGTGCAAGACGCCCAACCAGGAAATCGTCGCGCTGGGCCGCAAGATCGGCGTGACCGGCACCCCGACCATCATCTTCACCGATGGTTCGCGTCTGCCAGGCGCGGTAGATACCAAGACGCTCGAAGCAAAGTTCGCAAAATTAAAATAGCAGTCCGCCAGTCCAAAACCAGCAGGTCGTCCTCCAGGAGATTTACATGATCACTTTGAACATCAACGGCAAGGACGTACAAGTCGATGCCGATCCGTCGACGCCCATCCTGTGGGCGCTGCGTGACAAACTGAATATGACCGGCACCAAGTTCGGTTGCGGCGCGGCCCTGTGCGGCGCCTGCACCGTGCACCTGGCCGGCGAGCCGGTGCGCTCGTGCGTGATGCCGATTTCGGCTGCCGTGGGCCAGAAGATCACCACCATCGAGGCGATGGAGTCCGACAAGATCGGCAAGGCGGTGCAGGATGCGTGGGTCAAGCTCGACGTGCCGCAATGCGGCTACTGCCAGAGCGGGCAAATCATGAGCGCCACCGCGCTGCTGCGCACCAACAAAAAGCCGAGCGACGCCGATATCGACAGCGCCATGAGCGGCAATATCTGCCGCTGCGGGACCTATCAACGCATCCGCGCCGCCATCAAAGACGCCGCCAGCACCATCGCTTAAGGGGGACGTATGCGCATTGAATGGATCAACAAGGATAACGTGGACGCTGCGCTGGTATCGCAGGCAGCTACCGCCACGCCGGCGGGCGTATCGCGCCGCGGCTTCATGAAAACCGGCGCCGCTGCCGGCGGTGGGCTGGTGCTGGGCTTCTTCATGCCCGGCGCCGGCCGTTTCGCCAACGCCCAGCAGCCGCCGGCCAAGGTGTACGAGCCGAACGCGTTCCTGCACATCGCGCCCGACAACACGGTGACGGTGCAGGTCAATCGCCTGGAATTCGGCCAGGGCGTGCAGACCTCGATGCCGATGCTGATCGCCGAGGAGCTGGACGCCGACTGGTCGAAGGTGCATGGCGCGCTGGCGCCGGCCGGCGACCAATATAAAGACCCGGCCTTCGGCATCCAGATCACCGGCGGCTCGGGCAGTATCGCCCACTCGTACACGCAGTACCGTGAAATCGGCGCCAAGGCGCGCGCGATGCTCGTTGCTGCCGCTGCCGAACAGTGGAAAGTGACGCCCGCCCAGGTGAAAGCGGCCCACGGCGTGCTGACCGGCCCTGCCGGCCAGAGCGCCACCTTCGGCGCCATGGCCGATGCGGCCATGAAGCAGCCGGTGCCCGCCACCGTCACGCTCAAGGATCCGAAAGACTTCAAGATCATCGGTAAGCCTGTCAAGCGGCTGGACGCCAAGCTCAAATCCACCGGCAAGCAGCAGTTTGGCATGGACTTCAAGGCGCCCGACAGCAAGGTGGCATTAGTCGCCCGTCCGCCGGTGTTCGGCGCCAGGGTCGGCAAGCTCGATGCCAGCAAAGCCCGTGCGATCAAGGGCGTATTGGAAGTGCTGGAAGTGAAAACCGACCGTGGCGGCAGCGGCGTGGTGGTGGTGGCCGACGGCTACTGGCCGGCCAAGATGGGCCGCGACGCACTGGTCATCGACTGGGACACCAGTGCGGTAGAAAAGGTCAGCAGCGCACAGCAGCTGAAAGACTTCAAGGCGCTGGCGCAAAAGCCGGGCGCCTCTGCGCGCAAGGCCGATACCTCCAAGCTCGCCGGCGCGCCGAAGAAAATCAACGCCGTCTACGAATTCCCGTACCTGGCGCACGCGCCGATGGAGCCGCTCAATTGCGTGGTGGACCTGCGCGCGGACGGCTGCACCGTGTGGGCCGGCACCCAGTTTCAGACCGTGGACCAGGGTGCGATTGCCGCCACCGCCGGTTTGAAGCCTGAACAGGTGGTGCTGAACACCATGATGGCCGGCGGTGGCTTCGGTCGCCGTGGCGTGCCGTCGTCCGACTACCTGGTCGAAGCGGTCAACGTTGCCAAGGTATGGCGCGCGGCCGGCAAGACCGATCCGGTCAAGGTGGTGTGGAGCCGCGAGGACGACATCAAGGGAGGCTACTATCGCCCGTCGCACGTGCACCGCGCCGACATCGGCCTCGATGCCCAAGGCAATATTGTCGCCTGGGACCACGTGATCGTGGGCCAGTCGATTGCCGCCGGCACCATGTTCGAGCCGATGATGATCAAGGAAGGCGTCGACTCCACCATGGTCGAAGGCATGGGCGAACCGTACGACGTGCCGCTCAACCTGAGCGCCCATATCGCCAAGGCCAATGTGCCGGTGCTGTGGTGGCGCTCGGTGGGTTCCACCCACACTGCCTACGTGATGGAAACGCTGATCGACGAAGCCGCGCACTCGGCCAGGATGGATCCGGTGGCTTACCGCAAGAAGATCATGGGCGAGAAAGGCAAACGCCACGTCGCCGCGCTGGACCTGGCCGTGGCCAAGTCGGGCTACGGTAAAAAAGCGCTGCCGAAAGGGCAGGCGTGGGGCGTGGCCGTGCACGAATCGTTCAACACCGTGGTGGCGTACGTGGTGGTGGCGTCGGTCAAGGACGGCGTGCCCAAGCTGCACAAGGTCACGGCTGGCGTGCATTGCAATACCGCCGTCAACCCGCTCACCATCGAAGCGCAAGTGCAGGGCGCAGCGTTGATGGGCCTGGGCATGACGATTCCCGGCGCGGCCATTACGCTCAAGGACGGCGTGGTCGAGCAGCAGAACTTCAGCGACTACTCGGTGGCGCGCATGACCGACATGCCAGCCATCGACGTCCACATCGTGCCGTCGAACGATCCGCCCACCGGCATGGGCGAACCTGGCCTGCCGCCGCTGGCGCCGGCGTTTGCCAACGCGGTGTTCAAGATCACCGGCAAGCGCCTGCGCAAGCTGCCGTTCGATCTGGCTTCCGCCTAAGGCGCCATGGCGCTGACCGGTATCTTGCTGGCGGCCGGACGGGGCAAGCGGTTCGACCCGTCCGGTGTGCAAAACAAGCTGCTGCAACTGGTCGATGGCGAGCCGGTCGTGGCTAGGAGCGCGCGCAACATGCTGGCCTCACTGCCGCGCGTGCTGGCCGTGGTGCGGCCCGGCGACGACCGCGTGGCCGCGCTGCTGGGCCGTTTGGGCTGCGAAGTGCGCGTGTCGGAAAACGCCGACCTGGGCATGGGCGAATCGCTGGCTACCGCCATCGAGTACACGCGCGGCGCCGAGGGCTGGCTGATAGCCCTGGGCGACATGCCGTGGGTGCAGCCGGCCACCATGCGGTCGCTGGCCGCAGCGATCAACAAAGGCGCCAACATCGCCGCGCCTGTCTATAAAGGCAGACGTGGCAACCCGGTCGCGTTCAGCGGTTATCATTTACCCTTGTTGCTGGCGCTGGACGGCGACCAGGGCGCACGCGCCATCGTCAACAGCCATCCCGTGCGCGAGGTGGTGGTGGACGACGAGGGCGTGGTGCGCGATATCGATACGCCTGCCGATTTGACAGAGTAATTACCAGGACTCAGATGAAGAAAACGACTAAAACCCCGGCCATCGTCTACACCATCGTGGGCCATGACCTGGCGGCCCATTTGTTCCACGTAACCGTGACCGTGGCGGCGCCGTCCGAAGTGGGGCAGGTGTTTGCACTGCCGGCCTGGATACCGGGCAGCTACATGATCCGCGAATTCTCGCGCAATATCGTGCGCATCCGCGCCGAGTCGGACGGCCAGCCGGTCGAATTGACCAAGCTCGATAAACACTCGTGGCAGGCAGCGCCGCTGAAAAACCACGCGGCCGCGCTTACGCTGCATTACGAAGTCTATGCCTGGGACCTGTCGGTGCGCGCCGCCCACCTGGACCAGAACCACGCCTTCTTTAACGGCACCAGCGTGTTCCTGCGCGTACTGGGCCAGGAAGAAACGCCGCACGTGGTGGACATCCAGCGTCCCGCTGACGAAGCTGGCAAAACCTGGCGCGTGGCCACCGCACTGCCGGAACTCAAAGCCAAACGCTATGGCTACGGCACCTACATCGCCTCGAATTACGACGAATTGATCGACCATCCGGTGGAGCAGGGCGACTTTGCGCTGGCCACCTTCAAGGCGCACGGCATTGCGCACGACGTGGTGGTCACCGGCCGTGTGCCGAACCTCGACCTCGCGCGCCTGTGCACGGATCTGAAACGCATTTGCGAGACGCAAATCACCTTCTTCGAGCCGAAGGCCAAGAAGGCGCCGATGGACCGCTACGTGTTCATGACCATGGCGGTGGGCGACGGCTACGGCGGGCTGGAACACCGGGCCTCGACCGCGCTGATTTGCAATCGTGGCGATTTGCCGACGACTGCGGCCACCACGAAAGATATCGGCGACGGCTACCTGCAATACCTGGGCCTGTGCAGCCACGAGTATTTCCACACCTGGAACGTCAAGCGCATCAAGCCGGCCGCGTTTGCGCCGTACAACCTGCAAGTGGAAAATTACTCACCGCTGCTGTGGCTGTTCGAGGGCTTTACCAGTTACTACGACGACTTGATGCTGGTCCGTTCCGGCCTGATTGCGGAGCCGACGTACTTCAAATTGCTGGGCAAGACCATCGGCAGCGTGTTGCGCGGCAGCGGCCGTACCAAGCAAAGCGTGGCCGAATCGAGCTTCGACGCCTGGGGCAAGTACTACCGCCAGGACGAAAACGCACCGAACGCCATCATCAGCTACTACACCAAGGGCTCGCTGATCGCGCTGGCGCTCGACCTCAGCATCCGCGCCAAGACCGGCGGCAAGAAGTCGCTCGACGACGTGATGCGCGCCTTGTGGGAGCGGTATGGCCGCGACTTCTACCAGGGCGCTGGCAGGGGCGTGACCCCGGCCGAGGTGGAAGCGCTGTTTGACGAGATCAGCGGCGGGCGCTTCAAACCGTTCTTCGACAAGTACATCCGCGGCACCGAGGACGTGCCGCTGGCCAAGCTGCTGGCGCCGTTCGGGGTCAAGTATGTGGACGACCGCAAGTCGTCCCAGCCCAGCCTGGACGCCAACCTGGGCCGCGACGGCAGTGACTGCAAGTTATCTGCCGTGCACGAAAACGGCGCGGCGCACCTGGCCGGTTTGTCGGCCGGCGACGTGCTGGTGGCGGTCGATGGCTTGCGCGTGACTGCCACCAACCTGGACAGTTTGCTGTCGCGCTACGCGGTGGGCAGCACGGTGGAAATCCATGCGTTCCGGCGCGACGAGTTGATGACTTTCAGCGCCGTCTTGCAGGGTGACCGGGTGCCGGGCATTACCTTGTCGCTCGATCCGGTGGCGAAAAAATCGGCCGGGCCGCTGCGTCCGAGCGCTGCGCGCTAGGCTTTTTTTTACCCGCAAAGCCAACCAGACCCGCAACGCCAACCAGGGTCGGACCCCGTATGGGGTCCGACCCTACGTGGTCACGTCTGCGTATCGCAAATCCTGATGGCCGGGTTACGCTCTTCTCATGCCAAATTTCGGCATATTTACGCCATCATCCGGCACAAAGCTCCGTTATCGGCCCCATCCGCCGCCACTTTTGGCAGAAACCTGCTCACCAAGCCGCGTACAATGCTGCTATCATGCGAATAATTCTCATTCGCTAAATTGCGCTCATCATGGCCACTGCTTCGATTTCCCGCCGCGACATCGTCTCGCGAACGCTGGCTGCCGTCCTCGGCGGCTATGCCTTTACCTGGGGGCTGGTCGCGTTCGGCATGGCCGCCATGGTGGCCGCCGACATGGAATTTCATGATGCCGAACACCTGTCCGCCATCATCGGCTTCCTGGTGTTTTTGATCATCTTCCTGGCCGCTTTTGCTGCCCGCAACATCAACCGCGTGTGGCTGGTGCTGGTCGCTGGCGCCGTGATCCTGGCGGCAGCGGCCACCGGCATCCAGAGCCTGGTCGTCTAAATAGCCGAGCAACTGAGCAACCGACACTTACGGAGTTTTTCCAATGCTGCAGAATTTCAGACAGTCGATGGCCTGGGTACACACCTGGTTCGGACTGGCCCTGGGCTTTGTCCTGGTGGTGGTATTTTTCTTCGGCTCGCTGTCGGTGTTCGACCGCGAGATCGACCGCTGGGCGATTCCCGCTTCGCGCTTCGAGCCGCAACCGATGCCGTCGTTCGACAAGTTGATGCGCCCGATTTTCCAGGACATGCAGCCGCTGCCCGAAGCGCGCGCGTTCACCGAGCCGCTGGTCAACGGGCCGCTGCCTGAACATTTCGACAAGGTTCGCAGCTGGTCCGCTTACACCACCCATCGCGATCCGGTGCTGACCTTGTACGCCGGCTACGAGGTGCCGAACGCCAAAGATCCGGAAACCCTGATTTACGCCCAGCGCACGGTCGATCCGCGCACCGGCGCCGCCTTGCCCGACGACCGCCTCAAGGTCGGCAGCGGGTTTTTCTACCCGCTGCATTACAGCCTCACGTTGAACTGGAAAGGTGTCGGCTACTGGATCGTCGGCTTTGCCGCGCTGATGATGCTGGTGGCCCTGGTCACCGGCGTGGTCATGCACCGCAAGATTTTCCGCGAGTTGTTTACCTTTCGGCCTAAAAAGACCACCCAGCGCAGCATGCTCGATCTGCACAACCTGACCGGCGTGGTCGCGCTGCCGTTTCACTTCTTCTTCGCCTTTACCGGCCTGGTGATTTTTGCCGGCATCTACTTCCCGATCGGCCACACCCAGCTCGAAGCCTTGCACGACCAGCACGAAAAACACGAGGCGCTGGAAACCGGCCTGCCGCACGACCCGGCCGGCATCCCGGCCAAGATGGCCTCGGTCGACGCCATGGTCAAGGAAGCGCAGCGCCGCTGGGCCGAAAAAGGCATGGCTGGCGATGTCGGCTTGCTGTTCATGCAGCACGTGGGCGACGCCAACGGTTATGTCAGCGTCTATCGCGCCGGTACCGACCGCATTGCGCTGACCGGCGAGGGCATCCACTTCAAGGCATCCACCGGCGTCGTGATGCGGGAAGATCCACCGCCCACCGCTGTCGGCCGCATCAACGAATTCCTCACCGGCCTGCACTTGCAGCACTTCCGCCATTGGCTGTTGCGTTGGCTGTATGTGCTGGGCGGGCTGCTCGGCTGCGCCTGTATCGCCACCGGTTTCCTGTTCTTTGTCGAAAAGCGCAAGCGCCAGCACGCCAAACAGGGCAGCAGTGGCGCCCGCATTGTCGATGCGCTGGGCGTGACCACGCTCACCGGCATGATGATCGCCGCGCTGGGCATGTTGATCGCCAACCGCCTGCTGCCTGACGTGATGCCGTCAGGCTGGCCGCTGCGCGGCGACATGGAACAATACTGCTTCTGGGGTACCTGGGTGGTGGCGATGGCGCATGCGTTCTGGCGCACCGCGCCGGTGGCCGAGGGCCACATTGCCCCGGCCTGGCGCGAGCAATGCCTGGCCATCGCGGTGCTGGGCGTGGCTGCGCCGGTGCTGAACTGGATCACCACCGGCGACCACCTGCTGCGCACCATCGGCAACGGTTACTGGCCGGTGGCCGGCGTTGACCTGTTCATGCTGACCGGCGCGGTGCTGGCCGCCATGGCCGCGCGCAAGCTGCAACTGCGCGCCGAGAGCACGATGACAGTCAACACCCCGGTGATGGAGGCAGGTCATGCCTGATGCATTGATGTTGTTGGTGGCGCTGGTCGTCACCGTGATGGGCATGGGCTGGCTGGCCCTGTCGATGGAAAACCACTGGGAACAGGTGCGCGGCAAAGCGGCCTGTCCACCGGCCACGGTCAGGTCGCTGCGCTTGCTGGGCGCGGTGGCGCTGCTCACTTCCCTGGTGCTGTGCCTGATGGTCGACTCGGCGTCGATGGCGTCGCTGGTGTGGGTGATGAGCGTGGCGGGGGCGGCGGTGATCGTGGCGTTTACGCTCACCTGGAAAGCCAGCGCGCTGGCCCCCCTGGTGTTCTGGACTAAGGCTTAAATTTTCGGGCTAAAGCTTAGTTAAACAGGCGCGCCAACTCTGCGCCCGGATCTTCCGCGCGCATGAAGGCTTCGCCGACCAGGAACGCGTGCACGTTTGCCGCGCGCATGCGTTCCACGTCGGCCGGCACCATGATGCCCGATTCGGTGATCACCAGCTTGTCCTCCGGGATGCGGTCCAGCAGCCCCAGAGTATTGTCCAGCGAGACTTCGAACGTGCGCAGGTTGCGGTTATTAATCCCCAGCAGCCGGGTTTTCAGGCGCAGCGCGGCAGTCAGTTCGTCGCCGTCGTGGGTTTCCACCAGCACGCCCATGCCCAGTTCGTGGGCAACCGCTTCCATTTCCGCCATCAAGCCGTGGTCCAGCGCCGAGACGATCAACAGGATCGCATCGGCTCCCATCGCGCGTGCCTGGTAGATCTGGTAGATGTCGATCATGAAGTCCTTGCGCAGCGCCGGCAGCGCGCACGCGGCGCGCGCCTGCTCCAGGTACGCGGCCGAACCCTGGAAAAACTGTTCATCGGTCAGCACCGACAGGCACGCCGCGCCATGGGCTTCGTAGGTTTTGGCGATATCGGCCGGGTGGAAGTCGGCGCGGATTACGCCTTTCGACGGTGACGCTTTCTTGATCTCGGAGATCACGCCGGGTTTGCCGGCGTCGATCTTGGCGCGCAGGCCCGCTTCGAAGCCGCGCAGCTGGGCGCGCAGCTCGGTGTGCGATTCGACGTCAGCGCGCAGGCTGGCAAAGCTGCGGTGTTTTTTTGCGGCGGCTACTTCGTCGGCTTTGACAGCCAGGATTTTATTGAGGATGTCGGACATGGTTTGCGGTTCACTTATTCGGGCGTTTTATGGATCCCCGCGTTCGCGAGGATGACGGATCGGCGCGCGGCAGCGTTGTTGATAACGCTGCCTGGTCTGCGTTCATTCCCTGTTACCGGCACCAAGGTTCTGTGTAACCTGCACAAATTGTTCAACTTTTTTCAAGGCGTCGCCGGAGGTAATCGCCGCGCGCGCGCGTTGCAAGCCGTTTTCTATCGAATCGGCCACCCCGGCAGCATACAACGCGGTGCCGGCATTGAGCGCCACGATGTCGAAAGCGGGACCCGGTTCACCGCGCAGCGCTTCCATCATTTTCGCTTTCGATTCGGCGGCGTCGCCCACTTTCAGGTTGCGGCTGGCGATCATCGGCAGGCCGAAGTCTTCCGGGTGGATTTCGTATTCGCGAATTTCACCGTTGACCAGTTCACCGATCATGGTGCCGGCGCCCAGCGATACTTCGTCCATATTGTCGCGGCCATAGACCACGATGGCGTGCTGCGCACCCAGGCGTTGCAGTACCCGCACCTGGATCCCGACCAAATCCGCGTGAAATACGCCCATCAGGATGTTCGGTGCGCCGGCCGGGTTGGTCAGCGGGCCCAGGATATTGAAGATCGAGCGCACGCCGAGCTCCTTGCGTACCGGCGCCACGTGGCGCATGGCCGCGTGGTGGTTCGGTGCGAACATGAAGCCGATCCCGGTTTGCGCGATCGATTGGGCAATCTGTTCCGGCTTGAGGTTGATGTTGGCGCCCAGCGCCTCGATCACGTCCGCGCTGCCCGACGACGACGACACGCTGCGACCGCCGTGCTTGGCCACGCGGGCGCCAGCCGCCGCCGCCACGAACATGGCGGTGGTGGAGATATTGAAGGTGTGGGCGCCGTCGCCGCCGGTGCCGACGATGTCGAGCAGGCCGGTGGTGTCGGCCATGGGCACCTTGGTGGAAAATTCGCGCATCACTTGCGCAGCAGCGGCGATCTCGCCGATGGTCTCTTTTTTCACGCGCAGGCCCATGGTCAATGCCGCGACCATGGTGGGCGACATTTCGCCGGACATGATCTGGCGGAACAGGTGCAGCATCTCGTCGTGGAAAATCTCGCGGTGTTCGATACAGCGCAGCAGTGCTTCTTGATGGGTAATCGCCATGACCAATCCTTCTCTCAAATTTTTACGCAGATGTACTACAGCGGACTGCTTAACGAACCAGGAAGTTCTTCAGCAAGGCGTGGCCGTGTTCGGACAGGATCGACTCGGGGTGGAACTGCACACCCTCGATGTCGTAATCCTTGTGCCGCACGCCCATGATTTCGCCGTCATCCGTCCATGCCGTCACTTCGAGGCAGGCTGGCAAGGAGCTGCGCTCGATGGCCAGGGAGTGATAGCGGATCACCGTAAACGGCGAGGGCAAGTCCTTGAAGACACCCACGCCGGTATGCGCGATAAGAGAGGTTTTGCCATGCATGACCTGCTTGGCGCGGATCACCTTGCCGCCGAACGCTTCACCGATGGCCTGGTGGCCCAGGCAGACACCCAGGATCGGCTTCTTGCCTGCGAAGTGTTTGAGCACGGCGATCGAAATGCCGGCCTGCGCCGGGTCTTTCGGACCGGGTGAGATGCAGATGCGGTCGGGATTCAGCGCTTCGATTTCTTCGAGCGTGATTTCGTCGTTGCGGTATACGCGCACGTCTTCGCCCAGTTCGCCGAAGTACTGGACGATGTTGTAGGTGAAGGAGTCGTAGTTGTCGATCATCAGCAGCATGTCAGAACTCCCCATCCAGGCCATCTTGTACTTGTTCGGCAGCGCGCAGCACGGCGCGCGCCTTCGCTTCGGTTTCCTGCCATTCCATTTCTGCGATCGAGTCGGCGACGATGCCGGCGGCAGCCTGCACGTACAACATGCCGTCCTTGATCACGCCGGTGCGAATGGCGATCGCCACGTCCATTTCGCCGCCGAACGACAGGTAGCCGCAGGCGCCGCCGTAGATGCCGCGCTTGGAAATTTCGAGCTCGTCGATCACTTCCATGGCCCGCACTTTCGGCGCGCCGGTGAGCGTGCCGGCCGGGAAGGTGGCGCGCAGCACGTCCAGGTTCGACAGGCCGCTTTTCAGCTTGCCCTCGACGTTGGAAACGATGTGCTGCACGTGCGAGTATTTTTCGATGACCAGGCGGTCGGTGACCTTGACGGTGCCGGTCTCGGAGATGCGGCCCAGGTCATTGCGCGCCAGGTCGATCAGCATCACGTGTTCGGCGATTTCTTTCGGATCGGCCAGCAGTTCGGTGGCCAGTTCGGCGTCGCGCTCGGGCGTGGCGCCGCGCGGGCGGGTGCCGGCGATCGGGCGCAGCGTGACCTTTTTTTCGCCGTCCGCCAGGGTCTCGTTGCGCACCAAAATTTCGGGCGACGCGCCGACGATCTGCATGTCGCCGAAATTGTAGAAGTACATATACGGCGACGGGTTCAGCGAACGCAGCGCGCGGTACAGCGACAGCGGCGAATCGACGTAAGGCTTGCGCAGGCGCTGGCCGATCTGCACCTGCATCAAATCGCCGGCCATCACGTATTCGTGGGCGCGGGCGACCGCCTTCAGATAATCTTCCTTGGCGAAGTCGCGCGTGATCTCGGTGCGGACCGAGGCGCTGGTGACCGGTGCTTCCACGCCCCGGCGCAGCATCATGCGCAGGTCCTTTAAACGCTGGCGCGCTTTGCTGAACGATTCGGGCTGGGTGGTGTCCGCATACACGATCAGGTAGAGCTTGCCGGACAGGTTGTCGATCACCGCCAGTTCCTCGGTCACCATCAGCTGGATGTCGGGCAGGCCCAGGTCATCTTTTGGCTGGTTGGGCGAGCTGGCCAGGGTTTTTTCGATGTGGCGCACGGTGTCGTAGCCGAAGTAGCCGGCCAGGCCACCGCAAAAGCGCGGCATGCCGGGACGTACAGCTACTTTAAAACGCTTCTGGTAGGTTTCGATGAAGTCGAGCGGGTTGCCGTCATGGGTTTCGATGACAGCGCCATTCTTGACGATCTCGGTGCGGTTGCCAAACGTGCGCAAAACGGTGTTGGCCGGCAGGCCGATGAACGAGAAGCGGCCGAAACGCTCGCCGCCCACCACCGACTCGAGCAGGAAGGTATTCTTGCCGGTGTTCTGGGACTGCGCCAGTTTCAGGTACAGCGTGAGCGGGGTTTCGAGATCGGCAAAGGCTTCGGCGATCAGCGGGATGCGGTTGTAGCCTTCGTTGGCCAACGATTTGAATTCGAGTTCGGTCATGTGTGCTCTCCATGGCGCCGCGCGGTCACTGGTGTGAGGAGAGGGCGGCGCTGTTCAAAAAACCTGCCGTGCACCAGCGGTGCGGACGGCAGCAATACGGCTCAGAGGTTAGTCTTGCCAGGATTGCCAGCGTCGCCAAAGCCAGGCCTCAATCGAGCCTGGTTGGTTGACGGTGAGTTTTTTGGTGAGAGACATTTCGGTCTTTGTTCTGCTAAGTTGGTGTAGTTTGCGAACGTATCAGGCGCGCCGCGTCCAGCAGCGAGATAACTATACCATCGGAATCAATATTCTGTACAGATTCACCGTGGTTGTAACCGTACGGTACCGTCAACACCGGGCAACCCGCAGCCCGGGCCGCTTGCGCGTCGTTGGACGAGTCGCCAATCGCCACCACCTGCGCCGGTTGCAGGCCGAAGTCGGCGCACACGGTCAGCAACGGCAGCGGGTCCGGTTTCTTGCGCGCCAGCGAGTCGCCGCCGTACACCAACTCGAAGAAACCATCGAGACCCTTGAGCTTCAACAGCGGGGTGGTGAAGGCGATCGGCTTGTTGGTCACGCAGGCCAGGCGCAGGCCGTCGGCCTGCATCGCTTGTAATCCTTCGAGCACGTCCGGGTACAGCGCGCTGTGCTGACCGTTAATCGCCAGGTAGTGGCGCTGGTACGCTTCCATGGCCACGTTGAAGCGCGCTTCAACCGGCGGCGAATACGGGTCTTCTTTTAACTGCAGTGCCAGCACGGCGCGGATCAGGTTTTCCGATCCCTTGCCCACCATGACGGCGATCTGCTCGCGCGCCACCGGTGGCAGTTCCAGTTCTGCCAGCATGCCGCTCAAGGCCACGTGGAAGTCGGGGATGGTGTCGAGCATGGTGCCATCGAGGTCGATGATTGCTGCGCGTACGCCGGCCAATACGGTCACCATGGTCATATCAGGCTCCGACCTTGGCCAGGTTGGCGCGCATGGCGTCGATCACGGCCTTGTAGTCTGGCTTGCCGAAGATGGCCGAGCCGGCGACAAAAGTGTCGGCGCCGGCAGCAGCAGCGGCAGCGATGTTGTCGATCTTGATGCCGCCATCGACTTCGAGCATGATGTCGCGGCCCGATTCATCGATCAGGCGGCGCGCGTCGGCGATTTTTTTCAGCGCGTGGGGAATGAACGACTGGCCGCCAAAGCCCGGGTTGACCGACATGATCAGGATGATGTCGATCTTGTCCATCACGTGCTCGAGGTAGCTCAGCGGCGTGGCCGGGTTGAACACCAGGCCGGCCTTGCAGCCGTGGTCGCGGATCAGTTGCAGCGAACGATCGACGTGATCGGACGCTTCCGGGTGGAAGGTGATGATGTTGGCGCCAGCCTTGGCAAAGTCGGGGATGATGCGGTCCACCGGCTTGACCATCAGGTGCACGTCGATCGGTACTTGCACATGCGGACGGATCGCTTCGCACACCAGCGGGCCGATGGTCAGATTGGGAACATAATGGTTGTCCATCACGTCAAAGTGAATGATGTCGGCGCCAGCGGCGACGACATTGCGCACTTCCTCGCCCAGGCGGGCGAAATCGGCGGACAGGATGCTCGGTGCGATGCGGTATTGGGTCATGGCAGGGGGCCTTCATGGGCCTGGCGTAAAAAAGATGCGTCATTTTACGCTGGTCGTGGCCGGTCTGCCTAATTAGAGAGCAGATCGGGCGCATTTCTCCCAAGTCGTCCTTGCGTACCTTGCCGATTTGCGGTGCAATGAAGGACTTGCATTCAAAGACAATATTAAGGGAAGTTTGATGGCCACTTACGAATTCACTGTATCAGTCAGAACCCAGTACCTGCCTGAGCAGTCGGACCCGGAGCGCACGAGTTTCGTGTTCACCTATTCCATCACCATCAAGAACACCGGCACGGTGGCGGCGCAGCTCATTTCGCGCCACTGGGTTATTACCGATGCCAACAACCATATCGAGGAAGTGCGCGGCCTGGGCGTGGTCGGCCACCAGCCGCTGCTGCAACCGGGCGAACAGTTCGAATACACCAGCGGCTCGGCGCTGCAAACACCGCAGGGTTCGATGGTCGGCGAATACTTCTGCGTGGCCGAAGACGGCCACCAGTTCGAGGCCAAGATTCCCGAATTCGTGTTGTCGCTGCCGCGTACCTTGCACTGATTAACGTTTGTCCTTGCGTTTATTCCTGGTCCGGCCGTGGAACATCGTCCACCAGACCAGGAACACCAGCAGGCCCAGCGCCACGCACACTTCCAACAACAATATCCACATAGCGATTCTCCATGAACTTTTCCCGCCGTAGTCTACTCGTTCCGGCGAGTGTTGCCATGCTCGCGCTGGCCGCTTGTACCACGACTCCCATTCCATCCGACCAGTCCGCCAAGCCGGCGCCGACCGTGAAGCCGCCGGTCGTGCCGCCCGCCACCACGCCAACCACCCCGGCCACGCCGCCAGCCAAGCTGCAACTGGTACCGAGCACCTTCTCGGCCTTGCCTGGCTGGGACCGCGACGACGTCCGCGCCGCATGGCCCGCCTTCATGGCCTCGTGCACCTCGCTGGCCAAGCAAGCCAACTGGAAAGAATCGTGCAACATCGCCCGCACCGTTAACGGCAACGACGACAAGGCCATCCGCACCTTCTTCGAGGCATTCATGGTGCCGAACCAGGTGGTCGCGCCCGATGGCGCCACCGACGGCCTGGTTACCGGCTATTACGAGCCGCTGCTGCGCGGCGCCCGCAAGAAGGGTGGACCGTACCAGACGCCGCTGTACAAGGTGCCGGACGACATGATCACCGTGGACCTCGCCAGCGTCTATCCCGACTTGAAGGGGATGCGCCTGCGTGGCAAGCTGGTGGGCAAGAAGCTGGTGCCATATCCTACCCGCGCCGAGATCGATACCGGCGAGATCAAGGGCAAGGAATTGCTGTGGGTCGATGACCCGGTGGAAGCGTTCTTCCTGGAAGTGCAGGGCTCTGGCCGGGTGCAGCTGACCGATACCCAGGAAACCGTGCGCGTGGCGTACGCCGACCAGAACGGCCATCCGTACAAGTCGATCGGCAAGTACCTGGTGGAAAAGGGCGAACTGCGGCTGGACCAGGCGTCGGCGCAAGGCATCAAGGCCTGGATTGCCGGCCATCCCACCCGCATGCAGGAACTGTTCAACGCCAATCCGAGCTATGTGTTCTTCAAGGAAGAGCGCTTGCCCGATCCGAAGATCGGCCCGAAAGGCGCAATGGGCTTGCCGCTCACGCCGCAGCGCTCGGTAGCGATCGATCCTACCCAGCTGCCGCTGGGCGCGCCGATTTTCTTGAGCACCACGCAGCCCAACACCGACATTCCGATGCAGCGGCTGGTCATGGCGCAGGATACGGGCGGCGCCATTCGTGGTGCGATCCGCGTCGATTACTTCTTCGGCTTCGGTACCGAGGCGGCAGAAAATGCCGGCCGCATGAAGCAGCGCGGCAATGTGTGGGTGCTGCTGCCTAAATAATCAGCGGAGCACGAGGACCGGCAAGGTGGTGTTTGACAACACCTTGTCGGTCTGGCTGCCCAGCAGGAATTTGTCCAGCCCCGTGTGGCCGTGGGTGGCCATGATGATCAGGTCGCAGTTGAAGCGTTTCGACGCTTCGATGATTTCCTCGAACGGCACGGTGGACGTGGAGATGATGCCTTCGAACGGCACGCCGGCGATATTGGCGGCGGCGGCCAGCTTGTCGATGTGTTCGCGTGCGGCTTCCTGCATCTGCACCGAGAAGTCGCCCACGTCCACGACCACGCCGGCATCGCCGATCGGGGTCATGGCGACCGGTTGCACGACCGTGATGCCGACCATGCGGGCCTGGTGCAGCATGGCGAACTGCACGGCGGTGGCGGTGGCTTTTTCCGACAGTTCGGAACCATCGGTAGGGAAAAGAATCGATTTGAACATGGTGCACTCCAGTTGGCGGTTGATGGGAGTGAGCCTAATATCTTGGCGCGATTCCTGTCGCACGCTACTACAACGACCACGATCATGCCCCGGCCCGGGATAGACGCTACAATCGACGCCATACCTATGCCACCGTGGAGGAACATCATGCAACAAGCACCGTATGCAGACCTGATCGTCGAAGTACACGGCAAGACCGCGCTGATCCGCCTGAACCGTCCCAAGGCCCTGAACGCCCTCAATGACAACATGATGGACGAACTTGGCGACGCCTTGCGCAGCTTCGATGCCGATCCGGCCATCGGCTGCATCGTCCTCACCGGCAGCGAAAAAGCGTTTGCCGCTGGCGCCGACATTGCCGCCATGGTCGACTACACGTATGCCGACACCTACCGCGACAACTACATCAGCCGCAACTGGGAGCACATCCTCAAGGTGCGCAAGCCGGTCATCGGCGCCGTGGCAGGCTTTGCTTTGGGCGGAGGTTGCGAGCTGGCCATGATGTGCGACTTTATCGTCGCCGCCGACACCGCCAAGTTTGGCCAGCCTGAAATCAAGATCGGCGTGCCGCCCGGCGCCGGCGCCACCCAGCGCCTGCCACGCGCCATCGGCAAGGCCAAGGCCATGGACATGCTGCTCACCGCGCGCACCATCGACGCCGCCGAGGCCGAGCGTATCGGCCTTGTCTCGCGCGTGGTGCCGGCCGAAAAACTGATCGAGGAAGTGCTGGCGATCGCGGCACAGATCGCCACCATGCCCACCTCGGTGGCGATGATGGTCAAGGACGCCGTCAACCGCGCTTTCGAGACCCCGCTGACCGATGGCGTGGCCTACGAGCGCCGCCTGTTCCAGGCCGCGTTCGGCACGCCGGCGCAAAAAGAGGGCATGCAGGCCTTTCTGGCCAAGCGTCCCGCCAACTTCGACGGACTGTGACCGGCATTCCATGCGGATCTTGATTATCGAAGACAATCCGGACATCCTGGCCAACCTGTACGCGTTCCTGGAGCCGAAGGGCCACGTGCTCGACTCGGCCGCCAACGGCTACGCCGGCCTGGCGCTGGCCGCCCAGCACGAGTACGACGTGATGGTGCTCGACGTCATGCTGCCGGGGATGACGGGGCTGGAGCTGTGCCACAAGATCCGCACCGAGCTGCGCCAGGCCACGCCTGTGCTCATGCTCACCGCGCGCGACACGCTGCAGGACAAGGTGGCCGGCTTCGACAGCGGCGCCGACGATTACCTGGTCAAGCCGTTCTCGCTGGTCGAACTGGAAGTGCGCCTGAACGCGCTGGTACGCCGCGCGCGTGGCCAGACTGCCGGCGCCGCCGTGCTGGCGGTGGGCGACCTGCGTTTCGACACCGAAAAATTCGAGGTGCACCGCGCCGGCACGCCGCTGGTGCTCACCAGGACCGGCTACATCATCCTCAAGTGCCTGATGACCCAGGCGCCCAAGCTGGTCCCGCGCGACATGCTGGAGCAGCAAGTATGGGGCGAGGACCGCCCCGACAGCGACGCCCTGCGCACGCACATCCATGCGCTGCGCCAGGTGCTCGACAAACCCTACGACTTTGCCATGCTGCGCACCGTGTCCGGCATAGGCTACAAATTACTCGCCTCCGATGCCCCCCTTTAAATCCCTGCGCCGCCGTATCGTCGTTGCCTACCTGCTGTTTGCCGCCGTCGCCAGCCTGTTTTTTGCCATCATTGCCGCCGTGGCGGTCGAAGGGATCGAGGTCAAGCTGGTCGACGAGCGCCTCGAGGAAGTGGCGGCCTGGGCGTCGCCGCGCCAGGCGGGCGGCCTGCCGGTGGAAATGCCGGCCGGCCTGAGCTTTTTCCATGATGCCGAAATTCCGCAGTCGCTGCGCGGCCTGCCGCAGGGCGCCAACGAAATCACCGTCGATGGCGTGGATCTGCACGTGCTGGCCGGGCGCGATGCTGCCGGCGACTACGTGGTGGTGGACCACGCCAGCGCCTATGAAAAAATCGAGTTGGTGGTCTACAGCATGTTTGCCATCGGGTTTGCCGGTTTCCTGGTCTCATCGTTGATGTTCGGGGCGTTCATCGGCAACAGCGTGGTGCGCCCCATCATGGACCTGGCCACGGCCGTGCAGGCGCGCCGCACCGACCTGCCGCTGCAGGACAGTCCCGACGAGCTGGGCATCCTGGCGCGCGCCTTTGCCGCCCGCACCACCGAGCTGACCGAGGTGCTGGACCGCGAACGTTTCTTTACCGGCGACGTCAGCCACGAGCTGCGCACGCCGCTCACCGTCATCAGCGGCGCGGCCGAGGTGATCATGGCGCAGGCGCCGGGCAACCCGGCGATCCAGGCCGCCTCCGAGCGCATTTACCGCGCGGCGCGCGATGCGTCCGACTCGATCACGGTGCTGCTGCGCCTCGCCCGCTCGCCCGAGCAGCTCGAAGCAGCGCCCGTTTCGATGGCCGCACTGGCTGCCGAGGAATGCGCGCGCAGCCAGCCGCTGTTGGGCGCCAAGCCGTTGAGCTTGCGCTACGCCGGCGGCTTCGACTTCCTGGTCACCGCGCCGCGCGAGCTGATGATTGCCGCCGTCGGCAACCTGGTGCGCAACGCCTGCCTGTATACATTGGAGGGTGAAGTGGTGGTGGTGCTGCAAGACCGGTCGCTGTTTGTCGAGGATACCGGCCCCGGCCTGCCACCGGCCGCGCGCGCCAGGGTGCTGCACGAGGCCGCGCCACTGGGCGCCAGCGGTAGCGGCTCTTCCGGCACCGGCCTGGGCCTGGGACTGGTGCAGCGCATCTGCGCCTACCTGGGCGCCAGCCTGCATTACAGCGAGAGAGCAGGGGGCGGCAGCGTGTTCGAGATTCGCTTTCCATAAAACTAATCACAAAATTAAGTTGGTTTAACGCAATCTTAACGCCGCCGTGACGGCGATTTGACCGGCAGGTTTGTAAGGTAGAGGCTAGACTTCTGGAGCCTCGCGTGAACGTTCACAACCTGACCATGCAGTTGCCACAGGCACTGCGCACCAACATCCTGCCGCGCCTGCGTCAGCTGACCTTGCATCCGATGCAACTGACGCTGGCCGCCGCGGTGTTCCTGGTCCTGGCCTACAACTTCAGCTTCTGGAAAACCTTCGTGGTGGCCACCGGCGGCTTGCAGGCGTCCAATATCCCGCTGTACCTGGGGGCGTTTACCATGCTGGCGCTGGTGTTCAACGCCTTTTTGAGCCTGGTGGGGTTCCGCTACCTGCTCAAACCGGTGCTGATCGCGCTGTTCTTCATGACTGCCGGCGCCAGCTACTTCATGAACCGTTACGGCATCGCCATCGACGCTGCCATGGTCCAGAACGTGATGGAAACCGATCCGCACGAAGCCCAGGAGCTGCTGAGCTGGGATTTGCTGTTCACCATGGCCATGTTGGGCGTGTTGCCGTCGCTGCTGGTCTACCACGTCAAGCTGCGCTATCCGTCGATTACCCGCAGCGTGGTCACCAATGCCATCGTGTTCCTGCTGTCGGTGTGCGCAGCGGGGATCTTGATGATGACATTCTTCAAGACCCTGGCGCCGGCCGTGCGCGAGTACCGCGAAATGCGCTTCCTGCTCACGCCCACCAACGTGATCCAGGCCACCAACTCTTATTTCAAACATCACTTCGCCAAGCCGCTGGTGGTGGAACCGATGGGCCGCGACGCCATGAAGGGCAAGCTGTGGTCGCAACCGCCCGACCACCCCACGGCAGGCGTGCAGGCGCCGCGCCGCACGGTGACCATCATGGTGGTGGGGGAAACTGCGCGCGCCATGAATTTCTCGCTCAACGGCTACAGCCGCAACACCAATCCGCTGTTGTCGCACCAGGCCGGCCTGATCAATTTTAAAAATGTACACTCGTGCGGCACGGCGACGGCGATTTCCGTGCCTTGCTTGTTTTCCGGCATGACGCGTGAAAATTATTCGGAAGACAAGGCCAAGGCGCAGGAGGGCTTGCTCGACGTAATCAGTCACGCCGGCATTGACGTGCTGTGGCGCGACAACAATTCCGGCTGCAAGGGCGCCTGCGACCGCGTCACCTACGAAGACATGTCGGAAGTGAAAGCCGGCGATCCGTTCTGCGGCAAGGACGAGTGCTACGACGAGCGCATGCTGCAAGGCTTGCCCGAGATTATCCGCAACGGCAAGCGCGACCTCGTGATCGTGCTGCACCAGAAGGGCAGCCACGGCCCGGCTTACTGGAAGCGGTATCCGCCGGCATTCCAGCGCTTCGGCCCGGTGTGCACCAGCAATGAACTGGAAAAATGTTCGCGCGAGTCGATTGTCGCCGCCTACGACAACACCATCCTGTACACCGATTATTTCCTCAGCAAGACCATCGACTTGCTGCGTGCGGCCGGCGCCGAGAACAACGTCGAGACCGCGATGATGTATTTCTCCGACCATGGCGAATCGCTGGGCGAGAAGAATATGTATTTGCACGGTGCGCCGTACATCATCTCGCCGGAAGAGCAGCGCCACATCCCGTTCATGCTGTGGCTGGACCAGAATTTCCGCGACCGCTTCAATATCGACCAGCGCTGCATGGAAGCGCGGCGCGACCAGGAGTTCTCGCACGACAATGTGTTCCACTCGTTCCTGGGCATGTTGAACATCAACACCGCCGTCTACAACCCGCAACTGGATATGTTCCATGCCTGTACCCTTGCCAACCAGCCCTGATATTCCTGCCAAACGTCGCATCGCCCTGTTGCGGCCGGTGGAGTGGGCACTGCTCGTCGCCGGCCTGCTGATCTTGTGGATCGGCAATAACACCGATCTCGACCTGGCCCTGGCCGACGCCATGTTCGACCGCGCCCATAACGTCTTTCCCTGGCAGCACGCCTGGCTGGCCGAGCGCTTCAACCACGAAATTCTGAAGACCGTGCTACAGGTGCTGGGTTTTGCGGTGGTGGGCGTGGCCAGCTGGGATTGCTTCAAGCCGATCCGTCGCTGGACTGCTGCGCGCCGCACCGGCATGCGCGTGCTGGCGCTGTCGGCGCTGCTGGTGCCGGCGGCCATCAGCCTGCTCAAGCGTTTCAGCGATTCGCACTGCCCTTGGGATTTGCAGCGCTACGGTGGCGACGAGCCGTATGTGCGCTTACTGGAAATGATGCCGGCCGGTATACCTTCCGGTCACTGCCTGCCGGCTGGCCACGCCTCGAGCGCGCTGTGGCTGCTGGCGCTGGCCGTGTTCTGGCTGCCGGCGCGTCCGCGCATGGCCGCTGCCGTGGGTGCGCTCATGCTGGCGTTCGGCTTTGCCGTGGGCTGGATGCAGCAGTTGCGCGGCGCCCATTTCCTTACCCACACCCTGTGGTCGATCTGGATCGCGGTGCTGATCGTTTATTTGCTGTATCGGATACTCGGCTCACGTAAGGGGCGTGCAGCGTTGGCCTGATTTCATAAAGTACGTCACAATCCCCGCTATCAGGTTGTTTAACTTATAACGGGGATTCCATGAACGAGCAAATCGCGAGAGATGTGGTGATGGTCCGCGCCATCGAAACCACCGACCAGAAGCAGGAAATTCTCAGCGAAGACGACCGCTTGTACGCCAGCCGCAGCGCGCGCGAACTGGCGCAGTGGCAAGCCTCGGGCAAGCACGCAGAGGTGACCGGCGACGATTTCCTGCAGCAGCGCTCCGACCTGCTGCTCAAGCGCCTGGCCGAGCGCAATCCCGCGTTTGCCAGCTTTGCCAAGCGCCGCTACGGCTTGCAAGGTTTGACCTGGGCGCTGCCGTTGCTGGCCCTGGTATTGGGCGTGGCGCTCGACCGCATTACCGATCCGCACCGCGTCGATCTGCTCTCCGCGCCCTTGTTGCTGATCCTGGCCTGGAACTTCGTGGTCTATATAGGATTGCTGATCAGCCTGGTCATTCCGTCGCGTGCGCCGGGCTGGCCCAAGGATGGCATGGTGCGCCGCCTGAGCGTGGGCAAGCTGGTCCTGCCGCGCAAGATGCCGCCGGTACTGGCCACCGCCTTGCTCAGCTTTATGGGCGAGTGGGCGCAACTGAGCGCCAAACTGACGGCCGCCCGGCTCAACCGCACCATTCACTTGAGCGCGGCGCTGTTTTCCCTCGGCGCCGTCGCCTCGCTGTACGCGCGCGGCCTGCTGGCGCAGTACGGCGCCGGCTGGGAAAGCACCTTCCTCAATGCGTCGCAAGTGCATGGCCTGCTGTCGTTCCTGTTCGCGCCGGCGATGTTCATATTTAATTTACAAGGTTTTACCCTGGCCGAGATCGAGGCACTGCGCTTCCCGCAGACCACGCTTGCGGAGGGCGGGGCGCGCTGGGTGCATTTATATGCGGCGACCATCTTCCTGTTCGTGGTGCTGCCGCGCCTGTTGCTGGCGCTGGCCTACAACCTGCGCGCCGCGCATTTCGCCAGGCGCTTCCCGATCGACCTCGACCATCCGTACTTCCGCCGCCTGAATGACACCATCGGCGTGTCCACCGGCGGCCTGCTGCGCGTGCTGCCGTACAGCTTTACGGTGGACGAGGTGCGCCACCAGGGCCTGGTGCAGGTCGCAGTGATGGCGTTCGGCGAGCAGGGCCGCATGATGTTGCGGCCATCGAGCGCTTATGGTGAAGAGGCGCGCGAGATCCTGCGCGAAGTCGATCTGACCGACCCCAACGTCAACATCACTGCGGTGCTCTTTAATATCACGGCCACCCCGGAGAAGGAAAACCACGGCGCCTTCCTCGACTACCTGGTCAAGTCGTCGCCGCGCGGCATTGCCGTGCTGCTGGACGAATCAAGCTACGTCGAACGCATGGGCGACCACCCCGACGACCGCGCCCGCCTGGCCGAGCGCGTGGCGCTGTGGCAGCAGTTCTGCCACTTTCATCACACCAGGGCCACGGTGGTCAACTTGCTCAACCCTGGTGCCCATCCGCTCGAAGCCGGGCTGCCACTCTCGACCCCACAATGACCGTTTCCATGCAAAAAGACGGTGTACAGATCCAGTTCGCGCTGATTTCGCACACCAATAATGGCAAAACCACGCTGGCTCGCACCCTGGTTGGCGTCGATATCGGCGAGGTGCGCGATGCCGCCCACGTCACCATCTTCGCCGAATCGCATACCTTGTTGACCACGCCGCAGGGCGACGCGCTGCAACTGTGGGATACGCCGGGCTTTGGCGACTCGGTGCGCCTGCTCAAGCGCCTGGGACAAGCGGGCAACCCGATCGGCTGGTTCCTGCGCGAAGTGATCGACCGCTACCGCGACCGCCCGTTCTGGCTCAGCCAGCAGGCGATGCGCACCGCGCGTGAATCGGCCGACCTGGTGCTGTACCTGGTCAATTCGTCGGAAGATCCGCGCGACACCGGCTACCTGCCGGCGGAAATGAAAATCCTCGAATGGCTCGACAAGCCGGTCGTGGTGCTGCTCAACCAGGTGGGCCGCCCGCGCCCGCTGGGCGAAGAACACGCCGAGCAGGAGCGCTGGCGCCAGCACCTGCGCCAGTATCCGGCCGTGCGCGAAGTGCTGGCGCTGGACGCCTTCGCGCGCTGCTGGGTGCACGAGCGGGTGTTTTACGACACCGTCGGCAAGCTGCTCGACCCCTCGCTGCAGGCCGGTTATGCCCGGTTGTTCGCCACCTGGCAGGCACGCAATGCCGAGCGCTACGACCGCGCCACCCATCTGCTTGCTGACCAGTTGGCCACTGCCGCGCGCGACAGCGAACAGGTAGTGGAAGAAAGCAGGAGCATGCTCAAGTCCGCGCTCAAGGTGGTGGGCATCGGCAAGAACGAGGAACAGCAGCGCCAGGACCGGGCGATGGCTACCCTGGTCGCGCGCCTCAATCAACGCTCGATCGAGAGCACGCGCGAGCTGCTGATCCTGCACCAGCTTGACCCCACCGACGCCGGCAAGATCAACGAGCGCGTGCGCGAGAGCTTTGCCGTGCGCGCACCGATCGACAAGGCGCAAGCCGGTTTGCTGGGCGCCATGTTGTCTGGTGCCGCCACCGGCTTGTCGGCCGACGTAATGGCCGGCGGTCTGACATTAGGCGGCGGCGCCATCATCGGCGGGGTGGTGGGGGCGCTTACTTTTGCCGGCGCCGCCTGGGGTTTCAACGCCAGCACCGACCGCAACGTCGCTGCCGTGCAATTTACCGACGCTTTCATGCGTAACCTGGTCGTAGTCGGCGTGCTGCGCTACCTGGCCGTGGCGCACTTTGGCCGTGGTCGCGGCAATTTCGTCGAAAACGAAGCGCCGGCGTTCTGGCAGGAAGAAGTGGAACAGGCCGTCAGCGCGCACGATGCCGACCTGGCCGAACTGTGGAAAGACCTGCGCCGCGAGAAGGCAGCGCTGAGCGGCGACCGCGCAGCATTGCTCATCAAGCAAATCGTTTCCGCCGCCCTGGCGCGCCTGTATCCCGACGTCGCCGGCAGCCTGTAAAAAGCCTCTTGCCAAGCCCCCGGCGGCCGGCCTATAATTCGCCCCCTCGCAGAACAACGCATGCAAATGCAGAGTGAAACGAGAAAAAAGAAGGTTGACGAAACGAGCTAAACGCTTCATACTCTTTCTTCTTCGCGGCTGACAAAACGATCGCAGCGAAACGCAGTACCGAATACAGTTCTTTAAAAATTAACAGTCGATAAGTGTGGACGTTTGATGAAAGTGC
>NZ_LROM01000086.1 GCF_001758785.1 Duganella phyllosphaerae
GCCGGTGCCGCTGGCTGCGCTGGCCATCCTGATCGCGCTCGCTGCGATGGAGCCTTTTGCCGGCCTGCGGCGCGGCGCGCTGGAAGCAGGGCGCCTGTGGCTGGCGATGAAGCGGCTCGGGCCCGCGCTGGCAGAGGGTGCCGATGCTGATGTCCGCACCGATACCGACGGTGACATCGTTTTCGACAAGGTAGCGGCTGCACAATCGGGAACATCCCCGCTGGTCCACGCCATCGACCTGCGCATCGTCGCCGGCGAGCGCGTGGCGCTGGTAGGCCCCAGCGGCGCCGGCAAATCGACCTTGCTGGCATTGATTGCCGGCGAGATCGCGACGCTCACCGGCAACGTGCAGGCACCGGCAGCCTGCCTGTTCACCCAGCGCACGGAGCTGTTCCAGGACAGCGTGCGCGACAACCTGCGCCTGGCCGCGCCCGACGCCGACGACGATCTTTTGTGGCAAGCCTTGCACAAGGCGGGGCTGGCAGAGCAGGTGCGCAGCTTCGGCAAGGGGCTGGACACCACGCTGGGCGAGGGCGGACTGGGACTGTCGGGCGGCCAGGCGCGGCGACTGGCCCTGGCGCGGCTGCTGCTGCATCCGTCGCGGGTATGGCTGCTCGACGAAGCGACCGAGGCGCTCGATGCTGCTACCGCGCACGACGTTTTGCAGCGCCTGGACCGACACGCGTGCGACCATGGCCAGACCGTGATCATCGCCACCCACCTGCGGCGCGAGGCGGCGCTGGCCGACCGGCTGGTGGGCGTGCGCCATGGCCGCATCGCTTTTGATGTGCGGCGCGGGACCGGCAATTTCGACGCCGCGCTGGCCGCGCTGCGGCAGGACTGAATCAGACACCAATCAACATAATTATTGTAATAACCAGGGAAACATCATGGACTTCGATATCGTCGCCTTATCCAGGCTGCAGTTCGCGCTCACTGCGCTGTACCACTTTTTGTTCGTGCCGCTCACCATCGGCCTGTCCATCATCCTCGCCATCATGGAGACCGTGTACGTCATGACCGGCCGCACCATCTGGCGCGACATGGTCAAGTTCTGGGGCGTGCTGTTCGGGATTAACTTCGCCATGGGTGTGGCCACCGGCATCGTCATGGAATTCCAGTTCGGGATGAACTGGAGCTATTACAGCCACTACGTCGGCGACATCTTCGGTGCGCCGCTGGCCATCGAGGGTCTGATGGCATTCTTCCTCGAAGCCACCTTCGTCGGCCTGTTCTTCTTCGGCTGGGACAAGCTGTCCAAGCGCGCGCACCTGGTGGTGACCTGGCTGGTGGCGCTCGGCTCCAACCTGTCGGCGCTGTGGATCCTGATCGCCAACGGCTGGATGCAGAACCCGGTCGGCGCGGCGCTCAACCCGCAAACCATGCGCATGGAAGTGACCGACTTTGGCGCCGTGCTCACCAACCCGGTGGCGCAGGCCAAGTTCGTGCACACGGTATCGGCCGGCTACACGGTGGCCGCCATCTTCGTGCTGGGCATCTCGGCATGGTACCTGCTCAAGGGCCGCCACGTGGCGCTGGCCAGGCGCTCGATGACGGTGGCCGCCGCGTTCGGCTTGGCCGCATCCCTGTCGGTGGCGGTACTCGGCGACGAGAGTGGCTACCAGTCGTCGGAACACCAGAAAATGAAATTGGCCGCCATCGAAGCGATGTGGGAAACGGAGCCGGCGCCTGCCGCCTTCACCGCCTTCGGCTTCCCCGACCAGCAAGCGCGCGAGACGCACTATGCGCTGCACATTCCGATGGTGATGGGCCTGATCGGCACCCGCTCACTCGATACCGAGATTCCCGGCATTGCCGAGTTGGTCAAGCAGGGTGAAGACACCATCCGCGAAGGCATCGTCGCCTACGAAGCGCTGCAAACCATCCGCGCCGTGGCGCCGGACAGCGCCATGCCGGCCGAGGCCAAAGCGGTCTTCGAAGAAAAGGGGCACGCGCTGGGGTACGCTCTGCTGCTCAAGCGCTACGTGGACGATCCAAGACTGGCCACGCCGGCGCAGATCCACCAGGCTGCCCTCGACACGGTGCCACCGGTGGCGCCGTTGTTCTGGTCGTTCCGCGTGATGGTTGGTTTGGGCATGTTCTTCATCGCCCTGACCGCGACCTTTTTTGTCCTGTCGGTGCGCCGCACGCTGGACCAACACCGCTGGCTGCTGAAGGTGGCCGTACTGGCGATCCCGCTGCCTTGGGTGGCTGCCGAAGCTGGCTGGATCGTGGCCGAACTGGGACGCCAGCCATGGGTGATCGAAGGCGTGCTGCCGACTGCCATGGCCGTGTCGCACCTGGGCGTGGCGACCTTGCTGACCACGATCGCCGGCTTTGCCGCGATCTACACCGTGCTCCTGGTGATCGAAATGAAGCTGATGCTCAAGGCGATCAGCAAGGGGCCGGAGGAATTCACGGTGGCTGCGGTGCCGTCGCTGCCCAAACCACGTCCACCTGCCGCGCCAGCGGTCAACCAACCCCATTCCGCTTAAGGAGCGCATCATGATCCTGCATGAATTAGTGTCGTACGAAACCCTGCGCCTGGTGTGGTGGGTGCTGCTTGGCGTGCTGCTGATCGGCTTTGCCGTCACCGATGGTTTCGATCTCGGCACCGGCATGCTGCTGCCGTTCGCCGGCAAGACCGACCTGGAACGGCGCGTCATCATCAACAGCATCGGCCCGGTGTGGGAGGGCAACCAGGTGTGGCTGATCCTCGGTGGCGGCGCCATCTTCGCCGCGTGGCCGCAGCTGTACGCGGTCTCGTTCTCGGGCTTCTACCTGGCCATGTTCGTGATCCTGGTGGGGTTGATACTGCGCCCGGTCGCCTTTAAATTCCGCAGCAAGCGCGCAGACCCGCGCTGGCGCGCCCGCTGGGACTGGGCGCTGTTCTTCTCCGGCGTAGTCCCGGCCCTGATCTTCGGCGTGGCGGTCGGTAACGTGCTGCTCGGCGTGCCGTTCCGGTTCACCGACGATATGCACATCCTGTACGAAGGCACGTTCCTCGGCCTGCTCAATCCCTTCGCACTGCTGTGCGGCCTGGTGTCGGTGGCCATGCTGGCGATGCACGGCGCGGCGTGGCTGCAACTGAAAACCGACGGTCTTGTGGCTGACCGCGCGCGCCGCTACGGCAGCGTGGCCGCGATTGCCACCGTGGTGCTGTACGCGGCAGCCGGCGTGGTGCTGTGGCAGGCGGTCGATGGTTACCGCATTACCAGCGCCATCGTCACCGAAGGCCCATCGAACCCGCTGTTCAAGACCGCGCAAGTGGCCACCGGCGCCTGGTTCGCCAACTTCGACAACCATCGCTGGACCTGGGCCGCACCGGTACTGGGCCTGGTCGCGTCGCTGCTGGCGCTGGCCCTGATGCGCGCGCGGCGCGGCGGCCTGGCGCTGCTGGCATCCGGCGCGGCAATCGCCGGCATCATCCTGGGCGTGGGCGCGGCCATGTTCCCGTTCATCCTGCCGTCGTCGCTCGACCCGCGCGCCAGCCTGACGGTATGGGATTCGTCGTCGAGCCACCTGACGCTGTTCATCATGCTGGTGGTGTCGAGCGTGTTCATTCCTCTGATCGTGGCGTATACCAGCTGGGTATACAAGGTCTTGTGGGGCAAGGTCGATGGCGCGGCGATTGCCGACCAGCGCGGCCATGCCTATTAATTTTCGATAAAGGAGTCAATCATGTGGTATTTCGCCTGGATTCTGGGGCTGCCGCTGGCAGCGATGTTTGGGGTGCTCAATGCGATGTGGTACGAGATGGCGGAGGATGATGCCGAGGCGGCCCTGCGTTAGCCGCGCGCCACGCCCGGTATCACTGCGGTTATATTGGCTAACCAACTTTCAGGAGGTGCATCATGCCAATCAAAACCGTCGATGAATACCAGGTCGAATACATGGCCGAGGCGCTGGAGGGCAGCGACCAGTGGGGCGCGTTCGTTTCCATTTCGGCGCCTTCGGCCACGCCCATGCACATGAACGTGATTCATGAACGCCAGCGGGTGGCGGCCGACCAGGTGTTCGCCAGCGCGGACGAAGCCGAGGCGGCCGCCGAGCAGGCGGCGATGGCGCTGCTCGAGCAGGTGCGCAATCCGGCGCCACCACCGAACTAACCCTCCGCACCACCCCCCAGGGCCTTGTACAGCGCCACTGCTGACCGGAACTGCTCGCGTCGCAGGTCGAGCAGCGTACCTTGCGCTGCATATGACTGGCGCTGGGCGTCGAGCAGCTCCAGTCGGCTGTCCTGGCCGGCGCCGTAGCGCAGCTTCGACAGCCGTTCGCGCAGCTGGGCCGCTTCCACCACCCGTTGCTGGGCTTCGATTTGCAGCCGGTAGGTCTGGCTGCCGGCCAGCCCGTCGGCTACTTCGCGAAAGGCCGACTGGATCGCCCGTTCGTACTGCACCACCGCGATCGACTTGCGCACTTCGGCCAGGCGCAGCTCGGCGTTCAGCTGGCCGGCGTTGAAGATCGGTTGCGTCAGCTGCGGCGCGAACGACCAGGTACCCTGGCTGCCGCGGAACAGGCCACCGATTTCCGGGCTGGCGAAGCCCAGTTGCGCGGTGAGCGAGATGCGCGGGAAGAACGCTGCGCGGGCCGCGCCGATATCGGCGTTGGCGGCCACCAGCACGTGCTCGGCCTGGATGATGTCGGGCCGCCGCGCCAGCAGGTCCGATGGCAGTCCGGCGGGCAGGGCGGTGAGTACCGGCTGCGCTGACAGCGCCGCGCCGTCCGGCAAGCCGGCGGGGACGGGAGCGCCTACCAGCAGTTCCAGGTTGTTGCGCGCCAGGCGCAGCGCGCGGTCGCGTGCCTGCAGGTCCGCTTCGGCCGTTGCCACCTGGCCGCGCGCCTGGGCCAGGTCGATGCCGCTGCGTTGCTGCGCCGTGTGCAGGCGTTCGGTGAGCGCCTGCGACTGGCGCCAGTCGTCCAGGGTGCGCTGCGTGAGCTGCGCCTGCTCCTGTGCCAGCCGCTGTTCGAGGTAGGCGTCCGCCACCGCCGCGATCAGGGTCAGGCGCGCGGCGCGCTGGCCTTCCACCGACGCCAGGTAACGCGCGAAGGCGGCGTCCGACAACGAGCGCAGGCGGCCGAAGAAATCGAGCTCGAAGGCATTGATCGCCAGGCCGGCGCTGCTGCTTTCCTGGATCGCGCGCGGCTTCAAGTCGCTGGCGCTGATGCGCTGGCGCGCAGCGCCAGCGGCCACGTCCACCCTCGGCAGCCGGTTGGCGTCCTCGATGCGGTACTGCGCCTGGACCGCAGCGACATTGAGCGCAGCTGCGCGCAGATCGCGGTTGTTGGCCAGCGCCAGTTCCACCAGTTGTTGCAGGCGCGGGTCGGGCAGCATGGTGCGCCAGGCCACGTCGGCGCCATTGCCGGCGTCGTCGGCACCGGGCGTGGCATCGGCATAGCTTGCCGCGACCGGCAGCGCCGGCTGTTCAAGCTTAGGCGCCAGCGTACATGCCGACAGCGCGGCGGCCACGAAAACAGTCATCAATGTATGGCGCATCATGGCGCTTGCTCCTCGAGCGTGGTGGCGGCCGATGGCTGCCGGCGCCCGCGCCAGCGCGCCAGGCGCTCGGCGCCCCCCACCACCACGACAAAAAATACCGGGACAAAGAAAATCGCCAGCACGGTGGCGGCCACCATGCCGCCGAACACGCCGGTACCGATCGCGTGCTGGGTTTCGGCGCTGGCGCCGGTAGCCAGCATCAGCGGCACCACGCCCAGCGTAAATGCCAGCGACGTCATCAGGATCGGCCGCAGGCGCAGGCGCGCCGCTTCGATGGCCGCTTCCACCAGGCTTTTGCCTTGCGCATGCAGTTGGCGCGCAAATTCGACGATCAGGATCGCGTTCTTGGCCGACAGGCCGATGATGGTGATCATGCCGACCTTGAAGAACACATCGTTCGGCATGCCGCGCAAGCCCACCGCGAGCAGGGCGCCCAGCAGGCCCAGTGGCACCACCAGCATGACCGAGACCGGAATCGCCCAGCTTTCGTACAGCGCGGCCAGCACCAGGAACACCACCAGCATCGACAGCGCCATCAGCATTGGCGCCTGCGACGCCGACTCCTTCTCTTGCAGCGACTGTCCGGCCCAGGTCACGCCGAAGCCGGGCGGCAGTTGCGCAGCGAGGCGCTCCATCTCGGCCATGGCGGCACCGCTCGACACACCGGGCGCCGCACCGCCGCTGATGCGGCTCGAAAGGTAGCCCTGGAAGCGCACCAGTTGCAGCGGCGTTTGCTGCCACACCGGCTGGACGACTTCCCGTAGCGCCACCATGCCGCCATCGCTGTTACGGATGCGCAGCGCGAGCAGGTCGTCGACCTGCATGCGCGCCGGGGCGTCGGCTTGCACGATCACCTGCTGCATGCGGCCGGCGTTGGGAAAGTCGTTCACGTAAGTCGAGCCGGTGGCGGTGGTGAGCATGTCGCTCACGGCAGCAAACGACACGCCAAGCGCCTCGGCCTTTTTGCGGTCGATCTCCAGGCGTACGCTGGCGCCGGGCGGCAAACCGTCCGGGTACACCGCCGCCAGCAGCGGGCTTTGCGCAGCCAGTGCCAGTAGCCGGTTCTGCGCTGCCTGCAGCGCGGCGGCGCCGTGGTTGGCGCGGTCCTGCAGGCGTAGCACGAAGCCGGACGAGTTGCCCAGTTCGTCGATGGCTGGCGGCAGCACCGACATGATCATGCCTTCACGCGCGGTAGCCATCGCCAGCTGCGCTTGCAGCACTTCTTCCTGGGCGCTGGCGCCGTCGCGCTTCGACCAGTCGTTAAGCATGGTGAACGCCAACGCCGCATTGGGGCCGGAGCCGGAGAAACCAAAGCCCAGTACCGACTGATTGACCTCGATGCCGGGACGGCTGGCCACGTGCTGCTCGTACTGCTCGACTACCTCCAGCGTGCGGCCGGTGGTGGCGTCGGACGGCAACTGGAACGAGGTGATGAAATAGCCCTGGTCCTCTTCCGGTAAAAAGGCCGACGGCAACCGGGTAAAGCCCCAGGCCACGGCGGCGGCAATGACCGCGTACAGCAGCATCATGCGGCCGCCGCGCTTGAGCAGCAGCGTGGTGCCGGCCGCATAGCGCACCGTCAAGCGCTCGAAACCGCGGTCGAACCAGCCGAAGAAGCCTTTTTTGACATGGTCGTCGGGACCGATGGGCTTGAGCATGGTGGCGCACAGCGCCGGTGTGAGCGTGAGCGCCAAAAACGCCGAGAACAGGATCGACACCGCCATCGCCACCGTGAACTGGCGGTAGATCACGCCGACCGAACCGGCGGCCAGCGCCATCGGGATGAACACGGCCGTGAGCACCGCCGTGATGCCTACCACGGCGCCGCTGATCTCCTTCATGGCGCGCGATGTGGCCTCGCGCGGCGACAGGCGCTCGGTGGCCATCAACCTTTCCACGGCTTCCACCACCACGATGGCGTCATCGACGATGATGCCGATCGCCAGCACCATGCCGAACATGGTGAGCACGTTGATCGAATAGCCGGCTACCGCCATCACGGCAAAAGTGCCCATCAGCGCAATCGGCGCGACAATCGCGGGGATCACCGTGTAGCGCACCTTTTGCAGGAACAGATACATCACCAGGAAGACCAGCACCATGGCCTCCACCAGCGTGGTCACCACTTTTTCGATCGAGATCTTGACGAAGGGCGCGGTGTCGAACGGCACCGAATAGGTCATCCCGGCCGGCATCGACTTGGCCAGTTCCTCCATCCGTGCACGGATGCCGGCGGCGGTGGCTACGGCGTTGGCGCCGGGCGAAAGCGAAACCGCCGCGCCGGCCGATTCCACGCCGTTTTCGCGCGTCTGGAAGCTGTAGCTTTGCGCACCCAGTTCCACCCGCGCCACGTCTGCCAGCGTGACCAGCGAGCCGTCGCGGCCTGCACGCAGCACGATGGCGGAGAATTCCTGGGCGTTGCGCAGCTGGCCCTGTACCGTCAGCGGCGTGGTAACGCGCTGGCCTGGCACGGACGGCGTATCGCCCACCCGGCCCGGTGCGATCTGCACGTTCTGGGCGGCGATGGCGGCGGTGACGTCGCCCATCGAGACGTTATGGGCGGTCAGTTTCGCGGGATCGACCCAGACGCGCATCGCCCGTTCGGCGCCGAACAGCTGCACCTTGCCCACGCCGGGCACGCGGCGCAGTTCTTCGATGACGTTGCGCGCCAGGTAGTCGCCCAGTTCGAGCGCGTCGGCGCCTTTGCCGTGCCTGTCATCGGCGTTCATGCTGATGATCATCAGGAAGCCGGAAGACGCCGATTCCACCGTCACGCCGTTCTGGCGCACCGTTTGCGGCAGGGGCGGTTCGATCGACTTGAGGCGGTTTTGCACGTCCACCTGCGCCAGCTCCGGGTTGGTGCCGGGCTTGACGGTGACGGTGATCGAGGCCGAACCCGAGGTGTCGGTAGACGATTCGTAGTACAGCAGGTTTTTGACGCCCGACAGTTCGCGTTCGATCAGCGCCACCACCGCGTCGTTCATGGTTTGCGGTGAGGCACCGGGATAGACTGCGCTGATGGTCACGCTGGGCGGCGCCACCGACGGAAAGCGGGCAATCGGCAGGTTGGGCAGCGCGATCAGGCCGAACAGCACGATGAAAATGGCGACCACCCAGGCGAAGATGGGGCGGTTGATGAAAAATTGTGACATGGGGATTCTCTTTCAGTGCGATCAGCGTTGCGCAGTTTTCGGCGCGGCCGACTGCCACCGGTGCGGCGCCGCTTGCACGCCGTCCTGCAGCCGCTCCTGGCCTTCAACCACCAGGATGTCGCCATCCTTGAGGCCTGCGCGGATCACGTACTGGTGGTTGATCACCGGACCCACCTCGATCTTGCGCAGGCTGGCCTTGTGGTTTTTGTCGAGCGTCCAGGCCAGTGCTTCGCCATCGGGGCCGCGCTGCACCGCCTGCTGTGGCGCCATCAGTTCGTTCGAGGTGGCGCCACGGGCGATGCGCGCGCGCACGAACATCCCGGGCAGCAGAGCGCGGTCGGCGTTGTCCACCAGGATGCGCAGGGTGGCGTCGCCGGTGCCGGCGTCCACGCTGATGTCGGAGAACAGGATGCGCGCCTTGGCCGCATAAGGCTTGCCGTCGGCGTCGAGGATCGTAGCATCCACACCATCGGCTGCGCGCGTGCCCAGCGCATGGATCGACGCGATCATCGCCGCTGGCTGGCGCACGTCCACGTACACCTGGTCGGTCTGCTGGATGCGCGCCATGGGGGTGGCGTCGAGCTGGCCCACCAGCGCGCCTTCGGTCACCAGTTCCGAGCCGATACGGCCGGAGATCGGCGCCTGCACGGTGGCAAAGGCGACGTCCAGGCGGCGCCGTTCCAGCGTGGCGCGGGCCTGCGCCACACTGGCGGCAGCCAGGTCGCGCTCGGAGACGGCGTCGTCGAACGACTGGCGGCTGATGGCGTCGGCCTCGATCAGCGGTTGCAGGCGTTCGGCCTGGCGCGTGGTGCGCGCAAGCGTGGCTTGCGCGTGTTGGAGCGACGCTGCGGCGGAATCGAACTCCGCTTTCAGCGGCGCTGGGTTGAGCTGGAACAGCGGCTGGCCTGCCTTCACTTCGGCACCCTGTTGGAACAGGCGGCGCAGCACGATGCCGCCCACTTGCGGGCGGATGTCGGCGGTGCGCAACGCCGCCACGCGGCCGGGCAGGTCGTCGCTGAGGGTGACTGCGGCAGGCTTGAGGGCGATGACGGTCACGCCTGGCGGCGGTGCGGCGGCCGGCGTGGCCTCTTGTCCGGAGCAGGCGGCCAGGGCCAGGGGCAGGGTCAGAGCCAGAGCGGCGGCGATCATCAAGGGCCATTTCTTCAGCAAGGTATGCATAGTTATCGTGTCTGTGTGGTCGTGCGGCGAGACTACGCCTGGCACATGCAAGTTCGATGGGGGAAGTGTGGAGATTGGATGGAGGCGATCGATATATTCTCGGCGCTGGCAAACGCGCGGCCGGCGGCGTTATCATGCAAGCCTATGCACAAACCTCCCGATAATATGGAAGCCCACACGGAGTCCCACCAGGCGCTGGTGCTGGTGGCCGAAGACGAGACTGAAATCGCCCAGATCCTGTTGGCCTACCTGGCGCGCTCCGGCTTGCGCGTGGCGCACGCCGCCGACGGCCAGGCGGCGCTCGACATGCACCTGGCGCTCAAACCCGACCTGGTGCTGCTCGACGTGATGATGCCGCGCCACGATGGCTGGGCGGTGCTGTCCGAGCTGCGCCGGCGCGGCCATACCGCCGTCATCATGCTCACCGCGATGGACCAGGATATCGACAAGCTCACCGGCCTACGCATCGGCGCCGACGACTACATCGTCAAGCCGTTCAATGCCGCCGAGGTGGTGGCGCGTACGCTGGCCGTGCTGCGTCGCACGCGGCAGGGTGGCGCGCAGCCGCACCGGCTGCTGCGCGCGGAAGGCATCGAGGTCGATCTGGAACATTACGAGGCGGCCGTGTGCGGCGCGGCGGGCCGGCAGCTGCTGGCATTGACGATTACCGAGTTCCGCCTGCTGGCGCACATGGCGCGTGCGCCCAAGCGGGTGTTTACCCGCGCCGAGCTGCTGGCCGCTTGCCTGCCCGAGGGCGAAACACTGGAACGCACGGTGGACAGCCACCTGAGCAAACTGCGCAAGAAGGTGGAAGGCGCCGGCGGCGCCGGGCTGCTCGAGAGCGTGCGCGGCGTCGGTTACAGGTTGGGGGGCGGCGCATGAAATTCCGCATGGGCCTGGGGCGCCAGATCACGCTGTCGATGTCGTTGCTGACGCTGCTGATCATCGTGCTGTTGCAAATCAGCTCCAGCATCCTGTACGCGACGCTGCTGCGCTACCAGCCCGAGTTGTTCGCCGACCCGGACAACTACATGCCCACGCTGCCGGAGTGGCTGTACATGGGAATCTCGACCATCATCGCGGTGATCATCGCCATGGTGGCGGCGGGGCGGCTCTCGCGGCGCATCCTGGCGCCGCTCAACGCCGTTGCCGCCAGCCTGCGCCGCGTGGCCGGCGGCGACCTGTCCGCGCGCGCCGCCGTCAATGACCGTCCGATCGGCGAGGCCTCGCAACTGGTGGAAGACTTCAACAGCATGGCCGAGCGTCTGCAGCACATGGAGCAGGAGCGCGGCTTCTGGAACGCCGCCATCGCCCATGAGTTGCGCACGCCGGTCACCATCCTGCGCGGCCGCCTGCAGGGTTTTACGGACGGCGTATTCGTACCCGACCAGGCGCAGTTCCGCAGCCTGCTCACCCACGTCGAGGGCCTGGGCCGGCTGATCGAGGACTTGCGCATGGTGGCGCTGGCCGGTAGCGGCCACCTGGAGCTGCACCTGCTGGAGACGGCGTTAGCCGACGACATCGCCACCGTGATCGCGCTGGCCGGTCCGGCCTTGCAGGCTGCCGGCTTCAGCATCGAGGTGGCAACGGACAGCGACACGATGTTGTGCGATCCGATGCGCATGCGCCAGGCCTTGCTGGCGTTGCTCGAAAACGCCCGCCGTCATGCCACGCCCGGCCGCCTGCGCATCGGCGCCGCCGTGGCGGACGGCATGTGCGTGCTGCGGGTGGAAGACGAGGGACCTGGCATTGCGCCGGAATTGGCGCTGCACGTGTTCGAAGCGTTCCAGCGCGGCGAGCAATCGCGCTCGCGCGAGAGTGGCGGCACCGGCCTGGGGCTGGCGGTGGTGGGCGCCATCGCCAAGGCGCATGGCGGTAAGGCCACGTGTCGGCCATCGAACATGGGCGGTACGCTGTTCGAACTGCGCTGGCCGGCGCACGATGTTCACGCACCGTAGCCACGCACGGTAATCACGTACGGGAGACACGTAGCGCTTGAGAGTTTAATGATAATGACTTATCATTACCGACTATCACGCATCGATGAGGAACTTTCCATGTCCGTTTTCCGCAGCAACCGCACCCCGCTCGCCCTGGCCATCACGCTGGCGTTGGGCCATTTTTCCATGGCCCACGCTCAGACTCAGACTCAGTCCCAGGCGGAAACCCGCCTGCCGGCCGATCCGGAATCGGTGCCGACCGTGGTCGTGGCGGCCAGTGCGCTGGGCGTGGTGGGCGACGACATGATCACGCCGGTCACGTCCATCGGCGGCAATGAGCTGGTGCGGGTGCGCGAATCGACCCTGGGCGAGACACTCAACCGCCAGCCCGGCATTTCGTCGAGCCAGTTCGGCGCCGGCGCCAGCCGCCCGATCATCCGCGGCATGGACGGCCCACGCGTGAAAATCCTGTCCGACGGCGCGGAAATCCAGGACGCCTCCACCATCAGCCCCGACCACGCGGTGGCGTTCGAGCCGATGCTGGCCGAACGCATCGAAGTGCTGCGCGGCCCGTCGGCGCTGGCCTACGGCGGCGGTGCGGTGGGCGGCACCATCAATATCATCGACCGCAAGATTCCCACCGCCATTCCGGTCAACGGCCTCGAAGGCAGCGCCGAACTGCGCGCCAACTCGGTCGCGCGTGAAAAGGCCGGCGCCTTCGAAGTGACCGGCGGCGCCGGCAGCGTTGCCTTCCACGCAGAAGGCGTCAAGCGCGAGGCCGACGCCTACCGCGTGGGCAAGGGCTGGAGCGAAGGCCGCAAGGTTGACGGCAGCTTCAAGGATACCGATACCGGCAGCGTGGGCGTGTCGTGGATCGGCGCCAACGGTTACCTGGGCCTGGCCTACACCAAGGAGCGTACCAGCTACGGCATTCCCGGCCATAACCACGAATTCGAAGGCTGCCACCTCGATGGTGGCGCCCTCCATTGCGGCGAGCACGAAGAAGAGGGCGGCGCCGAGCACGAACACGAAGAACACGCAGCGGGCGAGGTGCCCACCGTGAAACTGGACAGCAACCGCTGGGACCTGCGCGGCGAATACCGCGCGCCCGTGGCAGGCATCACCAAGGTGCGCCTGCGCGCCTCGCTCACCGACTACCAGCACGACGAACTGGAAGGCGCTGAAGTGGCGACCAGCTTCCGCAACAAGGCGCACGACGTGCGCGTGGAAGCCGAACACGCACCGCTGGGCGGCTGGCGCGGCGTGGTGGGCGTGCAGACGACCAAGCGCGATTTTGTCGCCGATGGCGAGGAAGCCTATGTGCCGGCCACCATCACCAAAAAGAACGCGGTGTACCTTACCGAGGAATACAAGCTGCGGGACTGGCGTTTTGAAGCCGGCGCGCGCCACGAGTGGCAGGACATCACCGTCAACCAGGCCGGCCTGCGCGACCACGATGTGAGCGGCACGTCCGTGGCGGTGGGCGCGGTGTGGAAGTTCGCACCCGAGTATTCGCTGCGCGCGTCGCTGTCGCGGGCCCACCGCCTGCCCACCGCCGAGGAACTGTACGCCAACGGCGTGCACCTGGCCACGAGCACCTACGAGATTGGCAACCAGGACCTGGACAAGGAAACTTCGAACAACGTCGACCTCACGCTGCGCAAGTACGCCGGCGCCACCACGTTCTCGCTCAGCGCATTCCGCAACAAGGTCGATCACTACATCTACGCCCGCACGCTGGACAATTTCGAGGGCTTCCAGCTGATCGAATACGCCCAGCGCGACGCCACCTTCACCGGCCTGGAAGGCGAGATGAAACACAAGTTCTCGCCGGCGTTCGAAGGCACGGTGTTCGGCGACTACGTGCGCGCCCGTTTCGACAGCGCCGCCAGCGACCGCAACCTGCCGCGCATCCCGGCCGCACGCCTGGGCGCACGGGTGGACGCCAACCTGGGCCAGCTGCATGGCCAGGTGGAGTTCTACCGCGTAAACAAGCAGGATAAAGTGGCCGACTTCGAAGGCGCCACGCCCGGTTACAACATGCTCAACGTGGGCACGCATTACACGCTGCGCCTGGGCGGCATGCCGGCGCAGATTTATGCGCGCCTGAACAACCTGACCGACGAACTGGCCTACAGCCATACTTCGTTCATCAAGAATGCGGCGCCGCTGCCGGGCCGTAATGTCACCGCCGGCGTGCGCGTGTCGTTCTGATGATGATGAAGTACCTGATCCGCTGGGGCGATTACGCGGGCATGACCGCATCCGGCATCTGCCTGGTCCATTGCGTGGCGATGCCGTTCCTGCTGGCGGCGTTTCCCATGCTGGGCCTGGGCCACGAACATGATTCGGTCCATTCGCTACTGGTGCTGGGCGTGACGATACCGGTGGTGGTGGCGCTGCTGCCAGGCTTCATCAAGCACCGCGAGCCGGTGGCGCTGCTGCTGGGCGCGGCCGGGCTGGCGGCGTTCATGGTGGCGGTGTACGTGGTGGGGCCGCTGTTCGGCCAGGCCTGGGAGACCGCGCTGGCCATTTGCAGCAGCCTGCTCCTGATCATCGCCCATCGCCGCAACCACGGCAACTGCAAAAGCTGCGCGTCGGACTGACCGATCGCCTTATTTACACTGGTCGCACAGGCCGTACAGGGTCAGCTCGTGCGATTCGAGCTGAAAGCCCTTGGGCGCCATCTTTTGCATGTCGCCGGGGCAGGCGTGGACTTCGAACACCTTGTCGCACGCGCGGCAGTGAAAGTGGTGGTGATGGCCATGGCCTGCCACTTCATAACGGTCGCCGCCGGTCGGCAACGATACGGTGGCAATCTCGCCCGACTCCAGCAGCGATTTGATGTTGCGGTAGATCGTGGCCATGCCGATGCCCGGCACGGCCTGCTGCGCGTGTTCGAGAATTTCCTGCGGCGCGAGCGGGCGCCCGGCGGCCGTGATGCACTGGTGGATGGCGGTGCGTTGGCGGGTATTTCGTTCCATTCGTTTCTGTTCCTCGGCGCCGGACGACGGCCCGGACAGACCTTGATTATATAACCGGGAACCTTTGCATGTTGTTTCGATCGCTGTTTTTCATTACCTCGCTGTATGCCGCCATTCCGTCATCCGCCGCAACGGCGCCTGCGCCGCAAGTGCTGCCGCCCGCCGCCCCGTGGAGCGGCAAGAGCGAACAGCTGATCGTGTCCGCGTCTGACCGCCTGGCCACGCCGGCCGAGCGCTCCGATTTCCGGTCGTCGCCCAGCTATGCGCAAACAATGGACTACCTGCGTACCTTGGCCGGATCCTCGAAGCTGCTGTCATTGCACAGTTTCGGCAAAAGCTTGCAGGGGCGCGACCTGGTGTACGTGCTGGCGAAAAAGCCCGGCGCGGAAAAGTCGGATACCAAAAAGCCGGTGGTCGTGATCCAGGCCGGCATCCATTCCGGTGAAATCGACGGCAAGGATGCCGGGCTGATGCTGTTGCGCGATATCGCCCAACGGGGCCGCGACGACCTGCTCGATGCGGTGGACCTTGTATTCATCCCCATCCTCAACGTCGACGGCCACGAGAACAGCAGCGCGCTGGGCCGCCCGCACCAGCATGGTCCGGACAGCAAGGGTTCGCGCACCAACGGCCAGGGGCTGGACCTCAACCGTGATTACGCGCGCCTGCAGTCGCCCGAGATCGCGGCCGTGGTCAAGCTGCTGCAAACTTTCGATCCGGCGCTCTACATCGACGTCCACGTCAGCGACGGCATCGATTACCAGTACGACGTGACCTATACCTATGCGGGCTGGGGCACCTATGCGCGCTCGCGCGCCACGGCCGACTGGCTGATGAAAACCTATCACGGCGACGTCCACGCGGCGCTGGTGGCGCAGGGCCACACGCCCGACCTCTATCCTAGCTGGGTCGACGAGGACGCGCCCGAGAAGGGCTTGCGCATCAGCGCCGAAGGGCCGCGCTATTCGACCGGCTATGGCGACTTCACCGGCATTCCGACCGTGCTGGTGGAGAACCACGCGATGAAGCCGTATAAACGCCGCGTGCTGGGCACCTATGTGCTGCTCGAGCAGTCGCTCAAGACCGTGGCGCGCGAGAGCGCAGCCATTGTCGCCGCCAAGACCCGCGACCGCGCCGACCGTCCCGTGCAGCTGATGGTGCGCTGGGAGCGCGAGGCGGCGCCATTGAAAATCAAGACGTTCAAGGGCTACCGCTACGACGCCTACCTGTCGCCGGCGTCCGGCACCACCGAGCGCCGCTGGACCGGTGAGCCGATCGATATCGCCATGCCGGTCTTCGGCGTGCGCTCGACCAGGGAGGTGGCGCTGCCGGCAGCGTGGTGGATCGGCGCCGAGCAGCAGGGCATGATCGCCGCGCTGCGCCGGCACGGCATCGTGCTGGAAGAATTGAAGCAGCCGCGCACCATGCTGCTCGAAACCGTGCAACTGGCCAATGGCAAGGAGCGCAGCGGTTTGCAGCGCGCGCAAAAAGAATGGACGCTGCCGACCGGTTCGGTGCGGGTGCCGTCCGACCAGCCGTTCCACCTGCTGGCGGCGGCGCTGCTCGAACCCGAGAGCGACGACTCGTTCCTGGCCACCGGCTATTTCGATACCGCCTTGCCGCTCGAGTCGCAACTGCCACGCCACCTGCTGGCGCCCATGGCGGACCGGATGATGGCAGCCGATCCGGTCCTGCGCACGCGCTTTGCCGAGGCGCTGGCGGCCGATGCCACGCTGGCCGGCGATCCGCAGGCGCGGCTGCGCTGGTGGCTGGCGCGCTCGCCGTATCTCGACCGCGCGCGCTGGACCTACCCGGTACTGGTGGAGCGCAGATAATCGGCAAACTGGTTAGGCCACATATAAAGTGGTCTAACCACCTTGAAACCTTGCTAGAATGGTCCCGCATTGCCAGATCCGGAATAATCCGGGCACATAATCAATCACGGAGACCAGACCATGAAGGTGGAGATCGATCAGAGAGTTGACCAGAAGCGCCGCACGTTGATGCGCAGCGGTGCGGGCATGATGGCAGCGGCCAGTGCGCCTGCGGCGCTGTTGCACACGGCGGCCAGCGCCGGCGACAAACAGGCTGCGGCCGACCCCTGGCAGCGCGCGCGCGACATCGAGCAGAAATTCGCCACGCCGCTCAAGTTCCGCGACCAGGACTTCGTCATCACCGCCTTCGGCGCCAAACCGTGCCAGCTGGCCAAGGTCAACGCCACCATCCGCTACACCGAAAAGGCCGACGTGCCGTCGCCGGTGCGTGGCTCGCCCGACGCCTATCCCGCCATTACCGCCGCCATTGCCGCCTGCAACAAGGCCGGCGGCGGACGCGTGGTGATCCCGAAAGGCGACTGGTACGTCGCCGGTCCGATCGTGCTGCGCTCGAACGTGCACGTGTACCTGGCGGCCGGCGCCCACGTCTATTTCAGCGCCAACCCGGCCGACTTTGCCAAGTACGGCGACATCGATTGCGGCGTCAACGGCAAGCTGTCGATCTCGCGCTGGCAGGGCAACGACGTGCTCAATTACTCGCCGCTGGTGTATGCCTACGGCCAGACCAATATCGCGCTGACCGGCGAGGACTGGACCAGCGTCTTGAATGGCCAGGGCGGGGTGCCCTTCGAGAACGGCGAGGGCTGCTGGTGGGACTGGAAGGGCCGCCACAACAAGGGCAGCGTGCAGACCGAGATCGCCGTCAACGAGCGCAATCCGAAGTCGATGCGCGAGGTGGCGCCCGATTTGCCGGCGCACGAGCGCGAGATGATCGAAGCGACGCGCCAGAGCTTCCGCGCCGACGTGCGCTACCTGCCGGCACTGTCGGAAGCCGGCGTGCCGATCGCCAAGCGCGTGTTCGGCGTGGGCCACTTCCTGCGCCCGAGCATGATCGAATTCATCGGCTGCACCGATGTGCTGATGCAGGGCTACATGGTGACCGCCACGCCGTTCTGGCAGCACCACCCGGTCAACTGCCGCAACGTCCATATCCGCAAGGTGCGCATGGAGAGCCAGGGCCCCAACAGCGACGGCTTCGACCCCGAGGCCTGCGATACGGTGTTCGTGGAACACTGCGAGTTCAATGCCGGCGACGACTGCATCGCCATCAAGGCGGGCCGCAATCGCGACATCGAGTTCGGCCCGACCCGCAATGTGCTGGTGCAGGACTGCGTGATGAACAGCGGTCATGGCGGCATGACCCTGGGCAGCGAGATGGCCGGTGGAATTGAACACGTGTATGCGCAGCGGCTCGAGTTCCGCAACAAGTACTGGCAGACTTCGGGCCTGAACACGGCCATCCGCATGAAAACCAATATGAACCGCGGCGGTTTCCTGCGCCATTTTTATGTCCGCGACTGCACGCTGCCCAACGGCGTGGCCACCATCGGCCGCACCTATAGCCAACTGCCGGGCACCAGGCTGCCGGCGGTACCGCACACCACGGCCGGTGGCGTGATCACCATCGATTGCGACTACACGCCGGTGGACGAAAGCGTGCGCATACGCCCGCCCGAGGTCTCGGACGTGCACATCTCGAACCTGCGCGTGAGTGATGTGCAAACGCCGACCGGCAAGCACTCGTGCTTCCAGGCGTTCGTGATCCTGGGACCGGTGGCCGGCACCTACAACGGCCCGGCCGGCAAGGCCACGCTCCCGCTCGACAACATCACCATCACCAACTGCGACTTCGGCACCCCGCGCAACGCCGAGCAGCCGTGGTTTGCCTACAACGTGAAAAACCTGGTGCTCAAGGATGTGAAAATCGGCGGCAAACTGGTCAATCAGAAGATCGACGCCTGACCGTCTTTTTTGGCGGCGCCGGCGCGCTTGCGTTTAACGCTGCGCGCCGGCCCGGCGCCGAACAGGGCCAGCACCAGTTCGTCGCGCCGCGCCGGTTGCAGGTGGCGCCGGACCGGGTGCGGCTTGTCATCCTGCAAGACGTGGATGCGGTGGTCGTCGCTGCCGAACAGCCGGCTCAAGTAGTTCTCCATTGATTTACCTCCATGCATAATGTTGATCTGCATTGTCCCATTGAGATAAATGCCAAAACATTGATATATATCAAGAAGCCAAGCAAGGAGTGCACCTTGAATCATGATAGATCCAATGGCTGGGAGGCTGTTGCCCAGGAATTCATCGCTGCCAGATCCGATATCGGCAGCAGCGTCGTGCGGCAATGGGCGCGTTCCTTGCCGGCCCGAGCGGAGGTGGTGGATATCGGCTGCGGATCGGGGGCGCCAATGGCGATAGCGCTTGCCGAAGAAGGTTGTTCAGTGTTCGGCATCGACGCATCGCCCACCCTGCTGGCGGCATTCCGCCAGCGCTTGCCGGCAGCGTCCGCAGCTTGCGAGACGGTGCAGGGCAGCAGTTTTTTTGGCCGCAAGTTCGATGGCGCCCTCGCTGTGGGGCTGATATTTCTGCTGTCGGAGCGGGAACAGCGGGAATTGATCTTGCGGGTCGCCAACGCCCTCCACACGGGAGCACGCTTCTTGTTTAGCGCGCCTCGTGAACCGTCTGCATGGAACGATCTGCAAACCGGTCAGCCCTCGCGCTCGCTGGGCGAGCAGCACTATCTGCGCCTCCTCGCCGAGGCCGGTTTTACGCTGTTGACCGTGCATGTCGACGAGGGCGGCAATCATTATTTCGACGCGATCCTTTACGATGGATGCACTTGATGGCGGCGTCCTTCTGCCGCACCGGCATTAAAGGAATGATATTATTTGCAACGGCCGCCTGTTCTTCAGTCAACATCCTTCACCATCCGCCATCATCCCATGTTTAAACTACTTAATAGACTATTGGGCCGCAGCGCGCCGACGCGCCCGGCGCCACCTGCCGCCGCCGACCGCGTCTCGGACGACCAGCTTCTCAGGTCGCATTTCTCCGTTTCCAAAGAGGCTGAGCTGGCACTTGAGCGCTTCGGCACCCTGGTCACGGCCAAGTTGGGCGCCGAGGAGAGTCGTCGTTTGACCAATTTGCTGGTGGCGCAATTGCAGCGCGGCGATACCCCGGAAGATGCGGTCAACAACAGCCTGCTCGGCGACGATGGACAGCAGCCTGGGAAGTGGGTAATGCTCACGGTCGACTGGAAAGCCACGGAAGAAGTGGAATGGCAGGCGAACGAACTGCTGGCTACGGCAGGAGTTGCCGAGACCTGGCATTTGCAAGACGAGGAAAACAAGATCGTCGCGCAGGCCCTGCTGGAGTTTTCCGCGTGGGTGGAGCCGCGCGGCTTGCAGTTGCTGCACCTGGACCTGCTGCACGATGCCTACTACGCCTTGCTGGTGCGCGCCGAACTGGCAGACGAAGCCAGGCAGGCTGCGAAACAGGCCGGCCTGAAGCTTCAATCTTGCGACGAGTTTCGCGCCGAAAACGGCTGATCCATAAAAAAAACCCGGCGCATGCACCGGGTTTTCTCTGTTTAAAACCAATTACTTGACGTCGCTCGCCGGCTCTTCCGGGAACGCGTTGGTCGCCTTCGAGCCCCACAGTGCATAGAACAGCACGTAGATCTCGCAAGCCACGGTCAGCAGGAACGACATCTGCAGGCCGTAGTGGTCGGCCAGCATGCCTTGCAATACCACCAGCGCGCCGCCGGCGATTGCCATGATCATCAGGCCGGAGCCTTCTTCGGTCATCGGGCCCAGGCCCTTGATGCCGAGCGTGAAAATGGTCGGGAACATCACCGAGTGGAACAGGCCCACCGAGATCAGCGCCCACATCGCCAGCGAGCCGCCGGAGAAGGTGGCCACCGTCATCACGATGGCGGCGCCGATGCTGCAACCAGCGAGCACGCTTTCGGCCGTGAATTTGCGCATCAGGATACTGCCGGCAAAGCGGCCTACCATCATGCCGCCCCACAGGATGATCAGGTAGTGCGACGCTTTTTCGTGGTTGACGTTGCCGATGTCCGGCTGCGAGACGAAATTGATGAACAGGTTGGCCACGCCGATTTCGGCGATCAGGTAGATGAAGATGGCCGGAATGCCGAACACCAGGTTGCGGTGCTTCCACAGCGAGTGGTTCTTGCGCGCGGCTTTGGCGGCTTCGCGGTTGGTCGAGGCGCCGATTTCAGGCAGCGGGAAGCGGGCAATCACGATCGCCAGGATCACCAGCACACCGGCGACGATCAGGTACGGCAGTTCCACGGCGCGGGCGTCGGCCAGGCGTTCGGCCTGGGTCAGCACCTGGTCGGCGGAGGCCGTGCCCGAGTTGGAGCGGCCCAGGATCAGGTAGCCGCCGAACAGCGGCGCCAGCATGGTGCCGAGCGAGTTAAACGCCTGCACCAGGTTCAAACGGGCCGATGCCGAGCTGGCCGGACCGACCACCGCAACGTAGGGGTTGGCCGCCACTTGCAGCAGCGTGATGCCGCAGGCGATGACGAACAGCGCGAACAGCGTCACCCCGTACGACGGCAGGTGGGCGGCGGGAATCATCATCAGCGCGCCGACGGCCATGATGACCAGGCCGGTGACCAGCGACTTCTTGTAGCCCACGCGCTCGATCAGCCGCGCGGACGGAATCGACGCGAAGAAATAGGCAATGAACCAGACCGATTCGATCAGCGTGGTTTGGGTATAGTTCAGCTCGAACACGCTGCGCAAGTGCGGCAGCAGGGTGTTGTTGATAACGGTGATGAAGCCCCAGGTGAAGAACAGGCTGGTCAGCAGGTACATCGCCGATTTTGCCGTATTTGCGTGCGATGCGCTGATCGCGGTGCTGCTCGAAGGTGTTGGTGCCGCCACTTTGTATCCTTTTTATAGACTTGCCTGGATCGCAATCTTAGGGGCAAAGCGGGTATAACACCAATAACTAAATGGAATTCCTCTATATCGAAATGGTGATGACAGGTATCACTGAAACAGATTATTGCTCATGCGCATTAAAACCACGGCACCATAAGGCGTTTCTCGGGTGTCCTTGCGGAAAGCGTTATACTGCGTGACCGGTGGAATTGCCGCCGGAAGTAGTAAAAACCGGGGGATGGATGGAGCAGCGGGGAACGATGGCCGACGATCTGGGATGGTTGTCCGGTGGGGGCGATATGGGCGAATTGATACGGTCCATGGACTGGTCCACCACGCCTTTGGGGCCGCTTTCCGGCTGGCCGCAAAGCTTGCGCACGTCCGTCAGCCTGTGCCTGTCATCGACCTTCCCGATGCTGGTGGCCTGGGGCCCCGACGATGTGCAGATCTACAACGACGCCTACCGCCCGATCTGCGGCGCCAAACACCCGCAGTCGATGGGCGAGCCGTTCAAGATCTGCTGGGCCACTGCGCTGCCGGTCGTCGGTGACGCTTTCGACCGCGCCCATGCGGGCGAGGGTGTCTATATCCGCGACCAGCGCATGTTCCTCGACCGCTACGGCTACATGGAAGAAGCGTTCATGACGTTTTCGTTCTCGCCGATCCGCGCCGAATCGGGCAACGTGGGCGGCATCTTCCACCCGATCAGCGAAGGTACGGCGGCGGTGCTCGACGCCCGCCGCACGCAGAACTTGCGCGACCTCACCGGCCGCATCGCCCTGGCGCGCACCGGCGACGAGCTGGCGCGCTTCACGGTCTACGACAGCGAAACGCTGGCGATGGACGTGCCGTTCCTGCTGCTGTACGAACTGGCCGATGACGGCCGCACGCTGGCGTTGCGCGCCCGCGTGGGCCTGTCCGCAGACAGCGCGCTGGCCCCGGCCGAAGCGGCGCTGCACGGCACCGGCGGCTGGGATTTTGCCGCCGCGCTGGCCGACGCTGGCAGCCACCGGGTGGAAGACCTGGCGGCGCGCTTCGGCGCCTTCGAGTGTGCGCCGTACGAGGAAGCGCCGCATACCGCCATGGTGCTGCCGCTGACGGTGGCCGGCCAGGAGCGCCCTTATGGTTTCCTGGTGGCCGGCGTGAGCGCCCGCCGCGCACTCGACGCCGCCTACCTTAACTTCTACGAGCTGCTGCGCGGCGCCTTCAATACCGCCATCGGCAATGTGCTGGCCTACGAGCAGGAACAGAAACGCGCCGCCGCGCTGGCCGAAATCGACAAGGCCAAGACCGCGTTCTTTTCCAACGTTTCGCACGAATTCCGCACGCCGCTCACGCTGATCCTCGGCCCGCTGGAAGACGCGCTGGCCGACAGCGTCGACGCCCTGTCGCCACGCCAGCGCGAGCGCATCGACCTGACCAACCGCAACGCGCTGCGCCTGTTAAAACTGGTCAACTCGCTGCTCGATTTTTCGCGCATCGAGGCCGGCCGGGTGCAGGCGCGCTTCGCCCCGGTGGACCTGGCTCAACTGACGGCCAACCTGGCCAGCGTGTTCGAGGCGGCCATGGACAAGGCGGGCCTGGCCTACCGGGTGGAGACGGCGCCGCTGTCCGAACCGGTATTCGTCGATCTCGACATGTGGGAAAAGGTGGTGTTCAACCTGCTGTCGAACGCCTTCAAGTTCACTCTGCATGGCGGCGTGACCGTGCGCCTCGAACAAACCGCCACTGGCGCGCGGCTGTCCGTGTGCGACACCGGCGCGGGCATCCCGGCCGCCGAATTGCCGCGCGTGTTCGAGCGCTTCCACCGGGTGGAGGGCGTGCAGGGCCGCAGTTACGAAGGCACCGGCATCGGCCTGGCGCTGATCCAGGAGCTGGTGCGCCTGCACGGCGGCACCATCGCCGCCGACAGCACCCTGGGCCAGGGCGCCACCTTTACCGTGGATATTCCGTTCGGCTCCAGCCACCTGCCGCCGCAGTACGTGGTAGCACGGGCCGACGGCTCGTCGGGCGACCGCATGGGATCGGCGTTTGTCGAGGAGGCGCTGCGCTGGCTGCCCGACAGCGTTACCCCGCAGCCGAGTGCCATCACTACCACGGTGGCCACTGCGACGGCAGCGACGGCGGTAGCGGTGGCGCCAGCGCAGCGCGCCCGCATCCTGATCGCCGACGACAACCAGGATATGCGCGGCTACGTGCGCTCGCTGCTTGAGCGCGAGTACGTGGTGGAGACCTGCGCCGACGGCCAGGACGCGCTGGAAGCCGTGCGCCGCAACCCGCCCGACCTGCTGCTGAGCGACGTGATGATGCCGCGGCTGGACGGTTTTGCGCTGCTCAAGACCATCCGCGCCGAGGACGCGATTCGCCACGTGCCGGTAATCCTGCTGTCGGCCCGCGCCGGCGAGGAGGCCCGCATCGAAGGACTGCAGGCGGGCGCCGACGATTACCTGGTCAAGCCGTTTTTCGCCAACGAGCTGCTGGCCCGCGTGCGCAACCACATCGAGCAGGCCCGCGAACGCCAGCAGGCCACGCTGGAGCTGCGCGAACGCGAAGAATATTTCCGCTCGCTGGTCAACGCTTCGCCGGCCATGTTCTGGACCACAGACGAAAACCATCAATGCACGTTCCTGAGCCAGCGCTGGTTCGATTACACCGGCCGCTCGCCCGAGCAGGACCTGGGGCGCGGCTGGATGGAACTGATCCACCCGGACGACGCGGTAGCGGTGGGCGAAGCCTACACGGCCGCCTGCGACCGCAACCGGCCGTTCTCGATCGACTACCGCCTGCGCGACCGCGTGGGCGCCTACCGCTGGGTGATCGACGCCGGCGCGCCGCGCTTTGGCAACGGCGGCGCGCTGCTCGGCTATATAGGCACCGTGATCGACGTCCACGAGCGGCGCTTGTTGCAGGACCGCTTTGCCAACGTCACCCGCGCCAGTGGCATCGGCGTGTGGTACGCCGATTCACCGCTATCGACCATGCAGGCCAATGCCCAGCTGCGCACCCAGTTCGCGCTGCCGGCCGACGGTCTGGTGCCGGTGTCGCAGTTCTACCAGCGCGTGCATCCCGACGACCGTGCGCGCCTGGAAGACGAATTCCAGCGTGCGATGGTGGAGGGCGAGGGCTACGAGGCGGAGTTCCGCGTGGCCCCGGCGCCGGGACAAACCGCGCCGCGCTGGATCCGCATGATCGCCTGGTCGCAGCACAACGAGCAGGGCGGCATGATTCATTTCGACGGCGTCACGCTCGACATCACCGACCAGAAGAGCGGCGAATCGGAACTGCGCAGCAAGGCGGGCGAATTGTCGCAGGCTAACCAGGCCCAGCGCGAATTCCTCGTCACGCTGGCGCACGAGCTGCGCAACCCGTTGGCGCCGATACGCAGCGGCCTTGAAATGATGCGCGCCGAGGAACTGGCGCGCGACGAAATCGAACGTATCCGCGCCATGATGGAGCGCCAGTTGGGCCACCTGGTGCACCTGGTGGACGACCTGCTCGACCTGGCCCGCATTGCGCGCGGCAAGGAAGTCCTGGTGTTCGGCCCGGCCGACTTGAACAAAATCGTGCGCAACGCGGTGGAACTGAGTACGCCGCTGATCGACGCCCGCCACCACCGCCTGAAGATCTCGGTGTCCGATCACGCGCCACCGCTGTGGCTCGACGCCCAGCGTATCGCCCAGGTGATCGGCAACCTGCTCAACAACGCCGCCAAGTACACGCCCGAACATGGCGCCATCGAACTGCGCGCAGCCGTCGCCGATGGCGAACTGACGGTGAGCGTGAGCGACAACGGCGTGGGCATCCCGGCCGAGGCGCTGGGCAGCGTGTTCGACATGTTCACCCAGGTGCCGGGCAGCGAGGGGCAGGCGCAAGGTGGCTTGGGCATCGGCCTGAACCTGGTGCGCCGCCTGACCGAACTGCATGGCGGTAAAGTCAGTGCGCACAGCGCCGGCGCCGGCCGGGGCAGCACGTTTACCCTGCACGTGCCGGTGATGCTGCCGGCCATGCAGGCGGTGCTGGCGGCGCAAACCCCGCCGGCCGCGCCGGTGGCGGCGCACGCGCTGCAAAGGGTGGATGCGGCATCTGCCACCAGCATGCGCGTACTGGTTGTCGATGACAATGTCGATGCCGCCGAGACGCTGTCGGCGCTGTTCGAGATCAAGGGGCACCAGGTGCAGACGGTGCACGACGGCATCGACGCCATCGGCCGCGCCCAGACCTTCCTGCCGCACGTGGTCTTCCTCGACATCGGGCTGCCGGGCATGAACGGCTACGACGTGGCGCGCGCACTGCGCTCGCAAAAGGCGCTCGACGGCGTGGTGCTGGTGGCGCTGACCGGCTGGGGCACGGACGCCGATCGCCTCAAGTCGGGGAAGGCCGGGTTCGACCACCACCTGACCAAGCCGGTGAGCTTCGACGAAATCGTGCGCTTGATGTCCAACCTGGCCGGCCGATGAAACGCCTGTTCGCACATGCGCTGCTCGGTTTCGCGTTTGGCGCGGCGGCATTGCCGCATGCGCTGGCGCAGCAACGGCCGCTGGTGCTGGTGAGTTTCGATTACCCGCCTTACGTGGAAGTGCAGCCGGGCCAACCGGCCACCGGCATGATGGTGGACCTGGTGAGCACCATTTTTGCGCGTATGCGCCAGCCGGTCGAATTGCAGTTCTACCCGCTGGCGCGCAGCCTGTCCTTGATCGACACGCCGCGCGCCGATGGCTTTTTCACCATCAAGAAGACCGAAGAGCGCGAGCGCAAATACCTGTTCCCGCGCGAGCCCTTGCTGACCCAGGATTTCGTGATTTTCGCCCGCGTCAATTCGCGCATGGCGTTCCACGGCAACGTGAGCGAGCTGGCCGACGTGCGCCTGGGCGTCGTCAACAAGGTCTCTTACGGGGCCATTTTCGACGCTGCCGCCGGCCGCGGCGTGTTCAATCAGCTGGAGGTGGCGCAGACCTACGAGGCCAACTTCCGCAAGCTGCTGGCCGGGCGCATGGACGCGCTGGTGAGCAGCCGCGTGATGGGGGAGGCGGTACTCAAGCGCCTGGACGCGCTCGACAAGGCGAAGGTCATCGGACCGCCTATCGAGACCACCCAGAGCTACCTGATCTTCAACCGCCACACGGTGGCGCCGGAAGTGGTGACCACCTTCGACGAGACTCTGAGCACCATGCGCAGGGATGGCACGCTGCGCAAGATCCGCGACAGGTACACAAAGTAGTTACACAGCCATGGCAACGGCCGCCGCCGCCAACGCCGACAGTCCCGCCACCTGCGCCAGCGGAATCACGCGCCGCGCCTGGTAGGTCAAGGTGAGCACCACCACCACCGCGCCCGCAGTCAGCGCCCCCAGCCACAGCACCCACCCCTGCGTGGCGCCCTTGAGCGCCAGCGACGCCGCCAGCGACAGCAGCAGCCCGGCCGTGCCGCAAGCCTGCAACCAGCGCGCCTTGGGGCCGGGCGACGCGCCGCGCCCGTGCAACGCCTCCCAGTGCCGGTCCATGGCCAGGCTCAGGCCCGCAAAGCCGGCCAGCGCCGCCGCCAGCGCCGCGTAGATCAGCAAGCCGTTGGCCAGCGCGCTCATGCCGCGCCTCGTGCCAGCACTGGTTTCGACTGCTTCACTTCCGGTTCCTTGACTTCTTTTTTCACGCGTGGACTCCCCATCCGTTTCGCTGCAAACAACAAGCCGATCCCGAGCGCCAGCACCACCAGGTCGAAGCCGGCGACCTGCAGCAGGCCGTGCGACAGGCTGTAGGCGAGGTGCGACTCGGTGGTTACGGCATTCAACACCGGCAATCCGGCAAACAGCACGCCGCCCGCGCCCAGCAGCACCTGCCACATGCGCCGCGTGGGCCGGACCAGCGCCAGCACGGCCGCCGCGCCCCAGGCGCCGAAGAACCAGGCCGCTTCCATGGCCGGCCGCTCGGCCAGTCCCACTGGCAGCAGGCGGTTGGACCAGAAGTAGGCGGCAATCGCAATCGGCACGCCGGCGATGGCGCCCAAATTCAGGCCATCGACCAGCCGCAAGCCAAAGCTCACGCGCCCGCCCCTGGCCAGGGCCTTGGCGAACTTCTGCCGCTCCTTCACGGCCCACAGTACCAGGCCGGTGGCCACCATGGCGCAACCGGCCAGGCCGGCGATGAAAAACAGCGCCCGCAGCGCGGGGCTGGAAAAGCGCGCCGCGTGCAGGCCGATCATCACGCCCTGGGTGTGTGCGGCCGGCGCGGCTTTCGGCTCCGGTGGCGAGATCAGCGCGCCGGTCACGCCATCGAACACCATGGCCGGCTGATCGACCGCGATGTCCTTGCCGTCGCGACGATAGAAGGCCACCATGGCATTGGTCTGCCTGGGATGGTTGACGATGATGCGGCCCACGCTGCCGTCACCCCATGCAGTGGTCGCCTGCGCCAGCAGCGGCGGCAGCGCCGTGAGCGCGGCCGGGATGCGCGAGGCCTTGGGATCGGGCGGCACGCTTTGCCGCAACTCGGTGAAGAACTTGTCGCGCTCGTCCTGGTACACGGCCTTCACGCCCCACGGCATGTACAGGAACATCAAGGTGACGATGCCGGTGTACGTGATCATCAGGTGGTAGGGCAGGGCCAGCACGGCGCTGGCGTTATGGGCGTCCAGCCACGAACGCTGGCCCTTGGCCGGCCGGAAGGTGAAGAAGTCCTTGAAAATGCGCTTATGCGTGACGATGCCCGACAGGATCGCCACCAGCATGAACATGGCGCAGATGCCCACGATCCAGCGCGACCAGATCACCGGCATATAGTGCAGGTCGAAGTGCATCCGGTATAAAAATTCGCCGCCGCGCGTGGCGCGCGCCGCCGCCAGCTCCTCGCCGGTGGCCGGATCGAGCGTGGCGTTGGCCAGGCGGGCGCGGCGCGGACGTGCTTCTCCCGCTTTGGCCGGGTCGGCCGGCGGCGGCGCCCACATGGTGCGCAAGGTCGGTTCGCGTTCGCCCGGCAGGTCGATGAACCAGCGGTCGCTCCTAGGCGCGCGCTGTTCCAGGAAGGCCACTGCAGCGGCGGTGGCCGCTGCCGGCGTCACCTGGCGCGTCATGGACTGGTGCACCTCGGGCTTCATCCACAGGGTGATCTCGTCCTTGTAGTACGACGCCGCGCCGGTGCAGAACACCAGGAACAAGATCCAGCCGGCCAGCAGGCCGGTCCAGGTATGCAGCCACGCCATCGACTGGCGCAAACCGTCCTTCATGGTGCGCCCCAGGTCACCGCGCCCATGGCCAGAACCACTGCGCCGGGCAGCAGGCAGGCCAGCAGCAGGCCGGTCCAGGCGCGCAGCGCGCTGGCGCAGGCGAATACCCACATCACGGCCACCGGGTAGACCACGAAGGCGGTCAGGGTGCCGGTCATGGCCGCTTCGGCGCGGCTGGTGGGGAGCGCGAGGGCGAGGGCGGCAGCGACCAGCGCCGACAGGACATAGCCGCCGCCGATGGCGGCCACGGTGCGCGACAGGACGCCGGCGCGGTAACGGATGCTGAGGGCCATACACTTCCTTGGAAAGACTGAATCGCTAAATGCGAATAATTCTCGTTCATCTTTGCCAAGTTGTCAACCGCTTCAACGTCCGCAGGTTTCGATCAGCAGTGCCCGCACCCAGGCGTGGGCCGGGTCGTTGTGGGTGCGCTCGTGCCAGGCGACGATCTTGGTAAACCCGGGAATCTCGACCGGCGGCGCCAGTGCCACCAGCCCCGCGCTGCCGGCCACCAGCCGGCTCGGGGCGACGGCAATCAGGTCGCTGGCGCGCAGGATCTCGGGCAGCACCAAAAAGCACGGCACCGACACGCTCACCCGCCGCGTGCGGCCCACGCGCGCCAGCGCCTCGTCGGTGGCGCCGCGAAACGGGCTGCCGCTGTACGAGATGATGGCGTGGTCCAGCGCGCAGAACTTCGCCAGCGACAGCCGTTTGGCGCCGGCCTCGGGATGCCCCTCGCGCATCGTGCACACATAGTGTTCCTCGAACAGCACGTGGCTGTGCAGCAGCTCGGGCGAAATGGACTCGGGCACCATCAGCGCCAGCGCCAGCTCGCCCCGTTCGAGCTGGGTCTGCACCTCGTCGGGGTGGGCGGGCAGCACGGCCACGCGCATGCGCGGCGCGCGTTCGCGCAGCACCGCCAGGAACGGCACCAGCACTGCACGCTGGGCGTAGTCGGTGGCAGCGATGTTGACGGTCAGGTCCGACTGCAGGGGATCGAAGCTGGCCGGTTGCAGCATCGCTTCCACCTCGCACAGCACGCGTTTGACCTGCGCCCCCAGCGACAGCGCATGGGTGGTGGGCACGATGCCGCGCCGGGTGCGCACGAACAGCGGATCGTTGAAGCCTTCGCGCAGGCGCGTCAGGCTGCCGCTCACGGCCGGCTGTGTCAGCGAGAGCCGCGCCGCCGCCCGGGTGACGCTGCCTTCGTCGAGCAGGGCGTCGAACACCTTGAGCAGGTTGAGGTCGATGGTTCTGATATTGGACATGGTGATGGGTTTTGCCGGAGGACTGAAGCCATGTTTATACCTCAGCCGTAGAAGTTCGGCAATCGGCGGTGAGCGTGCGCAAGGCCGCTGCGGGGCGCGCTGCTACCGTGGGTATTTTGCGCGACGGGCCACACCATGCACCTGCTCGACATGACGATGTACTACGCCCTCCACGGCGGCGGCATCAGCAGTTATCTCAATGCCAAGGCGCACTGGCTGGCGCGGCACAGCACGATCCGCCATACCATCGTCACGTCCAGCATGGCGCCCGAGCAGGCAGGGGCGTCGGTGATCGCGCTGCCGGGACGGGCGCTGCCGGGCATCAACGGCTACCGGGTGCCGCGCTCGCTGCGGTCGCCGCTGCAGGTGTGCGAGCGCTGTCGTCCCGATGTGATCGAGGTCGGCGACGCCGGGCCGTTTGCGCTGTCGGCGCTGGCTGCGCGACGCCGCTTCGGCATGCCGGTGGTGGGCTTTTACCACTCCGACCTGCACGCGCTGGTGGCGCAGCGTTTCGGCGCGGCCGGGGCAGCGCTGGCACGGCGCTACCTGGCCCGCGTGTACGGCCAGTGCGACCTGGTGCTGGCGCCCAGCCGGCAGATGGTCGCGCGCCTGAAGCAGCTGGGCGTGCGCGATCCGGTGTACCAGCCGCTTGGCGTCGATGCCGGCGTGTTTTGCCCGGCCCGGCGCGATCCGGCGCTGCGGCGCCGCCTGGGCCTCGCCCCCGAGACCCGGCTGCTCGTGTATGCCGGCCGCTTCACGCCGCAAAAAAAGCTGCACCTGCTCGATGGCGCCATGCAGCGCCTGGGTCGGCCGTATCACCTGCTGCTCGTTGGCGGCGGCGGTGAGCCACCACCGATCCCGCGCAGCACGGTGCTGCCGTTCGTGACCGAGCCGCAGCGGCTGGCGGCGCTGCTGGGCGGCTGCGACCTGTTCGTGCACCCGGCCGATGGCGAAACCTTCGGCCTCGTGGCGCTCGAGGCGATGGCCTGCGGCGTGCCGGTGCTGGGCACGGGCGGCGGCGTGGCCGAACTGATCGACCATCACACCGGGCTGGTGGTGGCGCCCGACAGCGCGGCCGCCCTGGCCGAGGGCATCGCGGCGCTGTTCGAGTCCGGACCTGGCCGCTGCCTGGCGTCCCTGGCCGGCAACGCACGGCGCCAGGCCTGCGACATCTACGACTGGAACCACATCATGCCGCAGCTGCTCGAGCGCTATGCCCGGCTGGCGCCGATAAATCATGCCGATGATTTTTTCAGGCGGCGCGTGCCATCATCGAAGGGGTGACTATAATCAACGGACCATAAAACTACATTAAGAGACCATGAAAAATTTCGCACCCCTGCTGCTTGTCCTGGCCGCCGCGCCAGCCTTCTCCGCCACTTATTATGTCGCTCCGAATGGCAACAACAGCAATGCCGGCACCCAGGCCGCGCCGTTTGCCACCATCGCGCGTGCGCAAACCCAGGCCCAGCCGGGCGACACCGTGTACCTGCGCGGTGGCCGCTATGCCTACACGGCCGGCGTGGAAAGCTGTGCCAGCCGCACCGCCATCGTCAACGCCATCACGCTCGACAAGAGCGGCGCGGAAGGGCGGCCGATCCGCTACTGGGCCTTCCCGGGCGAGACGCCGGTGTTCGATTTTTCGGCGATGAAGGACGACTGCCGCGTGAAGGGTTTCAATGTGACCGGCAGCTGGCTGCACCTGAAGGGACTGGAAGTGACGGGCGCGCCGCAACAGCCGGGCAACCGTCTCAATCACGAATCGTGGGGCATCTGGGTCAATGGCAGCCGCAACACCTTCGAGCAGCTCGACCTGCACCACAATATGGGGCCGGGCCTGTTCATCCAGAACGGCAGCTACAACCTGGTGCTCAACAGCGACTCGCACCATAACTACGATCCGTACACGTCCAACGGCGCCGGCCAGAGCGCCGATGGTTTCGGCGCCCACATCAAGGCCAACAATCCGGGCAATGTGTTCCGCGGCTGCCGCGCCTGGGCCAACTCCGACGACGGCTTCGACCTGATCAACGCGTTCTCCCCGGTGGTGATCGAAAACTCGTGGGCCTGGTCGCAAGGCTACCTGCCCGGCACCACCACCCCGCTGCAAGCCGGTAACGGCAATGGCATCAAGGCCGGCGGCTATGGCGGCGCGTATGTGTCGAACGGTGTGAAGCACACTGTGCGCTTCTCGGTGGCGTTCAGGAACAAGGCGGCCGGCTTCTACGCCAACCACCATCCGGTGGCGCTGGACTTCTTCAACAACACCTCGTTCGAGAACGGTTACAACTACGACATGCTGGGTATTGCGGCCGACGGCTCCAACGTCAACCTGGGCACGCTGCGCAACAACATCTCGTACAAGGGCCAGCAGTCGCGTAATATCGACGGCGCCAATATGCGCTACAACTCGTGGAATTTGCCGGTGACGGTGTCCGACGCCGACTTCGACGACGTCTCCGCCACCGGCTGGGATGCGCCGCGCCAGGCCGACGGCAGCCTGCCGGTGCTGCGCTCGTACCGCCTGCGCACCGGCAGCGACCTGATCGACAAGGGTGGCGACGTCGGCCTGCCGTTCCAGGGACCTGCACCCGACCTGGGCGCGTTCGAGAAGCAGTAACTGCGCGCGGTAACTACTCTTTCAGCTTGGACGCCAGCTGCGCCACGCGGTCAGGATCGGCCTTCACGGCGGTGCTGATGGCGCGGCCGTAGTTGGCGTCGGCCTTGTAGAAGTACGACAGCATGGTGTACTTGATGCCGTCATCCTTGACCTGACCCAGGTCGCCGGCCAGGTTGCTCACCAGGTTGGTCTGCTGGCTTTTATCGAGCGAGCGGTAGAAGTCGCCGGCCTGGGCAAAGTTCAGCGTCTTGACGGTACGGGCCTGCTGGGTGGTGCCGGTCAGCTTCAACTCGGTGGCCTTGAATTCGGCGTTGTCGGCCAGCGGGGCGCGCTCGCTCGGCTGGTAGTTGACGTCGCCCTTGCGGCTGCCGCTGTTGGTGGCGCCATCCTGGTTGTAGTTGGCCACTACATTGCGCGGACGGTTGATCGGCAGTTGCAGGCCGTTTGCGCCGATGCGATGCAGCTGGGTGTCGGCGTACGAGAACAGGCGGCCTTGCAGCATGCGGTCTTCCGACGGCTCGATGCCCGGCACCAGGTTCGATGGCGCCATCGCCGACTGCTCGGTTTCCAGGAACACGTTATCCGGGTTGCGGTTCAATGTCATGGTGCCGACCTTGGTTTCCGGTACGCCGGGCCAGATCTTGGTGGCGTCGAGGGCATCGAAATTGAACTTTGTCAGCTGCTCGGGTTTCAGTACCTGCACGTACAAATCCCACTGCGGATAGCGGCCATCCTTGATCGCGCCGATCAGGTCGCGCGTCATGTGGTTGAATTCGCGGCCCTGGATGGTTTCCACTTGTTTCGCGTCCAGGTTCTTCTCGCCCTGCAGGCTTTTCCAGTGGAATTTGACGTAGCTGACCTGGTTCTTCGCGTTGACGAATTTATAGGCGTGCACGCTGTTGCCATCCATCTCGCGGTAGCTGGCCGGCGTGCCCAGGTCGGTGTACAGGCGCGTGAGCATGTGGGTCGATTCCGGCTGGTGCGAGAAGAAATCGAAGAAACGGTTCGGGTCCTGGATGTTGGAGTCGGGCGCCGGTTTGAGCGAATGCACCATGTCCGGGAACTTCATGGCGTCGCGGATGAAGAAGACTGGCAGATTATTGCCGACCAGGTCCCAGTTGCCTTGGCTGGTATAGAACTTGGTGGCAAAGCCGCGCGGATCGCGCAGGGTTTCCGGCGAGTGGTTGCCGTGGATGACGCTGGAAAAGCGCACGAACACCGGCGTCTGCTGGCCCGGCGTAAAAACCGCCGCCCGTGTGTATTCCGAGATGTCCTTGCTGGCGACGAACACGCCATGGGCGCCGGTGCCGCGCGCATGGACCACGCGCTCGGGCTGGCGCTCGCGGTCGAAGCGCTGCAGTTTCTGGATCAAGTGGACATCCTGCAGCAGCACCGGGCCGTTGGGGCCGGCCGTTTGCGAATTCTGGTTGTCGCCGACCGGGGCGCCGTTGTCGCGGGTCATCTGGGTGGCGGCCTGGGTAGCGGGTTGGGTCGATGGCTGCGGTGCGGTCTGGGCGTGGGCGGCGCCGCATCCCAGCACTGCGGTGAGGGCCAGGGTGGCCATGGCAGGTGAGTTCATGATGTCTCCGTTTAGGGCAAGGAAGACAACATTAATGCCAGGACAGTCATTGTCCTAGTCAATTATTTCTATGAAATCGATAGTGTTTTACTGAGAGTTACCGCATGTCTCCCCGCCATAGGGCAGGGGAAAACCGCCGAAGCCTGCGCTAGACTGGTGTTCACCAACAAAAGGAGAGACGCCATGAGCGACGGCTGCCAGCACTTCAACCAGATTCATACTCACGCCGCCAATACCAGCGGTTGCGAAGAATGCACGAAGATGGGCGACACCTGGGTTCACTTGCGCGTGTGCCTGACCTGCGGCCACACCGGCTGCTGCGACCAATCGAAAAACCGCCACGCCACCAAGCACTTCGAGGCCACCGGCCACCCGATCATGCGCTCCAAGGAGCGCGGCGAGACCTGGGGCTGGTGCTACATTGACGAGGAAATGTTCGACCCGATCTGAATCCCGGTGCCGAAAATCCGTCACTCGCGCGCAGGCGGGCGCCCAATTTCCCTCCACTGGCTGTCTTAATGGCTGTCTTGCTGGCTGTTCTTCTTTCTGAACTGCGCCGCCTTGTAGCGGTTGCCGCACAAGGCCATGCTGCACCAGCGGCGCTTGTGCGACTTGGTGCGGTCGTAAAACCACAGGATGCAGTCGGGATGTTCGCACTGCCGCACCAGCGTGAAGTCGCCTTCGACCAGCAACTGCGCCACCGCTTCGGCCACCGGGCCCAGTAACGAGGCAATCGCGTCGCCGCGCGCGGTGCGGGTGAGGGCCAGCTTGCCGTCGCCGCCGCGCGCCAGGTGCGGCGCCCCCAGGTAGGCGTGCAGGTAGGCGTTGAGTGCGGCGATATCGGCGTCGTCGGCGCCGCCTTCTTCCTCATCCTTGCGTGCGGCGATCAAGCGGCGCGCCAGCGTGCGCAAGGCCACTGCCTGCGCATGCAGCGCTGCGCTGTCCACCTGCCCATGCGCTACCACCACGCCTTGCCGCGCCAGCCACGCGCGTACCTCTTCACCGCTATGCCAGTAGTCCACGGCCGCGCCGTCGTTGCGTGCTTCCGTGTTGAGCAAATCCATTGCCAGGTGGTCGCCCACTTGCGGCGCTTCTTCCTTGATGGCGGTCAGTATCATGATAACCTCTAAAAATGTAATTGACAGGTTACTTAGTTGGCGCCATACTGCGCTGCATGTAACCGGATTAATTGAATTATACAGGTTATTAAACTATCCAACCCAGAGGAATACCATGACCACATCCACCATCGCTGCCGCCGCCATCCTGGCCTCCACCTTGTCCGCCCCCGTCCTCGCGCTCACCGCGCCGCCTGTCGTCCACCACCAGTCGCTGGAGGTCCAGGGCGTGAACGTGTTTTACCGCGAAGCCGGTCCTGCCAATGCACCGACGGTGCTGCTGCTGCATGGCTTCGGCGCGTCGTCGTACATGTTCCGCAACCTGATTCCGCAACTGGCCGGCAAGTACCACGTGATCGCGCCGGACCTGCCGGGTTTCGGCCAGACCGTCGTGCAGCCCGGCGTCAAGTTCGACTACACTTTTGACAACCTGACCAAGGTGATCGACGCCTTCACGGTGGCCAAGGGCATCGACCGCTACGCCATGTACGTGTTCGATTACGGCGCACCGGTGGGCTGGCGCCTGGCGGTGAAGAATCCGCACAAGATCACCGCCATCGTCAGCCAGAACGGTAACGGCTACGAAGAAGGCCTGAGCGACGGCTGGGCCGACATGCGCCGCGCCTGGGCTGCACCAACCCCCGCCAACCGCGAAGCGCTGCGCCGCTTCAACTCGTTGGAGACGACAAAATGGCAGTACACGGAAGGCGTGCGCGACACCACGCTGATCGCGCCCGAAACCTGGCAACTGGCGCATGCGGCGATCGAGCGCGTGGGCGTGGAAGTGCAAATGGATTTGCTGGTCGATTACGGCCAGAATATCAAGCAATACGCGCAACTGCACGAATACTTCCGCCGCCAGCAACCGCCGCTGCTGGCCATCTGGGGCAAGAACGATCCGTTCTTCCTGCCGGCCGGCGCCGAAGCGTTCAAGCGCGACAACCGGAACGCGCAAGTGCGCTTCCTCGATACCGGCCACTTCGCCAACGAGACGCATGGCGCCGAGATTGGTGCGGCGATGCTCGAGTTCCTGGACCAGGCGGGCGTCAAGTAAGCTTATCGTTGCCGGCTGCTGGCGAATTCCTCGATCTTGTGGGTGGCCCCGGACACCACCAGGATATCGCCAGGGCGCACCAGCGTTTCCGGCAGCGCATGCTGAAAATCTTCGCCGGCGCGCTTGACGCCGACGATGGTCACGCCGAAGCGTGAACGCACTTGGGCGTCGGCCAGCGTCTTGTTGTGGGTGAGGACGGGCGCGCGCAGCTTGGCGATGGCAAAACCGTCGTCGAACTCGATGAAGTCCATCATCCGCCCGCTGATCAGGTGCGCCACCCGCTCGCCCATGTCCACTTCCGGATAGACCACGTGGTGGGCGCCGATGCGCTGGGCGATCTGGCCGTGTTCGGGCGTGAGCGCCTTGACCCAGATGTCCTTGATACCGAGTTCGGTGAGCACCATCAGCGACATCAGGCTGCTGGCCAGGTCGGCGCCGATGCCGACGATGGCGTGCGAGAACTCGGCCACGCCCAGCTGGCGCAGCACGCTGGCGTTGGTGGTGTCGGCCTGCACCGCGTGGGTGAGCTTGTCGGCCCACAGCTGCACCAGGTCGGCGTCGCGGTCGATGCCCATCACGTCGTGACCCATGCGCATCAGCGTTTCGGCCACCGAACCGCCAAAGCGCCCCAGGCCGATGACGACCACGCTGTCGCCGCTGGAAAACGAGAACTGCTCTGAAAAGATCTTACCCAACAATTGGATGCTCCTCTGCGTAACGATAAGGCATGCGGCGCCCGCCCAGCACCAGCGACGCGGCCAGCGTGATCGTGCCCACCCGTCCCAGGTACATCAGCAGCGTGAGCAGCAGCTGGCCCGACGGCGGTAATTGCGCCGTGATGCCGGTGCTCAGGCCCGCGCCGCCGAAGGCCGAGGTTACCTCGAAAATGATGTGATCGGTCGGGAAATCGGTGACCGCCAGCAGCACCATGGTACCCGCCACTACCACTGCGCTGCCCAGTACCACCACGGTAATCGCCTGGCGCTGGGCGCTGGCGCCGATGCGCCGGCCAAAGGCTTCGGTGTCCGCGTGGCCGCGCACCTCGGCGAGCACCAGCAGCACCAGGATCGCCACCGTGGCGACCTTGACGCCGCCGGCCGTACTGGCGCTGCCGCCGCCGATGAACATCAAAAAATAGTGCAGCGCCAGCGATTCCTGGGTGAGGGCGCCGATATCGACCGCATTGAAACCGGCCGTGCGCGCGGCCACCGACATGAACGAGGCGCCCAGCAGCTTGTCCGGCAGCGGCAGTCCGCCCAGGGTGCGGGTGTTATGCCATTCTGCCAGCAGGAGCGCCACCGTGCCGCCGACCAGCAGCAGCGCGGTGCCGGCCAGCGTGAGCTTGGTGTGCAGCGACCAGTGGCGCGGATCGTGCCAGCGGTTGCGCAGGTCATGCAGTACCGGAAAACCCACGCCGCCGACCACGATGGCCAGCATCATCGGCAGCAGCACCAGGACGTCGCCGGCGTAGCGCATCATGCTGTCGGGGTGGATCGAGAAGCCGGCATTGGTAAACGCCGCCACTGCATGGAAGCTGCCGCTCCACGCAGCCTCGCCCCATGGCAGGTCGTAGCCGTAGCGCAGCCGCAGTGTGAGCACGGCAGCGATGATCAACTCGGCGGCAAACGTCACCACCAGCACCAGCCGCGCCACGGCAGCGACGTCGCCCAGGCCCAGGGTGCGGGTTTCCATGTGCGTCATCAGCTTGGTGCGCAGTCGCGGCGACCCGTTGACCAGCAAGCCAAGCAGGGTGGCCGCCGTCATCATGCCGAAGCCACCGCACTGAAACATGAACATGATCATGCCCTGGCCGAAACCCGACCAGTAGGTGCCGGTATCGACCACGGCCAGCCCGTTCACGCACACCGCCGAGACGGCCGTGAAGAACGCCACCAGCACCGGCGCGCCATCGGGTCCCGTGCGCGCAGCCGGCAGCATCAGCAGCAGCGTGCCAACAACGATCGCGGCCAGGAAGCCAAGGGCCACCGCGCGCGCGGGGTGCAGCACTGTTCTCATGGTGGTTGGGGTGGACCCGGTGGTGGTGGGGCGCCGATTATACCGAGAAGCGGGAAGGTTTCGGGGGATCGATGGTATGTGGGACGAAGCTTGATTGTTGATCACTTATTTATCTACACGGCAAACCAGCTGCAATCTCGGTACAGATCTCAAGTCCAACTTTTCATACGCAGCGTCTTGGGTCAGTACAGAATTCCGCGCATGATTGGTGTCCAGATCCAAGTTTCTCCATGGAATGTCTTTTGAATTCAATGGCTTGCAGCCTTCATATGGTTTCATAATAGCTGGCATAACGATTGCTATTCCTCCATACCCCGGGCGACGACCCGGGGACAAAAACTTGGAGGAACACATGAAGAAGAAACGCCCATTAACCCTGTACATCCTGGTCGCGATGGTGCTCGGGATCGCGGTCGGTTACGGTTGCCACGAAGCGATCACCGATAAACAACTGAGCGCGCAGATCGCGTCCCACATCTCGATCGTCACCGATGTGTTCCTCCGGCTGATCAAGATGGTGATCGCGCTGCTGGTGTTTTCCACGCTGACGGTCGGCATCGCCCACCTGGGCGACGGCAAGGCTGCCAGCCGCATCGGCGTCAAGGCCATGGGCTGGTTCGTGGTGGCGTCGCTGCTGTCGCTCACGCTGGGCATGGTGCTGTCGAACTTCCTGCAACTCGGTACCCATCTCGGCCTGCCGCTGCCGCCGGTCGATGCCACCACCGGCCTGAAAACCGCCGCGTTTACGCTCAAGGATTTCGTCAGCCACCTGGTACCCAAGTCGCCCATAGAGGCAATGGCCAACAACGAGATCCTGCAGGTGCTGGTGTTCTCGCTGTTCTTCGGCAGCGCCTTGAGCGCGTTGGGCGAGTCGGCTGGCAAGCTCACGTCCGCGATCGACCAGCTGGCGCAAGTCATGCTGCGCATTACCGGCACCATCATGAACCTGGCGCCGCTGGCGGTGTTCGCAGCGATGGCGTCCGTGGTCACCACCAATGGCCTCGGCATCCTGCTCACCTTCGCCAAGTTCATGGGCGGCTTCTACCTGGGCCTGTTCTGCCTGTGGATGCTGCTGGTCCTGGGCGGCTACGCCTTCATCGGCAAGCGCATTTTCCGCCTGCTGGTGCTGATCCGCGAACCGTTCCTGCTGGCGTTTTCCACGGCCAGTTCCGAAGCTGCCTACCCGAAGATGCTGACCGCGCTCGAGCAGTTCGGCGTGCACCGCAAGATCTACAGCTTCGTCATGCCGATGGGGTATTCGTTCAACCTCGACGGCTCGATGATGTACTGCACCTTCGCCGTGCTGTTCATCACCCAGGCCTATGGCATCGACATGTCGCTCGGCACCCAGATCACCATGCTGCTGGTGTTGATGATCACCTCGAAAGGCATCGCCGGCGTGCCGCGCGCGTCGCTGGTGGTGATCGCCGCCACGCTCAACCAGTTCAATATCCCGGAAGCGGGCCTGCTGCTGTTGATGGGGATCGACCAGTTCCTCGACATGGGCCGCTCGGCCACCAATGCTGTCGGCAATGCCGTGGCCACCGCGGTAGTCGCCAAGTGGGAAGGCGCGCTCGATGAAGAGCGCCCGGAGCAGGTCGAAGCGATCAAGCACGCCGCATAAAACATAACAACACTGGAGACAACATGAAAACACCTATCGCCATCCTGCTGGCGCTGGCCGCAGCACCGGTTGCCGCAGCACCGGCTGCCGCAGCATCGGCTGCCGCCCAATCCTCGGTCACCATCTATGGCGTGGCCGACGCCGGCCTGGTGCTGGAGCGCGGCGGCGCTGGCGGCAACGTGCAGGCGCTGAGCAGCGGCGTGGCCTCGGCTTCGCGCATCGGCTTCAAGGGCAAGGAAGACCTGGGCGGCGGCTTGAGCGCGTCGTTCGTGCTCGAAAATGGCAACAACATCGACACCGGCGCCGCCGGCCAGGGCGGCCTGCTGTTTGGCCGCCAGGCCTACGTGGCGCTGTCGAGCACCACGCTCGGCGCGATCAGCGCCGGCCGCCAATACTCGCCGTATTACAAGGCCCTGCGCGATATCGCCGATCCGTTCGTGGTGGGTCTTGCCGGCAATGCCATGAACATGATTGCCACCACCGGGCGCGTGGACAACTCGGTGGAATACCAGACGCCGCGCGTGAACGGCTTTTCGGCCGATGTGCTGTACGGCTTTGGCGAAGTGCCGGGCGATACGGCCAAGAGCCGCACCATCGGCGCATCGATCAGCTACGCCGCGCCGGAATCCCTGCCGTTGAACGTGGTGCTCACCCATCATCAACGTGACAATCCGCTGGCGACCGCGCGCAGCCGCTCCACCATGCTGGCCGCGCGCTACCGCGTGGGCGATGTCACCACCCACGCGTCGCTGTCGCACAACCAGGACCTGCTGGCGCGCGCCAGCAACGACGCCTTGATCGGCGCGACGCTGGCCGTGGGGCAGGGCAAGTGGATGGCGTCAGCCATCTTCCACCGCGACCAGTCCACGCTCGAGCAGCACGCGCGCCAGTTGGCCATCGGCTACACGTACAACCTGTCGCGCCGCACCGACCTGTACACCGCGTATGCGCACATCAGCAACCGCAATGGCGCGGCTTTCCACGTGGGGAATGCGACCGATAACGGTACCGGCACCGGCGGCTTCAATCTCGGGGTGCGCCATGTGTTTTAATAGCGGTCTTCAACTGGTTTAACTGAACTGACAAAGGGTTCCATGCCGGCAGCGCAGAAAACGTCCTGGACGCGGTGGCTGACTTTCGCGCTGCTGCTGGCGGCCGGCCTGGCGCTGGCCGTTGCCGCTGGCCGCTGGGCCGAGAACGCGGCCATCGAACGCCTGCGCGAAGCCGGCGCCCAGCGTCTGCAAAGCTATGCGCTGGGCCTGGAAAACCTGCTGTCCAAGTACGACTTCCTGCCCGGCACCCTGGAGCTGAACAAGGACGTGATCGCGCTGCTCGCCAATCAGCACGACGACGGCCTGCGGCGCGAGGTCAACACCTACCTCGAGAGCATGAACCGGCTCTCGCGCGCCACCACCATCTATATCGTCAACTTGCAGGGCATGACCCAGGCCGCCAGCAACTGGCGCCTGCCCGACAGTTTTGTCGGCGACAACGTCGCCTTCCGGCCGTATGTACGCGATGCAATGATCGGCAAGCCGGGCGGCTTTTACGGCGTGGGCACCACCAGCCGCGAACCCGGTTACTTTTTCGCCCACGGCATCTACCGCGACGGCAAGATGCTGGGCGTGGCTGCGCTCAAGGTCAATATCGAAAGGCTGGAAGCCTCCTGGGTACAGGGCCGCGACCGCGTGCTGCTGGCCGACGCCAACGGCGTTGCCATCCTCAGCTCCGTACCGGAATGGAAGTACGGTACGCTGGCGCCGCTGGCACCCGCAGTGCGGCAAGAGCTGGAGCGTTCGCGCCAGTTCCACTCGCATTCGCTGAAACCGATCGGCTACCGCGAGGTGCGCACGCTCGACGCCCGGGCCAGCGTGGTGGCCGTGGACGGCGCCCCCGGCAGCGGCCGGATGCTCCGGCAAGCGCTGGCGCTGCGCGCGCGCGACTGGCAGTTCGTGTATTTCTCCGACCTGGGGCCGGCCGACGCCAGCGCGCGCAGCGCCTTTATTTTTGCCTGCCTGTCGCAGGCTTTGCTGGCCATGCTGGTGCTGTATGCGCGCCAGCGCCGCCTGGGCCGCCAGCGGCTGCGGGCGCGCGAGGATTTGCAGCGCGCCTACGACCACCTGGAAACCATGGTGGCCGAGCGCACCGCCAGCCTGCAGCAGATGACCGAGAATCTCTCCGCCGAAAACCTGGTGCGGCGCAAAGCCGAACAGCAGCTGCGCCAGGCGCAGTCGGAACTGGTGCAGGCGGCCAAGATGGCGGTGCTGGGCCAGATGTCGGCAGGGATGACGCATGAACTGAATCAGCCGCTCACCGCGCTGCGCACCATGGCCGACAATGCGCGCGTGCTGATCGAGCGCGGCCGCCTGCCCGAGGCCAGCGCCAACCTGGCCACCATCTCGCAGCTGGTGGCGCGCATGGGACTCATCACCGGCCAGTTGCGCCAGTTCGCGCGCAAGACCGACGCCACGCTCCCCGCTCAGGCTGTGCCGGTGGCCGCCGCCATTACCGGCGCGCTGTTCCTGGTCGAGCGGCGGGTGGAACAGGAGCGCGTCAATTTTCGGATGTCGATGCTGGACCACGACGTCCACGCGCTGTGCGACAGCAACCGCCTCGAGCAGGTGCTGGTCAACCTGTTTACCAACGCGCTCGATGCCATGCAGGCCAGTGAAGTGCGCCAGCTGAGCGTTACCGTTGAGCGCACCGACGACCGCGTGATGATCGGCGTGGCCGACAGCGGACCGGGGGTGCCGGCGGAAATCCGCGCCCACTTGTTCGAACCATTTTTTACGACAAAACCGCAAGGGCATGGCCTGGGACTGGGGCTGGCGATCTCCGAGCAGATCGTGCGCGAATTCGGCGGCCTGTTGCGGGTGGAAACCACGCCGGCCGGGGGCGCCCGGTTTATCATTGAGCTGCCTTTGGCGGAGCGGGAGACAAACAAACATGAAAATTTTACTGGTTGAAGATGACGCCAGCGTGCGCGCCGGCAGCGCCCAGGCGCTGGACCTGGCCGACTTGCAGGTGGCTGACTTTCACGCGGCCGAGGGCGCGCTGGCGCACATCACCCCGGGCTTCGCCGGCGTGGTGGTCACCGACGTGCGCCTGCCCGGCATGAGCGGGCTCGAACTGATGGCGGCGGTGCATGCCATCGACGCCCAGCTGCCGGTGATCCTGGTCACCGGCCATGGCGACATCAACATGGCGGTCAACGCCATGCGCGACGGCGCCTACGACTTCATCGCCAAGCCGTATTCGTCCGAGCAGCTGGTGGAGGTGGTGCAGCGGGCGCTGGAAACCCGGCGCCTGACCCTGGAAGTGGCGGCGCTGCGCCACCGCATCGAGCACGGCGAGGGCATTGAAGCGACCCTGCTGGGCGATTCTCCGGCCATGCGAGACCTGCGGCGCCTGATCCTGGACCTGGCCGACGAACCGGCCGATGTGCTGATCTACGGCGAGACCGGCACCGGCAAGGAGATGGTGGCGCGCTGCCTGCACCAGTACAGCCGACGCCAGAACAAGCACTTCGTCGCCCTCAACTGCGGCGCCATCCCGGAAAATATCTTCGAGAGCGAAGTGTTCGGCCACGAACAGGGCTCATTTACCGGCGCGGGCAAGCGCCAGATCGGCAAGATCGAACACGCCGACGGCGGCTCGCTGTTCCTCGACGAGATCGAGAGCCTGGCCATGCCCTTGCAGGTAAAGCTGCTGCGGGTGCTGCAGGAGCGCTACGTCGAGCGCCTGGGATCGAACACGCCGGTGCCGGTTGACTTGCGCGTGATCGCCGCATCGAAGGTCGATCTGAAGGAGTGGTCGGACCAGCAGAAATTCCGCAGCGATTTGTACTACCGCCTGAACCTGATCGTCCTCAACCTGCCGCCACTGCGCGAACGGCGCGAGGACATCCCGCTGCTGTTCGAGCATTTTCTATTGGGCGCCGCAGCGCGCTACAAGCGCGTGGTGCCGCCGGTACCCGGGCCGCTGATGCAGTCGCTGATGGCGCAGGACTGGCCCGGCAACGTACGCGAACTGCGCAACATCGCCGAGCGCTACGCGCTGGGCCTGTCGAGCGGCGCGGACGGCCTGCTGTCGGTAAAAAACCTGGCGCCGGTGCCGCTGGCCGACCAGGTGGGCGGCTTCGAGCGCGCGGTGATCGAGCAGGAACTGCGCAAGGCCGGCGGCAGCGTGACCGAGGTGAGCTTGGCGCTGGGCGTGCCCAAGCAGACCTTGTATTACAAGATGCAGAAGTATGGTTTGACGTCGGACGAGTACAAGAACTAGCCAGGCCCAGGTCCGGCCGATTGTGCGCAATTCGTCATCGTTTGCGGTATGGCGATGCAAGACGGCGGCTGAGCAGCGCGGTAAATTAGAGCTTGATTCCCTGTTCGAGGACCAGCCATGCCCCAGCCACTACCCGATCCGTTTCGTCATCGCCGCCTGCTGTTGAAAGGCGCTGCCAGCGTCGGGCTGGCCGGGTGGGGCGGCGCTGCTGCTGGTACGGCTGCTGCAGCAGCCAGCTCTGGCGTGGCGGGCGAAGCGTCAGCTGCGATTCCCGGCTCCGCGCGCGCGGTGCCGCTGTCCGCCGTGCGCCTGCTGCCTTCGGTGTATGCGGACGCGGTACAGGCCAACCTGGCCTACCTGCTGCGCCTCGACGCCGACCGCTTTCTGCACAACTATCACAAGTTCGCCGGCCTGCCGGTGAAGGGGGCGATTTACGGTGGCTGGGAGTCTGACACCATCGCCGGCGAAGGCCTGGGCCATTACCTGTCCGCGCTGTCGCTGATGCACGCGCAAACCGGCGACCCGGCGCTCAAGCCGCGCATCGATTACATCGTGGCCGAACTGGCGCACGTGCAGCAGGCGCAGGGCGATGGCTATATCGGCGGCTTCATGCGCAAGCGCAAGGATGGCACGGTGGTCGATGGCAAGGAGATCTTCCCCGAGATCATGCGCGGCGAGATCCGCTCGGCGGGATTCGACCTCAATGGCTGCTGGGTGCCGCTGTATAACTGGCACAAGGTATTCGCCGGCCTGTTCGACGCCCAGTCTTACACCGGCAATACCCAGGCGCTGCAAGTGGCGACCGGCCTCGCCGGCTACCTGGCCACCGTGTGCGCCGCGCTCGACGAGGCCCAGTTGCAGCAGGTGCTGGCCTGCGAACATGGCGGCATCAACGAAAGCTTCGCCGAACTGTACGCGCGCACCCAGGACCGCCGCTGGCTGGCGCTGGCGCACCGCCTGTATCACAAAAAGGTGCTCGAACCGCTGGCGCAGGGACGCGACGAGCTGGCCAACCTGCACGCCAATACCCAGATCCCCAAGCTGCTGGGCCTCGCGCGCCTGCACGAGCTGGACCCGAATCCAGGCTACGCCGAGACCACGCGGTTTTTCTGGCAACGCGTAACGCAGCATCACAGCTACGTGATCGGCGGCCACGGCGACCGCGAATATTTTTCCGGTCCCGACACCATCGCCGCCCACATCACCGAGCAGACCTGCGAAGCGTGCTGCAGTTACAACATGCTCAAGATGACGCGCCAGCTGTTCGGCTGGGCGCCGCACGCGGCATTCTTCGATTACTACGAGCGAACCCACCTCAATCACATCCTGGCGCACCAGAATCCGCGCACCGGCATGTTTACGTACATGACGCCGCTGATGTCGGGCGTGGCGCGCGAGTATTCGAGCGAAGAGAACGACTTCTGGTGCTGCGTGCTGTCCGGTATGGAGAGCCACGCCAAGCACGGCGATTCGATCTACTGGGAAAACGGCGACACCCTGTTCGTCAACCTGTACATCCCGTCGCAGGTGGCGTGGCGCGAGGCCGGGGCCAGCTTCGAGCTGACCACCCGTTATCCGTACGAAGGCGATATCGACATCGCGGTCAAGGGTATCGCTGCGCCGCGCGCCACCACGCTCGCGCTGCGCCTGCCGGCATGGGCCACGAACCACACACTGCTGGTCAACGGCAAGCCCTACCAGGCCGCGCAAGGCCATGGCTACCTGCTGCTGCGGCGCCAATGGAAAGCCGGCGACAAGGTGCGGCTGTCGCTGCCGCTGGACTTGCGCATGGAGGCGGCAGCAGGCAACGGGCAAGTGCAGGCGCTGCTGCGCGGACCGATGGTGCTGGCGGCCGACCTGGGACCGTCGGACCAGCCGTTCGACGGCCTGGCTCCCGCGCTGGTGGGCGCCGATATCCTCGGCGCCTTCAAAACGGTGGACAAGCAGCAGGCCACCTACCGCAGCGTGGGCAGCGGCCGGCCCGGCGACATGACCTTCAAGCCGTTCTTTTCGCAGTACGAGCGCCGTGCCGCCGTGTACTTCAACGCGTACACGGAACCGCAATGGGCGGCGTCTGAAGCGGCGTTCCGCAAGGAAGAGGCGCGCCTGAAGGCGCTGGCGGCGCGGTCGGTGGACGTGATGCACCTGGGAGAAATGCAGCCGGAACGCGACCACGATCTGCAGTCGGAGATTTCGTACCCGGTGTCGTACCGCGGTCGCATGGGGCGCGACGCCCGCACCGGCGGCTTTTTCAGTTTCCGCCTCAAGTGCGGCGATGGTCCGCTGGTACTGCAGGCAAGCTACTGGGGCGAGGAGCGCAACCGCGACTTTTACATCCTGGTCGATGGCGTGCGCGTGGCGCGTGTCAAACTCGACGCCAGCCATGCCGGCGTGTTTTTCGACGAGGACTACCCGGTGCCGCCAGCCCTGACGCAGGGCAAGCAAGCCATCACCGTGCGCTTCGAGCCGGAACCGGGCCATACTGCCGGCCCGGTATTCGGCGTGCGGCTGTACCGGGCCGAGTGATCAGGCGTCGTTACACTCGCTGTGCACCGGTTGCAGGTCGGCCGCGATGATGGCGGCGTTTTCCGGATAGAACGGGCGCAGCGCCTCTACCAGCACGTGTGGCGTGGACGGCGACGAGAACACCAGAACATCGCCGGGCTGGCATTTGGCGATGGCCACGGCCAGCGCCTGCTGAACGTCGTCGATCTGCACCGCCGTGCCGTCGCCGCTCAGCTGCTGGCGGATGCCTTCCACGATCAGCGCGCCGGTCTGGCCGTCGGCGCGGCCGCGCGGATTGGACTGGTAGACGATCAATTCATTGAAGTCGATCGCGCAATTGCGGCCGACGTCGCGCAGATCGGCGTCGCGGCGGTCGCCGGGGGCCGTGACTACGCCGATAACCTTCCCGGACGTTCCTGCACCCGCGACGGAGCCAGCCAATGAGCGCGCCATCCTGCCCAGCGCACGATAGGCGGCCGGGTTGTGGGCGTAATCGACCACCAGCGTGGCCTGCCCCATGTTGTAGACGTTCGCGCGCAGCGGATTGTTATGGCTGTCCGAGACGAAGGTCGTCAGCGCTTCCGCAATCTTCGGCAAGGTGAAGTCGGTCGCCAGCAGTGCAGCGGTGGCGGCCAGCGCGTTGGCGATATTGAACATGGCGTGGCCCTGCACCGACATCGGCATGGCTGCTGCGCTGACCAGCGCCTCGCGGCGGTTGCCGTGACCGATCATCAGCACACCATCGTGCAGCCAGGTGGCGCGGCCGCCCTGGTCGAGGTGCGTGAGCAGTACCGGGTGCTCCGGGTCGAGCGAGAAGTACAGCACTTCCACGCCTTCCTCCACCTGCGACGCCATGCGCACGCAGTAGGGGTCTTCGGCGTTGAGCACCACTGCGCGGCTGGCCGTGCGCGCCACAACGGCTTTGACTTCGGCCAGGTCGGCCAGCGTTTCCACGCCGTCCATGCCCAGGTGGTCGGCGCTCACGTTGAGCACCACGCCCACGTCGCAGCGGTCGAACGCCAGGCCGCGCTTGAGGATGCCGCCGCGCGCCGTCTCCAGCACCGCGAAGTCCACCTCGGTGGACGTGAGCACCTTGCGCGCCGACCAGTAGCCCGAGCAATCGCCCTGGTCCACCTGCACGCCGTTGATGAATACGCCCTCGGTGGTGGTCACTCCGGTGCCCAGTCTGGCCACGCGCGCGGCGTGGCCCAGCAGCAGGGCCGTGGTGGTTTTACCATTGGTGCCGGTGACCGCAATGACCGGGATGCGGCCGTTGTCCTTGCCGTACATGGCTTCCACGATGGCGTCGCCGGCGTCGCGCGGCTGGCCGCTGCTCGGGTACTGGTGCATGCGGATGCCCGGCGCGGCATTGACTTCGATGATGCCGCCATCCTGTTCGTCGAGCGGCACCCCGATGTCGCGGCAAATGATGTCGATGCCGGCCACGTCCAGACCGATCGTGCGCGCAGCGCGGATGCAGATCTCGCTCGTGGATGGGTGCAGCAGGTCGGTGGCGTCTTCCGCCGTGCCGCCGGTGGACAGGTTGGCGTTGCCGCGCAGGGCGACAACGGCGCCAGCCGGCGGCACGCTGTCGAATCCGTAGCCTTGCTTGGCCAGCAGGTCGGCGGCGATCTGGTCGAGCCGCATCCTGGTCAGGATATTGGTGTGGCCGTCGCCACGTGCAGGATCGAGGTTTTCCTGCGCCACCAGTTCGGCGATGGTCTTTACGCCGTCGCCGGTCACTTCGGGTGGACGGCGGCGCGAGGCGGCAGCGACCTTGTTGCCGGTGACCAGCACGCGATAGTCATGCCCCTCCAGGTATTTTTCCACGATCACGCGGCGGCTGTAACCGCGCGCATGGTCGAACGCGGCCTCGATCTGCTCGGGCGAGACGCACACGGTGGTCACACCCTTGCCCTGGTTGGCGTCGAGCGGCTTGATGGTGACCGGCACGCCCACGCGGCGGGCGGCGCGTTGCGCCTGCTCGACATCGGTCACCAGGCGGCCACGCGGCACCGGCACGCCCGCTTCGGCCAGCAAGGTCTTGGTGAGCTGCTTGTCGCTGGCGATGTTGGCGGCCACCAGCGACGTGTTGCCGGTAACGGTGGCTTGCAGACGCTTCTGGCGCGCACCCCAGCCCAGCTGGAACAGGTTGGCTTCTTCGGTCAGACGCAGGCTCGGGATGCCACGCCTGGTGGCGGCGTCGATGACGGCGGCGGTGCTGGTGCCGATGGCGCGGCGTTCCGCGTGGTCGCGCAGTTCGGCCAGTGGTTCTTCCAGGTCGAACGGCTGGTCATGCGCCAGCGCCGTGACCAGTTGCATGGCCAGCGCGAACGCTTCCTGCGCCACCTGCTCGAACTGGTAGCCGCAGATCACGCGGTAGCGGCCCGGCTGGCCCTCGATCGGCGCCGAGCGGCCAAAACCCACCGGTGCGCCGGCCAGGGTTTGCAGTGCCAAAGTCACGTGTTCGACCACCCGCGCCATGTAGGTGCCTTGCTGCAGGCGCTGCACAAATCCGCCCGGCTTGCCGGGCGGGGAGTAATGCTGGCCGAGGCTGGGTATCAGATCCAGCAAGGCGTCGTTGAAACGGGGCAGGGCGCTGGTGCTCACGCCCTGCAGCTCCGCCAGGTCGACCACGGTGAGCAGGCACGGCGCGCTGCTGTAGAGATTCGGGCCGCGCAGCACGCGCTGTTCGATGAGGTTCATGGCAGGGTGTTCCTGTGGGTGACGATGTGCATAAAGTGTTCGAGCGGCGCCGGCGCCTCGCCGGTCTTGTAGCGTGAACCAGCGGGAAGCAGGTGCAGCCGCACGTCGATCAGTTCCGGGCAGCCGTGTTGCGGCAGGTCGGCGATATTGGTGATGGTGTCGCGGCCGTCGGCAATGGTGACGGCGCCGTCACCGATCACCTCGATGCCGGATCCAGGCGTAACGATCAGCGCCGTGTCTTCATCGATGCCGATGCCGAGCAAGTGCGGATTGGCAGCCACGATGGTGAGCAAGCGCGAGAGCCGGTGCCGCTGCGAAAAATGCTGGTCGATCACCACGCGGTTGACCAGCCCCAGTCCGGCGCCCAGGTGGACCGCGCCCTTTTCCGGATGCAGGTCGGTCTTGCCGTCGGCCAGCATGTGGTTGGACATGGCCGAGGCCCCGGCGCTGGTGCCGGCAATCACGGCGCCGCGTTCGATCAGCGCGCGATGCATGGCGTCGTCGGCCAGGGTGCCGCCGATGATGGCCATCAGGCGCTTCTGGTCGCCGCCGGTCATGAAGATGCCGTCGGCCTGTTCGATATCTGCCACCAGTTCCCGGTTGTTGGCGTCGGCGCGCGTATCCAGGTGCAAGTGCTTGCGTTGGGTAACACCGAGGTCGCCGAAGGCCGCGTCATACATCGCCCACACCTGGTCCGGCACCCGGCTGGCGGTAGTGATGACGACGAAGCGGCGCTCGGCGCCGCCGGCCATCTCGACGAAGCGGGTCAACACGTTCTTGTCATCGGTGCGGTCTTCGCCGCCGCCGATGATGATCAGGTGGCCGGTGCTCATGCCAGCAACTGGCGGAAGATACGGGTGGCCATCAGGCCGGCCGCGCTGTGGTGGCGCGCGGGGGACATCAGGTCGATCAGCATCGCCATTGCGGCCGGCTTGCTGCCGGCAGCGGCCAGGCGCTGCTCCAGGCGGCGCAGCTCCGACCCGCCGTCGCCGGCATCGAGGTCCGCTTCGCGCGCCGGATGGTGACGAATCACGCCGCGCGGCTTGTTGGCGTTGGGGCGCGTGGCGGCACCATCGCCCAGAGTCTCCAGCGCGCGCTGGCGGGCGCGGAAGCTGATTACGCGCGCACCGGTGGCCGGTGCAGTTGCAGCTGCATGAGCCGCACGCGGAGTGGCGATCCAGTCGCGCAGGATTTGCTGCTCGTAGCTGCTGAACACACCGAACATTTCGGCCCGTTCGCTCTGGATCAGTTTCCAGAAGCGGCTGTTCTCGGCCGGTTCGCCGCGCTTGATCCAGCCGGCGTTCTCCAGTTCCAGCAGCATGTGCGGAATTTGCGTAGGTTCGGCCAGCCAGTCGTTGATGCTGCGGCCGGCCACGCGGCAGTAATCGGAGTGCATGTTCTGGCCCACCACGCTTTTCTCCTGCATGATCTGCACCAGTTCCGCTTCCAGGTCGAATTCGGCGATGACGGACGTGGTGCAGGCGCCCAGGTCGTTGAGGCGATAACCATCGAGCATGCGGCGCTGGAAGTCGGCCGGATCGGCGGCGTTGGCGATGAGCTGCTGCACGCCTTGCAGCGCCTTGTGGGCGTGGCCGGTGCCGGCGTTGTCCACCGTGATGTGCAGGGTGAAGTAGTACGGATCGATACCGAGTTCATTGAGCTCGTACGAAGTAATGAGCAGGTGCAGCGGCAGCTGCTCGTAACCGAGGTTGTAGCCGACGATTTCGGGCAGGTAGTGCTGCGCATCGGCAGCCAGCGCCAACTGGATCGCGCCCTGCACGAACTTGTCGTCATCGAGGCCGCGCCACTGGTCGCATTCCAGGCCGGCCAGCAGTTTCTTGTACAGCACCACGTGGTTCTTTTCGGCGATGCCGTCGCCCAGTTCTTCCAGGTACGTCTGGATCAGCGGACGGAAGTCGGGGTCTTCCCACCGTTCGAGCAGCGCGAACAGCCAGGCGCCGTCCACCAGCTTGGTCGGCGCGACCGCCTTGATGAAGTACATGGCCTGCGATTTGCTGGCGAAGTAGCGGCGCGGCGCACCGTTTTTGCGGGCGTCGAGATAGTCGCGGTATTGCTGGCCCACGGCCACGCTGCGGGTGCGCATCCACTCGTTCATCTGGCTGATATCGGCCGGCACATCGTCCTGCAATGCGCGCGCAGCTTGCAGCTGGCGCTCGAGATAACCGCGCGCGGTGTCGCGATGCTCTGCCAGCGCGCCGTGCTCGAGAAGGAAATAAAGTTCTTTCGCCGATGGCGTGGAAGACGCCGTAGGCGCTGGCGTCACGACTGGCGCGAAGGAGGTTTGCATGAGAGGCCCGGAAACTGGTTTATTTGTTACATTATCCCGGGCGGGAGATTTATTACCTATCGGTGCGTCCCCTGAGGCTGTGTAAGACGATGATTACACGCGTTGCCTCAGGGAATAGGTGCTTACTTTTTGCTCGGCGTCGGCGTGACGTTTTGCGCATCGGGCACCGGTTTCTTGGCCTGTACATTGCGCACGGTGGACGGTGATTGCGCCAGGTTGCGGGTGCGCGTGGCATCTGCCAGCGCTGCCGCGCAATTGACCGGCTCCACCTTGCTGACGTTAATCAAAGGCAGCAGCGCTGCCAGCGGATTGACCAGCGACGCCAGCGCCACCGCCGCGCCGCCCTTCAAGGCCAGCGGTCCGGCGTGCGGTCCCACTTTAGGGTTGGTAAAAGTGCCCTTGGCGTACAGCGGCGTGCGCAGGGTGATGATGCGCGCGCCCTTGGTTTCGGGTTTGATGTCGAGATCGAGCTGCTCGGTGGCGAGGTTGACGGAACCCCTGACGTTGATCACCGCTTCGTCGGTATCGACCACGAAGCGGCGAATCTGGGCGTCGCCGCGTTCGACCACGAAGTCGCCGGCGCCGCAGTTGAGCTGCACCTGCTTGTCGCCGAACAGTTTGACGAACACCAGGTTGGCCACGTTCAGGCCTGCCGCTTCGAGGATGAATTTGCTGACCGTGCCTTCGCTGACGGTGGCGCCCAGCTCGCCGTTGGACGTGGCCAGCATGGTCGATACCGAGTTGCCCTTGCCGAGCAGCGCGGCGTCGGCATTGACTTCACCCACGCTGGCCTGCATCGATTCGAGCTTGGGGAACAGCTGCTTGATCTTCAGGTGGCGCGCGGCCAGGCGCATCTGCGCGTCGATTTGCGGCTCGCGGCCGTCGAGGCGGATATGCGACGTAATCTGGCCGCCGGCCATGCTGAAGTTGAGCGGGATCAGCGTGAGCACCTTGTCCTGCATCTTGATGTGGGTGGTCACGTCGTTGATCGGAATGTCGTGCGTGCGCAGTACCTTCTTGCCGGTGAACTTGACGTCGGCGTCGAGCGCGTCCCAGTTCTTGGTGTTGAACTGCTCGACCGGCAGCGCCTTGTCGGCCGGCTGGATGTTCTTGCGTCCGCGCGCAGCCTTGTCGGCCGCGCTGTCGGCGCCGATGGTCGGACCCAGGTCTTCCAGGCGCAGCTGGCGCGATTCCACCGCGCCGGTCAGGAACGGGCGCGGTTTGCGCGGAATGTACTCGAGTGTGCCTTGCAGGTCGCTGCCGCCCACGGTGCCGGTAAAGTCGCGGTAAGCCCAGCGCCAGTCGGCGCCGGTGTTTTTGCCGACCAAACGGCCCTTGGTGGCGTAAGGCGGGGTTTCCGGCAGCAGAACGCCGGTGAGCGGGTACAGGTCGGCCATGGTGGCGCCGGCCAGGGACATCTTGAGGTCGATGCCGGCCAGCGCGCGCGGATCGGTCAGCACGCCTTCGAGCGACAGCTTGTTCCTGCCGGCGGTGGCGTTGGCCTGCACCGGGAAGTTGATGTGTTCACGTTCGAGCGACAGCACGTTGCCCATCTTGCCGCCGCCGACGATCTTGGCGTCGCGGTAGGTGCCGCCCACGACGAAGCGCAGCCCGTACGGCTTGGCTTCCTCGCCGCTGATGGTTTCGGCCTTGGCGTTCAGATCGAGCTTGATGCCGCCGTCGACATAGCGCACCGTGCCCTCGTTGAGCTGCACGCGGTCGATATTGACTTCCCACTGCGACGGACCGTTGTCCTTGAAGGTCCAGGTGTTGGTGCCATCGGCGCGGCGCTCGGCGGCGACCGCCAGCTTTTCCACGGCCAGGTCGGTGATGCGCGCCTCCTTGTGCAGCAGCGGCAGCAGGTGGATGCCGGCCCCCACGCTGCCCACGCTCACCAGCTCGGGTCCGGTCCTGGTCCACTCGGGGTTGGCGATGTGGACGTCGGCGGCGTTGATGTGCGGCCGGGGCACGTAGTGGCGCCAGCCGGTTTCATTGGGTTCCATCCACTTGAAGCGCACCTTCAGATCGCCCTTGATGGCGAACTCGCGGCCGATGCTCTCGGTGACCTTGTTGTTGATGTAGGGTCTGGCGCGGTTCCAGTCGAACGTCAGGATGAAAATGACGACCGCCACCAGCAGCAGCACCAGGAAGCCGAGGATCGCGAGAAAAATATTGAGTGGGCGTGATTTTGTCATGGCCCCATGGTAGGCCCGACCACGCCCCATTTATGTGCGCTTTACCACATACGCGCAAGGTTGGTTGCCGCGTGGCTAACTTTTGCTTAATTGTTTGCGAGCAGATGCGCGCGCAGCAGCTCACGCTCGACCGGTTCCGGCGTGCCCACGTAGCGCAGCTTGTTGCCCGCCTGCGTGGCCACCGGCAGGCCGTCGCGGAACAGGATGCGGTTGCCGGCCAGCGCCGGCACCTTGTCGCCGGGGAGCAGGGTGCCGCACAGGTTGAGCGGGTCGATGCCGGACAGGCAGACCAGGGCGCCGTCGTGCGGGCGGCGGCGCATGTCGCGCAGCAGCGGTATCGCTTCTGGCAGCGCAAACTGTTCGCCCGACAGGCCTGCGACGAAACGTCCCCCGCGAATCTCGCCGCGCGCCTCTAGCCGGTGATAGACCGGCAGCAGCTCGCGCCAGGCCGGCATCCACGACGCCTCGCGCTCGAGCAGGCGCCAGAACATCACGCCGTAGCGGCGCAGCAGGGTCATGGCGATGTGTTCGAGCGTGGCGGGATCGGTGCGCGGCCTGCGGCTTGGGACTGCCGGCTTGTTGGCTGCGGGCGCTGCTGCAACCTCGCCGGCGGCCAGGATTTCGCTGGGCCGCTCGACGATCGTAACGCCGTCGGCGCGGCGCACCAGGGCCCACCGGCCCGCTTCTTCCATCGCTGGCCCGGCCCCGACCAAGCCGCGCCGGCGGCGCCCTGGTGCGCCGCGCCGACGGCGCTTGTCGAGCGTGTTGCGTTTTGCTGCCGGCGCCAGCATGGCGCGCAGGCCGGCGTAGCTGTCGGCATTGACCAGCCCCGTGGCCACCAGTTCGCCCAGCGCGGTTTCCAGCTCGGCGCCCAGCAGGCGGGCGTCACGCGCCAGTTCGTCGTAAAACATCGCGCCTTCGCTGCGCAGCGCGGCCAGCACCCGCGCCGCCCGCGCCGAGACAGTGATCTCGCCAGCCACGGCCGGCAGCGCATGCCACAGCGCCAGCTGGCGGCGGGGTAGCAGCACCAGCGGCGTGCCGCGCACCGGGCCGCCGGCAGCGGAACTGGGCGCACCCACGCGGGTCCAGACGATTTTGCCGGCGCGGCATAGGTCATCGAGCCAGGTATTCGAATAATCTTCCACGCGCAGGGCCAGCAGGTCGCTTTCCCAGCCGCCGGCTGCCGCTTCGTAGCCTTCGAGCTGCGCCAGGATCTGCGCCAGCGCCTCCTGGCCGGACAGACGTGTGCTGCCTGAGAGGTGCTGCCAGTCGAACAGGAAGCGCATGAAGTCCTGGCGCTCCACCGGCTCGATCTCGCGCCGCAGCCGCTTGATGGTGTAGCGGTGGATGCGGGCGAGCAGGTGGCGCTCCACCCATTGCTCTTCTTCCACGCCCGGCGTAAAACGGCCGCGCATCACGTAGCCTTCGGTTTCGAGCCGGGTGAGGGCAATGGTGACCGTCGATGCCGCCAACTCCAGCGGGTCGGCGATGGCAGCCACGGTCTGCGGGCCGAAGCCGCCCAGGCGCGCGCGCAGCAGTTCCACCAGCGCGCTGTCGCGGGTCCAGGGTTCGTCGTCGACATGGCCAGGCAGCGGCGCCAGTGCCGGCGTGGCGACTGCTTCCGGGTAAGCCGCTTGCAGGCAGGCCAGGCGCTCCAATGCCACCCACAGCTGCGTGTCGCCAGCGGCCAGCAGCGTGGCGCGTCCACCCGCAGCCAGTGTGTGCAGCCAGTCGGCCCAGCCGGCGTGGGCCTGCGCTTCTGTCGGCGTGATGGCGGCCAGCGCGACCAGCGCTTCGTGCATCTCGTCGCTGTTGCGCACATCGGGCCACGCTTCCTGGCCCACCGCCTCGATGGCGCCGACGTCGAGCGCGCCCAGGTCGTCGGTGGACGCGGGATCGGTCCAGCGCCGGTTGATCACTGCCTGCGTACGCCGCTCTTCCAGCGGCGCGTCGTCGAGGAAGGCGTACGGGCGGGCGTTGAGGATTTCCATCGCCAAGGGGGAAGGCGCCGGCAGGTCGCGCGCCAGCAGACGTACTTCGCCCGCCTCCATGCGCCGCAACAGCGCCAGCCAGCCCTCGCTGTCCATCGCCTCGTGCAGGCAGTCGTCGAGGGTCTGGTCCACCAGCGGGTGGCGCGGCAATTCGCGTTCGCCCACGATATTTTCCAGGCACGCGGCCTGGTCGGGGAAGACGGCCGCCAGCAGGTCGTCGCTTTTCATCCGCTGCAGCTGCGGCGCCACTTTGCGCCCGCCGGCGTAACGGGGCAGTGCCAGCGCGGTGGTGGCGTTCCAGCGCCACCGCACGTTGAACAGCGGTGCGTCGAGCAGCGCCTGCACCAGCACCTGCTCGGCCGTATTGGCGCGCAGGTAGCGCCATACTTCATCGAGCGGAAAGCTGTGGCTCTCCGAGAGCGAGAGCACGATGGCGTCTTCGGTGGCGGCAGCCTGCAGCTCGAAATTGAAGTTGCGGCAGAAGCGCTTGCGCAGCGCCAGTCCCCAGGCGCGGTTGATGCGGCTGCCGTATGGCGAGTGCAGCACCAGTTGCATGCCGCCCGACTCATCGAAAAAGCGTTCCATCACCAGCGTGTCGTGGGTGGGCAGGCTGCCCAGGGCAGAGCGGGCGCGGGCCAGGTACTCGACGATCTGGCGTGCGGCGTCGTCGTGCAGGCCCAGGTGCTCATGCAGCCAGTCGATGGCGCGCTCGATGGCGCGCTCGTTAGTCAACTCGCCCGACTCGCCATCGGTGCGCGTGAGCAGGCGGTCGATTTCGCCGCGCAGGCGCGCCACGCCGAACGACAGCTCGTCGCTGCGGCCCGGCGCCTCGCCCATCCAGAACGGGATGTTGGGCGCGGCGCCATGGGCGTCTTCCACCCGCACCTTGCCGGCATCGATGCGCTGGATGCGGTACGACGTGTTCCCGAGCTGGAACACGTCGCCGGCCAGGCTCTCGACCGCGAAGTCTTCGTGCACGGTGCCGATCGCAATGCCCTGCGGCTCGAGCAGCACCGAATAGTCGGCATTGTCGGGGATGGTGCCGCCCGAGGTGACGGCGGTGAGCTTGCCACCGCGCCGGCCACGCACGGTGCCGCTCACGGTGTCGCGGTGCAGGTAGGCGCCGCGCACTCCCTGGCGCGTGGTGTAGCCTTCCGAGAGCATGCGCAGCACCGCGTCGAAACGGTCGCGCGCCAGGTTCGCATACGGCCAGGCTTGCCGCATCAGCGCAAACAGCTCGTCCTCGCGCCATTCGCGGCTGGCCACTTCTGCCACGATGTGCTGGGCCAACACGTCGAGCGGCGCCACCGGCACGTGCAGGATATCGAGTTCGTCGCGGCGCACGCAGTCGAGCAGCGCCGCGCATTCCACCAGGTCGTCGCGCGAGGTGGGAAACAGCCGGCCCTTGGGCAAGCCACCCACGTGGTGACCGGAGCGGCCCACGCGCTGCAAAAAGGCGGCGATGCCGCGCGGGGAACCGATCTGGCACACCAGGTCGACGTCGCCGATGTCGATGCCCAGTTCCAGCGAGGCGGTGGCCACCAGCACCCGCAGCTCGCCGCGTTTGAGGCGCTGCTCGGCGTCCAGCCGGTATTCCTTGGCCAGGCTGCCGTGGTGCGCGGCGACGTCCTCGCTCCCCAGGCGGTCGGCCAGGTGGCGCGCCATCCGTTCGGCCATGCGCCGGGTATTGACGAACACCAGCGTGGTGCGGTGCAGGACGGTCAGCTCCGCCAGCTTGTCGTACACGCGCTCCCACACTTCGTTGGGCATCACCGCTTCCAGCGGCACCGGCGGCAGTTCCAGTCCGAGGTCGCGCGCGCGCACGTGGCCCACGTCCACCACCGCGCAATCCCGGCCGGTACCGGCCAGGAAGTGCGCCACCGTGGACAGCGGCTTCTGGGTGGCCGACAGGCCGATGCGCACCGGCGGCGCATCGCACAGGGCGTCGAGCCGTTCCAGGCTCAGTGACAGATGGCTGCCACGCTTGCTGCCTGCCACCGCGTGGATCTCGTCGACGATCACGGTGCGTACGCCGGCCAGCATGGCGCGGCCGCTGTCGGAACCGAGCAGCACGTACAGCGATTCCGGCGTGGAGACCAGGATGTGCGGCGCGCGGCGGCGCATGGCGTTGCGTTCGGCCTGGGTGGTGTCGCCGGTGCGCACGGCGCTGCGGATGCCATGCGGCGGCAAACCCATGGTCTGCAGTTGCTCGGCGATGCCGTCCAGGGGCGCCAGCAGGTTGACGCGGATATCGTTCGACAGCGCCTTCAGGGGCGACACATATAACACCCGCGTGGCGTCGGGCAGTGTCCCGGCGCCGCTCTCGCGCACCAGTGCGTCGATCGCGGCCAGGAAGGCGGTGAGGGTTTTGCCCGAGCCGGTCGGCGCGGCGATCAGGGTGGGGCGGCCGGCCTGGATCAGCGGCCAGGCGCGGCGCTGGGCCTCGGTGGCGGCAGGGAAGGCAGCGGTAAACCAGGCGGCGACGGCGGGGTGGAAGTCTTGCCAGTCGTGGAGGGCGGGTTGGCTCATGGAGACGTAGATGGGGGCGAAATGGGCGAACTCAACGCTGCTACCGGCGGTTAAAAAAAATGATAGGCTTGCTATCATTGTAGTTGAGGCATTCAATAAAGGCATGTATCCATGAATTTCACGGACGGACCGGTACCAGCGGCGCCCGATTTTTTAACCGCCCCGGGCGCACTGAGCGCGCAAATCCTGGCCCATGACTGGTCGCACACCCCGCTCGGCCCCATCGCCCAGTGGCCGCAAAGCCTGAAGACCGTGGTCAGCCTCATGCTCAGCTCCCACCAGCCGATGTGGATAGGCTGGGGGCCACAGGCGACGTTTTTATACAACGACGCCTACATCGATGTGCTGAGCATGGCCAAGCATCCGTGGGCGCTGGGACGCCCGGCGGCCGAGGTATGGGCCGAGATCTGGGACATCTGCGGACCGCTGTCCGACCGCGTTTTCCAGCACGGCGAAGCCACGCTGGCCAACGACGTGCGCCTGTTCATGAACCGCGGCGATTTCTTGGAAGAGGTGTTCTATTCGTTCTCCTACAGCCCGGTGCGCGACGAATCGGGGCGGGTGGCGGGCCTGTTTTGTCCCAACCTCGATGTCACTGCCAAGCACCTGAATGCGCGCGGCCTGATCACGCTGTCGGACCTCAGTGCGCGCACGCGCGACGACAAGACCGTCGATGAAGCGTGCGACAACGTCATGGCCAGCATCAGCGGCAACCCCGACGACTTGCCGTTTGCGCAGCTGTTCCTGGCCGCTGAAGACGACCGGCTGGCGCTGGCGCGCAGTACCCATGCCGAGATTGCCGATGACTTGTTCGCGGTGGCCAGGGCGGTACGCCATGGCCGCATGGTGGAAGTGGAGTTTGCCGACGACCCGCGCGCCATCGGCCTGCCCACCGGCCTGGCGGGCCAGCCGCTACGCCGGGCGGTGATGCTGCCGTTGATGGGCGCCGGCCAGCAGGCCGTGGGCGCACTGGTGCTGGGCGTGAGCGCCGCGCGCCGGCTCGACGCCGACTATCGCCGCTTCATGGAACTGGTGGCCATCCAGGCTGCCACCGCCATCCAGCATGCCCGCGCGGCAGAAGATGAGCGACTGCGCGCCAACATGCTGGCCGAACTCGATCGCGCCAAGACCCAGTTCTTCAGCAACGTCAGCCACGAATTCCGCACGCCGCTCACGCTGATGCTCGGGCCCATGGAGGACGCGCTGGGCGACAGTGCAGAGCCGCTGCCGCCACAGCAGCGCGCCCGCATGGAGCTGATGCACCGCAACGGCCTGCGCCTGCAAAAACTGGTCAACACGCTGCTGGAATTTTCGCGCGTGCAGGCCGGCCGTGCCCAGGCCCACTTTGCGCCGGTGGACCTGGCCGCGCTCACTGCCGACCTGGCCAGCAGCTTCCGCTCGGCGGTGGAAAGCGCCGGCATGCGCCTGCTGGTCGATTGCCCGCCGCTGCCATCGCCAGTGTACGTGGATCCGGTGCTGTGGGAAAAGATCGTCCTGAACCTGCTGTCAAACGCCTTCAAGTTTACCTTTGCCGGCCATATCGCCATCAGCCTGGAAGCGGTCGGCAACCACGCATATCTCACCGTATCCGACACCGGTATCGGCATCGCGGCCGAGCAGCTGCCCAATCTGTTCGAGCGCTTCCACCGGGTGGAAGGCGCGCGCTCGCGCACCCACGAGGGTTCCGGCATTGGCCTGGCGCTGGTGCACGACCTGGTGGCGCTGCACGGCGGGCGCATCGGCGTGGAGAGCGCGGAGGGCGAGGGCACGGTGTTCCGCGTGGAACTCGCGCTGGGCAGCGCCCACCTCGACCCGGCCCACGTGGTCGACGCGCAACCCGAGGCGCCGCGCCTGTCCGCTGTTCAGTCGTACGTGGCCGAAGCGGAAGGCTGGATACAGCGCGCCGAGGTTCCGGCACCGGATGCGGTGGCCAGCGTGCGCAGCGGCCGGCTGCTGATCGCCGACGACAATGCCGACATGCGCGACTACCTGTGCCGGCTGCTGTCCGACCACTGGCAGGTGGAGGTCTGCGCCAATGGCGTCGAAGCGCTGGCGGCCATCGCCCGCCGGGCGCCCGACGTCATCCTGTCCGACGTGATGATGCCGGAGCTCGACGGCTTCGGTTTGCTGGCCGCGCTGCGCGCCGATCCTGCCACGCGCGATATTCCCTTCATGCTGCTGTCGGCGCGGGCCGGCGAGGAAGCACGGCTCGAAGGCTTGCAGGCGGGCGCCGACGACTACCTGGTCAAGCCGTTTTCGGGCCGTGAACTGGTGGCGCGGCTGGACGTGCTGCGCGAGCGCCAGCGGGCGCGCGAAGTGGATGCTGCGGTCACGCGCCGGATCCGCAGCGTTTTCAGCCAGGCGCCGGTGGCGATCGCGATCTTTCGCGGACCGCGCCACGTGTTCGAGCAGGCCAATGCCCATTACCGCAGTCTGGTGGGAATGCGTGAACTCGACGCCATGCCGATCCGCGACGTCTTTCCCGAGCTGGAAGGGCAGGGCATCTTCGAGCTGCTCGACGAAGTGGCCCGCACCGGCGAGCCTTACGTCGGCCAGGCGGTGCCGGTGCTGCTGCGCACCGGCCCGGACCAGCAACTGGTCGAGCGCAGCTTCGACTTCATCTACCAGCCGCTGCTTGGCGACGACGGCAAGCCGGAAGGCGTCATGACGGTGGCGTTCGAGGTGACGGAACTGGCCAATGCGCGCCGTGCGGCTGAAGCGGCCAACCGCGCCAAGGACGATTTTCTCGCCATGCTGGGCCACGAGCTGCGCAACCCGCTCGCGCCCATCGTCACCGCGCTGCAGTTGATGCGCCTGCGCGGCGGTGACCAGGCGGCCAGGGAGCGCCAGGTGATCGAGCGCCAGACCAGCCACCTGGTGGCGCTGGTGGACGACCTGCTCGACGTGTCCCGCGTGGCAGAAGGCAAGATCGAACTGCGGCGCGAACCGGTGCAGATTGCCGAAGTGGTGGCGCGCGCGATCGAGACCGCCAGCCCGCTGATCGAACAGAAGCACCACGCGCTCGATGTCGATGTGCCGACGGCCGGCCTGCTGGCGCTGGTCGATCCGGGCCGCTGCGTGCAGGTGGTGGCCAACCTGCTCAACAACGCCGCCAAGTACACCGAGGCTGGCGGCACGCTCAAGGTCGGCGCCTGGCGCGAGCGCGGCGATGACGGCCAGGACGTGGTGGCCATCGCCGTGCGCGACAACGGCATCGGCATCGCACCGGCCATGCGCAACTCGATCTTCGAGCGCTTCGTGCAGGAGCGCCAGGCCCTGAGCCGTTCGCAGGGCGGGCTGGGACTGGGCTTGACGATCGCCCGCAGCATGGTGGCGCTGCACGGCGGCAGCATCGATGTGCACAGCGACGGCGTGGGCCGGGGCAGCACGTTTACGGTGCGCCTGCCGCTGCTCGCACAGCATGAAGCACAGGAGCAGCACAATCAGTCCGATGCCGCGCCCGCTGGCGAAGCTGCCACGGCGGCGCCGGCGCCCGCGCCCACCGGCCTGCGCGTGCTGGTGGTGGACGACAACGAGGACGCGGCCAGCGCGCTGGGCGAGCTGCTGGCATTGCAGGGGCACGAGGTGAGCGTGGTGTTCGGCGCGCCCGAGGCGCTGGCGCAGGAGCCGCTGTTCGCGCCGCAAATCTGCCTGCTCGACATCGGTCTGCCCGGCATGGACGGCTACGAACTGGCGCAGCGCCTGCGCCGGCAAAGCAGCAACCGGGCGTTGCGGCTGGTGGCCATCACCGGCTATGGCCAGGACAGCGACCGTCGGCGCGCGGCCGAAGCGGGGTTCGATCATCACCTGACCAAGCCGGTCGATCCGCGCGTGCTGGACGAGTTACTGCGCCAAAAGTAAGAGAAACGCGAGCATCGTTGCGCATTGCGCAAAGGTGTTGCCGGCTCAGGCTGGCTTATCAGCAGGCGGGCGGCGGTCTACAGTGGCTCATCTCCAACCACTACGGACCACTGCCATGAAACAGCTGCTCGACACCATCCACATCGGCGACCTCGCCCTCACCAGCCGGGTGGCGATGGCCCCGCTCACGCGCGCCCGCTCCGGCGACGACGGCGTCCCGGTTGCGCTCAACGCCCTGTACTACGGCCAGCGCGCCACGGCGGGCCTGATCATTACAGAGGCCACCAATGTCTCGCCCAATTCGGCCGCCTTCGAACTGGCGCCCGGCATTCATACCGAGGCGCAGGTGGCCGGCTGGCGCGGCGTGACCGACGCGGTGCACGCCGCCGGCGGTCGCATCTTCATGCAGCTGTGGCACAGTGGCCGCGCCAGTTCCTACGCGCTGCTGCAGGGCCGCGCGCCGCTGTCGCCATCGGGCGTGAACGACGACCTGGGCCTGTTGCAGGTGTACGGCGCGCTGCGCAACGGCATTTACACCCGTATCGCTGCCTCGCCGTCGCGCGCCATGACGACCGAAGAAGTGTATGCGGCCGTCGCTGAATTTCGCGCTGGCGCGGTGAACGCGGTGCGGGCGGGCCTCGACGGGGTGGAGATCCACGCCGCCAATGGCTACCTGGTGCAGCAGTTCCTCTCGCCCGTGGTCAATCGCCGCACCGACGAATTTGGCGGCAGCGTGGAAAACCGCCTGCGCTTCCTGCGCCTGATCGTCGAGGCGGTGCTGGAAGTGCTGCCGGCCCACCGCGTAGGTGTACGCATCTCGCCGTTCGCCGCCTATAACAACGCCACCGATCCGAACGTGGCAGAGACCTATGGCGCAGTGGCGCAGCTGCTCGACGGTTATGGCATCGGCTACATCCACGGTGCCGACACCAATGCCTGGGGCGGCACGGCCGACATGCCGAAGATTCTCGACATCATCCGCTCGGGCTACAAAGGCGTGGTGATCGCCAACGCCGGCATGACGCCGGAAGCGGCGCAACAACTGCTGGCCGGCGGCCAGGCCGACATGGTGGCGTTCGGCCGCGCCTATGTCGCCAACCCGGACCTGGTGGCCCGGATTGCCGCCGGTGGTCCGTACAACGAGCCCGATCCGTACTCGTTCTACGGCGGCGCGGAACGCGGCTACACCGACTACCCGTCGCTGGGCTAGGCGGTGGACCGCTGGCAAGCCATGCGCACGCTGGTGCAGGTGGTGGAATCGGGGACGTTTTCCGCCGCCGCACGCCGGCTCGAGGTGGGGCAGCCGAGCATTTCCAAGATGGTGGCCCAACTGGAAGCCGAACTTGGTGTGCAGCTGCTGCTGCGTTCGAGCAGGGGTCTCACGCCCACCGAGGCCGGCATGGCCTATTACCAGGGCGCGCGCCGCGCGCTCGATGCCTTGCATGACGCCGAAGCGGGCGCCCGGGGCGAGGGCGCCAGCCTGTCGGGGCGCCTGGTCGCGTATGCGCCGGTGACCTTTGCGCGGCTGCACATCATGCCGCATTTGCCGGCCTTTCTCGAGGCCCATCCCGATCTCACGCTCGACCTGGTGCTGGACGACCGCAACGTCGACCTGCTCGAAGGCGGCGCCGACATCGCGCTGCGCCTGGGCCACCTGGAGGATTCGGCCATGACGGCGCGCCGCCTTGCGCGCGGTCCGCGGACGCTCCTCGCCACCCCGGAATACATCGCGCGCTACGGTACGCCCGCGCATCCATCGGAACTGTCCAGGCACCAGGCGGTGCTCTACGACCGTCCGGGCACTGGCAATGGGACCGGCGCGGGCAGCATGTTCGTGCGCGGCGACGAGCACGTGCCGGTGGCGTTGACGGGGCGGTTGCGGGTGTCGGCCGCCGAAGGCGTGCGTGCGGGCGTGCTGGCGCACATGGGATTGGCCGTGGCCACCGAGTGGATGTTTGCGCCGGAGCTGGCCAGCGGCCAGGTCGTGCGCCTGCTGCCGGACTGGCGCCTGCCCGCGATGGACCTGTGGGCGGTGTACCCATCGGGGCGCAGGGCCAGCGCCAAGGCGCGCGCCCTGGCCGCCTTTGTCGAAAGCGCGCTGGCTGCGCGCTGACCCCTGCTGTCCTTTTACGACTTGAGGTGCGGACCGGCCAGCGGCAGGTCGCGCCAGCGTTTGCCCGTCACGTGGGCCAGGGCGTTGCCCAGGGCGCCGGCCATCGGCCCCTGCGCCGCTTCGGCCACGCCGAGGAGCGGCGTGCCGGGACGGTCGAGCAGCACCACGTCCACCTGGTCGGGCACGCCCGAGTAGCGCATGATCGGATAGCTGGCCCAGTCCACGCTGGCGATGCCCTGTGGGCCGAACTGCAACTGCTCGTACAAGGTCCAGCTGGCAGACTGCAAAATGCCGCCTTCGATCTGGTTGCGGATGCCGTCCGGGTTGACCATCTGGCCGCAATCGACGGCTGCCACCACCCTGGCGATGCGCACGTCGCCGGTGCTGCGGTCGAGCCGGATTTCCACCGCGATCGCCACATAACCCATGATGTTCTTGTACTGGCCGAAGGCAAAGCCGAAGCCGTGATCCGGCTTCGCTTTGCGCTTATCCCAGCCAAACCTGGCCGCAGCGCTCTGGATCACCGCGCGGGCGCGTTCGTTGTCCAGGTGCTTGAGGCGGAACTGCACCGGGTCGATGCGGGCGGCAGCGGCCAGTTCGTCCATCATGCTCTCGATGGCAAACAGGTTGATGTGCGCACCCAGCGAGCGCATGGCCGAGGTGCGCAGCGGCGTCACCGGCAGGAAGTGGTTGACTACGCGCGACTTGGGCAGCACGTACAGCGGAATCGCATTGCGGTCGCCGCCGCCCTCGGGCATCGGCATCGGCACCGAGGGGCTGGGCACGAATGGGCGCGCCAGCAGCGTGGCCGGGATCAGCTTGCCGGCATTGCCGGGACGCTCGTTGTGCGAGCCGCTCCACAATTCGTACTGCCAGTCGCAGATCTTGCCGCTGGCATCGATCGAGGCGGAGAGCTGCGAGCTGATGGCCGGCGCGTACGGTTCCCACTGGTTTTCCTGGTCGCGCATCAGCTGCACCCGCACCGGTATGCCGGGCAAGGCGCGCGCGATCAGGGCGGCATCGGCCGCCACGTCGTCGGCGCCGTTCTGGCCATAGCACCCAGAGCCTTCGGTGTGGATGCAGCGCACCGCGTCGAACGGCATCGACACCATCTCGGCCAGCGCGGCGCGCAGCGGATACACGCCCTGGGTGTGGGTCCAGACGGTGAGCTTGCCGTCCACCAGGTGGCCCAGCGCGCAAGACGGCCCGATCGAGCCATGCAGCACGTACTGCTTGGAATAGCGGTGGGACAGCGTGGTGACGGCCGCACCGGTGGCGGCGCGGTTGTCGGCGATGGTGATGTCTTGCGAGGGCAGGGCGCGCAGCGTAGTGTGGATGGTTTCCTGCACCGGCAGCGGCGGGCCGGCCTGCCACCTGGCGCTGGTGGTCAGCGCGCGCATGGCCAGCACGGCCTGCCATTCGTCGCGCGCGACCACGGCCAGGTAATTGCCGTCGACGACCACCTTGACCACGCCGGCCATGCGCGCCACCCCGGCCTTATCGGCCGACAGCAGCGTGGCGCCGTAGGCGGGCGGGCGTACCACGCGCGCATGGACCATGCCGGGCGGGCGCATGTCCTGCACGTAGGCGGCGCCGCCGGTGAGCTTGGCGGGAATGTCCACCCGTGGCAGCGACGCGCCGATCACCGTGTATTTTGCCGGGTCCTTCAGTGGTGACTTTTCCTGGGCCTGGCGGTGCAGGTCGATGCCGCGCACGGCGTCGCCGTAATGCATGTGGCGGCCGTCCGGCGCGGTGACCACACCATTGCGGGTGGTGAGCTTGGTGGCGTCGAGCTGCCACTGCGCCGCTGCGCCTTGCACGACTAGCGCGCGCACCTGGGCGGCAGCATTGAGCAGCGCGGTGCCGCTGTCGGCCATGGTGTGGCTGCCGGCGGTGAAGCCCTCGTTGGGCGTGCGGCCGGTATCGGCGGTGACGAAGTCGATGGCGGCTGGCGCGATATCGAGCTGTTCGGCCGCCACTTGCAGCAGCGCGGTGCGCACGCCGGTGCCCAGTTCCGCCTTGCCGGTGAAGACCGTGGACTTGCCGTCGGGTGCGATGCGGATCCAGGCGTCGAGCATCGGGATGCGACTGAGGCTGCCGGGCAGTTTGGGGTTGGCAATCGGCGGCACGCCCATGCCGTTGAATTCCGCGCGTGCAGCAGGCACCAGGGAGAAGCCCACGAGCAGGGCGCCATT